>DATGFP010000049.1:0-9524 GCA_035309005.1 Allostellaceae bacterium | reverse complement strand
CGCCTCCAGCCGCCGGTTGCCGCCGCCCACCACCAATGCTTCGGCAAAACTCGCCGGCTTGCTCTCGCGCCGCATCACCACCCCCAACCATGCCCCTGGCCAAGTGAATCATGATCCGTCACTTATGCAAAGGTCCCGCTTTCGCGGGCATGACGAAAGGGCACCAGGTGTTGGCGTATATCCGTCAGTCTAGGCGCGGCTGCCCTTTCGGCGCACCGCTCAGCCTGGACGAATTGCCATCGCCGGCCGAGTGGGTTACCGTGGCGGGCATAACGACAAGGCCACCCCGCATCGCCGCCTCGAATGCGGCCGGGGAGCCGACATGAACAGGAGGGTGCCATGCTTGAGGTGCTCGAGCAGCAGAAGTCGTTGACTATCAATCAATGGAAAATTTTCTCGGCGTGCCTGTTTTCCATTGTTATCGATTTCTTTGATTTTGCCTTGATCGGCTTTGTCTTGGCGTTCTTCGTCAAGGATTGGCATCTGACGTTCGGGCAATCGGGCGCGATCCTGTTTGCTTCGGGCATCGCGGCGATACCGGGCGGCATCTTCTTTGGCTGGCTGGGCGACAAGATCGGCCGCCGCACCGTGTTCATGATGATGATCCTGACGCTCTCCCTCGCCACCGGCGTGATGGCGCTGGCGCCGGAAAACGGCTGGATCTTCATCGCCGCGATGCGCTTCATCGTCGGGCTCGGGGTGGGCGGCCTCGCCGCCGTTGATCTGCCGCTGCTGCAGGAGTTCGTGCCGGCCTCCAAGCGCGGCTGGGTCAGCGGCCTCTCGATCGGCCTATTGCCGCTCGGGCCCCTGCTGGCCGCGTTGCTGAGCGCCTCGCTCGGCGCGACGATCGGCTGGCGCGGCCTCTTCGCGATCGGCCTGGTGCCGGCGGCGTTCGCCTTCGTCATTCGCCTCTGGGTCCCGGAATCGCCGCGCTGGCTGTTCAGCCAGGGGCGCTTCGAGGAGGCGCGGCGCTCGCTCGCCTGGGCCCTCAAGGTCGATCCCAGCGCGATCGAATTGCCGACGACGCTCCCGGCGCCGCAGCACGTCTCGTGGCTCGAACTCTTCAAATACCCGCGCAGCATCGCCGCGGCGATCATGTGCGGCCTCAGTTCGACGGGCGCGGTCGGCATCGCGCTGTGGGGCGCGACGCTATTGGTGCTGGTGCTGAAGGTGACGCCGGCGCAGGCGGCTTACCTCTCGGTGTGGATTGCCCTCATCGGCATCCCCGGACGCGCGCTGGGCGCCTGGCTGTCGGATGCGCTGGGGCGCCGCTGGGCCGGGTTCCTGCTATCGGTCGCGGCCGGCGTCGCGACGATGCTCGCCGGCCAGCTGAGCGACGTCCTCATTGGCACCGCGTCGGCGTTTTTCATACTGCTGATGGTCGCGAGCTTCTTCTCCAACGCCAGTTTCTCGGTGGTCTTCCCGTACATGGCGGAACTGTGGCCGGCGAAGCTGCGGGCCAGCGGCTTTGGCCTCGTCTACGGCTGCTCGAACATCGCCAAGTTCATCGGCCCGGCCGGGCTGGCGGTGATCGCCGGCGCGTCGAATTACGTCGCGCCGAAGGCGACGCTGGAGGCGATCGTGCCGGCCTTCAATTACTTCGCCGGCTGGTATCTGCTCGCCGTCATCGGTTTCCTCTTCGTCGGCATCGAGACGCGAGGCCGCACGATCGAGGAATTGGACGCCGCGCTGCTGCGCCCGGTGCCGGCCAGGGTGGGCGCCCGCTGATTTTTGGCGTGGTTTGAGCAACGGCAACGCTAAAATTGCCATAATTATATTGCATGCTGATCCCATTAGCGGCGGCCCCCGGGGCATCACCCGGGGGACCGCGCCAGCGATGGGAGACCAAGTTGATGGCTGTAAATCCGCTGCAGAAGCAGCAAAAAAGGCGCGGTCGTGGCCGGCCGTTCGCCAAGGGGCAATCGGGCAATCCGGCGGGTCGGCCGCCGGGATCGCGCAACCAGGCGACGTTGCTGATCGAGAAATTTCTGATTGGCGAAGCGGCGGCGCTGGCGCACAAGCTGGTGGATATGGCGCTCGACGGCGACGCCGTGGCGATGCGGCTGTGCCTCGACCGGCTGATTGCGCCGCTGCGCGAGCGGCCGCTGCACGTCGATCTGCCGCCCTTGCGCAGCGCCGCCGACCTCGCGCCGGCGATGGCGGCGCTGACCGCGGCGGCGGCGGCCGGCGCGTTGACCCCGGGGGAGGCCGGCGAATTCTCGCAACTCCTCGAAACCTACATGCGGGCCGTCGCGGCCGGCGATTTCGAGCGCCGCATCGAGGAACTCGAGCAGGTCCAGCGCGAGGCGCCCTGGGAGGTCGGGCGGCTGGTGCATGCGCCCGGCACTTGACAGGCGCCTGAAGCGGCTGCGCGCCGGCCTGATGCAGCCCGTGGACGCACAGGAGCTCCGGCGCGAGGCGTTGCGGGCGCGCGTCGCGCTCGGCGGCAAGCTGCGGGACATGCTGGTGGCGCGCGGCGTCGATCCGGCGCAGGTCGCCGCGCTGCGGCCGATCGAGGAAGCCGCCGCCGAACTCGCCGCGATGCCGGGCGGCGGCGGGCGCGCCGCCGAGGTGGATTGCGCGCCCGAGAGCCCGGCCGAGCCGCCCTCCGAGTTGTGGGAAACGGCACCGGGCGGCGCCGAGGCCGGCGGCTTCATCCGCGAGCTCGTTCGGATGGCGTTGCTCTATTACGCCGACGGGCAGCGGCCGGACCCGGCCCGCGACTCCTTGATGCAGTGGCACGCCTGGTGCCTGGTAACGCCCTCACCGGGGGAGCCGAGCATCCTCCTCGACCCCGAGGTGGCGCGCTACCGCCAGATGCTGCAACGCGAAACCGCCACCCCGCGATAGCGCCAGGCGCCGCGATTGCGAGGTTTTTCCGCTCGATCACCCCATTTCCGTCCATCCCGGCGCAGGCCGGGACCCATTTGTCGACCATCGCGACGATTGTTCCATGGGTCCCGGCCTGCGCCGGGATGGACGGAAATTGTGGAAAGCATGTTCTGGCCCGCTCTCCCCCTCCCTAACCCTCCCCCGCTTGCGGGGGAGGGGAGGTTTGGGCGATCCCGACGCATCATCGGCGGCCGGTGCGCGCGGCGCCCGAGCGGTATATCATCGGCGGCGGTGGCAACTCGGGGGTGGCGGCGCACGATGGCGAAGAAATCCGCGCAACCGGCGGGCAACCGCTGGGAGGTGCTGAGCGAGACCGGCGCCGGCACGCCGATGGGCGAATTGTTGCGGCGCTATTGGTGGCCGATCGCCGGGCTGAGCGAGCTCGACCGGCCGGGCGCCCTGCCGGTGCGCCTCCTGGGCGAAAACCTCGTCCTCTACAAGGATCTCGGCGGCAAATTGGGCCTCCTCGACCGCCATTGCCGGCATCGCCGCGCCGATCTCAGCTACGGCTACGTCGAAGCCTGCGGGCTGCGCTGCAACTACCACGGCTGGCTCTACGATTCCGATGGCGCGTGCCTGGCGCAGCCCTACGAGGATGTCGCGCACCCCGAGCGCCGCCTCAAGGACGAAATCCGCATCAAGGCCTACCCGGTCGAGGAGCGCGGCGGGCTCATCTGGGCCTATCTCGGCCCGGAGCCCCGCCCCTTGGTGCCGGACTGGGAGTTCTTCACCTGGAAAAACGGCTTCCGCCAGATCGTCAAGGCCGAGATCCCGTGCAACTGGTTTCAGTGCCAGGAGAATTCGATCGATCCGGTGCATTTCGAGTGGACCCATTCCAACTGGAGCGTTCGCCTCGCCGGCGCCACCGGCCCCTATACGCCGCAGCACGTCAAGGTCGATTTCAGCGAGTTCGAGTACGGCTTCCAGTATAAGCGCATCCGCACCGACACCAGCGCCGAGGACCGGCTGTGGACGGTCGGGCGGGTGTGCCTGTGGCCGTGCGGCCTCTTCACCGGCAACCATGTCGAATTCCGGGTGCCGGTCGACGACGAGAACACGCTCTCGGTGATGTGGCACTTCAGCCGGGTGCCGCACGAGCGCGAGCCCTATGAGCAAAACTCGATCCCGACCTGGGCCGGGCCGATCGCCGATCCGGGGACCGGGCGCTGGATCACCAGCCATGTGATGAACCAGGATTTCGTCACCTGGGTCGGGCAGGGGCGCATCGCCGACCGGTCGCAGGAGTATCTGGCGCCGAGCGACCGCGGCATCGTGATGATCCGCCGCCGCTTTCTCGACGACATCGAGCGCGTCAAGGCCGGAGGCGACCCGAAGGCGGTGGTGCGCGATCCCGAAGCCAACCGGGCGATCGAATTACCGGTGGCCGAGCGCCGCAACTTCATCGAGGGTTTCGGCCGCGACCAACTGCTGCGCGACCCGTTCAGCCGGCGCAATCTGCAGGGCTACATCTTCCAGACCGGGCAGCCGGCCGACGTGCGCGCCGCCTTCCTCGCGGCGATGGGCTTCAGCGAAAGCGAATTGCAGCCGCCCGACGCCGGCTTCGATCCGCTCGCGCCGCCGCGCTGAAGGGCGCGCGCCTCAGACGATGCCGTCGGCGCGCAACGCCGCGACCGCGTCCTGGTCGAGGCCGAGCCAGTCGGCGAGGACCTCCGCGGTGTGCTCGCCGAGGAGCGGCGCCGATTTGACCTGCGTCGGCACGCCGTCGAAGCGCACCGGCCAGGTCGGCATCGTCATCTTCCGTTCGCCGTGCGTCATCTCCTGCAGGATGCCGCGCTCGCGGAAGCTCGGTTCGCTCGTCAGGTCCTCCGAGTCGAGAACCGCGCCGGCCGGGACGCCGACCCCGCTCAATTGCGCCATCGCTTCGTGCTTGGTGCGCTGCATTGTCCACGAGGTGACGATCTCGTCGATTTCCGCTTCGCATTTGAGGCGGGCGTCGGCGGTGTCGTAGCGCGGGTCGCCGATCAGGTCCTCGCGCCCGACGAGCTTCAAAAGGCGCGGCCAATGCTCGGGGTTGGCCCGGCTGGTCATCAGGAAGACGTAATCGTTGGGGCCGCCGGGCTTGCACGGGTAGGTCCCGCTCGGCGGGTTGTTGCTGGCCGGCCGCCGCGGCGCGGCCTTGCCGGTACGGGCGTGGGTGATGAACATGCCGCGGCTGTAATGCATGACCGAATCCTGCATCGCGACCTGGAGTCGCCGCCCCTTGCCGGTGCGCGCCCGGTCGAACAATGCGCTGACGATCGAGAACGCCATCAGCATCCCGGTGCCGGTGTCGCCGATCGTCGGGCCGGGCTTGATGGGCTTGCCGTCCTTTTCGCCGGTGATGCTCATCGCGCCGCCGGCGGCCTGGGCGATCGGGTCGAACGACAGGCCCTTCTCATAGGGGCTGCCCGCGCCGAAGCCCTTGACCTGGGCATAGATGATCGCGGGGTTGATCGCGCTGACGACATCGTAGCCGAGCCCCAGTCGCTCGACCGCACCGGGCGCGAAATTCTCGGTAAAGACGTCGGCCTTCTTGACCATCTCCTTGACCAGCGCGAGGCCGCGCTCGTCCTTCAGGTTGACGGTCAGCGAGCGCTTGTTGGCGTTGTACATCATGAAATAGAACGCATCGCCAAACCCGGTGCGGCCGGCTTCGCCGCGCGGCGGCTCGACCTTGGCGATGTCGGCGCCCATCCAGGCCAAGGCCTCGGTGCACGTCGTGCCGGCCTCGAATTGCGTCAGGTCGAGGACGCGGATGCCGGCGAGGCAGCCGGGCGATGCGGGCGTTACGGCCATGGCAAAACTCCTTGCTGTCGTCATTCCCGCGAAAGCGGGAACCCAGGACAAACGCTGTGCCGTCGGCCCCTGGGCCCCCGCTTTCGCGGGGGCGACGGGGGAATTTGAATGACGGTCAATAGCTCGGCTTCGACCCGTAGGGCGTCAGCTGCAATTCATGGGTCCAGCACGATTTATCCTGGGTGTGCAGGTAATAGTAGGCCTCCGCGATCTTGATCGGGTTGATCACCAGGTCGCGGCGGTTCTGGTTGCGCGGCAGGGCGCGGCTGCCCGGCGAGTCGATCGAGCCGTCGATGACGATGTTGGCGACATGGACGCCGTGCTCGGAATAATCCTCGGTCAAGACCTGCGCCAGGGTGCGCATCAAGACCCGCGGGTAATACAAGGACTGCCCGGTCATCCGCTTCTTGCCGCGCAGCGAGGATGAATTGTTCGAGAAGAAAAACGACCCCGCGCCCTTCTCGCGCATCGCCGGCAGCACCTCCTGGGCGACGAGAAAGGGCCCGCGCGCGGAAATGTGCAGCCCGGTGTCGAGCATCTCGACAGGGACATATTCGAGCAATTCCTTGTCGGGCGGCAGGTCGCGGCCTTCGAGGTAGCCGGCATTGTAGATCAGCACATCCGGGTCGCCTGCCTCCTGGCGGATCTTGGCGAAGGCGCTCGCTATCGATTGCTGCGACACGAGATCGAGTTCGACGATCATGCACTCGCCGCCCTGCTCGCGGATCGCCGCCGCGAGGCGCGTGGCATTGGCCTCGTTGCGCGTCGTCAGGACCGTAAAGAAGCCTTCCTGCGCGAATTTCTGCGCCACCGCGCCGCCGACCCCCCAGCGGATACCGATTTCGACATCGCTGTCGTCGACCGGGCGCCCATGCGCCAACAGCGTGTTGCGGCCCTCGGCCTGCCACTTCGAGGTGGCGCCGATCACGACGCAGACCGGCTTCCCCTTCGCATTCGTCTTCATTCCGCAACTTCCTTCTCAGCATGCACCGCTGTAGCCGATGGTGCGCCCGCAGGGCGGATCGGCAAAGCCTAATCCGCCATCGGCATCGGCGAAAGGGTGGGCCGTAAGACGCCTCGCGTGGCTTGAAGGGAAGGCCGGCCGCCAAGGTTCAAGAACCGCTGTTCTTGGGTGAGGCGACCGTCGTTGGGACGCATGGCAACGGGGAAGAAGCGCCGATTCCTGCCATCCGGCGGGGCCGCACTGGAACCCGCGGTTCGATCCTTTCTACGCTACGCTTGGCCGAAAACGAGAAATTCGTGCACAGCCGAGTGCTTAATCTTCTGGCATACCGGCGCTGCGAAGACCGGCGTAATATGTGGCTTCGTGCAAGGCGCGAACCTTCGGCGCTCCGGAATTGAAGGACCGCAAGCGGGCGATACTCGAATAACGATCGTCACCGCTCAACCTACGGGCTTCGGCCAGTTCGGCGGCGGCGCGTTTGGTCCCGTCGTTGAGCCCATAGGTGGCGGCGAGAAAGGCCCGAACCGCCGGGTGTGCAGGCATGGCACTGACCGCCTTTTCGAGCCAGATGACCGCCTCGTCGGTGCGCGACTGCAGCAGATGCACGCGCCCAATCTGGAAATAGAACATGCCGACCACTGGGTCGCAGGGACTGAGGCGAAGGGCTTGCTCCATGAGCGGGATTACGTCCTCGATGGGCCCGGCGAAAAGCTTGCTCTGGCCGAGAGCGTGCAAGGCGCGCACCCAGTTGCGATCGAACGTGAGAGCAATCTCGTATTCCAAAATGGCTTCGTTGTGCCGCCGCTGCGCGCGCAATACTTGGCCCTTGGCGTAATGCGCGAGCGGGCTGCGAGGCCATGTCGTCAAGGCTTGGCCGGCCAAGAGTTCCGCGCGCTCGATAGCGGCCGCCGCCGAATCAGTGAAATTATCGAGGACTTGCGCCGAGAGCGCCGTCGCCAGATAGCATCGCGCCGCCACAGAGTGCGGATCGAGCGCCAACGCCCGCTCGAACAGTTCAATCGCCTTGATGCGGCTTTCGCGCGATGGCGAGGCGTTGGTCGCGGCGCGGCCCCGCAGAATGTAGTCCAGCGGTTCGGGACGCTCGACTGATCGGGCAGCTTCCGCATTGACGAGCTCGATGTTGAGCGTTGTCGCGATCCGCCGGGTGATCTCGTCCTGAAGGGAGAACAGATCGCCGGTGTCGCGCACGAACCGCTCGGCCCACAGATGCGCGTCCGCCTCGGCGTCGATCAACTGAGCGTTGACGCGGACCTGGCTCCCTGTCCGGCGCACGCTGCCTTCCAGCACATAACGCACGCCGAGCTCTGCGCCGATCCGCTTTGTATCGACTGGGTTGTCCTTGTAAGTGAACGCGGTGTTGCGTGAGATCACGAAGCTGCCTGCGATCCGCGACAGGTCGGTTGTCAAATCCTCGGTGACCGCGTCCGCGAAATACTGCTGCTCGGGATCATCGTTCAGATTGCTGAAGGGCAGCACGACGATCGATAGGCGCGGTCGCCCACCGCTTTGCGGACGTGCTGCAACGTCGGAGCCCGCCACCGCCTCGGCCCGCGTCACCGAGGCGACAAAGCGGTAACCGCGTCCGGGAACAGTTTGGATGTAGCTCCTCTCTGGGCGTCCGCGATCCAGTAGACGACGCAGTGCTGATATTTGCACCGCCAGGTTGTTTTCCTCGACGACGATACCCGGCCAGACGGCCTCCATCAGAACCGCCTTGGTGACGAGTTCGCCCCGTCGATCGACCAGCATGCCGAGCACCTCAAGCGCCCGCGAGCCGATCGCCAGCCGCTCGGACGCGCCGCCCTCAAGCTGGCGGAACAGACCGCCGCCGCACCGGTCGAGGCGGAAGCCTTCAAACAGGAGAATGTCGGCTGTCGTACCCGCGTCCATGCCGCCGCTCCCGCCGGTGCGGGTGATCAAACAGTACCACCGGCCTTGCACCGACCTTCAAGGTGGGTAATTGCCTTTGTCCAGCCCCAGGCCTCAAGGAAGGTCTTGAGCGTCATCAGTTTAACAACGATTCAGAGGGATACAGAACATTTCATACCGGAAGGCTCGGGGAACCTCCGATGATTTCGGGAGGATTCGCGGTTGTTGCCGCGGACTTCCTGATAGGAGGCTCGCATGACCACGGTTTATCACGGCGCGACCGCCGGTGTGGTGCTCACCACCGGCTTTGCGACGAAGAACCCGGTCACGATCGCCTCGGACGGGACGGTCAGCGGAAATACCGCCGGTTATCGCGGCGCGGCGATTTACGCCTCGGGCTACGCCTGGACCATTGCCAATCGGGGGACGGTCGCCGCGACCGGCTCGGGGGCCAACGGCGTCACCCTGGAGGCGGGCGGTGTTGTGGTCAACGGCGGCAGCCATGCGACGAGTGCGCTGATCAGCGGCGTCTATACCGGCATTGCAACCTACGCCGCGCCGGCGACGATCACCAATTACGGCACGATCGTAGGGACCGGGACCGCCTTCCATCTGGGCGGCTACATCAGTGGCCTGGGCATCTATCTCGGTGGCGGCGGCCGCATCACCAATGGCGCCAGCGGCTCGACTGCCGCGACGATCGCCGGCTACACCACCGCCATCAGCATCCAGAACACCGCCGCCACGATCGTCAATTTCGGCACATTGCAGAACACCGCGTTCGGCGACACGATTTATCTCGGCGCCGGCGCCACCGGCAGCACGATTCTCAACAAGGCCAGCGGGCTGATCACCGGCCGCAGTGCGATCGACACGACCCCCGCCACCGCCGCCTCGGGCGGCGTCGCGATCGCCAATTACGGCACCATCGCCAACACCGACAGCACCGCCCCCGACATCTATCTCGGCCATGGCGGTCAAG
>DATGFP010000048.1:0-16370 GCA_035309005.1 Allostellaceae bacterium | reverse complement strand
CTGACGGAGGAGGAGCGGGCCGGCCGCGTACGCGCCTTGCAGGACGCACGCAAGGCAGACGAGGAGACGCGCCGCCGCGCCGCCATCGTCGAGGCCGACCGGCGGCGCGAGGAAGAGCAGCGCGCCATCGAAGATGCGCGCCTGCGGGCCGAGGAAGAGGCGAAGCGCCGCGTCGAAGAGGAAGAAGCGCGGAAGCGCGCCGACGAAGAGGCCAAAAAGCGCTCCGAAGATGAAGTGGCGCGCCGCAAGGAGGAAGAGTCGCGCCGCGAAGTGGCCGAGCGCGCCGGCAAGGCGGCGGCGGCCAAGGTCGCGGCCTTGGCGGCCGCCGGCAAGATGGCGATGCCCGCCGAGGAGGAAGAAGAAGCGGCGTCGACCGCCTTGCGTCCGGGCCGCCGGCCGGAGCTGAAGCGTCCGGCGGTGCCGGTGCGCCGGGCCGACGAGCAGCGCCGCCGCACCGGCAAGTTGACGGTGACGCGCGCGCTCGACGACGATGCCGGCGAGCGCATGCGCAGCCTGGCTTCGGTGCGCCGCGCCCGCGAGCGCGAGCGCCAGCGCATGCTGCAGCAGGAGCAGACCAAGATCGTGCGCGAGGTCGTCATTCCCGAGACGATCACGATCCAGGAATTGGCCAACCGCATGGCCGAGCGCGCCGCCGACGTCATCAAATCCTTGATGCGCATGGGCGTCATGGCGACGATCAACCAGGTGATCGACGCCGACACCGCCGAATTGATCGTCACCGAATTCGGCCACCGCCTGCGCCGGGTCGCCGAGAGCGATGTCGAGATCGGGCTGCGCGGCGAAGCCGACGAACCGGACATGCTGGAAGCGCGCGCCCCGGTCGTCACGATCATGGGGCATGTCGACCACGGCAAGACGTCGCTCCTCGACGCGTTGCGCGAAACCGACGTCGCGGCCGGCGAAGCAGGCGGGATCACCCAGCATATCGGCGCCTACCGGGTCACCCTCAAAGGCGGCAAGCAGATCACCTTCATCGACACGCCGGGCCACCAGGCGTTCACCGCGATGCGGGCGCGCGGCGCCAACGTCACCGACATCGTCGTGCTGGTGGTCGCCGCCGACGACGGCATCATGGAGCAGACGATCGAGGCGATCCGCCACGCCCGAGCGGCCGGCGTCCCGATCATCGTCGCGATCAACAAGATGGACCGGCCCGACGCCAACCCGGACCGGGTGCGCCAGGCCTTGCTGCAGCACGAGATCGTCGTCGAGGAACTGGGCGGCGAGGTGCTCGACGTCGAGGTCTCGGCGCTGAAGAAGACCAATCTCGACAAGCTCGAGGAAGCGATCCTGCTGCAGGCCGAACTCTTGGACCTGCAATCCAACCCGGCGCGCTCGGCCGAGGGCGTCGTGCTCGAAGCCAAGCTCGAGCGCGGCCGCGGCCCGGTCGCCACCGTGCTGGTGCAGCGCGGCACGCTGGAGATCGGCGACATCTTCGTCACCGGCAGCGAGTGGGGCAGGGTGCGCGCGCTGGTCGACGAGCGCGGCCAGGCGGTGCGCGAGGCCGGCCCCTCGACCCCGATCGAGGTCCTGGGGCTCAACGGCCTGCCGCTCGCGGGCGATGATTTCGTCGTCGTCGACAGCGAGGGACGGGCCCGCGAGATCACCGATTTCCGCCAGCGCCGGCGGCGCGATGTGGCGGCGGCGGCGGGCGGCCGCGGCACCCTCGAACAGATGTTCTCGAAAATCGCCTCGGGCAGCGCGAAGGAGTTGGCGGTCGTCGTCAAATCCGACGTGCAGGGCTCGTTGGAAGCGATCGTCGGCTCCTTGGAAAAGGTCTCGACCGACGAGGTCGCGGTGCGGGTGCTCCATTCGGCGGTCGGCGGCATCACCGAGAGCGATGTGATCCTCGCCAAGGCGACGGGCGCGCTGATCATCGGCTTCAACGTGCGCGCCAACCCGCAGGCGCGCGAGCTGGCGCAGCGCGACGGGGTCGAAATCCGCTATTACGCGATCATCTACGACCTGATCGACGACGTGCGCGCCGCGCTGTCGGGCATGCTGTCGCCGAGCCTGCGCGAGCGCTTCCTCGGCAACGCGGCGATCCGCGAAGTCTTCAACATCACCCGGGTCGGCAAGGTCGCCGGCTGCATGGTGACCGACGGGGTGGTGCGGCGCGGCGCCAAGGTGCGGCTGCTGCGCGACAACGTCGTCATCCACGAGGGCGCGCTCAAAACGCTGAAGCGCTTCAAGGACGAGGTGCGCGAGGTGCGCGAAGGCTATGAATGCGGCATGGCCTTCGAGAATTACGAAAACATCCAGCAGGGCGACGTGATCGAGTGCTTCGAAGTCGAGGAAGTCGCCCGCACGCTGTAGCCCGCCGGTCCGAGGATCCTCCCCTGCATCGCGGGGGAGGTGGCGAGCGAAGAGAGCCGGAGGGGGCGCCCCCTCCACCATGCCTTGCATGGTCCCCCGCCCCCGCAAGCGGGGGAGGAACCCCATTCGGTCGATTTGGTCTGGCTGACACTTGCGCTGATGCCCCGACGACGTTCTCACGATCCTTCATCCGGCCCGCGCGCCGCCTCGCAGCGGCAATTGCGCGTCGGGGAAGAGTTGCGCCATGCGCTGGCGCAATTGCTGCGGCCGGGCGAATTGCGCGATCCGGCGCTGCGCGATGCGAGCATCACGGTGACCGAGGTGCGGGTCAGCCCCGATCTGCGCAACGCGACCGCGTTTGTGATGCCGTTTGCCGGCGCCAATGCCGGCGAGACGATGGCCGGGCTCAAGCGCAGCGCGCCCTTTCTCAAGGGGCGGATCGCCCGCATGGTCGAATTGCGGCAGGTGCCCAACCTGGCGTTCGCGTTCGACGACGCCTTCGACAATGCCGCGCGCATCGCCGCGCTGCTCGCCCGCCCCGAGGTCGAGCGCGACCTGCAGCCGCCACAGCCCGATGACGACAACGAAGAGCCCCCTCCCTAACCCGCTTCTCGCGGAGGGAAGGGTGGGGGCGGGAGGGCTGCACGGCTGGCTCGTCATCGACAAGCCCTATGGGCTGACCTCGGCGCGCGCGGTCGCGCTGGTCAAGCGCAGCAGCGGCGCCAAGGTCGGCCATGCCGGGACGCTCGACCCGCTCGCCACCGGGGTCTTGCCGCTGGCGCTCGGCGAAGCGACCAAGACCGTGCGGTTCGCCGCCGCCGGCCACAAGCGCTACCGGTTCCGTGTGCGCTGGGGCGAGGCGCGCGACACCGACGACCGCGAGGGCGCGCTCGTCGCCGCGACCGCGGCGCGGCCGGACGCGGCCGCGATCCTGGCCGCCCTCCCGTCGTTCACCGGCACGATCCAGCAGCGCCCGCCGGCCTATTCGGCGATCAAGCTCGCGGGCAAGCGTGCCTACGCGCTGGCCCGCGCCGGCAATCCGCCGGAACTCGCTTCCCGGCCGGTCGAGATCGGCGAATTGCGCCTCCTCTCGGTCATTGACCGCGACACCGCCGATTTCGCGGCGGCGGTCGGCGGCGGCACCTACGTTCGCTCGCTCGCCCGCGACCTTGCCGCGGCGCTCGGCACGCTCGGCCACATCGCCGAACTGCGCCGGCTCAGCGTCGGCCGCTTCGCCGAAGCGCAAGCGATTTCGCTGGATTGCGCGGTGTCGCTTGGGCATAGTCTGGGCGCTTCCGAGCACCTGTTGCCGATCGAGACGGCGCTGGACGACATCCCGGCGCTCGCCGTGACGGCAGAAGAGGCGGCCCGGTTGCGCCATGGGCAGCGGGTGACGCCCGAGGATGCGGGCGAGCGCGCCCGCCTCGGCGCCATTGCCGACGGCACCGTCGTCGGCGCGCGGCATGCGGGCCTGCTGGTTGCCGTGGCGCGGATCGAGGCCGGCTGTCTTCGCCCGGTGCGCATCATCAATCGTTGAAAGGTAAACCCGATGTCGATTACCCCCGAGCGCAAGCAGGTGCTCATCGGCGAATATGCGATCAAGACCGGCGACACCGGTTCGCCCGAGGTGCAGGTCGCGATCCTGTCGGAACGCATCCGCAACCTGACCGACCATCTCGGCACCCATAAAAAGGATTTCCACTCGCGCCGCGGCCTCCTCGTCATGGTCGGGCTGCGCCGCCGGCTGCTCGACTACCTGAAGCGGTCGGACGCCGAGCGCTACACGAATCTGATCGGCCGGCTCGGCCTGCGGCGCTGACGGCGCGGGTGCGCGAGGCCACGCCCGAAGCGGGAATTGTCGGCCGCATTGCGGCCGGCGCAACAATCGCCATATGCGTGGCGATATGACGTCGAAGCGAAATCGGCGGCGGCGGGACGGCCCGCCGCGGACAGCGCCCAGGGATGGCCCTGCGCGCTGCCGGTCTGTTTGGAAGGAAGAGAACGGATGTTTGAGGTCTTTCGTAAGGAGTTGATGTGGGGCGGCCGCCGCCTCGTGCTGGAGACCGGCAAGATCGCGCGCCAGGCTGACGGCGCGGTGCTGGCGACCTACGGCGAAACGACGGTGCTGTGCACCGCGGTCGCCTCGAAAACCGCCCGGGCGGGCCAGGATTTCTTTCCGCTGACGGTCAACTACCAGGAAAAAACCTTTGCCGCCGGCAAGATCCCCGGCGGTTTTTTTAAGCGCGAGGGCCGGCCTTCGGAAAAGGAGACGCTGACCTCGCGGCTGATCGACCGGCCGATTCGGCCGCTGTTCGTCCCCGGTTTTCTTAATGAGACGCAGGTCGTCTGCACCGTTCTGAGCCACGATCTGGAGAACGACCCGGACATCGTCGCGCTGGTCGGCAGTTCGGCGGCGCTGACCCTGTCGGGCATCCCGTTTTTGGGGCCGATCGCCGGCGCGCGGGTCGGCTACATCGACGGGCAGTACGTGCTGAACCCGACGCTCGACGATCTGCCGCGCTCAAAGCTCGATCTGATTGTCGCCGGCACCGGCGAGGGCGTCCTGATGGTCGAATCGGAGGCCAAGGAGCTGTCCGAGGAGGTCATGCTCGGCGCGGTGACCTTTGGCCACAAGGGCTTCCAGCCGGTGATCGACGCGATCATCGAATTGGCCGAGACCTGCGCCAAGGAGCCGTGGAGCCTCGCCGAGCCGCCGGCCAACAAGAAGGCGATCGAAGGGCGGCTGCGCGAGGCGGTCGGACCCGATATCGCGGCCGCCTACCGCGCGCAGGGCAAGCAGGACCGCAGCAACCGGATCGACGCCGCCAAGGCGAGCGCCGCCCTAATGTTCGACGACGAGGCCGAGCGCACCCTCGCGCTCAAGCTCTTCAAGGACCTCGAAAAGGAGATCGTGCGCGGCGCGATCATTCGCGGCGAGGCGCGGATCGACGGGCGCGACGGCAAGACGGTGCGGCCGATCGAATGCCAGGTCGGGCTGTTGCCGCGGGCGCATGGCTCGGCCCTCTTCACCCGCGGCGAGACCCAGGCGATCGTCGTCGCGACGCTCGGCACCGGGCAGGACGAGCAGATCATCGACGCGCTGGAGGGCGAGTACCGCGAAAACTTCATGCTGCATTACAACTTCCCGCCCTACTCGACCGGCGAAGCCGGGCGGATGGGCTCGCCCGGGCGGCGCGAGATCGGCCACGGCAAGCTCGCGTGGCGCGCGGTGCGCCCGCTCCTGCCGTCGAAGGAGAGCTTTCCCTATACGATCCGCGTCGTCTCCGAGATCACCGAATCCAACGGCTCCTCGTCGATGGCAAGCGTGTGCGGCGCCTCGCTGGCGCTGATGGACGCCGGGGTGCCGCTGGCGAGCCCGGTCGCCGGCATCGCGATGGGGCTGATCAAGGAGCCCGAGGGCTTCGCTGTCCTGTCCGACATCCTCGGCGACGAGGACCATCTGGGCGACATGGACTTCAAGGTGGCAGGCACCGAGCGCGGCGTCACCGCCTTGCAGATGGACATCAAGATCACCTCGATCACCGAGGAGATCATGCGGGTCGCGCTCGACCAGGCGCGGGCCGGCCGCGCCCACATCCTCGGCGAGATGGCGAAAGCCTTGACCGGGGCGCGCGAGGAAGTCAGCGAGAACGCGCCGCGCATCACCACGATCTCGATCCCCAAGGACAAGATCCGCGAGGTCATCGGCTCGGGCGGCAAGGTGATCCGCGAGATCACCGAGGTGACCGGCGCCAAGATCGACATCGACGACGACGGCACGATCAAGGTCGCGGCGGTCGATGCCGGCGCCTCCAAGGCGGCGATCGAGTGGATCCGCGGCATCGTCGCCGAGCCGGAATTGGGCGTCATCTACAACGGCAAGGTGGTTAAGGTCGTCGATTTCGGCGCCTTCGTGAACTTCCTCGGCTCGAAAGACGGGCTCGTTCACATCAGCGAGCTGGCGCCGCAGCGGGTCGGCAAGGTGGCCGACGTCGTCAAGGTCGGCGACCCGGTCAAGGTCAAGGTCCTGGGCTTCGACGACCGCGGCAAGGTCAAGCTCTCGATGCGCCAGGTCGACCAGCAGACCGGCGAGGACCTCGGCCCCGCCCGCCGCCAGCCGGAACCGGCGCAGGCCGCGTTCTGACGGCTTTCGAGGACCGGGCTGCACCGGGCCGAAACCTTGGCCGGGCCGCGGCGCGTCCTTCGAGGCGCCCGCTTTGCGGGCTCCTCAGGCTGACGTAAGCCTTTGATGCCACACACAAATGTTCGTCATCCTGAGGAGCGCCGCGCAGGGGCGCGTCTCGAAGGACGCACAGCCCCACTGCCGCTGGCGCCGGTGATCGGCCACCGCGGCGCGGCGGCGCGCGCGCCGGAGAATACGCTGGCCGGCTTGCGAGAGGCCAAGGCGCTCGGCTGCGCCTGGGTCGAGTTCGATGTGCGCCTGACGGCGGACGGCGCGCTGGTGCTGTGCCACGATTCGCGCCTCGAGCGCACGACGACCGGCGGCGGCCTGATATCGGCGCTGCCGCTGGCGGCGGTCCGCGAATGCGACGCCGGCAGCCGGTTCAGCCCCGCCTTCGCCGGCGAGAGGGTGCCGACGCTCGACGAGGCGCTCGCCCTGTGCAGCGAACTCAGGCTTGGCGCCAACATCGAGATCAAGGCCGATCGCGGCCGTGAATACGCCAGCGCGGCCGCCGTCGCCGCAGCGCTGCGCCGGCAGGGCCGGCCGCCGACGGTGCTGGTGTCGAGCTTTCAGCCGATGGCGCTGCCGGCGCGCGCCCTTCTGCCACACGTGCCGCTCGGGATCCTCTTTCGCCTGGTGCCGCGCAATTGGGCGCGGATCGCCGCGCGGCTCGACTGCGCGGTGGTCGGCGCCGACCACCGGCGCCTGCGGCGGCGGCGGGTTGCCGAGATCCGCGCCGCCGGCTACCAATTGGCGGCCTATACGGTCAACGACCCGGCGCGGGCGCGCCTGCTCTTTGGTTGGGGCGTCACTTCCGTTTTTTGCGATGCTCCCGATATACTCCTCAAAGTTTAACCTGGGTCAAAGCCCGGCTGTGATGCGGCAAGGAGCGATCCCGTGAAACCGCTCAATCCGATCGTGATCTCCGGTCGCGAGGTGCTGCCGCTGGTCGAGGGCGGCAAGGGCATCTCGATCTCGAACGGCGAGAGCTCGGGCGCCTGGGCCGCCGCGGGCGGGGTCGGGACCTTCTCCGGCGTCAACGCCGACAGCTACAACGAGGCGGGCGCGCCGATCCCGCAGCTCTATTTCGGCCGCACCCGCCGCGAGCGCCACGAGGAGCTGATCGCCTACGCGATCGCCGGCGGCATCCAGCAGGCGCGCGTCGCCTACGAACGCTCGAACGGCCAGGGCCGCATCCACATGAATGTGCTGTGGGAGATGGCGGCGGCCGAGCGCATCCTGCACGGCGTCCTGGAAGGGGCGCGCGGGCTCATCCACGGCGTCACCTGCGGCGCCGGCATGCCCTACCGGATCGCCGAGATCTCGGCGCGCTACGGGGTCTATTACTACCCGATCGTCTCCTCCGGCCGCGCCTTTCGCGCGCTGTGGAAGCGCGCCTACCACAAATTCTGCGATTGGCTGGGCGGCGTCGTCTACGAGGACCCGTGGCTCGCCGGCGGGCATAACGGCATCACCAACAGCGAAGACCCGGCGCGGCCCGAGCCGGCCTATCCGCGGGTCCGCGAATTGCGCAGCCTGATGAGCGAGTTCGGCCTCGCCGACACGCCCATATTCATGGCCGGCGGGGTGTGGTGCCTGCGCGAGTGGGCCGACTGGATCGACAACCCGGAACTGGGGCCGGTGGCCTTCCAGTTCGGCACGCGGCCGCTGCTGACCCGCGAAAGCCCGATCTCGGATGCCTGGAAGCGCCGGCTGCTGACCTTGCAGGAAGGCGACGTGCTGCTCAACCGCTTCAGCCCGACCGGGTTTTATTCCTCGGCCGTGCGCAACGATTTCCTCGGCGAGTTGCAGGAGCGCTCCGAGCACCAGGTCGCCTTCACCGTCGAGCCGGTCGGCGAGCACCTCGCGCCGTTCCATGTCGGGGCGCGCGGGCGCCTCGTCTATCTGACCGTGCACGATCGCGAGTCGGCGCAAGGCTGGGTCGCCGCCGGCTTTACCGAGGCGCTGCGCACGCCGGATTCGACGCTGATCTTCGTCACCCCGGCGCGCGCCCTCGAGATCCGCCGCGACCAGATCAACTGCATGGGCTGCCTCAGCGCCTGCCAGTTCTCCAACTGGGCGCAGACCGAGACCGCCTCGACCGGCAAGAAGGCCGACCCGCGCAGCTTCTGCATCCAGAAGACATTGCAGGCGATCCGCCACTCCGACGATGTCGAGTTCCAATTGATGTTCGCCGGCCACAACGCCTACCGCTTCGCTTCCGACCCGTTCTACGCCAACGGCTATGTGCCGAGCGTCAATGAGCTGGTCGAGCGGCTGCAAACCGGCGATTGATCGAAGGTTACAGGACGGTGACACCGTCGCGCTTTATTTTCCGCGCGCACGCGCCTATAACTTGAGCATGCCGCATCGGGAAGCCGCATCGAACGCCTTGGAACGTCTGCGCCTCGTCGGGCTGCGGCCGACGCGCCAGCGCCTGGCGCTGGCGAGCCTGCTGTTCCTCGCCGGCGATCGCCACGTTACCGCCGAGCAGCTGCATGGCGAAGCGCTGGCCGCCGCGATCCCGGTGTCGCTGGCGACGGTCTACAACGCGCTGCACCAATTCACCGACGCCGGCCTGCTGCGCGAGGTCGTGGTCGAGCCGGGGCGCTCGTATTTCGACACCAACATCGACGACCACCATCATTTCTTCTGGGAAGCGAGCGGCGTGCTGCAAGACATCCCGGGCGAGAGCGTCGTCGTCAGCGGGCTGCCGCTGCCGCCCGCCGGCACCGCGATCCACCGCGTCGAGGTCATCGTCCGGGTGGTCTCGGAAGCGGCGAACAGCGCCGCGGACGGCAGCGAACTACCAATCTAGTTTGGAATTTTTCTGATCTGTTGACTCGCGGCGTTGCCTGATTTCTAATCGGCACATCGCGTCGGCCCGGCCGCAATTCCGCGACCGCCCGTTCCAGGAATACCGGGGGACGGATGATCGATTCCGAGAATCGCAAACCGCTGCCGCCTCTTTCGTGCGGCTTCGGCGCGACGAGCGCGCGGCGCTGACGAACTGCTTTTCATTCCTGGGAGGAGGCCAGAGCATGGCATATCAAGACGACATCGAGTTGATGGCCCATCTGATGCGGCGAGCCGGTTTCGGCGCGACCCGCGAGGAGCTCGAGGCGCGCGTCGCCAAGGGCTACGAAGCGACCGTCGAGGAATTGCTGCACCCCGAGACGCAGCCGGCGGTCGATGCCTATACGCTGCTGCGCTACCAGCCGGCCTCGTTGCTGCCGGGCGGCCAGCCGCCGATGGGCAACGTCAATTGGCTCTATTACCTGGTCAACACCAAGCGGCCGCTCGAAGAGAAGATGGCGCTGTTCTGGCACCATGTTTTCGCCACCGGCAATTCCAAGGTCGACAATTACGACCAGCTGTTGGAACAGATCGAGCTGTTCCGCGAGCACGGCATGGGCAACTACCGTGAGCTCCTGTCGCTGGTGTCGACCAACCCGACGATGATGTTCTGGCTCGACAACCAGCAGAACCACGGCACCGCGGTCAACGAAAACTGGGGCCGCGAGCTCCTCGAGCTGTTCAGCCTCGGCGCCGGCAACTACACCGAGACCGACGTGCGCGAATGCTCGCGCGCCTTCACCGGCTGGACCTTCGAGACCAAGATCCCGCGCCTGCCCTATGGCCGCTTCCCCTGGAAGTTCGAGTACCGGCCGGAAGACCACGACGACGGCGAGAAAGTCTTCCTCGGGCACAAGGGCCGCTTCAACGGCGAGGACATCCTCGACATCGTCGTGCAGCAGCCGGCTTGCGGCAAGTTCATCTGCCGGCACCTCTACAACTTCTTCGTCGCCGACGAGCCGCAGGTGCCCGCCTGGCCGATCGAGCCGCCGACCAACCCGCAGGCGATCGACGAGATGGTCGGGGCGTTCCGCGACTCCAAATTCGACATGCGTGCGGTGTTGCGGGTTGTGTTCAACTCCGATTGGTTCAAGAACGCCCGCTTCCAGCACGTCAAGTCGCCGGCCGAGGTCGTGGTCTCGACGCTGCGCCTTGTCGGCGGCTACGAGATCCCGAAGCCGGGCTATGGCGAACTGTCGATGAACACCGCCTACATGGGCCAGGATCTGTTGAACCCGCCCTCGGTCGAGGGCTGGCACACCGGCAAGGAGTGGATCAACTCCGGCTCCCTGATGGCCCGCATCAACTTCATGGCGGAGAAGATCGGCGACACCTCGGCGCCGGGCGTGCGCGGCATCATCAACCGGCTGAAGGCGAAGGGGACATTGACCCCGGAGCAGCTGGTCGATGGCTGTCTCGACTATCTGGGGCCGGTTCGGGTCAGCGGCGACACCAAGCAGCAGCTGCTGTCGCAGGCCAACGAGTGGGGCCAGATCTCCTGGAGCAACGGCAGTTCGGAAGCGTCCGACCAGCATGTCGGCCAGATGCTGCAGCTGATCGTCGCCACCCGCGAGTATCAATTCGCCTGATCACCTGGGCTCAACAGAATCGGACAAGGAGTAACCAACCATGGCAAACAACGATCCGTGCATCGTAGTGTTGCAGCTGACCGGCGGCAACGACTACTTGAATTCGGTGATCCCGTATAACAATCCGCTGTACCGCGACAACCGCAAGGCGGTCGGGATCTCGGAAGACGACATCGTCCACCTCGACAAGGATTACGGCATCCCGAAATACATGTCGCCGATGAAGTCGTTCTGGGATGACGGCAAGCTCGCGGTGCTGCATGGCGTCGGGTGGAAGGATTCGCCGCGCTCGCACTTCCGGGCGATGGATATCTGGCACACCTGCGAGCCCGAGAAGGTCGGCACCGAGGGCTGGCTCGGGCGCGTCGCGCGCGAATACGACCCGAAGAAGGAAAACGTCGTCCAGGTCGTCAGCATGGGCCCGAGCCTGCCGCGCTCGCTGGTCGCCCCCGGCGTGCCGGTGGCCTGCGTCGCCGGCCCCCTGGAGCGCTACGGCTTCCTGCCGCAGGTCCAGGGCAACGAGCGCGCCCATGTGCTCGACCGCTTCGCCAAGATGTACAGCTCGGCGATCGGTTCGGGCCCGGTGATGGATTATCTCAGCGAAACCGCGATCGACTCGCTGAAGGGCGAGGACATCATCAAGGTGGCGCCGGAGAAATATTCTTCGACCGTGCAGTATCCAAACACGCCGATCGCCCGCAAGCTGAAGGGTATCGCCCAGACGCACATCGCCGAGATCGGCAGCCGCATCTTCTACTGCGATCACTCGACGTTCGACACCCATGCCGGCGAAGCCCCGGCGCACAACGCGCTGTGGTCGGCGGTCAGCGGCGGCGTCGAGGCGTTCTTCAAGGATTTGCGCGAGCACAACAAGTCCGAGAACGTCATCATGCTGCTGTTCTCCGAGTTCGGGCGGCGCGTGCGTGACAACGGCTCCGGCACCGATCACGGCGCCGGGGGTGTCGCCTTCGTGCTCGGCGACAAGGTCAAGGGCGGGCATTACGGCGAGATGCCGTCGCTTGAAGCCGGCAAGCTCGTGCAGGGCGATCTCAACCCGAACATGGACTTCCGCAGCGTCTACTCGACGATCCTCGAGAAGTGGCTGAAGCTCAATCCGGCCCCGATCGTCAACGGCACGTTCGAACAGCCGGCCTTCCTGAACTAGGAAGCCGGCCGGCGCCTCCTCCCTGCGGCGCAAGCCGCGAGGGAGGAGGCACGCCACAAGGGCAGAAAATCAATGGGCCTTCCACCCCCGGAAGGCCGAGGGTCTTGGATCGAATAGGAGGAAGCGATGCCGTTGACAACGGTGGCCCGCGGACGGGTCTACGACTGGAGCCATGCCATTGGTCGCGGCGCCGCGACCGGCACCGGCTTCAATTACGTGCAGGGCATGTGCCTCGACAAGAACGGCAATATCTATACCGCCAATCGCGGCAACGAAAACAACTTCGGCATGCGCGTCAATCACGTGAAGATCGGAGGCCCCGACGAAGAGGAATTGCTCGCCGAGTTCTTCCAATACGGCGAAGGCGAAGAAGGCAAGTCGGTGTGGCCGTTCGGCGTGGCGGTCGACAACCAGCGCGACCGCGTCTACTGCTCGGACGAGTGGACCAACACGATTTCGGTGTTCGACACCGCCGGCAAGTTCATCAGCAAGATCGGCAAGCCGGGCAGCGGTGATGGCGAATTTTCTCGTCCGGCCGGGCTCGCGGTCGAGGCCAACGGCAATCTGGTCGTCGTCGACAGCGGCAACAACCGGCTGCAGGTGTTCAGCCCGGACGGCAAGTTCCTCGGCAAATGCGGCGGACCCGGCAAGAACCCGGGCGAGTTCAACCAGCCGTGGGGCATCACGATCGACAAGGATGGCCACATCTGGGTCGCCGACTGGAAAAACCATCGCGTCCAGAAGCTGTCGCCGCAGGGCAAGTGCCTGATGTGCATCGGCTCCTACGGCGCGCTGGCGGAACCCGACAATTCCTACGCGGTGACGACTCTCGGGCCGTTTATCGCCGGCGAGAGCGAAAAGGCCGGGCTGCCGCGCACCGACCAGTTCAACCATCCGACCGATGTCGCGGTCGACAGCGACGGCGACATCTATGTCTGCGATTGGGGCAACCACCGGATCTGCGTGTTCGATTCCGAGGGTGGCCCGATCACGACGCTGATCGGCGACGCGCACGAATTGTCGAAGTGGGGCAAGCAGAGCGTCGACGCCAACCCCGACATGATGAAGGCGCGCCGGCGGGTTAAGAGCCTCGAGCCGCAATGGCGGTTCTGCTTCCCGACCGCGGTCGATTTCGACCCGAAGAGCGACAGCGTCATCGTCGCCGACAGCCAGCGCAATCGGCTGCAGATCTACAAGAAGGTTCGCAACTACACCGATTTTCAGGCGAACCTGTAGACCGCTCGCGGCGGACGCCCCCCGGCGTCCGCCGACCGAACTGGCCCCGTCTTCCCGCGCAAGGGAAGACGGGTTGCCGGCTCCCTTGTGCACGGCGCGGCGATTCGCACCGCGAAGCGTTGTCTGGCGAGGGGCCGCAACCCATATCCCCTTCATGAATAACGCGCTCTCCTTCCCCTCGGCCATCGTTCAGCGCCTGCGCGCCGCCGGATTGCGGCCGACCCGCCAGCGCATCGCCTTGGCGCGGCTGCTGCTGGAAAGCGGCAACCGGCACGTTACGGCCGAGCAGCTGCACGACGAGGCGCGGGCCGCTGCGATGCCGGTCTCGCTCGCGACCGTTTACAACACGCTGCATCAGTTCACCGCGTGCGGCATCCTGCGCGAGGTCGTGGTCGAGCCGGGTTGCTGCTATTTCGACACCAACACCGACGACCACCATCATTTCTTCTGCGAATCGAGCGGCATGCTGCAGGATATCCCGTGCGACATGATCTCGGTCGGGCAGCTGCCGACGCCGCCCGCCGGCGCCGCGATCCACCGGGTCGACGTGATCATCCGCCTCCGAGCTGGCGCGGCGAGCGAACCGCGGCCGAACCCCACGCAGCATTAGAATCATTCCAATATAGTGCCCGCGAGGGCGGGCCGCCGCTCTCGTCGTAATGGGTCGCGGCCTGACCCCGGTCGCGCGATATATGCTCGCACGAGACCTGCGGGAGTAGGCCGATGGCATCCGATGACGCTGAGTGGCCGGCGCTCGACTACGCGGCGTGGCACGACAGCTGCGCCACGCTGCATCTGTGGACCCAGATCGTCGGCAAGATCCGCATGGCGCACGCGCCGGCGGCGAACCATTGGTGGCATGTGCCGCTTTACCTGACGTCGCGGGGCCTGACGACCTCGCCGATGCCCTATGGCGGGCGCAGTTTCCAGATCGATTTCGACTTTATCGGCCACCAGTTGCTGATTGCCGCCAGCGACGGGCGGGGCGATTGCTTCGCGCTGACGCCGTGCTCGGTCGCGCAGTTCTATGAGGAGCTGACCGGGCGGCTGCGCGCGCTCGATCTGGCGACGCGCATCTGGACGACGCCGGTCGAGATCGCCGACCCGATCCCCTTCGAGCAGGATCATCTGCATGCCGCCTACGAGCCTGATTGGGTGAACCGCTTCTGGCGTGTTCTCTCCCAGGTAGATCAGGTGCTGAAGGCGTTTCGCGCCGGTTTTCTCGGCAAGGCGAGCCCGGTGCATTTCTTCTGGGGCAGCTTCGATCTCGCGGTCACCCGGTTTTCCGGGCGCCCGGCGCCGCCGCCGCCCAAAAACCCGATGATCCCGGACCGGGTCAACCGCGAGGCCTATTCGCACGAAGTCAGCAGCTGCGGCTTCTGGCCGGGCAATGGCGGCTTTGGCGAAGCCGCGTTTTATTGCTACGCCTACCCGCAGCCGGCCGGCTTCGCCGAGGCCGCTTCCGGCCCGCCGGGCGCGTTCTACGCCAAGGATGTCGGCGAGTTCATCCTGCCCTACTCGGCGGTGCGCGGCGCCGCGGCGCCGGCCGAATTGCTGCTCGATTTCCTGCAGGCGACCTACCAGGCGGCGGCCGATCTCGCCGGCTGGGACCGGGCGGCGCTGGAACGCGCTGCGGCATAGCTGGCGCGCCGGGCGCTGCCGTTGCGGCGCGGCCGGGCGGGGGCTAACCTCGCCGGGCAATTCGATCCCGCCGCAAGGCGTCCCCCGGGGAGGAAGCGCTCATGTCGACCCTGATCATCGGCGGCACCGGCTTTATCGGCCGCCGCCTCGTCCCGCTCTTGGCCAAGCGCGGCGAGGAAGTCGCCTGCATGGATATGAACCCGCAGACCGCCGATTATTCCGAGTTGGGTAAGCAGGTGCGGGTCATCCGCGGCGACGTCAGCCAGTTCGACGACGTCATGGGGGTGATGAGCGCGGTGAAGCCGAGCCGGGTCATCAACCTCGCTTATTATATCGGCAGCGATCTGCCGCCGCGCGTCGCCTTCAAGCTCAACGTGCTGGGCATGGACAATTGCTTCGAGGCGGCGCGGCTCGCCGGGGTCAACCGGGTGGCCTACGCCAGTTCGCTGGCGGTGTCGGGCGAACAGAAATTCTATGGCGAGCGGATCGTCACCGAAGAGGATTTCCGCCACGGCCACGTGCAATACGCGATGCACAAGATCTTCAACGAATGGCAGGCGCAGGATTACCGCGACAAGCACGGCATGGAGATCACGACGATCCGCCCGGCCAACGTCACGGGCCCGGACAAGATCGTCGGCTCGGTCGACCATGTGTTCTGCATCACGACGCCGGCGCGCGGCAAGCCGGTCAAGTTTCCCTATAAGGATGCGATGCGCTGCCCGATCCATGTCGAAGAGATCGCCGAAATCTTCGCGCGCGTGATCATGAAGGATAAGCCCGAGCATACGGTCTACAACACCGGCGGGCAGACGATCAGCATGGGCGATCTGGCCGATCTCGTGCGCGAATTCCTGCCGGACGCGCAGATCACCTTCGACAAGGAGACGGGCGGCAAGGAACTCTCGGGCAATTACCTGATCGACAACACCAGGCTGGTGCAGGAATTCGGCGTGCAATACCGCCCCTACCGCGAGCGGGTGCTGCAGATCATCAACGACATCCGCCGCGAGGAGGGCCTGCCGCTGGTCAGCGACCGCTGAGGAGCGGCCGCGGCGGCGCCTAGCGCGGAATCCATTGAAGTTCGATCACCCTCCTGTCGTCATCCCCGGGCTTGTCCCGGGGATCCACGTGGATGCCCACGGATCAAGTCCGTGGGCTGAAGGCCCACGGGACAAGCCCGGCCAGACGATTAGGGGGCGATTCAACCTGATTGGACGCCGCTCTAGGTTCCAGACTCAATCATAACCACCAGATAACGATGGCGGCGAGGGTCACCGCGGCGGCGAAGTTGGCGGCGAGCTTGTCGTAGCGGGTGGCGATGCGGCGCCAGTCTTTGAGGCGGCAGAACATGCGCTCGATC
>DATGFP010000047.1:0-4724 GCA_035309005.1 Allostellaceae bacterium | reverse complement strand
ACAAAGAGCTTCTCTGGCGCGTTGCGCACCGCGGCCGGGTCGTTGACGACCAGCGGGCCGTCCTCGGGCAGCAGTTCGAGGAGATGCGTCGCGGTGATGTAGGCCATGTCGAACGGCGGGTCCTGGCGCATGAGCACGATGTCGAAGCCGGCAAGGTCGAGCGCTTCTAGGGCGCCGAACCGGTGGTGGTTGCCGTGCCGGCGAAAGACTTCAAGCGGCCGGCCGCGCGCCACCAGCCGCCCATCGCGCAAGCTCAGCGCCTGCGGCAGGTAGTGGTAGAGCGCATGGCCGCGGGCCTGCGCCTCCAACGCCAGGGCGAACGTTGAATCGGCGTCGATGTTGATCGTGTCGATCGGATCCATCTGGACCGCGACGGCGAGACCCATGCTCCCTCCTGCGCCCGGCGATAACGCGGGTTGTCAGGGACGGATGGTGATCGTGCTGCCCGGCCCGAGCAAGCCCAATACGCGCGCCAGCACGTCAAGAGGAAGTGCGATGCAGCCGGCGGTCGGCGCCAGATCGGGGGCCGCGACGTGGAGGAAGATCGCGCTGCCGCGCCCCGCTACCGGCGGGTCGCTGTTGTAGCCGATCTCGACCAGCAGATCGTAGAGCCGGTCTTCCCGCCACAGCCTCTCGTGATGCGCCGGGTAGGGCAGCGTGACGAGGCGGTTGTACTGCGGGTCGGCGGGGTCGTCGACCCAGCCGTCGGCCGGGCGCAACGCGCGCGTCGGCAGACCGCTCGGCGGCGGCGCGAGGCGATCGGGGCGATAGAAGGCGCGCAGCAGCGCGAAGCTGCCGAAGGGGCTCGCGCCGTCGCCCTCGCGCTTGTCGAGGCGCACCCCGCCGCGGCCGCAGGCGGCCGGCGCGGCGCCGCCGGGCCATGTCAGCCGGCCGGCCGCATAGCTCAGATCGGCGAAGCGCGACGAGGTCGAGCGAGGCACCGGGCGATGCTAGCGCGGTTTCGCGCCCCGCGTCAGGATGGCGCGCGCGGCATGATCCGTTCGAGCGCCTCGATCAGTTCGCTCGGCCGCACCGGCTTCAACAGAAAATCGTAGCGCCCGAGCTGCTCTCTCGGCAATTCGAAGGCGTAGCCGGTGAGGATCAGCGTCTTGATGCCGCTCGCCGCGGCCTTCTCCGCCACCGCCATGCCGGTGCCGTCTTCGAGCCTGCCGTCGGCCAGCACCAGATCGTAGGCCGCCTCCTCCAGATTGAGGCAGGCGGCGGCGACGGTGGCGGTGGCATCGACCGCGTAGCCTCGGTCAAGCAGCACATGCTCGAGCAACAGGCGCAGGTCCGGGTCGTCCTCGACCAAAAGGATGCGGTTCATCCCGGCGCGCCGCCCGGATTTGCCTCAAAATTCATGATTCCCCCCGTTGTCATCGCAGCGGCAACGCCCTCCAACGCGGCTTGGCAGCGGCGGTTCCACAGTGCTACCGAACCCCGGCGGTTATTAATCGGCCCGATGCAGAGGCGCCACGCGCGCTGTCGCCGCCAGTCCCCGGGATGAAGCCATGCAGAGCAGCTTTCTCGCGCATCACCGCGACTGGTCCTGAGCCGGAAGGCGCGCGGCGGCCCGGCGCACGGTCTCGCGCCACAGGATGTAGAGCCCGGAGGCGACGACCAGCGCCGAGCCGAGGGCAAGGCCGGGGCCCGGCACGTCGCCCCAGATCGCAAAGCCGAGGATCGTCGCCCACAAGAGCGAGAGGTAGTTGAACGGCACCACCGCCGAGGGCGGCGCCAGCGACAATGAGCGGGTCCACCAGTATTGCGCGACGCCGTTGCCGACCCCGGCGACCGCGAGGCCGAGGAGGTCGCTCCAGGCCGGCCGGGCAAAGCCGAACGGCAGCAGGAAGAGCGTGCACAGCGTGATGACGCTCATCTGGTAGAGGGTCAGCGTTTCGGTGGATTCGGTCGCGCTCATGCGGCGGATCGCGATCGCCACGCTCGAGATCAGGAGCGCGTTGGCGAGCGCGAAAAAGGCGCCGACCGTCAGCGTCCCGGCGCCCGGATGCGTCACCACCAGGACGCCGGCGAAGCCGATGACCAGCGCCGACCAGCGGTGGAGGCCGACTTTTTCCTTCAATATCAGGATCGACAGGAGCGTCGTGAAGAGCGGCGCCGAAAAGCTGATCGCCACCGCCGACCCCAGGGACAGCGTGCTGAACGCCAGGAACATGCAGGTCATCGAGCCGAATTGCGACACGCCGCGCTGCAGGTGCGCGAAATAGCGCCGGGTGCGCAGGACCCCCCAGCCGGTGCGCGGCAAAATCATCAGGCACACCGTGCCCCAGGCGAAGAGCGAGCGGAAGAACGCGACCTCGCCGACCGGGTAGAGCGCGATCTCCCATTTGACGATCGCGTTGACCCCGGCGAACACCACGGTCGAGCCGACCATGTAGAGAATGCCGCGCGGCACCTGGTTGCGCCGCGCGGCCTGCGGGTCGGCGGCCGTCATCGCGCTGGCATGCGGGCAATCGAGGGGCGTCGACGCCCAATCGGGTCGCTGTCCATCAGCCCTCGGCCAAACCGCTCGTTGGTGCCCGGGCCTGTCCCGGGCATCCACGCGGTTCGGGCGGACGCTGCGGTATCACCCTGCGGCGTGGATGGCCGGAACAAGTCCGGCCACGAACGTCGAATTTTTCGTCATCGCGGCATCGATTTTGATCAACTGTCCAGCACGAGGATCACAAGAGTTGGTCGTATAAATCCGCCCAGGACGGATTTTGATCGAGGATGAGGCGCACCTTCCAGGCGCGCGACCAGTGTTTCATATTCCGTTCACGCTGGCGCGCGGCGCGGATGTCGTCGTGCGCTTCGACATAAACGAGCCGCTTCAACGCGTAGCGCTTGGTGAACCCATCGGCGACGCCGGATCTATGCTCCCACGCCCGCCGCGGTAAATTATCGGTCACCCCCAGATAGAGCGTGCCGTTCGGCCGATTGGTCGTCATGTAAACCCAGCCGGCTGCCATCGGCTAGCGGCGGCCGAACAGCCGTTCGATGTCGCTGAGCGCCAGCATGACGTAGGTCGGGCGGCCGTGGTTGCACTGGCCGCTGTTGGGCGTGCGCTCCATCTGGCGCAGCAGCGCGTCCATCTCGGGCGCGGTCAGGCGGCGGCCGGCGCGCACGCTCGAATGGCAGGCGAGCGTGCCGCAGACGCTCTCGATCCGCTCTTTGAGGGCGAGCGCGTCGCCCCATTCGGCGAGTTCGTCGGCGAGGTCGCGCACCAGGGCCTTGACGTCGAGCCCGGGGACCAGCGCCGGCACCTCGCGCACGATCACCGCGCCGCTGCCGAAAGCTTCGAGGACGAGGCCGAATTCTGCGAGTTCGCCGGCGCGCGCCGCCAGCCGCAGCGCGAGCCCCGGGTCGAGCTCGACGATCTCGGGCAAGAGCAGCGTCTGGCGCGCGACGCCGTGGCGCGCCAAGGCCTCCTTCATGCGCTCGTAAACCAGGCGCTCGTGCGCCGCGTGCTGGTCAACGAGGACGATGCCGCTCGCGGTCTCGGCCAGGATGTAGGTGCCGTGCAGCTGGGCCCGGGCGGCGCCCAGCACTGCATCCTCAGGCAGCGCATCCTCCGGCAGGTCTTCTGCCGTCGGCGCGAGGAAGGCGTTGCCGGCTTCGGCGAGGGCGCGCGGCGGCAGCGGCGGCGGAAACGCGAAACGCCGCATCGCGCCGCCGGGCGCGCCGCCCGCACCGCCATCCGGCGCCCGGAACGCCGCCAGCGCGCCGGCGCTGACCGTCGTCGAGGCGCGTTGCCCGGCCGCTTCGAGCGCGTGGCGCAGCGCGCCGACGATGAGCCCGCGCACCAGCCCGGCGTCGCGAAAGCGGATCTCGGCCTTGGCCGGATGCACGTTGACGTCGATCTCGGCGGGCGGCCCGTCGAGAAACAGCGCGACGACCGGGTGGCGGTCGCGCGCCAGGACGTCCTGGTAGGCCCCGCGCACCGCGCCGACCAGCAGCTTGTCGCGCACGGGCCGGCCGTTGACGACGAGGTACTGGTCGCGCGGCAGGCCGCGGTTGAGGGTTGGCAGGCCGATCAGGCCGGAGAGCGCGAAGCCGTCGCGCGAAGCCGCCACCGGCACCGAATTCTCGGCGAAGTCGCGCCCCAGGAGAGCAGCGAGCCGCGCCTCGCGCGTTAGGGCGGCCGGCAGGCGCAGCAGTACGCGCTCCTCGTCGCCCAACACCGTGAAGGCGATCCCCGGACACGCCATCGCGAGGCGCTTCACCGCGTCCAGCGCCTGGCCCTGCTCGCTGCGCGGGGTCTTCAAGAATTTGAGGCGCGCCGGGGTGGCGAAAAAGAGGTCGCGGACCTCGACCCGGGTGCCCGGCGGGTGCGCCGCCGGGATCGGTGCGCGCTTCAGGCCGCCCTCGACCGCGATCTCCCAGGCGCTCTCGGCGCCCTCGGCGCCAACACGCGGGCGCGAGACGATCCTGAGGCGGCTGACCGCGCCGATCGACGGCAGGGCTTCGCCGCGAAAGCCCAGCGCCTTGATCTCCAGCAGGTCGTCGTCGGGCAGCTTCGAGGTGCAGTGGCGTTCGACCGCGAGCTCCAATTCGTCGCGGCTCATGCCGCCGCCGTCGTCCGCCACCGCGATCAGCGACTGGCCGCCGTCGCGCAGCACGATTTCGATGCGCCCGGCGCCGGCGTCGATCGCGTTCTCGACCAATTCCTTCAGCGCCGCCGCCGGCCGCTCGATGACTTCGCCGGCGGCGATGCGGTTGAC
>DATGFP010000046.1:0-6878 GCA_035309005.1 Allostellaceae bacterium | reverse complement strand
GACGTTCGCCAACTCCGATTCCTGGAAGAACAGCGAACCCACATTCTCGAGCAGCAGGCGCAGCACGATGGGCAGAAGGGTGACGAATATTGCGCCCAAAATCGAGCCCAAAACCGAGCCCAGCCCGCCGATGATGATCATCGCCAGGTAATCGATCGAGACGATCAGCTGGAAGGCCTCGTAGTTGGCGATGCCGAAATAGTAGGTGTAGAGCACGCCGCAGACGCCGGCATAGAACGACGAAATGGCGAAGGCCAGGAGCTTGTAGCGGTAGATGTTGATGCCGATGATCTCGGCCGCGATGTCCTGGTCGCGAATGGCGATGAAGGCGCGGCCGATGCGGCTGCGCATCAGGTTGAGGGTCGCGACGATCGCCAGCACGGCAAAGAACAACAGAAAGAAATAGAGTGCGGTCGGCGTCACCAGCTTGACGCCGAACACCGATGGCGGCGGCACCTGGATCGAGGCCTCGATGCCGCCGGAAATCCACGTGACGTGATTGATCGTCCACTCGATGATGAACTGCGAGGCAAGCGTTGCGACCGCCAGGTAGATCCCCTTGATGCGCAGCGAGGGGATGCCGACGATGATGCCGATCAGCGCCGCCATCAAACCGCCGGCCGGGATCGCTAGCCAGAACGGCAGGTGCAACCGCACGATCAGGTTCGCTGCGGTGTAGGCGCCCACCGACATGAAGCCGCCGTGACCGATCGAGATCTGCCCGGTGGAGCCGACCAGGATGTTGAGGCCGATCGCCCCGACGACCGCGATCAGCACGAGGTTGAGCAGCGTCATCATGTAGGGGGTGAACAGCAGCGGGACGCCAACGAGAAAAACCGCCGCGAGCGCCGCGACCGTCCATCGCGCCACCGGCAGCGGGTAAAGCGCCATGTCGGCCGCGTAGCTGGTCTTGAAGACGCCGGTCTCGCTGTGAAACACGCGCTGTCAACCTTTCGCCGCGGTGCCCGCCGCCCGCATCAGACGCGCTCGATCCGCCGGCGTCCGAAGATGCCCTCGGGCCGGATCATCAACACCGCGATCATCAGCAGATAGGGCACAAAATCCTTGGTGCCGCCGCCCACCACCGGGTCGAGGTAGCCGGCGGAAAGGCTTTCAACGACGCCGACGATCAACCCGCCGACAACTGCGCCGACGATCGAATCGAGGCCCCCCAATATCATCACCGGGAACACCTTGAGGCCGACCAGCGCCAGTTGGTTGTCGACCCCGAGCATCGAACCCCACAGCACGCCGCCAAGCGCCGAGACGACGCCGGCCATCGCCCACGCCAGCGCGAAATAGCGCCGCACGTTGATGCCCATCGCCATCGCGACCTGCTGGTTGTCTGCCACCGCGCGCATCGCCACCCCGATGCGGCTCTTCAGAAAAAACCACCCGAACGCGGCGAGAAACGCCAGGCTGACGCCGGCGCCGACCAGTTCGATCGGCGGCAGGATCAGGGGGCCGATCAGAACCGGCGAATTGCTCACCGGCAACGGGATCGTCTGCGTGCCGCCGCCGAACGCCATCGTCGCGACGCCGCGCAACACCGCGGCCAGACCGATCGTCGCCATCACGACGGCGATGGTCGGCCGCCCGAGCAGCGGCCGCAGTACGATGCGTTCAAGCCCAAAGGCGAAAATAACCATGCCCGCGATCGACAGAAGCGCGCTGATCCACCAGGGGAAGCCGGCAACATGCGTCGCCGCGGCGGCAAGAAAGCCGGCGAACATGACGAATTCGCCCTGCGCGAAATTGATCGCGTCGGTCGCCTTGTAGATCAGCACGAAACCCAGCGCGACAAGCGCGTACATCGAGCCGACCAGCACGCCGTTGGCCACCAGGATCGAGATGAAGCGCCACGGCAGATCAAGCATAGGCGGGCTCGCCGATCGCTTGTTCCGCGGGCTCGACATCGACGATCGCGAGCGTGGAATTCAGCATCGCCTTGCGGCCGTCTTCGTAGGTGATCTCGGCGCTGACCTCGACAGCGGCGGCCTCGCGATAAAACGCCTCGACGATCGCGGCATATTTCTCGGCGACGAAGCGGCGGCGGATCTTGCGGGTGCGGGTGATCTCGTCGTCGTCGGCGTCGAACTCCTTGTTGAGCACCAGGAAGCGGCGGATCCGGATCGGCTCGGCCACGCCGAGGTTGCATTTGCGGATCTCCTCGCGGATCAGCTCGCGGACCTCGGAGCGGGCGCTGAGATCCTGGAACGAGGTATAGGCCATGTTCCGCCGCTCAGCCCAGTTGCCCACCGTCGCGGCGTCGATCGCGACGATTGCCGCGACGAACGGCCGGGCGTCGCCGAACACCACCGCCTCGCCGATAAAGGGGCTGAATTTGAGCTTGTTTTCGAGGTATTGCGGCGCCAGCGCCGCGCCGCCGGCGAGCTTGCCGACATCGCGCGCGCGATCGACGATGACAAGCTGGCCGTGCCCGTCGACATAGCCGGCGTCGCCGGTCTTCAGCCAGCCCTCCGCGCTGAGCGCCTCCTGCGTCGCTTCGGGCTGCTTGTAATAGCCCTTGAAGACGCCGCCGGAGCGAACCAGCACCTCGCCGGTGTCGTCGATCTTCAGCTCCATGCCGTCGAGCATCCGCCCGACCGTCTCGGGATCGACCTGGCCGTCCGGCTGCACCGCGCACAGGCCGGACAGTTCGGTGGCGCCGTAGACCTGCTTCAAATTGACCCCGATGGCGCGAAAGAAGCGGAAGATGTCGGCGCCGAGCGGCGCTCCGCCGGTGTACACCAGACGGGCCCGCCGCAGCCCCAGCTGATCGCGCAACGGACCATAAACCAGCACCTCGCCGAGCGCGCGCTGCAGCCGCAGCCCGAGCGGGCGCGGCCGGCCAGCGGCGTCGCAGGCCGCGGCGCGATCGGCGACGCGGCGGAAGAAATCGAACACCCGGCGCTTCAACGGGCCGGAATCGGCGGCCCTGACCATGATGCCGGTCAGTACATTCTCCCAGTAGCGCGGCGGCGCCAGCGCAATCGTGGGCCCAAGCTCGCGCAGGTCGCGCTGCAAGGTTTCCGGCTTCTCCGGGAAATTGATCGTGAAGCCGACCCACAGGTGCAGGGCTAGCGATATCAGCGAGTTGCCGACCCAGGCCATCGGCAGGTAGGCAAGGTGCTCGTCGGCGGGGACGATCCGCTCGCTGGCCGCCATTGCCTGGGCCGGGCTTAACAGGTTGGCATGTGTCAGCATCACCCCTTTGGGCCGCGAAGTGGTGCCGGAGGTATAGGAAAACAGCGTCAGGTCGTCGGGATCGCCGGCGGCGACCGCGCTCTCGACATAGCCCGGGTGCGCCGCGCCGAATGCGCTCCCCGCCGCCTGCATCGCCTCCCAGGATCTGAGGCGCTGATCCTCGTAGTTCCGCAGGCCGCGCGGATCGTCGTAAACAACGAGGCGCAGATGCGGCAGCCGCTCGCTCAGCGACAGGATCTTGTCGACCTGCTCCTGATCCTCGGCGACGACCACCGAAGTTTCGGCGTGGTCGAGCACATAGGCGAGTTCGGTGGCGATCGCGTCCTGATAGATCGGCACCGCAATGCCGCCGAGGCTCATCGCCGCGAGCTGCGCGAAGTAAAGGCGCGGGCGGTTCTCGCCGATGACCGACAGCTTGTCGCCGCGGCCAAATCCGGCCGCGGCGAGGCCGAGCGCGAAATCGTGCACCTCCCGCCAATAGCGCCGCCAGCTGTAGGGCTGCCAGATGCCGAGATCCTTTTCGCGCAGCGCGGCCCGTTCGGGTGTTCGCTCCGCATTGCGGCGCAGCAGCTGCGGCAGCGTTACATCGACGCTCATGCCGCGCGGCCCTTATGCTCGGCCGCCCCGCGATCGCCGGCGCCGAGATAGGCGTCGATGACCGCCGGGTCGCGCTGCACCTCGGCGGGCGTGCCCTCGGCGATCTTGCGGCCGCGGTCGAGCACGGCGACCCGGTCGGAGATGTCCATCACCACCGCCATGTCATGTTCTATCAGGATAATCGTCGTACCCCACTGCTCGTTCACGTCGATGATGTAGCGGGCCATGTCCTCCTTTTCTTCCTGGTTCATCCCGCCCATCGGCTCGTCGAGCAGCAATAGCGTGGGATCGAGCGCGAGCGCGCGCGCCAGCTCGACGCGCTTTCTGAGCCCATAGGCAAGCGCGCTGGTCGGCTGCTTGCGCAAATCCTGCAGCGCCAGAAAGTCGATCAGCTCCTCGGCCCGGGCGCGGTGCGCCACCTCCTCGCGCTGCGCCAGCCCCCAATACACAAAGGATGCCAGGATCCCCGATTTCATCCGCACGTGGCGCCCGAGCATGATGTTGTCGAGCACGGTCATGCCGCTGAAGAGCGCGATGTTCTGAAAGGTGCGAGCGACCCCGAGCGCGGCGATTTCGGCCGGCCGGGAGCGGCTGATGTCATGTCCGTCGAAGACGATGGAGCCGGTATCGGGCCGGTAAAACCCGCTGATCATGTTGAGGAGCGAGGTCTTGCCGGCGCCGTTCGGGCCGATGACCGACGCGATCTCGCCGCGGCGGACCGTAATCGACACCTCCTCGACCGCACGGACGCCGCCAAACCGCTTCGAGACAGCGGTCGCGACGAGCAGCGCATCGCCGGACGCGCCTTCTACCGGCGTGGTGGGGGCAAGGCTCATGCCGCTCCGCTTCCTCCCGACCAATTCCCAAATGCGTTTCGCTTATGGCAGGCATGATGCTGGCGCAGGTGCGAGAATGCAACCGATTGCGTCGGTAAACTGCGGCTCTCGGCCGGCGCGCGCGCAATCGACTTGCCGGCGGGCGCCGCCTCGTGGAACCATTGCGCCAGGCGACCGGAATGGATCGCGCGGCAATCGGCGGTTCCGTGCAGGACGAGATACAACTGACGGTTTTAACCGGCTTTCTCGGCAGCGGCAAAACGACGCTGCTGCGCCGCGCGCTGGTCGCCCCGACTTTTTCCGATACCGCGGTCGTCGTCAACGAAGTGGGCGAGATCGCGATCGACCATTACCTCGTCGACTTTGTCGAAGGTGGTGTCGTCGAATTGCCCGGCGGGTGTCTGTGCTGCGCCGTGCGCGAGGATTTGGCGCAAACCCTGCGCGGGCTGATCGAGCGGCGCGACGCCCGGGAGATCCGGCAGTTCCGCCGCATCGTCATCGAGACGAGCGGGCTGGCCGACCCGGCGCCAATCCTCTTCACGCTCGGCACCGACGCGATGCTCGACCAGCGCCTGCGACTCGGCCGGGTGGTGACGGTGGTCGACGCGGTCACCGGCGCGGCGACGCTCGAGCGCTTCGCCGAGGCGGCGCGCCAGGCCGCGGTCGCCGACGCCGTGGTGATCTCCAAGACCGATCTCGCGCCATTCGGCGACGCCCTGGCAAGCCGCCTTGCCGCCCTCAACCCGGGCGCCGAGCGGTTTGGCGCAGACGCCGACCCGGCTGCGGTACTGTTTGGCCCGCGCCCGACCCGCGCCGCCGGCGTCGGCGGGTGGGCGCCGGAGCCGGCGCATTCGCATGGCATCGCCGCCTTCACGGTCGTACTGCGAGAGCCGCCGAGCCGGCTCGATTTCGCGCGCGCGCTGGGCGGGCTGGCGCAGTCGCGCGGCAACGACCTGCTGCGGGTCAAGGGCATCGTCGCGTTCGCCGACCGGCCCGAGCGACCCGCAATCGTCCAGGCGGCGCAGCACGCGATGTTGACGCCCGAATGGCTGGACGACTGGCCCGACGCGGACCGGCGCAGCCGGCTGGTCTTCGTCGTGCACGACATCGCGCCCGACGAAATACTCGATCGTTTTGCCTTCGCCTCGCCTTCCCTTCTCGGATCGCGGGCGTCTAGCCTGCACGCGGGCGGCACGCCGGCGGCCCACCATTCCGCATTCCCCGGCTAGAGGAGCCCCCTATGCTCGACACCATCATTTCCGGCGGTCTTGCCGTCCTGCCGACCGGGGCGCAGCAGGCCGATATCGGCATCGAGAGCGGCAAGATCGTGGCGATCGGCGCGCCCGGCAGCCTCGCGGCGCTCGGCGCCCGGCGCACCGTCGACGCGACCGGGCAGGTTGTGATCCCCGGCGGCATCGATCCGCACGTCCATTGCCGCTGGCCGATGCCGACGCCGGGCCAGACCCAGCCCAACCTGACCGACGGGCCGGACCAGGTCAGCCAGGCCGCGCTCTTCGGCGGCACCACGACGATCCTCGATTTCGCGCTGGTCGACGGCGACAACAACGTGCAGCAGGCGATCGAGCGGCGACAGAAGGAATGGGCTGGCGACTGCCATTGCGATTACGGCTTCCATGTCATGGTGCAGGGCAAGCTGGAGCACACGATCCCCGACCAGCTGCGCGAAGCGGTCGCCGGCGGCCATGCCACGGTCAAGATGTTCACCACCGACATCACGCCCTCGCGCAAGGGCCGCATGGTTCCGTTCGGCGACATCATGGAGGTGCTGACGGCGCTGGCGAAATCGGGCGGCCTCGCCGCGATCCACGCCGAGGACAACGACCTCGTCATGCACATGTACGAAAAGCTGACGCGCGAAGGGCGCACCAGCTTTCACAACATGGCCGAGGTTCACACCACACTTTCCGAGGATCTGGCCTTCAACCGGGTAATCCGGCTCGCCGCCAACATCCCCGGCGCGGCGCTTTATATGCTGCACACCTCGGCGGCGACCGGCGTCCAGGCAATCGCGGCGGCGCGCGCCCAGGGCACGCCGATCTACGGCGAGACGCTGCACCAGTACCTGATGTACTCGGCCGAGGACTACAAGCGGCCGAACGGGCAGATCTATCACACCTACCCATCACTCAAATTCGCCGAGGATCACGCCGCTCTGTGGGCCGGCACCAATCATGGCGCGATCCAGACCGTCGCCACCGACGAAATCTGCTGCCCCTT
>DATGFP010000045.1:0-2550 GCA_035309005.1 Allostellaceae bacterium | reverse complement strand
ACTGCATTCCGTCTCCCCAACGGCTTCCCGGCGCAAGCCGGGATCCATTTATCCGCGGTTCGAACCGTAGAGAAATGGATCCCGGCCTTCGCCGGGAAGCAGATATTGGATCACACGAGCCGCGACTGGTCGACCGCCGCCTTGACGAACGAGGTGAAGAGCGGGTGCGGCTCGAACGGGCGCGATTTCAGCTCGGGGTGAAACTGCACGCCGATGAACCACGGATGCTCCGGGATCTCGACGATCTCGGGCAGGAGGCCGTCGGGCGACATGCCGGAAAACCGCAAGCCGGCCGCCTCCAGCGTGTCGCGATAGGCGTTATTGACCTCGTAGCGGTGGCGGTGGCGTTCGCTGATCCGGGTCGCGCCGTAGATCTCGGCGACCCGGCTCTCGGGGTCGAGCAGCGCGTCATAGGCGCCCAATCGCATCGTGCCGCCGAGATCGCCGTTGGCCTCGCGCTGCTCCAATTCGTTGCCGCGCATCCATTCGGTCATCAGACCGATCACCGGGTGGGCGCAGCGGCCGAACTCGGTCGAGCCGGCGCCGGCGAGACGCGCCAGATGCCGCGCCGCTTCGATCACCGCCATCTGCATCCCGAAGCAGATGCCGAAATACGGCACCAGCCGCTCGCGGGCAAAGCGCGCCGCCTCGATCTTGCCCTCCGAGCCGCGCTCGCCGAAGCCGCCCGGCACGAGGATCGCGTGTACCCCTTCCAACTGGCGTACCGCATCGCCCTCGGCCTCGAAGACTTCCGAATCGATCCAGTCGACCTTGACCCGCACGTTGTTGGCGATGCCGCCATGCGCCATCGCCTCGGCCAGCGATTTGTAGCTGTCGAGGAGATGCGTGTACTTGCCGACGATCGCGATCGTGACTTCGCCCTCGGGCCGGCGGATGCGGCTGACGACCTCCTCCCAGCGGGCGAGATCGGGCTCCGGCGCATCGAGCCCGAAATGGGCGCAGACTTCACGGTCGAACCCTTCGGCGTGGTAGGCGCCGGGCACCGCATAGATCGTATCGACGTCGATCGCCGGGATGACCCGCGATTCGCGCAGGTTGCAGAAGAGCGCGATCTTCTTGCGCGCGCCATCCGGGATCGGCCGCTCGCAGCGGCAGAGGAGGATGTCGGGCTGGATGCCGAGGCCCAAAAGCTCCTTCGCCGAGTGCTGCGTCGGCTTGGTCTTGAGTTCGCCGGCCGAGGCGATCCACGGCACCAGCGTCAGGTGCACGAAGAGCACGCGCTCGCGGCCGAGCTCGTTGCCGAGCTGGCGGATCGCCTCGAGAAACGGCAGGCTCTCGATGTCGCCGACCGTGCCGCCGATCTCGCACAGCACGAAATCCTCGTCACCGAGATCGGCGGTAATGAACTCCTTGATCGCGTCGGTGACGTGCGGGATCACCTGCACCGTGGCGCCCAAATATTCGCCGCGCCGCTCGCGCCCGATCACGGTGGAATAGATGCGCCCGGTCGTGACGCTGTCGCTCTTGCGTGCGGCGACCCCGACATAACGCTCGTAATGGCCGAGGTCGAGGTCGGTCTCGGCGCCGTCGTCGGTGACGAAGACTTCGCCGTGCTGATAGGGGCTCATCGTGCCGGGATCGACGTTGAGGTAGGGGTCGAGCTTGCGCAGGCGCACGCGGAATCCGCGCGCCTGCAAGAGCGCGCCGAGCGCCGCCGATGACAGACCCTTGCCGAGAGAGGAGACCACGCCGCCGGTGATGAAGATGAACCGCGTCATGGACCTTCAATCTATAGGATGCGGCGGCGTCATCCCACGAGAAACTGCGCGAGCGGCCGTCGCCTCGCGAATTTGCCCGACACGGACAGGTTCTTGCCGGGCGCAGCGCCGCCGCGATTCGCCGAGCGGGCTCAACGGGCCGGTGGCGCCGGCTGGGCGGGCGGCGCCGGAGCGGCCGGCAAAGCCGGCCTGGCCGGTAAAGATCCCGGCGGCGGTCCCTGGTCGATGATCGAATGCGGCGCGCCGCCGCCGCCATAGGTCCCAAGTTTGACCAGCGCGATGCTGGTCAGGAAAAACAGCACCGCGAGGATCGCGGTCGTGCGGGTCAACAGGTTGGCGGTCGAGCGCCCGGTCATGAACCCGGACATCCCGCCGCCGCCGATGCCAAGCGCCCCGCCCTCGCTCTTCTGCAGCAGCACGACGGCGATCAGCGCCAGCGCGATCAGCACATGAATGATGAACAACACAATGATCATGGGCGCGGCGGCAAACTGATGCTTCTTCGGGAGTGCTACCCCTATGTAGGGCCTGGCCGCCCGGCTGGCTAGGAGCAAGCCTGGGCGATCGCCCAGAAATCCTCCGCCTTCAGGCTGGCCCCGCCGACGAGCGCGCCATCGACCTCGTCGAGCGCGAGGATCTCGCCGGCGTTCTTAGGGTTTACCGAGCCGCCGTAGAGAATCCGCGTGGCCGCCGGCACGCGGCGGCGGATCGCTTGGTGAATCGCGACGATGTCGGCCAAGGTCGGGGTGAGGCCCGTGCCGATCGCCCAGACCGGCTCGTAGGCGACGACGAGGCGGGCGGCGGTGGCGCC
>DATGFP010000044.1:0-16373 GCA_035309005.1 Allostellaceae bacterium | reverse complement strand
CGGCGGGCCTGCCGGTCATCTACACGACGCCGGTCAGCCGCGCCGACGGCGCCGACGTCGTCCTGCTGCCGACCGATCTCTCGGCGGAAACCGGCGTGCCGCCGCTGACCAACGGCATCGAGGGCACGCCCGAAGCGGGCTTCCCCGACGAGATCGCGCCGCGCCCCGAGGATTACGTCTTTCTGAAGCGCCGGCCGAGCGCCTTCCATGGGACGGGCGTCGCCGAACTCCTGCACATGCTGCGGCGCGACACGATCATCATCGGCGGCGGCGCCACCAATCGCGGCGTCGAAACGAGCGTGCGCGAGGCCTTCAACCGCGACCTCGCCTCGGTCGTGGTGCGCGAATGCTGCTGGAGCGGCGACGCGGCCGCCCACGCCTACAGCCTCGACAAGGCGATGAAAATGTACGCCCGCATCCGCACCCTCGACCAGGTCGCGGCGATGCTGCGGGAATAGAGAGCGTTATGCGGGCGTGCATAAATCAAGATTTTTGCACGGCCGGGCGGATTCCCAGAATGACGCGTTATGCGTCTTGTTCGTGCGTCGCTCGGCGTCTTATGGCTTGGCTTCCCGAGAACCAGCTATTTTGCTCCTCTTTAGGCGAGCGTCGATCTCCGTCTTAAGGTCGGGATCATCTCTTAAGTTATGGAGTGCTTCTCGCGCTTTAGGGTTTTTGGAGCGCATCAGGTTCCTGACCAGAAAAGCTCTTTGCCTACCGAATGCACGGTTGGAGATTACGTGGATCAAGGTTTCCAAATCGGCAGGGCGAGCCATCGCGGAGATGGCTACCATCACGCCGTCTGCGGCCCGTTTGGGGAGCGATCCCTTTCGCAACGCGGTGAGAAGCGTCTCCCACGCAATTAGACGCGCGTCTTTCACGGCTAATGCACGCGCGATCCCGTCGAGGACGCCTGCGCTGTAGGGCTTCGACAGGTGGGCAAGGAGCACAGGTAGAGCTTGAGGGTACGGCTGGGCGGTGTTCACCAAGTCCCACACGTCGGCAACTGAGATGCCGGTCGCCGCTAACTCGGCGAGGAGCGTCGATTGCTCTCGACGTGATCGTTCCTCTCGCTCTAGGCGGTCGCGCTCCCGGGCGTCCCGACGTGCGACCCATTCCGGATCAGCTTCTAGCTGTCTCAAAAACTCATCCGCCCGCATCAAGCTTCCTGGCATCTTTCATCGATCTGGCTTGGACCTTGCCCCCACAATCGCCGAACGCGTCTGTGCAGAACTCAGGGATTTCGCACTGGCCTTGCGGGATAGCCTTTTCAACGAGTCAATCCGAGCAGAAATCCCGTGCAAAAGGTTGGGTCGGCGCCACATCGTTCACAAGCACGGACGGCCGGAGCTGGCTCCCATTTAAATCGGCATGCCAACTTCGGATTGGGCGAGGCGGCCGTCGGGCATCACGTGGCGGTGGCGGTCGAGGTTCATCGTCAGCCGCTTCATCAGGCGCCGCGCGCCGGGATCGAACGGGGTGCGGCGGTGCATCGTGAAGCCGTTGTCCCACAGCACGAGGTCGCCGACCTGCCATTGATGGGCGTAGACGTATTCGTCGCGCGTGGCGCTTTGGTAGACCTCGTCCAGGAGCGCGAGGCCGGAGGCGGTGTCCATGTAGTCGATGCCGGTTGTCGTCGTCCGATCGAGGTAGAGCGAGCGCTCGCCGGTCTCCGGGTGGGCGCGAATGAGCGCATGCGTCACCGGCGGCGTCAGGCGTCGGGCCTCCTCGGATATCTGCTGGTCGGTGGCGCGCCCATACCCGGCGAGGCGCTTCGCATAATCGAAAACGCCGCGCTTGCCGGCGATCTTCGCCCGCAGCGGGCGCGGCAGGCCGGCATGGGCGGCGCGCAAATCGACCCAGAAGGTTTCGCCCCCGGCCGGCGGCAGTTCGAGCGCGTAAAGCGCCGCGCCGGTCGCCGGGCTGAGCATGTAAGACTGGTCGGAGTGCCATTGCAGTTCGCCGTCGCCGAGCCCGCCGATCGGGCGGCCCAGCCCATCCTGCAGATTGGAGAGCACCGTCACCTCGGGGGTCGCGGGCGAGGCCCAATCGCTGCGCACCGTGCGCTCCAGCGGCCCGAAGAGGGCGCAGAACGCGGCGAGCTCCACTTCGCTCAACGCCTGGCGGCGAAACACCAGGACGCCGTATTGCGCATAGAGCGCGCGCAGCTCGGCGACGGTCTCCGGGTCCGGCGGCTGCCATAATTCGAGGCCGACGACTTCGCGGGCGAGCGTCGGGTGGAGCTGTCGCGTTTCGAGCATCATTGCCTCCTCGGTAGCCGGCAGGGTCGACAACGAGAATACCGCAGCGCGCCCCTCGCCAACCTGCCGAAAGCGGCCGCTTCCAAACCTCTTTGGGCGCTCTCGGCGGATTTCAGGGATTGGCGTATTGTTTGGCGTATTCTGGGGCAAGCTGAATATCCTCGGATCGCAAGGATACGCCGGATGCTGATCGTCGATGGCCAGATTCATTTGTGGGAAAAGGGGGCGCCCTCGCCGCCACACCGCCAGCAGCCCTTCTCCGCGGCAGAGGCGATCACCGCGATGGATGCGGGCGGCGTCGACCGGGCGCTGGTTCACCCGGTGCTGTGGGACCCCGATTCGAACGAATTGGCGCTCGCCGCGGTGCGCCAATACCCCGACCGCTTTGCCATCATGGGGTGGTTCTATCTCGACGACCCGAAGGGGCCCGACCTCGTCGCGCATTGGAAAGAACAGTCGGGCATGCTCGGTCTGCGCTTCTATTTCAACGAGCGGCACAAGCGCGAATGGATGAGCGACGGCAGCCTCGACTGGCTGTGGCCGGCGGCCGAGCGGGCGCAAGTGCCGGTGGCGCTAGCCGCCGCGCTGTTCCTCCCGGTTGTCGGCCGGATCGCCGAGCGTCACCCCGGGCTCAAGCTGATCGTCGACCACATGGCGGTGCCGCCGGGCAGCCGCGGCGAGAGCGCCTGGCGCTTCCAGCCCGAGCTCCTGGCGCTCGCCAGATACCCCAACGTCGCGGTCAAGGCGACCGGCCAACCCGGCTACGCCGAAGACGCCTATCCGTTCCGCAGCTTCCACGAGCACCTGCACCGCACGTTCGACGCGTTCGGGCCGCAGCGGATGTTCTGGGGCACCGACATCACGCGGATGCCCTGTTCGTGGGCTCAATGCGTCAGCGTCTTCACCGAGGAACTGCCGTGGCTGAAGGGCCGCGACCTCGACCTCGTCATGGGGGAAGCCCTGTGCAACTGGGTCGGCTGGCCCCTCCCCGGCTGAGCGCAGCGGTCGCCGGGGTGGCTTAGATATGGAAGATGGCGAGATTCGCGCCGCTCTGGAGCGTCACTGGGCCGCCTCCGACGCCAACGATTTCGCGGCGGAGCACCAGATTTACCGAGAGGACGCGGTGCTCGAATATCCCCAATCGGGCGAACGCATCCGCGGGCGGCAACAGATCGAGGCGTCGCGCGCGGCGCAGCCGAACCGCAAGCGCTTCACGGTGCGGCGGATCATCGGCGCGGGCGATTTCTGGGTCACCGAATATGTCCTGACCTATGACGGGCGGCCCTCTTACACCGTGAGCATCATGGAGTTCGAGGACGGGAAGGTGGCCCGCGAGACCCAGTATTTCGGCGATCCGTTCGAGCCGGGGCCGTCGCGCGCACAATGGGTCGAGCGGCTGCCCTGAAACCTGGCCACCGCACGGATGGCCCCACGCCGTTGGCTCGTTCGGAGTTGCCGAGCGATACGGCCTCTCTCGCCCGCTACCTCATCGGCAAGGTGGTGGTGCGGGAATTGCCTGAGGGCGTCGTCAGCGGCCGCATCGTCGAGACCGAGGCCTATGTCGTCGGCGACGCCGCCGGGCACGCCTACCGCGGGCTGACGGGGCGCAACCGGTCGCTCTTTCTCGAGCGCGGACACGCCTATATCTATCTCGCCTACGGCACCTCATACCTGCTGAACGTCTCGAGCGAGATGCCGGGGATCGGCGCCGGCGTCCTGATCCGGGCGATGGAGCCGCTCGAAGGCATTGCGATCATGCAGCTAAATAGGGGCATCGCGCGTTGGCGCGACTTGGCGCGAGGACCGGGGCGGCTCGCCGCGGCGTTGCGGGTCGATCGTCGGCTCGATGGGCTCGATCTGTGCCGGGAAGGCCCTCTATGGCTCGGACGCGGTGACCAGCCCGGCGAAATCGGGCAGAGCATCAGGATCGGCATTTCGCGGGAGCGGAACCGCCTCCTGCGATTTTATCTTCGGGGCAGTCCGTTCGTCAGCGGTCCCAGATCGCTCCGGGAATAAGCGGCGCCACGGCCATGGAGGCGGGGTGGAGATGAAGCCTTATGTGATCTGCCACATGAATGCGAGCATCGACGGCCGCATTCTCGGCAGCCGCTGGCGGCCCGTCGAGAACCGCATGGCGGGGCTGTTCGAGCGCCTGCACGACGTGCTCGGCGGCGGCTCCTGGCTGATCGGCCGGGTGACCGGCAGCGAATACGCCAAGGCCGATGCCTATTCCGAGCGCGCCGAGCAGACCTATCCGCGGGAGCCCTGGTTCGCCCGGCGCGACGCCGCAGCCTACGGCATCGTGCTCGACGCGCGGGGCAAGATCGCCTGGGGACGCTCCGACATCGGCGGCGACCCAATCGTCGCGGCGCTGACCGAGCGGGTCTCCGACGCGCATCTGGCGGGGCTGCGCCGGGATGGCGTTTCCTACATCTTCGCCGGCGACGAGGCGCTCGATCTCGGCTTGGCGCTAGAGATCCTCAACCGCGAACTGGGGATCGAACGCCTGCTGCTCGAAGGCGGCGGCGGCTCGAACGGGGCCTTTCTGCGGGCCGGCCTGATCGACGAGATCAGCCTGGCGATCTGCCCGGCGATCGATGGTGCGAAGGGCGCGCCGAGCACCTTCGATTCCAGTGACAGCGAGGCCGCCGTCGCGGCGCCGCTCCGCGCGATGACGCTGGCCAGTAGCGAAGTGCTGGAGGGCGGCGTGGTGTGGCTGCGTTATCGGCTGCAAAACCTCTGATGCGCCGCGGGTCGCTGCTCGACCCGGTCCGGGCGCGCTCGCCGCTGTGGCGTCGGACGTAGCCCCCATTCAGGCGTCATTGCGAGGCGCGCAGCGACGACGCAATCTCGGGACTGCCCGTCGAGATTGCTTCGCTATGCTCGCAATGACAGGTTTCTGATTGAACGAGGGAGAGAGTGCATGCGCGTCAGCACGATGATCCGGATCGGCGCCAGTCCCGATGGCGGGGTGATCGATCGCATCACCGATTTTGGCCGGCAGGCCGAGGCCCGCGGGTTTCCCGGCATCTGGATCGGAGATTCGCTGGGCCGCGGCCGGCCGACGCTCGACTCGCTGCAGGTTTTGACCGCGCTCGCCGCGGTGACGTCCAAGGTCGAACTCGGGATCAGTGTCCTGCAACTCCCGCTGCGCAATCCGGTCGAGCTGGCCCACCGCGTGCAGTCGCTGCAGGCGATGTCGGGGGGCCGGCTGATCCTTGGGGTCGGCAGCGGCTCGACGCGCGACGATTTCGAGCTCTTAGGCTACGATTACGACCACCGCTTCCGCACCTTCAAGAACGACCTCGAAATCATGAACCGCGTGTGGAACGGCGAGCCGGTCAACGGCGGTACGCTGGCAACCTGGCCCGGCTGCAAGGGCGGGCCGCCGATCCTGATCGGCGCCTGGCGCAGCCCGCGCTGGATCACCTACGCAGCCAAGGAGGCGCAAGGCTGGACGCCGTCCGGCCGGTACAGCAGCCTCGAAGACTTGGAAGGCGGCATGAAGATCTATCGCGAGATGGGCGGCACCAATGCCGTCCTCGCCAACTGTTCGGTCGATCTGCGGGAGCGCCCGGAATCTGCCGAGCTGGCGAAGCTGGCGGCGGTCAATTTCATCTGCCCGCCCGACGAAGCGCGACGCCGCATCAAGCGCGTCGCGGCAATGGGCTTCGAGGAAATCCTGATCGGCTCGCAATTCGGCGCGATCGACGAGATCGAGCGGGTGCGCGATTTCCTCGCGGCGTGAACGGCGGCAATGTGACGGTTGCCACCGCTTCGCTTTACATCCCCAGGTAAGCGCGGCGCACCCGATCGTCCGCGGTCAGCGTGCGGTGGGTGCCTTCGAGCACCACCCGGCCGGTTTCCAGCACATAGCCATAGTCGCAGCTTTCCAGCGCCTCGGCGACGCGCTGCTCGACCAGGATCAGCGTTACCCCATCCTCGCGGTGCAGCGCCGCGATGCGGTCGAAGATCAAATCGGCGATCGCCGGCGCGAGGCCCATCGAGGGTTCGTCGAGCAGTAAGAGGCGCGGCGTCGACGCGATGCCGCGGCCGATCGCCAGCATCTGCTGCTCGCCGCCCGACAAGGTCCCGGCGAGCTGCGCGCGGCGCTCGGCGAGCACCGGGAACAGCGCGAAGATTCGCTCGATATTGCGCTGCCAGGCGGCGCGGCCGCGGCTCGCATAGGCCCCCATTTCGAGGTTTTCCAGCACGGTCATTGCAGCGAATACCTGACGGCCTTCCGGCACGTGCGCGATGCCGAACTCGACGCGCTCGTGCGGCGGGATCGCGAGCAGGTCGCGGTCCTCGTACGTAATGGTGCCCGATCCCGCCGGTACGACGCCCGAAATGGCCTTGAACAGCGTCGTCTTGCCGGCGCCGTTGGGGCCGACGATCGCGACGAATTGCCCCTCCTCGACCGTGATCGAGACGCCGCGTAGCGCGGCCAGCCCGCCGTAACTGACCGAGAGATCCTGTATCGCCAACATCATTTGCCGACTTGGTTACGCCGCGCAGGAGAGCGGCCGCAGCATAGCCGGGCGGCGCGGCCCCGCCCACCGCCAATCACCCCCATCGCCAATCACCCTTGGAAAACTCCATGACATTTGCCGCTTCTCGCCCTTATCGTCGCTTCATGCCGTTCTCGCTGGTCGATTTCCTGCAGGCGCTGGCCGCCGGCATTCTCGTCGGCGGCGCCTATGCGCTGATGTGCGTCGGCCTCGGCATCATCTTCGGGGCGATGCGGGTGATCAATTTCGCCCAAGGCGATTTCCTGATGCTCGGCATGTATGCCGCGTTCTACCTGGCGACCGGCGCAGGTCTCTCGGTGTTTTTCGGCGCGAGCGCCGGCCCCATCGTCGCCGCGTTCCTCGCCGGGCCGATCGTCTTCGCGCTCGGCTGGCTCTTGCATCGCTTCATCGTCGCGCGGGTGACCGGCGCCGGCGCGGCGCAGATCGAGGGCGCCGGCGCCTATGGCCAGATCCTCGTCACCCTCGGGATCTCGCTGGTTCTGCAGAATGGTGGGCTGATCGTGTTCGGCTCGGCGCCGACCGGTATCCGCACGCCGTTGTCGCGCTCGTCGTGGGAGTTGGGCGAGGTGCTCTTGAACCAGGGGCGTTGCGTCAGCTTCGTGGTCGCGGTCGGGTTGGCCGGAGCGGTTTACCTGTTCCTCGGCCACACGCGGCAGGGCAAAGGCTTGCGCGCCGCCGCCGACAACAGCCAGGCCGCGCTCTATATGGGGATAGACGTCGACAAGGCGCACCGCCTGGCCTGGAGCCTCGGGGTCGGCATCACCGCGGTCGCCGGTGGGCTCCTCGCCGGCTCGCAGTCGTTCCAGCCTTATACCGGGTTCGATTTCGTCATCGTGATGTATACCGGGGTCGTGCTCGGCGGGCTCGGCAGCATTCTCGGGGCGTTCTGGGGCGGGCTGGTGATCGGCATCGTGCAGCAGATGTCGACCCTGGTGCTGCCCTATCAACTGCAGAACACCGCGATCTTCGTCGTCTTCCTCTTGATCATCTTCCTGCGGCCGCAGGGCATGTTCGGCCGGCTCAGCGAACGCACATGACGCTCCAGCCGACGGTAAAGCGCCAGCTCTGGGTGATCCTCGGCCTTGCGGTCGCGGTGCTGGCGCTGGCGGCGCTGCTGCGCAGCGATTATTTCGAGCTCGTCCTGACCCAGGTTCTTCTGTGGGCCGTGCTGTCGCTCGCCTGGAACATCCTGTGCGGCTACAGCGGCTACTTCTCGTTCGGTCACGCGGTATTCTGGGGGCTGGGCGCCTATACGGTCGCGCTCGGGATGCTGAATTGGAATTTGACGCCGTGGCTGACGATCCCGCTCGGCGCGATCGTCGGCGGGCTGGCCGGCGCCCTGATCGGCTTTCCGTCCTTTCGGCTGCGCGGCCATTACTTTGCGCTGGCGATGCTCGCCTATCCGCTGGCGACGCTCTACGTCTTCCAATGGCTCGGCTACCAGGAGATCCCGCTGCCGATGAAGCGGGAGGCGCCCTACCTCTACATGCAGTTCTCCGACCCGCGCGCCTATGTGGCGCTGGCGCTCGGCCTGCTGGTCATTTCGCTGCTGATCTCGCTGAAGATCGAGAATTCGCGGTTCGGCATGTCGCTGTTCGCGATCAAGCAGAACGAACCGGCCGCCGAAGCGGCGGGCATCGACACTTGGCGCTGGAAGATGCTGGCGCTGATGCTGTCGGGCGCGCTGGCGGCGATGGCGGGCGGGCTTTACGCGGTGGTCCTGCTGGTGGTCACCCCCGAAGCTGTCTTCGGCATGCTGGTCTCTGCCCAGGCGTTGATCCTGGCGCTCTTCGGCGGGGTCGGCAGCCTGTGGGGGCCGGTGATCGGCGCGGCCGTGCTGGTGCCGCTGGCCGAAGGGCTGAACGCCAAGCTAGGCAACGTGCTGCCCGGCATTCAGGGGGTGGTTTACGGCATCGCGATCATCGTGATCATCCTGCGCGCGCCCGAAGGGGTTTATTGGCGCCTGCGCGACAAATGGTCGAGGCGGCAGCCGCAACCGCTCGCACCACCGCTGCCGGTCAGCGCCGTTGCCTCCTTGCCGCGCGAGCGGCCGGAACCGGCCGAGGGCGACCTCCTCGTGCTGCGCGACGTCGGAATCTCGTTCGGTGGGCTGCGGGCGCTCGACGCGATCGATCTGGCGGTGCCGCGGGGCGGTCTCTACGGCATCATCGGCCCAAACGGCGCCGGCAAGACGACGCTGTTCAATGTCGTCAACGGGTTTCTCGCGCCCGAGCGCGGCGCGATCAGCTTCGCCGGGGAGTCGATCGTCGGTTTGCGCCCGAGCCAGGTGTGCCGGCGCGGCGTCGGGCGTACCTTCCAGGTCGTGCGGGCATTCCCGCGCATGACCGTGCTCGAAAACGTTACCGTCGGGGCTTTTGTCGGCGCCGCCGACGACGCGGCGGCGCGGCGCATGGCCGCGGTCGCACTCGACCGGGTCGGGCTCAGCCCGCGCGCCAATGCCGTCGCCGGCGGGCTGACGACGCGTGAATTACGGCTGATGGAGCTGGCGCGCGCGCTGGCGCCGCAACCACAATTGATCCTGCTCGACGAGACCCTGGCCGGGCTCGGCCACGACGATCTCGACGGCATTCTTGGCGCGATCCGCCAGGTGCGGACAGACGGCGTTACTGTCGTGATCATCGAGCATACGATGCAGGCGATGGTCCAGCTGGTCGACCACTTCACGGTGCTCGACCACGGCCGGCTGATCGCCAGCGGCACGCCCGAGACGGTGGTGCGCCACCCCGATGTGATCGAAGCCTATCTCGGCAAGAAATGGGCCCAGCAGGTAACCGAAGTGGCAAAATAACGATGGCATAGGAGGATAGAACAATGAGCAAATTGACTAGACGCACGGTAACCCGAGGCCTCGCCCTGTCGGCCGGTGCGCTTGCCTTCCCGACAATCGGTCGAGCCCAGGCGAAATCGGTCAAGATCGCGATGATCGTGCCGCTTTCCGGCCCGTGGGCGCGGCAGGGGCAGCTCGAGCGCGCGGCAGCCGAGATGGCGCTCGAGGACATCAACGGCCAGGGCGGCATCAAGGCGCTCGGTGGCGCCAAGCTCGAACTGGTTGTCGCCGACGCCGGCGACAGCACGGAAAAGGCCAAGAACGCGGCACAGCGTCTATTGTCGGACCAGCCGGATCTGGCCGGTGGCTTTGGCGCCTGGCTTAGTTCGTTCACCCTCGCGGTCACCGAGGTGACCGAGCGGGCGCAGCTGCCGTGGCTGACCCTCAGCTATTCCGACGCGATCACCAATCGCGGCTTCAAATTCGTCTTCCAGACCTCGCCGACCGCCGATCACCAAGCGGCGGAAACCTTGCCGACTGCGCTCAAGCTGGCCGAGGCCGCTACCGGCAAGCGCCCGAAAACGATCGGCATCATCCAGGACAACACCGCCTCGCCGGTCAGCTTCGCCAAGCCGCTGCGCGACGGCGGGCTCACGAAGCTCGGCCTGACGACGGTCGTCGATCAGATCTTCACGCCGCCCTTGTCGGATGCGACGCCGCTGATCGAGAAGGTCCGCTCGGGCAAGCCGGACTTCCTGCTGCTGCTGACCTCGGCGATGCCGGACTGCAAGCTGGTGCTCGAAAAGCTCGACGAGTTCAAGCTGTCGCACGGCAAGGTTCCGCTGGTTGGCAACGGCGCCCCGTTCGGCTCGCCCGAATTATTGAAGACGATCGGCCCGGAATTGCTCGAAGGGCTGCTGTTCAGCGTCGCCAACTGGCCGATGAAGGGCCAGGAAGAATTCATCGAGCGCTACAAGAAGCACACCGGCGAGCCGTTCCTGACCCAGGACGGTTTGTGCGGTTATGGCCACACGCAGATCCTGAAAGCGGCGATCGAGAGCGCCGGTACGGCCGATAAGCTCAAGGTCGCCGCCGCGATCCGCACAATGAACCTGACCTCGGGCCCGGCCGCGCAATGCTTCCCGGGACCGATCAAGTTCGACGACAAGGGCCGCCGCGTCGATGTCCCGATGATCTTCGCACAGTGGCAGAAGAGCGTCCCGCTCACGGTCTACCCGACCGAACTGGCGCTGGCGAAGCCGTTCTGGCCGTCGGTCTGACCGGAAGGCCGCGGGCCGCCCCGCCGGTGGCCCGCGGCGCGCGCCACGGGCGGCGTTGCAGGGATAACGATGGAGGCTCGCGATGGCTGTGGTCGCGCTTGAGGTCAAAACCCGCCAGGCGCTCGCCGGCGGCGAGGAATTCGGCAATGTCGGGCGCTACGTCCAGCTCGACGGCACGGCGCACTTTGCGCTCGACCCGGCGCACCCGCTGAACCGCGCCATCACCGATATCGACCTCGCAGCGCTGGGCGGCGACGGCTGGCTGCATTTCGCTGCAGATTTCCGCATTTTGCTTCCCGAAGACCAGCGGCGCGGCAACCACCGCTTGCTGTTCGACGTGGTCAACCGCGGCAATCGCCTGGCGCTGTCGGCGTTCAACCGGGTGCCGCGGCCGATCGACCCCGGCGCGCCGACCGCCGCCGGCGACGGCTTTCTGATGCGCCAAGGCTACACCGTCGCATGGTGCGGCTGGCAGCACGACGTGCCGGCGACCGAGGGGCTGATGCGCATCGCGCTGCCGGAGGCGCGAGAAGCGGGCGGGCCGATTTCGGGCCGGCTGCTGGTCAGCTTCCAGCCTAATGCGCCGAGCCGGGTGCAGCTGTTGTCCGACCGCGGGCACCGCCCTTATCCGTGCGCCGATCTCGGCGACCCGGAGGCGCTGCTGCTGGTGCGCGACGGCGACGACGCGCCGCCGCGGGTCATCCCCCGGCACGACTGGTCGTTCGCCCGGCTGGAGGGCGAGCGGGTGGTGCCCGACGCCAACCAGATTTATCTCGCCGCCGGCTTCGAGCCCGGCAAGCTTTATCATGTGATCTATAGGACGACCGGCGCCCCGGTGATCGGGCTGGGCCTCGTGGCGGCGCGCGATTTCGTCGCCTTCCTGCGCCACGGCGGCGCCGTGGACGACAATCCCTGCGCCGGCGAGATCGCCCACGCCTATGCGTTCGGCGCGTCGCAAAGCGGACGCTACCTGCGCCAGTTTCTCTACCTCGGGCTCAACGAGGACGAAGCGCAGCGTACCGTGTTCGACGGCATGCTGGTTCACATCGCCGGCGGCAAGCGCGGCGGCGATTTCAACCAACGGTTTGGGCAGCCCTCAGCATCTCTCCATCCGACGTTGAGCAATGCCTTTCCATTCAACGAACGGGCGAGCAGCGACCCGGTCACCGGGCAGCGCGACGGCCTCCTCGAACGCCTCGCGGCGCGGGGCCATGTGCCGAAGCTCTTCTTCACCAACTCGTCGCACGAATATTGGCGGGGCGACGCGTCGCTGATCCACACCGATGCGGCAGGCACGCGCGATGTGGCGCCGGCCGCCACCTCCCGCTTCTACCACTTCGCCGGGGCGCAGCATTCCGCCGGCACCTTGCCGCTGACCGACACCAATGCGGTCGACGGCGCGCGCGGCCAGCAGAAGCTCAACTCGGTCGACTACAACCCGCTGCTGCGCGCCCTTCTGGTGCGCATGGACCGCTGGGTGACGAGTGGCGAGGAGCCGCCGCCGAGCTGCTATCCGCGTCTCGACGACGCCAGCGCGGTCGCGCCGGAGCAGCTGAGGGGCGTCTTTACGGCGATCCCCGGGGTCGGCTTTCCGGCCCGGCCGCCGCAGGTCGTGCGGCTCGATTTCGGTCCCGCGGCCGCTGCCGGGATCGCGACGACGCTGCCGCCGAAGGAGGGCGAGCCCTATCCGCATTTTGTCCCGGCGGTCGACCTCGACGGCAACGAGGTGAGCGGCATCCGACTGCCCGATGTCAGCGTGCCGCTGGCGACCTATGCCGGGTGGAATCTGCGCCATCCGCAGATGGGCGCGCCGGAGCGGATGATGAGCCTTATGGGAGCGACGATCCCATTCCCGGCGACCCGCGAGGACCGCGCCAGGACCGGCGATCCGCGCCGCTCGATCGACGAACGCTACCCGGACAAGGCGGCCTATCTCGACCAGGTGCGGCGCGAGGCGCGGACCCTGGCCGACGCGGGCTACCTCTTGGCCGAGGATCTGGAACCGGTCGTTGTGCTGGCGGCGCGCCGCTTCGACCTCCTGGCAGCAGTGCGCGAGCCGGCGGCGGCCCAATAAGCCCTGGGCTCCGGCGAGCGGCCATGCGCCTTGCCAACGCGGCAACGATGGCGCGATGCTTGGCGTCCTCGCGACGCAAATAGTGGGCTACCGGCGATGCAACTTAACGGACTGACAACGAACCGAGCGGCGCGCGCCGCGATCATCCTCGCGGTATTGGCATTGGCAATGCTGCCTGCGGCCCCGGCGTCGGCGCATCCGATCGGCAACGGCGCCGGCGGCTTCGCGGCCGGATTCCTCCATCCGCTGAGCGGCCTCGACCACCTGCTCGCGATGGTCAGCGTCGGGATCTGGGGCGTCGAACTGGGCGCGCCGGCGCTCTGGCTGCTGCCGATCGCGTTTCCGCTGGTGATGGCGGTCGGCGGCGCGCTCGGTTTCCTCGGCGTGCTGCTGCCGGGCGGCGAACTCCTGGTGGCCTTGTCGGTGTTGGTGCTCGGCGCGTGCGTCGTCTACGGCCGCCGCGTGCCGCTCGCGGTGGCGCTGGCGGTGGTCGGCGTGTTCGCGTTCGCCCACGGCCACGCGCACGGTACCGAACTGCCGGAGGCCGCCGATCCGCTCGCCTTCACGATCGGCTTCGTCGGCGCGACCGGGCTATTGCATGTCACCGGCATCGGCATCGGGCTGCTGGGCCGCTTTCCGAACGGCGCGCTGGCGATCCGGGCGTGCGGCGTGCTGATCGCCTTGACCGGTTGCTATTTCGTCTACAGCCACGCCGGCGTGTAGCCCGGCGGGGCGCACCCCAGGCCCCCTAGCGTAAGCAGCATGCAGAGCTACGATTACATCGTTGTCGGCGCCGGATCGGCCGGCGCGGCGGTGGCACACCGGCTTTCGGCGGACCCGCGCAACAAGGTATTGCTGCTGGAAGCCGGGGCGGCGAGCCACCCGTGGTCCTTCATTCCGGTCGGCTCCGCCCGGCTGATCACCAATCCGGCGGCCAACTGGCTCTATTCCGCCGAGCCCGAGCCAAACACCAACGGCCGCCGCATCCCGGTGCCGCGCGGAAAATTGCTCGGCGGCTCCAGCGCGATCAACGGCATGGCCTTCGTGCGCGGCCAGGCGCAGGATTTCGACACCTGGGCGCAAATGGGCAACCAGGGCTGGAGCTACGCGGACGTCCTGCCCTTTTTCAAGCGGATGGAGAGTTACGCGGGCGGCGGCGACGACACTTATCGCGGCCGGGGCGGCCCGCTGCGCGTCACCAACCCGGAGCCGCGCGACCCGATCTTCGCGACGATAATCGCGGCGGCGGGCGAAGTCGGCATCCCGCACAACCCGGATTACAACGGGGCGCGCCAGGAAGGCATCGCGATGAGCCAGGCAACGATCGCCCGCGGCCGCCGGATGAGCACGGCGCGCTGCTACCTCGATCCGATCCGCAATCGGCAAAACCTGCATATCGAGACCGGCGCCTTGACCGAGGCGTTGGTGCTCGAAGGCAGGCGCTGCACCGGTGTGCGCTATTCGGTGGCGGGCGATGCGCGCGAGGCCGCGGCGGCGCGCGAAGTCGTGGTCAGCGCCGGCACGATCAACTCGCCGCAACTCATGGAGTTGTCCGGCATCGGCCAGCCCGAGCGCCTGCGCAATCTGGGCATCGAGGTGCGCCAGGCCTTGCCCGGCGTCGGCGAGAATCTTCGCGACCATTACGCGCCGCGCACGCGCTGGCGGGTCGGCACGAAGGGCATCACCTTCAACGACCGGGCGCGCGGCATGGGCATGGTCTATCAGGCGGCCCGCTACGCCCTCTTCCGCAAGGGTTTCCTGGCGAGCGTCGGGGCGCCGATGCGCGCCTTTGTGTGCTCGCGCGAAGGGCTCGAAGCGCCGGACCTGCTGCTCGGCTGGGTCCCGATGCTGACCGAACCCGGCCCGAAAGGCCCGAGGATTTCGCGTGAGGCTGGTTTCACCTGCTACGCCCACCCGATGCGCCCCGAAAGCAAGGGGCACATCCACATCACCGCTGCCGATCCGCGCCGGCCGCCGGCGATCAACTTCAACTTCCTGTCGTCGCCCCCCGATGCGGAACTGACCGTGCGCGCCATCCGCATCGCCCGCGCGGTGATGACTGCGCCGGCGATGGCCCCATTGCAGGTCACTGAGATCGCGCCCGGCGCGGACCGCATCACCGACGACGAAATACTGGACTGGGTCAAACGGGCGGCGGAAACCACCTACCACCCGGTCGGAACGTGCAAGATGGGCGCCGACCCGATGGCGGTCGTCGACGCCCAGCTGCGCGTCCATGGCATCGCGGGGCTGCGGGTCGCCGACGCCTCGATCATGCCGCCGCTGACATCGGGCAATACCAACGCGCCATCGATCATGATCGGCGAAAAGGCGGCGGACATGGTGCTCAACGCAGCCCTCTGACCTGCCGCGATGGCGGTGATGATTGCGCTGCGCTCCGAACGCGCTGGTTGGTGTTGGTCCCAGCGGCAACGCGTCGTACATTCGGCGCATGAGTGGTCGACAAAATGCCGCCGCAGGTTAAATGGCGCGGCCGGTAGCGCCGCGACGCCGGCAGGTGCGGCGGCCTGGAGGGTTTGATGTCACAACCCCGAGCAGCTGACGATTTCACGACAATCCGTGCCCGCATCGAGGAATTGCGGCGGGAGCGGCTGCCGGAGCAACCCGCCCGGACAACCGAGGTCGCCGTCGTCGGTCACCGAGGCCCCTGCGCCTGCGGCATGGCCCTCTTTCCCGACGAGTGCGACGGCACGTGCAAGGCGCTGTGAAATCGCACTACCCGCGGCGGCGTCCTTTGCGGCGAGCGGCCGTGGGGGTTAAGCTGTCGCAAGGCCCCGGACGATGCCCGGACCCCTAATGGAGGAAACAGCCATGATGATCGACATGCACGCCCATTGGCGGCCCAGCGAAGTCGCCGACGCGCTGCGCGCCCGCACCCGCGAGCCGCGCATCCTGCGCAACGACAGCGGCGTCGAGGTGCTGAAGGCGCCGCGGATGGGCGAAGCGCCGCTCGCCGAAGCGTTCGACGACGTCGAATTTCATCTCGCCCGGATGGACCGTCAGGGGGTCGAGGTCAGCGTGTTGTCGCTGCTGGGGTCGTTCTGCTGGATCGAATCGCAGCCGCTCGACGTATCGGGGCCGCTGTGTCGGCGCGTCAATGACGGGCTCTCGGCGATCTGTAAGGCGCATCCCGGCCGCTTTGCCGCCTTCGCCGCGCTGCCGCTGGTCGACATTGCCGCCGCCGCCGCCGAATTGGAGCGCGCGCTCGGATTGCCAGGCATGATCGGGGCGCAGTTACCGGGCAACGCGTTCCTGACGCGCAAGGACGCCGAGGCAATGCGGCCGCTCCTCGACGTCGCGAACCGCCACCATGCGGTGCTCTTCATCCACCACGGCCCGCGTCCGGGCGACGCTTTTCCCAAGGTTCCGGCCGACACCGACAACGCGCGCCGCCGCAACGGCACGCTCGACATGCAG
>DATGFP010000043.1:0-21332 GCA_035309005.1 Allostellaceae bacterium | reverse complement strand
AGCGCAAATCTCTCTCGTCATGCCCGCGAAAGAGGGCATCCAGGGCTCGTGGAGGAGGAAATCGCGATGTCAGCCAATGGCCAGCGCTACAATGTCGGCGGGATCCTGTTGGAGCGGCCGTTTAAGATCCGGCGGCTCGGGCATTTCGGCTTCAACCTGACGAAGCTCGAAGAGGCCCGCCATTTCTACGGCGACCTCCTCGGCTTCACGATATCCGACAAGGCCGATTTCTCGCGCGCGCCGTGGTTCCCCAAGGATGCCGGGCTCGGCGACACCCACGGCTATTTCATGCGCTACGGCACCGACCACCACGCGATGGTGTTGTTTTCGAAGGCGGTGATGGACCAGCGCGCCGACCGCAAATTCGCCCCCGAGGTGACGATCAACCAGATCACCTGGCAATGCGGCTCTCTGCGCGAGATCGGCGACGCGCACAGCTATTTCGCGGCGCAGCAGGTCCGCCTGCAGCGGGTCGGGCGCGACATGCCGGGGTCGAACTGGCACGTCTATGTCTATGACCCGGACGGCCACACCAACGAACTCTATTACGGCATCGAGCAGGTCGGCTGGAACCAGAACTCGAAGCCGCGCGACCTCTATTACCGCGGCTTCCAGCAAAAGCCGGAATTGCCACAGATGTCGGAGGCCGCCGAGATCGCCGAGGCGCAAGGCAACGGCATCGACATCTATTCCGGCCACCGCCCGGCGGCGCCGAATGGCGGCGCGAAGTTCGATGTCGACGGGGTATTGCTGGAGCGGCCGTTCAAGATCACCAAGATCGGCCCGGTGCGCCTCTTCGTCGACGATGTCGGCGCGGCCGAGCGCTTCTATACCGAGCGCCTCGGGCTGACGAAGAGCGAGGAGAGCGAATATCGCGGCGCCCGCTGCGTCTTCCTGCGCACCGGCGCCGAGCACCACAGCCTCGCGCTCTACCCGAAGGAACTGCGTGGCGTCTTGGGCCTCAGCCCGCACACCACCTGCCTGTCGTTCGGGGTCGAGTTGGCGAACTACGCGCAACTGCGCGAGGCGGTCGCCTTCCTCAAATCGAACGGCTGCACCCTCATCGACCTGCCGCCCGAGCTTTCTCCCGGCATCGACTATACGGCCTTCGCGCTCGACCCCGACGGCCACTGCATCCAGCTTTACTATTACATGGAGCAGATCGGCTGGGACGGCCGGGTCCGCCCCGCCGCCGAGCGCCGCCCGGTCGGCGCGCAATGGCCCGAAGCGCTGGAGCCGCTCAGCGACAGCTACGTCGACCAGACCTTCCAGGGCCCCTTCGGCTGAGCCCATTGGGTGGCTACCCCCACCCTGCCCTCCCCCGCTTGCGGGGGAGGGTTTGCGGCGCACGGCGAACTCCCTCCCCCGCAAGCGGGGGAGGGTTGGGGTGGGGGCATCCTGCGTTGAAGGGGAGCGATTGCCCATGTCGCTGAGCCGGGAATTCGCCGCGTTTGTCGCCGGCCTCAGATACGAGGATTTGCCCGCGGCGGTGGTCGACCGCGCCAAGGGGGTGACGTTGCAGGCGCTGTCGTCGGCCCTCGTCGCGCATGCGATGCCGGCCTCGCGCCAAGCGCTGGCGCTGATGCGGGACGAGGAGGCGGGCGGCGCAGGCCGCGCGACCGCGCTGTGCAGCGGCGCGAAATTGACCAAGGCCGGCGCCGCCTTTGTCAATGCCGAGACGATCTTCGCCGGGGGAAAATGGGACACCTTCCGCATGCTGACCCATCCCGGCACCGCGATCCTGCCGGCCGCGCTCGCGGCGGCCGAGGTGACCGGCGCCTCGGGCAAAACTTTCCTGACCGGGGTCGCGGCGGCCTACGAGGTCATGGAGCGGATGGCGGCTGAGCACATCCCGACCGTCATGGCGCGCGGCTTCCATGCCGGGCCGGTGTTCGGGATTTTCGGCGCGGCGGTCGCGGCGGCCAAGATGGAGGGCTTCGACGCCGGCAAAGTCCATGACGCGATCGCGCAATGCGTCAACCTCGCGGCGGGGAACCTCGAAGGCATCCGGAGCGGCGGGCGCTCCTTACGCGAGGGCGGCGCGGTCAGGAACGCGCTCCTCGCGGTCGCACTGGCGCGGCACGGCACGCCCGGCGGCGAAACCGTGCTGGAGGGCGAGGCCGGCTTTTATCATGCCTATGCCGGCAGCAGCCGCGGCGAGCTGCGCTACAGCTTCACCGGCGAGAACCACGCCGACCTCGCCAAGATCACCCAAGGCCTGGGCCGCGACTGGATCTTCCTCGAAACGCTCTACCGGATCTATTCGACCGCCGGCTACAACATCGCGCATGTCGACGTGACCGCGCGCCTCTGCGAGGAGCACGGCATCACCGCGGACCAGATCGAGCGCATCGAGGCGGTCGTCAACTGGATGGAGACCGAATACCCGAGCCCACTCTTCCCGATTGCGAGCCGCGGTCTCGACGCCGGTCCCATCGTCGGCAGCACGCAGTATTTCACCGCTTACGGCGCGGTGACGCGCGGCTATCCGATGCTGCGCGGCGGCCAGCCCGGCCCCGGCGAAGAGGACCCGCCGGAAGTGCTCGACCTGATGCACCGGGTGACGTTGATCCCGCAGGTGCGCCGCACCCTCTTCGGGCCGCGCATCACGATTTTCTTGAAGGATGGGACGAGCGTGACCCGCGAGGGCACGGGGCGTGAATTCATCTGGGATTTCGAGGAGGAGGCGCGCCGCATCCGAGGGGTCACAGCCGGCCTGGCGATCGGCGCGGCGCAATACGAGCGGCTGATCGATGCCTGCCGCAATCTCGATGCGCTCGACCGCGCCGCCGACACGCTGATCGGACTGACGATCCCACAGTAGAGCGTCACCTCGCCAAATTCATCGTCATTCCCGCGTCCGCGGGAATCCAGGGGCAACCAAACCGTGGTTGCCCTGGACCCCCGCTTGCGCGGGGGTGACGGGACAGGTTTTAAAGAATCCTCGGCCGCTATCGCCTCGCGGCGTGCAGCGACAGGCTCGCCACGACATAACGGCGCAGGACGACCAGCAGCGCGATCGGCGGCAGCACGTAAAGCATCGCGGCGGCCATCATCGCGTTCCACGGGGCGTCGACGTCTTCGAATAATTGCCCCTGCGTCACCGAAACGGTCATGTTGCGCACCGAGAGCAGCGTCGCCTGATAAAGATAGTCGTTCCACGCGAGCAGCAGCGCGTAGATCGCCACGATCGCCAGCGCCGGCATCATCAGCGGCAGATAGATCCGCAGATAGACCTGCAGCGCCGACGCCCCTTCGACCCGCGCCGCGTCGTCCAGTTCGAACGGGATCAGGCGGCCGTAGAGCAGCAGGATCAGCACCGCGAACGGGGTGGCGAACGCCACCTGCGCCGAAATCACCGCCCAGAGATTATCGAGGAGGCCGTAGCGATACATGATCCAGTAATAGGGCACGATCACAAAGGAAGCAGGGACGGCATAGGTCAAGAGCGCCGCGTTGGTGACGAGCGAGCCGTGGCGCAGCCGCAGCCGGCTCACCGCAAAGCTCGCGAGGGACCCGATCAGCACGGTCAGCAGCATCGTCAAGAGGCCGATGTAGACGCTGTTGGCGAATTGCTGCCAGAAATTCTCGAGATAGCGGGCCTGCTGCGTCACGACCTCGTGGAAACTCGAGAGCGACGGATCGGGTGGCCACAGATTGCCGTCGAACTGCACTTCGCCGTCATCCGGGTCGAGCGCGATCAGCAGCATGTTGTAGACCGGCATCAGCGACCAGATCAGCAGGACGACCCCAAGCAGGATCGAGGACCCTTCGGTGAGAAGCCGCCGCCACTGGCGCCGGCGCGCCGCCGCGACGCCGGCGAGGGCGATCGTCACAGCTGCACCTCGCTGGCGCGCAGCCGGCGCATCAAGAGGATCACGATCGGGATCAGCACCGGCAGTGCCGACATCACCGCCGCGACGCCGAGCGCCGGCTTGTAGGCGTCGAAGGCATATTGGAAGCCGAGCGTCGCCAATACCTGGGTGCTGTCCGCCGGCCCGCCGCTCGAGACGAGATAGACCGTGGTGAAGTCGCCAAGCGTCCACAGCACCGAAAGCAGCGTGCAGATCACATAAAGGTTTGCCAGCATCGGAAACGTCACATGGAAAAAGCGCCGGATGGCGGTCGCACCGTCGATCGCCGCGGCGTCGTAGATGTCGCGCGGTATCGTCAACCGGCCGGCGATGAAGATGACGGTCCAGAACGGCAGCCATTTCCAGATATAGGCCGCGGTGTCGGAGCCGAGCGCGGGCCAGCGCGAGTTGAGCCAGTTGGGCCCGTCGATCCCGAACGCGGCCGACAGCAAGCTGTCGATCAGCCCCCATCGCCCGGTCAGCAGCCAGTGAAACGAGACACAGGCCTCCGCCGTCGCGATCAGCCAGGGCAGGACAAAGACGACCAGCAGCGCCTTGATCCACCAGCGCGGGCGCAGGAAAAAGCCGGACAGCAGCAGCGCCAGAAACATTTTCAGGTTCACCCCGAAGCCGACGAACAGCACGGTATTGACGACCGAGGGCAGGTAGAGCGGATCGCCGATCAGCTCGGCGTAAAGCGCCGGGTCGCGGGCCATCCACAGCGCATAGGCGAAGGGATAGACGATAAAGAAGAAAAACACCGCCGCGTAGGGCGCGATGAAGGCGATCGCCCAGCGGGAATCGGTACTGCGCCGGCTCCCCTTGCGAGGCCGCGCCGCGTTAATCGATAGCGGTGGTCCGCCGGTGAGAACCTGCTGCATGCCGATCATGGCCTCGTCGGTCGTCGCCCGGAAAGGTACGCCGCGAATGTCCTGCTGCGCCGGTCTTGTTGCCCGCAGTTTGCGGGGCGCCGCATTGTCCGGTTCTTTCGGACCCATGGCAACCGCAAGGGTGGGTTGCGGGTAGCGTCCTTTAGGCGAGGCTTGTTTGACTTGGAGGGCGGCGCCTCATAGGCTTGCCGTTGCCAATTCGGGCGGCCGCGGCCGCCGTCTCCGGGGAGAAGATGATGAGCGCGCACGCCAGCCCTGAACAGATCCGCAGCCAGCTTTCGCACCCCGTCATCGACGGCGACGGGCACTGGATCGAGTACACGCCGGTCTTTGCCGAGAAGATGCGCAAGGTGGTCGGCGACAAGGGGGCCGACGGGTTCATCGCATCGCAGCGCCGCATCCCCGACAATTTGCGCATGTCGATCGCCGAGCGCAAAGAGCGCGGCGCCGCGATGGAAGGCTATTGGGGCCGCCAATCGACCAACACGCGCGACCGCGCCACCGCGATGATGCCGCGCATGCTGTATGACCGGCTCGACGAGCTCGGCATCGATTTCGGCATCGTCTATCCCACCGCCGGGCTCGGCATCCCGCGCATCGCCGACGACGAGACAAGGCGGGCCGTCATCCGCGGATTCAACATCGTGACGGCCGATTATTTTTCGAAGCTCAGCGACCGGCTGACCCCGGCCGCCGTCATTCCGATGCACACGCCGGAAGAGGCGATCGCCGAACTCGAATACGTCACCAAGCAATTGGGCGCCAAGGTCTGCATGTTCGGCAGCAGCATCGCGCGGCCGCTGCCGGCGGCGAAGGGCGTCGACCCGCTGGCGGCGCGCCACGCGGTGCTCTACGACCAGTTCGGCCTCGACAGCGACCATGATTACGACGTGGTCTGGAAGAAGTGTCTGGAACTCGGCATCGCGCCGACCTTTCACACCGGCGGGCGCGGCTTTGGCCTGCGCAACAACCCGTCGAACTTCACGTTCAACCATATCGGCCATTTCGCCGCGGCCGGGCACGCGGTCGCCAAGGGGCTTTTCCTCGGCGGCGTGACAAGGCGCTTCCCCGATCTGCGCTTCGGCTTCCTCGAGGGCGGGGTCGGCTGGGGCTGCCAGCTCTTCGCCGATCTGATCGAGCACTGGGAGCGGCGCGGCGCCAAGGGTATCGCCTACATGGACCCCTCCAAGCTCGACCGGAAATTGCTGCGCCAGATGGTCGACAAATACGGCTACGAGGAGATCGCCGCCGAGCTCGACAAGCGCGACGGCTGGCCCCAGAAGGAAGAAGATTCGCTGACCGGCGGAGTGCCCGTGCTCGACGATTACGCCGCCTGCAACATCACCAAGAAGCAGGACTGGATCGATCTTTTCGTGACGCCGTATTTCTTCGGCTGCGAGGCCGACGACAGCATGAATGCGGTGGCGTTTTCTAAGTTCAACCCGTTCGGCGCCAAGATCCAGGCGATCTACAGTTCGGATATCGGGCATTTCGACGTGCCCGACATGCTGCAGGTGCTGCCCGAGGCCTACGAGCTGGTCGAGCACGAACTGATCACCAAGGCCGATTTCCGCGACTTCACCTTCGCCAACGCGGTGCGGCTCTGGGGCACGCAAAACCCGCGCTTCTTCGAGGGCACTTCCGTAGCGCGGCAAGCCGCCGAACTGCTCGGCACGCCGCCCGTCCGCGTCGCGGCGGAATAAGACGCCTACCGGCGCGGGGCCCTCCTTCTCCCAGCTTGTGTGGCTCGTAGGGAGAGGGACTTACCCAAAATGGGGTCATTCCGGGGCGCGGCCAAAGGCCGCGAACCCGGAACCCATGAACGCAGGCCTCTGGAATATGGGTTCCGGGTTCGCCGCTGCGCGTCGCCCCGGAATGACGATTTATTGTGCAAAGCCCCCACTTGCGCGCAGAGGGTTGGGCCGAGGGGGAGACGGCGAGGGCGTCTCCGCCGCGAGGCGGGCGAAAAAATTCGCCACCGCGGCCGCCTCCGCCGGCGTCAGGCGCAGGCCGAGCTTGGTCCGGCGCCACAGCACGTCATCGGTGGTCTGCGCCCATTCGCGCTCGACGAGCCAGCGCAACTCGGCATCGCTCAGGCCGTGGCCGAAATCGCGCCCGAGATCCCCGCTGCCGAGGATGTGCCACGCGTCGCTGCCGTAACTCGCGGCGAGCCGCGCGGCGGCGTCCCTGCCCAGAATTGGGTGGCGGCGCAGCAGTTCGCTGGCGAGCGCGCCGGCGCCGCCCTCCGGCAGGTCCTCACCCCCCGGCAACACCGAGCCCGCGGTCCAGGCGGGTCCGATCTGCGGCAGAAAGGGTGCGAGGCGCGCCAGCGCATGCTCGGCGAGGCGGCGGTGGGTCGTCAGCTTGCCGCCAAAGATCGCCAAGGCCGGCGGCCCCTCGGCGTCGAGGTCGAAGACATAGTCGCGGGTGACCGCCGCGGCGGTCTTGGCGCGGTCTTCGTAGAGCGGCCGCACCCCGGCATAGCTCCACATCACATCGGCTGGGCCCGGCGCCGCGCGAAACCAGCGTGCGACGGCGCGACACAGATAGGCGATCTCGTCCGCGGTGATCCGCGCCGCGGCGGGGTCGCCGGCAAAGGGCAGTTCGGTCGTGCCGATCAGCGAATAGTCGCGCTCGAACGGCAGCACGAAGACGATGCGGCGATCGTCGTTCTGCAGCAGATAGGCGTGATCGCCGTCATGCAGCTTGGGCACGACGATATGGCTCCCCTTTAGGAGGCGCAGCGCCGCGCGAGTTGACAAACCGGCCGCCCGCAGCACCTCCGCCACCCAGGGCCCCGCCGCGTTGACGAGGATGCGGGCGGCGATTTCGCGGATGCCGCCATCCGCGCCGCGCAGCCGGGCGCGCCAGTGGCCGCCCTCGCGCCGCGCCGCGACCAGCGCGGTGCGGGTCTGGATCTCGGCGCCGCGGGCGGTGGCGTCGCGCGCCGTGACGACCGTCAGCCGCGCATCGTCGGTGCGGCAATCGAAATAGGCAAAGCCGCGGCGCACGCCCTCACGCAGCGGCGCACCGGCGGGGTCGCGCGCGAGGTCGAGCGCCGCCGATCGGGGCAGGCTGCGCGCGCCGCCCAGCCGGTCGTAGAGCGCGAGGCCGGCGCGCAGCAGCCAGCGCGGCCGCGAGCCCTCCCCGTGCGGCACCACGAAGCGCAGCGGATGGACGAGATGCGGCGCCATGCGCAGCAGCACCTCGCGCTCGGCGAGCCCCTCGCGCACCAGGCGGAATTCGCCATGTTCGAGGTAGCGCAACCCGCCGTGGATCAGCTTCGATGACGCCGAGGAGGTCGCGCCGGCGAGGTCGCCCTTGTCGCACAACAGGACCCGGAGGCCGCGTCCCGCCGCGTCGCGCGCGATCGCCACCCCGTTGATGCCGCCGCCGACCACCAGCAGGTCGAACTCCGCGCTCACCGCTACGCGGCCGAAGGCAAGCGCTATGCCGTCGTCGAGCCCTGGGCCGCCACGCCCTGGGCCGCCGCGAACGCGTCATCGAGCAACTGGGCGGCGCGGTCGAGCTGCGCCTCGCTCGTCGTCATCGGCGGGACAAAGCGCAAGACGCTGCCCTGGCGGCGCTGGCTGAAGATGAGACCGCGCTCGAAGCAATGGCGATAGACCGCCTGGCCGAGCGAATAAGCCGGGCGCCGCGTATGGCGGTCCTCGACCAATTCGATGCCGAGGAGGAGGCCGCGGCCGCGGACGTCGCCGATCTCTTCGTAGCGCTGCGCCAGCGCCTCGAGATGGCCCTTGAAGCGGGCGCCGATCGCGCGCGCCCGCGCCGGCATGTCCTCGTTCTCGATGACGTCGAGGCTGGCGATTCCGGCGGCGCAGGCGAGCGGGTCGTTGGAATGCGAATGGGTGTTGACGAAGCCCTTCTCGACCACCCGCTCCTCGATCGCGGCGGTCGTCGAAACCGCGCTGATGCTGATGCCGCCACCGAAATGCTTCGCCACCGTGATCATGTCGGGGACGACGCCTCCCGCGTCGCAGGCGAACATCGTGCCGAGCTTGCCGAGCCCGGTCTGCTCCTCGTCGAGGATCAACAGCATGCCGCGCTCGTCGGTGAGTTCGCGCAGCCGCTTCAGCCAGCCGGGCGGCGGCTCGATGACGCCGCCGGCGCTGAACAGGGGCTCGGTCAACACCGCCGCCGGTCGGCCGGTCGATTGCGCATCCAAAAGCTCGAAGCTGGCGTCGAGACAGGCGAAGTTGCACGCCGGAAAGCTCTGGCGCAGCGGGCAGCGGTAGCAATAGGGCGCGATCAGCGCATAGCTGCCGCCGGGCAGCCCGCCGTGCCCGCCATGCCAGCCGGCGAAGGTCAACGAGCGCGCCGTGTCGGACATCCCGTGAAAGCTGACATGCGGGCTCGCCACCTCCCAGCCGCCGGTGTATTGCCGCGCGATCATCACCGCCGCCTCGTTGGCCTCCGACCCCGATTGCAGGAAGAGGCTCTTCTCCAGCCCCGGCGGCATGACCCGCGCGAGGCGTTCGGCGAGCCGGATTTCCGCGAGGTTGTAATAGCTGCTGTGGGCGTGGATCAGCGTGTCGCAGGCGCCCTTGATCGCCGCCGTGACGGTCGGGTGGTTGTGGCCGAGGGCGGCGCACATCTGGCCCGAATTGAAGTCGAGCCAGCGCCGGCCGGTGACGTCCTCGACTTCGGAGCCGCTGCCCGCGACAAACACCGGACCGGCAATTCCGCCCGCTGGCGGTTTGCCGTCCATGCGCGCCCGAAAGCTATAGCGCTGGGCGCGGGCGAGGAGGTCGGCCTCGCTTTCGGCCTCGCTTTCCATGGGCGGCGCCGGCGGCTACTGCCGCGTGTATTTGACGACGCGACGGGCGCGCGGCTCCCAGGAGCCGGGCTGCACGACGTAGAGGTCCTTGTGCGAGTCGCACCAGATGCCGTGGCAGGAGCGCATGATCGGGCCATCGCCCCAGGTCGCCAGCCGCTCGCCGTCGAGGTTGAGGATGCTGACCATGCCGGCATTGTGCTCGGGCACATAGACCGTGTCGTCGTCGTCTACATAGAAAAACGCCACCCCGACCAGCTTGGTCGGCCACACATTCAGCAGCTTGCCCTGCTGGTCGAAGACCTGCACCCGGTCGTTCTCGCGGTCGGCGACCAGGACGCGGCCGCGGCTGTCGATCCACACGCCATGCGGCAGGTTGAACTGGCCCGGCGCGGTGCCCGGCTCGCCCCACGAGAACTGGTATTGCGCGTCCTTTGAGAATTTGTGGACGCGGGCGTTGCCGTAGCCGTCGGTGATGAACATCGAGCCGTCCGGGGCAAACGCGATGTCGGTCGGCAGGTTGAACGGGCCGCCGCCGTGGGTGACCTGTTTGTAGGCGGCCGAACTCCACTGATCCTCCGGCACGCCGGTCTCGGAGCGCTTGCCCTTCTCGCCGATCGTCTGCAACAGCTTGCCGTCGGTGGTGAATTTGTAGAACTGGTTGTGGTGCTCGTCGCACAGCCAGACGCGGTCCTCGCCATTCTCCTGGACGACGCGGATCGCGTGCGGAAACTTGAAGAGCCCGGCGCCCCACGACGACAAAAACTTGCCGTCGCGGTCGAAAATCACGATCGGATGCGCGTCGTTGCGATTGAAGCAGTAGACCCGGTCCTGCGAGTCGACCGAGACCGCGCACGCCTTGACGTCGAGCCATTCCGGCGGCTGCTGCCATTCTTCGTTGACCCGGTAGGTATATTTGCCGCTGCCGACAATCGGATCCATCCCGCCTTCCTCCCTCCGCCGCCAAGTTGAACCAGCGATGCCGGCCTGCCGGCATCGTCCGGCTTTTAGCCGACCATGGCAAAGAATTTTCGACAGGGACCCGAGGCCCGTTGACCCATTTCGGCGGCCGCCGCGGAGTTGTTGCCCGCCCAGGTTGTTATTCGCTTCGAAAATTGCATCCCGAACGAACAGGCATGAGCCCAGTGTCAAATAGGCCGACGATGATGGCACCGCGAGCAGCCGCGTCCCGAGGCGGCTATAGCCTCAAGGCACGCTTCTACGCGCTGATCGGGCTCCTCGCCGTGCTGCCGATCTGTGGCGCCAGCGTCGACGTGATCGCGCTGCAACGCTCGACGCAGGACAACACGGCGCTCGATCGCGCGACGCGCAGTTTGATCCGCCTCGAGCGCACCAGCGGGCTCGTCAACGCCGTCGTCATGGAGTCGCGCGGCATCTACATGTCCGCCGATCGGAACGCCGCCGAAAAATTCGCGCAGAACCTTACCGCCGACTTGGCCGCGCTGCACGAGGCGGCGCAGGACGGGAAGGCCGAAGCCGCGGCTTCGCAGCGGCTGGACGCCGCGGAACTCTGGCGGCGCATCAACCAGTTCGACCTTTTCGGCGGCGAACTGGTCCGGCTGGCGCGTGAGGATGGTCCGACCGCAGCGCGCACGTTCGGGGACAACGCTGCCAATCGCGATTTGCAGACGGCGCTCGACCGGAGCCTCGCGCGCCTCGCCCTCGCCTATCAACAGGAAGCCCTGCGGGCGCGGGCCGACGACGAAACCGACGACTGGAATTTCACGGTCGTCACCGGCGCCCTCGCCGCCATCGCGATTATCGTCTTGGGTGGCGGCGTCGTGTTCGTCCGCAAAGCCCTGCTGGCGCCGCTGCTCACCCTGAAAGACCAGATGCTGCGGCTCGCCGAGGGAAATCTCGTCAGCCCAAACGATCCGCCGCAGCACGCCACCGAAATTGCCGATATGGCTCGCGCGGTCGAGGTATTCCGCAGCGAGCTTATCGACCGGCAGCGGCTCAACCGCGAGACAAATTTGCTTTCGTCACTCAACGATTGGCTGCAGTCCTGCAATTCCCTCAGCGAACTCTATAATATTATGAGCACGTTTCTTGGCAGAGTGCTAGCGACGAGCGCCGGAAGCCTTTTCGTCTACGCCAATTCGCGTGATATTTTGGAGTGCGCGAAGGTGTGGAACGGCGCCAGGATGATGCCGGCGATGCGCCCCGACGATTGTTGGGGGCTGCGCCGCGGCCGGACCTACACGTTTGGCGACAGCGAATTCGACTTTCCCTGCGCCCATGTCGGAGCGAGCGACCCCCGGCCATATTGCTGCATCCCGATCCTCGCCCATGGCGAAACCATCGGACTGCTGCATTTCGAATTCCAGCCCGAGGACGAGGCGACGAGCCGGACGCTCGGGCCCGGCGAGATCGCCGAGCAGCGCCGACTGGGCATTGTCTGCGCCGAGCAGATCAGCCTGGCGATCGCCAACATCAAGCTGCGCGACCAGTTGCGCGATCAGTCGATCCGCGATCCGCTGACCGGGATGTTCAACCGGCGCTATCTGTTGGAGACCTGCCGCCGCGAATTTGCGCGGGCGGCCAGGACACAGCAAAGCGTCGGCGTGCTGTCGATCGATATCGATCACTTCAAGACATACAACGACAGCCATGGCCACGACGCCGGCGATGTCGTGCTGCGGGCGGTCGGCGGCTGCCTGGCGACCCTTTTCCGCACCGAAGACGTGCCCTGTCGGTTCGGCGGCGAAGAGTTCGTCGTCATTCTGCCCGGCGCGAACCTCGAGGCGGCGGCGCGGCGCGCCGAGCATTTGCGCGGCCAGGTCGCGGCGCTGATCGTCCGCTACCGGAACAAGGACCTGCCGAGCATCACGATATCGATCGGCGTGGCGGCCTTCCCCGAAGCCGGCGACACTCCCGAGACGGTGCTGCGGGTGGCCGACGAGGCGCTCTATCGCGCGAAAGCAAACGGTCGCAACCGGGTCGAGACCGCAGTGACAGCGGGCGGCGAGCCGGCGGAGGAACAGACCATCGCGGTCGAGGGCGCGCCAGAGGCGACGTTCGCCGCCGCCGCCGAAGACTGATCCGACAGCGCCGTTCGGCGCTGCACGCTCCCTGCTACGCCGCTTGCTACGCCGCGTCGAGCTTGAAGTACTTGACCGCGTTGCCGGCCCACATCTTGTGCTTCTCGTCGGCCGGGACGTTTTCGTAAATCTCGTCGATGATCGGCCGCGAATTCGGCCACTCGTTCTCGATATGCGGGAAATCGGTGGCGAACATGATGTGGTCGACCCCGACATGGTGGCGCATCTCGACCGCGACCCGCTCGTACTGCACGGTGAAATAGATGTTCTCGCGCACGTAGGTCGCCGGCAGTTCTTTCAGCGGCTTGAAGCCGAGCATCTCCTCGGCCCAGCCGAGGTGGCGCTTGTACCAGAGGTCCATGTGCTCGAGCCAGAACGGGACCCACCCCAATCGCGTCTCGGCGAAGAACACCTTCAATTTCGGGAAGCGCTCGAAGACGCCGGACAATACCAATTGCGCCATCCCGACCGACGGCGGCAAACCGAAATTGACCAGCCATTCGAGGAACGGGCGGCGCAACCGCGCCATGACCTCGGGGTCCTCCTTCGGATATCGCATCGTCGGCTGGTTGGCGCGCGCCCCGGTGCGGTAGAGCTGAACGTGTACGGTGACCGGCATGTCGAGGTCGATCGCGGCGGCCCAGAACTTGTCGTCTTCCGGCGTCGGATAGCCTTTGCCGCTCGGCAGGCCGCCGAGCAGGATGCCCTTCAGCCCGAGCTTTTTGCAGTGCTTCATCTCGGCGATTGCATCGTCAACATTGCTGATCGGGATGACCCCCATGCCGATCAGGCGGTCGGGCGCGACGGCGCAGTATTCCTCGCCCAGCCAGTCGTTGTAGCCGCGGATCACCGCCTTATAGACCTCGTCATGCGCGATGTTGCGCCAGAAGACGGGGCCCGCGACCATCGCGGCGAACAGAACTTCGGCGTCCATGCCGTCCTGGTCCTGCTCCTTGACGCGCTGTTCGGGGCCGCCGGTGCCGGCGGCGTCGGCGACCTTGAGGCCGAAGGGCTGCCAGGTGCCGGCGGCGCGGCCGGCGCGCAGATCGAGGAAATTGGCTTCGAGCAGCGGCTGCCCTTCGATCATCAAGGCGTCGCCGCCGTCCGGCAGATGGACCGTATGCGGCGCGCGGTCGCGGTATTTCTGCGGCACCCGGTGGGTCCAGCGCTCGGGCGGCACTTCAAGGTGCCCGTCCGCCGACATCAGCCTGTATTGCCTTGCCATTCCGCCCTCCCTGCGTCCCGCGCCCGCATCCTAGCAATCGCCGCGCGGCCGCGACAGCCCCGGCGAACAGGACGCCGCGCCTCAATAAATGAAGATGAAGCCGTGATACTGATAGTAATCGCCATTGGCGTCGTCATGCTTCAATTCGAGGTCGCTTTCCTCGAGCCGCACCCGGTCAGGCAAATACGGGCAATCGTCCGGCATCTCGTCGGCGACCGCGTAGACGATGCCGCCCTCGCGCACGAGGTGGCCTTTGCAGGTGTAGGCGTCCTTGCCGACCCGCACGCGAAAGACCACGCTTAGGTTCTCCTCATCCGCCATCGCACCTGCTCGCTACCGGTTACGCCGCGTCCCGAGCCAAGCATCGCGCCGCCGCGCCGCGCGAGACAAGCGAAAAGGCGCACGGCGTTCAGGGTTTGATATGGGCGATCCGCGCCGCTGCGTGCTAAAGAAACGCCGGCCAGAGACGGAGAATTAGCATGGACCTGCGCTTCACGCCGGACGAACTCAAGTTCCGCGACGAGGTGCGCGGCTTCATCCGCGACCACCTGCCGGAGGATATCGGCGAGCGCATGCGCCAAGGTCGCCCGACCGAAAAGCCCGATCTCGTCCGCTGGCAGCGCATCCTCAACAAGCAGGGCTGGGCCGCCTACAGCTGGCCCCGGGAATGGGGCGGGCCGGGCTGGAGCGCGGTGCAGCGGATGATCTTCCTCGAAGAAATCCAGACCGCGCCGGCGCCCGAGGTCAACCCGTTCAACATCACGATGCTCGGGCCGGTGTTGATCCAGTTCGGCAGCGACGCGCAGAAGAGCCGTTTCCTGCCGCGCGCCGCCAACCTCGACGATTGGTGGTGCCAGGGCTTTTCCGAGCCCGGCGCCGGCTCCGACCTCGCTGCGTTGAAGACCGCGGCGCGGCGCGAGGGCGAGGATTACATCGTCAACGGCCAGAAAATCTGGACCTCGACCGCGCACGAGGCCGATTGGTGTTTCTGCCTGGTGCGCACCGACCCGCACGCCGCTAAGAAGCAGCAGGGCATCAGCTTTCTGTTGATCGACATGCAAACGCCGGGCATCACGATCCGCCCGATCATCTCGATCGACGGGACTCACCACCTGAACGAAGTGTTCTTCGACGACGTGCGGGTGCCGGTCGCGATGCGCATCCACGACGAGAACAAGGGCTGGGACGTCGCCAAATTCCTGCTCGGCAACGAGCGCTCCGGCATCGCCCGCATCGGGAAATCGAAGGAGCGCATCAACTTCGCCAAGCGCGAGGCGCACGAGATGCGGGCCGACGGCAGGCCCTTGATCGAGGACCCCGAGTTCCGCCGCCGCATCGCCCAGCTCGAAACCGATCTGAAATCGCTCGAGATCACCCAGTTGCGCGTCCTCTCGGCGCAGAAGGCCGGCGAAAGCAAACAGGACCCGCTGACCGCGGTGCTGAAGCTCAAGGGCACTGAACTCCTGCAGGCGACGACCGAATTGGCGATGGATGTCGGCGGCCCCTTGGCGATGCCCGATTGGGCCGACGAATTGGAGGCACTCAGCAACGAGCCGGAAGTCGGGCCGGTGTGGGCGACCGAAGCGACCCGCAGCTACCTCTTCCTGCGCGCCGCCTCGATCTACGGCGGCACCAACGAGATCATGAAAAACATCGTTTCGAAGGCCGTGCTCGGCCTGTAAACAACAATTCGTCACCCCCGCGAAAGCGGGGGTCCAGGGCATGCGACGGAGTACCGCGCCTGGATTCCCGCTTGCGCGGGAATGACGTCCTGCAGGGGACTTTCGTCGTGGACTTTGATTTTACCGAGGAACAACGCCTCTTACGCGACAGCGTCGAGCGGCTGGTCGCCGACCATTACAGCTTCGAGAAGCGCCGCGGCCATCTCGCCGAGCCCGCCGGCTGGAGCGCGGAGATGTGGGCGCGCTATGCCGAACTCGGCCTCCTCGGCCTGCCGTTCGCCGAAGAACACGGCGGCTTTGGCGGCGGGCCGATCGACGTAATGCTGGTGATGGAAGCGTTCGGCCGGGCGCTGGTGCTGGAGCCTTATCTGGCGACGGTCGTGCTGGCCGGAACAGCGCTGCGCCTCGCCGGCAACGCGGCGCAGCAGGCAGCGCTGGTGCCGCAGATCGCCGCGGGCACCCTGCGGCTCGCCTTCGCGCATGGCGAGCGGCAGGCGCGCTACGACCTCTCCGACGTGCTGACGACCGCGACCCCGAAAGCCGGCGGCTGGCTGCTCGACGGCGCTAAAAGCGTCGTCGCGCATGGCGACGGCGCCGACATGCTGATCGTCAGCGCCCGCACCGCTGGCGAGCGCAACGACCGCGGCGGCATCTCGCTGTTTCTGGTCGATGCGAACGCAAACGGCATCGCCCGGCGGGCCTATGCGATGCGCGACGGGATGCGCGCCGCCGAGATCGCGCTGAGCGGCGTCGAACTGGGCGCGGACGCGCTGCTCGGCGAGGCCGGCGGAGGATTTGCGGTCGTCGAGCGGGTGGTCGAGGCCGGCATCGCCGCAACCGCCGCCGAAGCGGTCGGCGCGATGGAAGCGATGCAGGCGTTGACCCTCGAGTACCTGAAAACCCGCCAGCAATTCGGCCGGCCGATCGGCGACAACCAGGCCTTGCAGCACCGCGCCACCGAGATGTTCGTCGCTTTGGAGCAGGGCCGCAGCCTGGCGCTGCTGGCGGCGATGATGGTCGAGGAACCCGACGCCGAGGAACGCGCCCGCAACCTCGCGACCGTCAAGGTCGGGGTCGGCCAGGCGGCGCGCTTCGTGTCGCAGAACGCGGTGCAGCTGCACGGCGGCATCGGCATGACCGAGGAATACGCGGTCGGCCACTATTTCCGCCGCGTCATGGTGATCGAGCACACCTTCGGCGACACCGCCCACCACCTGTCGCGCCTCGCCCGCGAGGTCGCCTAGCGGCGCCAGCGCGGCGCTGGGGGTGGCGTCAGCGGGGTTCGGTCCAGCTCTCGGAGAAGGCCAGCGCGCAGGTGCTGAAGGGGCGCCCTTCGCGCTGCAGCGGCCACGCCTTGCCGGCGGCTTCGATGCCGTTGCGCGTCAAACGGGCGCCCAACGCCGGGATCAACAAGGTGCACACGCCGTATTTGCGGCCGCCCTCGCCGGGGTTGGTGTGGATCAACAGCGGGTCGCCGATCGAGTACCACGTCAGGCTGATCGCCTCGTCGTGGGTCACCAAATTCTCGGTCCAGAAATAGCGCGGGTCGCCATCCTTGGAGAATTCGGCGTCGATCACCGGGATCGACAAATCGGCGGTCTCGGCGTTGAGCATGCCCTGCACCGTCGTCTGCAGCCAGCGCGCCATCGCGATGTTGTCGGAATAGATCCGCCAGCTGTCGTCGGTCAGCTCGCTCTTCAGATAGAGCACGTGCCCGGGACCGGCCGGGCAGGTGATGATGCGCCAATAGCTGGCGTTGGTGGTCTGCAGCCCGCCATCGCTGGAGCTCAAGCGGATGAACGGATTTTCGCCGGTCAGGATCACATGGTTGGGGTCGGCGGCCATCGCTGCCTCCTCTGTTCGGGATTGCGCCGGGGCGATGCTAGGCGATGGCCGAGCGCTCCGCCACCCGCGCCGATTGCGGCTTGCGAGGCAGGGACATCGCGGTAATGCTGCGCGCCAAGTCGCCCCCGCGCAGAGGAGTTCCCCGCCGATGAGCATCGAACTATGGACCTGGAACACGCCGAACGGCCGGAAGATTTCGGTCGCGCTCGAGGAGATGGGGCTGCCCTATACGGTGAAGCCCGTGAACATCGGCAAGGACGAGCAGTTCAAGCCCGAGTTTCTCAAGATTAGCCCGAACAACCGCATCCCGGCGATCGTGGACAATGACGGGCCGGGCGGCGCGCCCATCAGCATTTTCGAATCGGGCGCGATCCTGATCTATCTCGGCGAGAAGACCGGCAAGTTCTGGCCAAAGGGCGATCTGCGCCGCCAGGTGCCGGTGCTCGAATGGCTGATGTGGCAGATGGGCGGGTTCGGCCCAATGCCCGGCCAGGTGCACCATTTCCTGCAGGTCAAGGACGAAGCCGACCGGCGCTACGGGCTCGAACGCTACTCAAAGGAAACCCGTCGGCTCTATGGCGTCTTCGACAAGCGCTTGGGCGAGGCGGCCTACGCCGCGGGCACCGATGTCTCGATCGCGGACTTCGCGATTCTTGGCTGGGCCTGGCGCCACGAGCGCCACCAGGTCGACCTCGCCGACTTCCCCAACGTCAAGCGCTGGTACGACACGATGATGGCCCGCCCCGGCACCAAGCGCGGCTTCGAGGTCGCGATCAGCTAACACTCATATCAGCCAGCCGATTGCGCCGCGCCGCCTCCGTTGACACCCCGCGGCGCGGGGTCTAAGTCAAATGCTGCGCCGGGCTGTACTTTTGCGGATCGCCGCCGATGATCTCGGACCCGCGGCCATTATCGCCGCATCTTCAGGTCTACCGCTGGCAGCTCACCTCGGTGCTGTCGATCCTGCACCGGCTCGCCGGAATCGCGCTGAGCGGCGGCACGATCCTGCTGGTGTGGTGGCTGGTCGCCGCCGCCGAGGGCCCGCAATCCTATGCCACCGTCCAGGCGTTTCTCGGCTCCTGGATCGGGCTCCTGATGCTGTTCGGCTGGAGCCTCGCGCTGTTCTATCACCTGTGCAACGGGCTGCGGCATCTGGTGTGGGACAGCGGCCATGGCCTGGAGTTGCCCGGCGTTTATGCCGGCGGCTGGGCGGTGGTCGCATCGACTGCGGCGCTGACCCTCATTGCCTGGGGCGTCGGCCTCTCGCTGTGGGGTCGCTAGGATGGCATCCCGCCGCATGCGCTCGCCGTTAGGCCGCGCGATCGGGCTCGGCTCCGCCAAGGACGGGGTCGCGCACTGGTGGGCCCAGCGCGTCAGCGCGCTGGCGCTGGTGCCGCTGGCGATCTGGTTTGTCATCATCGTGATCAAGCTCGCCGGCGCCGACCGCGCGGCGTTTGTCGCCTGGGTCGGGCAGCCGCTGCCCGCCGTCGTCCTGATCCTGCTGCTGATCGCGACGTTTTATCACGGCATGCTGGGGCTGCAGGTCGTGATCGAGGATTATGTCGACAAGGAGCTGGACCGCCTCGGGCTGATCATCGTCGTGCGGCTCGCGGCGTTCCTCCTCGCGGGGCTCGGCATTTTTGCCGTGCTCAAACTGTCGTTTGCCCCGTAGCGAGCCAACCCCGCGGAGCGCGCCATGGCCGCCGCCTACCCGATCATCGATCACCAATACGATGTCGTCGTCGTCGGCGCCGGTGGCGCCGGGCTGCGCGCGACCCTCGGCACGACCCTGGAAGGGCTGAAGACCGCCTGCATCTCGAAGGTGTTCCCGACGCGCAGCCACACCGTCTCGGCGCAGGGCGGCATCGCCGCCGCGCTCGGCAATATGTCGAACGACGACTGGCGCTGGCATATGTACGACACGGTCAAGGGCTCCGACTGGCTGGGCGACCAGGACGCGATCGAATACATGTGCCGCCAGGCGATCCCCGCGGTCATCGAACTCGAGCATTTCGGCGTGCCGTTCTCGCGCACCGCGCTCGGGCAGATCTACCAGCGCCCGTTCGGCGGCCACATGATGGAATACGGCGACGGCGCCCCGGCCAACCGCGCCTGCGCCGCCGCCGACCGCACCGGCCACGCGATCCTGCATGCGCTCTACCAGCAATCGCTGCGCCACAACGCCGAGTTTTTCATCGAGTATTTCGCGCTCGACCTGATCATGGACGATGACGGCGCCTGCCGCGGCGTCATCGCGTGGAACCTCGAAGACGGCTCGATGCACCGGTTCCGCGCCCACATGGTGATCCTCGCGACCGGCGGCTACGGCCGCGCCTACCGCACCTGCACCTCGGCGCACACCTGCACCGGCGACGGCAACGCGATGGCGTTGCGCGCCGGGCTGCCGCTGCAGGACATGGAATTCATCCAGTTCCACCCTACCGGCATCTACGGCGCCGGCTGCCTCGTGACCGAGGGCGCGCGCGGCGAGGGCGGCTACGTCACCAACAGCGAGGGCGAGCGCTTCATGGAGCGCTATGCGCCCCACGCCAAGGACCTCGCCTCGCGCGACGTCGTCAGCCGGGCGATGACGATCGAAATTCGCGAGGGGCGCGGCTGCGGCCCCAACAAGGACTTCATCTACCTCCATCTCGAGCATCTCGACCCGCAGGTCCTGCATCAGCGGCTACCGGGCATCTCGGAGACCGCGAAGATTTTCGCCAATGTCGATGTCACGCGCGAACCGATCCCGATCCTGCCGACCGTGCACTACGACATGGGCGGCGTGCCGACCAACTACCGCGGCGAAGTCTTGCGGCCGACCGCGAGCGACCCCGACGCGGTCTGCCCCGGGCTGATGGCGGTCGGCGAAGGCGCCTGCGTCTCGGTGCACGGCGCCAACCGGCTCGGCTGCAACTCGCTCCTCGACATTGTCGTCTTCGGCCGCGCCGCGGCGCAGCGCGCGGTCGAGCTGGTGCGGCCGGGGGCGCCGCACGCGCCGCTTGCCAACGGCGTCGAGGCGCCGCTCGACCGCTTCGACGCGGTGCGCCACGCCAACGGGCCGCGCAAGACCGCCTCGGTGCGCGGCGAGATGCAGCTGGTCATGGAGGAAAATTGCGCGGTGTTCCGCACCGCCGAGGTGCTGGAGCGCGGCGTCACCAAGATCGACGCGGCGGCGCGCGCCTACGCTGATCTCGGCATCACCGACCGCTCGCTGATCTGGAACAGCGACCTCGTCGAGGCGCTCGAATTGAAGAACCTGCTCGAACAGTCGGTCGTCACCCTGCATTCGGCCAATGCGCGCAAGGAAAGCCGCGGCGCCCATGCCCGCGAGGATTTCCCCGAGCGCGACGACGCGAATTGGCTGAAGCACACGCTCGGCTGGCTGAAGGGCGATTGCGACGTGACGATCGGCTATCGCCCGGTGCACCTCAATACGCTGTCGAACGAGGTCCAGGCCTTCCCGCCCAAGGCGCGGACCTACTGACGTGGATCACCAGACTGCATCGAGGCTCTGCGTCCTTCGAGACGCGCCCCTCGGGCGCTCCTCAGGATGACGTAGACGTTTGATGACATAAGAGAGATCGTCATCCTGAGGAGACCGCGCAGCGGGCGTCTCGAAGGACGCAGGTCGGGCGTCCAGCGCTTTCGCACGGACGACGCACGATTATTGAGCAAACACGGACGTTGACATGGCCGAGTTCAGCCTGCCCGCCAACTCGAAGATCGGCACCGGCAAGACCTATCCGGCGCCACCCAATGCGCGGCAGCCGCGGCGCTTTCACATCTATCGCTGGAACCCCGACGACCTCAACAAGCCGCGCGTCGACACCTACACGATCGACCTCGCCGATTGCGCGCCGATGGTGTTGGACGCGCTGATCAAGATCAAGAATGAGGTCGACACCACGCTGACCTTCCGCCGCTCGTGCCGCGAAGGGATTTGCGGCTCCTGCGCGATGAACATCGACGGCACCAA
>DATGFP010000042.1:0-7124 GCA_035309005.1 Allostellaceae bacterium | reverse complement strand
GCCGGGATGAACCCGATGGATCTCAAGCGCGGCATCGACATCGCGGTCGAGGCGGTCGTCGCCGACGTCAAGAAGCGGGCGAAAAAGGTGTCGACCAACGACGAGATCGCCCAGGTCGGCACGATTTCCGCCAATGGCGATTCCGAGATCGGCCGGATGTTGGCGGAAGCGATGAAGAAGGTCGGCAACGAGGGCGTCATCACGGTCGAGGAAGCCAAAAGCCTCGAGACCGAGCTCGACGTCGTCGAGGGCATGCAGTTCGACCGCGGCTACATCTCGCCCTATTTCGTGACCAACGCCGAGAAGATGATCGCCGAACTCGACGACCCCTACATCCTGCTGCACGAGACGAAGCTCTCGGGGCTGCAGGCGCTGCTGCCGGTATTGGAAGCGGTGGTCCAGAGCTCGCGGCCGCTGCTGATCATCGCCGAAGACATCGAGGGTGAGGCGCTGGCGACCCTCGTCGTCAATAAATTGCGCGGCGGCCTCAAGGTCGCGGCGGTCAAGGCGCCCGGCTTCGGCGACCGCCGCAAGGCGATGCTCGAGGACATCGCGATCGTCAGCGGCGGGCAGGTGATCAGCCAGGACCTCGGCATCAAGCTGGAGAACGTCACCCTCGACATGCTCGGCCGCGCCAAGCGGGTGCATATCGACAAGGAAAACACGACGATCATCGACGGCGCCGGCAAGAAGGACGACATCAACGGTCGGGTCAACCAGATCAAGGCGCAGATCGAGGAAACCACCTCGGATTACGACAAGGAGAAGCTGCAGGAGCGGCTGGCCAAGCTGGCCGGCGGCGTCGCGGTGATCCGGGTCGGCGGCGGCAGCGAAGTCGAGGTCAAGGAGCGCAAGGACCGCGTCGACGATGCGATGCACGCGACCAAGGCGGCGGTCGAGGAAGGCGTCGTGCCGGGCGGCGGCGTCGCGCTGCTCTATGCGATCAAGGCGCTCGACGGCCTGACCCCGGCCAACAGCGACCAGAAGACCGGCATCCAGATCGTCCGCAAGGCGATCCAGGCGCCGGCCCGGCAGATCGCCGAGAATTCCGGCACCGACGGGGCGATCGTCGTCGGCAAGCTGACCGACCGCGGCGAGCCGAATTACGGCTATGACGCACAGACCGGCGAATACAAGGACATGGTCGCCGCCGGCATCATCGATCCGGCCAAAGTGGTGCGCGTCGCGCTGCAGGACGCGGCCTCTGTCGCCGGCCTCTTGATCACCACCGAGGCGATGGTGACCGACCACCAGGAGCCGAAGACGGCGGGAGCGCCGCACGACCATGAGCACGGCATGGGCGGCATGGGCGGCATGGGGTTCTAAAGCCGGGGATTGCCGGCCGCGAATGCGGCGAACGGCGAAGAGAGGCGCGGTCCTGTTGGCTGCCTACCAGCAGGACCGCCGCCCGTCATCTTTGGCCGGGTGCCGTGCGACCTTCAAGAGATGGCTCGAGGCGCATGTCGCGAGCTGCAACGACAACGACGATCCCACACACGACAGCACGTTGATCGCGCTGGCCCCGGCGGAGAATGGCGCCGCCGGCGCGTTAGCACCCGAGCAGCCATATTTCGGCTTGGCCGGTGCCGGCAGTCGGGGTATCGATCTGACGAGGTTGTAGGGAGGTTGCGATGGCCAAGGGCCAGAGACGATCCAACCGCGAAGTGAAAAAGCCGAAGCAAGCCAAATCGGAGAAGAAGACCGGCATCGGGACGACCCTGATCGCGACCGAACCGCCGGGTTCGCCGAAGCCCAAAAGAAGGCCGTGATCACTCCGACGCCTTCCGGCAATTGCCGGCGCCCGGGGCGCTGATCCAGACGAGCCGGTTACGCCGATCCGGTGGCCGGCGGCGGCCCTCCTCTCACGTTTTGTCGAACCAGAACGTGTCTTCCCGCGCCATGTGGTAGATGCCGGCGTGCATGCGGGGTAAGCAATTAGCCTGGGCTCGGTGCGGACCCAGCCGGAGCGCGCGCCGCCGGTTCCGTTATCAACCATTCTGCAACCTATCCAGGGCTACAACGGCGCGGTGTTGATGGGACAAGGAAACGCCGGCGTGCCGCCGCGGCATTCACCAGCGCGAGCCGTGAGGCCAAGCCTCACCGAACTTGCCGCCAGAAAATTCGTCGAAAGCCATGGCGGCGACGCACCGGGCATTCTCGGCGAGCGCGCCACGATCGCCGAGGAGCGCGGCCACAGCGTCGCGGCGCGGACGTGGCGCGACCTCGCCGAAATTGCCGCGCGCCTCCTCGTCGCGTCCCCTGCCGCCGCCTTTGCCGCGACCGCCGCGACCTGGCGCGCCTCGATGCTCGCCGCCTTGCGCGGACCGGCCGGCCGCTCTAAGCCGGCGGCAAAACCACGCGCCTCAGCCCGCCTCGGGCAAGGTGAACAGGCGCTGCATCTGGCTGAAGCCGCGGATCGCGAAATGGCCGAGCTCCCACATCGGGCGGCCGAGCCGCTCGACGAACGCCTCCGACATGATGACAGTGCAGTCGAGCTCGCGGCAGAAATGCTCGATGCGGCTGGTCAGGTTCACGTCGGGGCCGATCACGGTGAAGTCGAGCCGCTCGCCGACCCCGATATTGCCGTAGGAAACCGCGCCGTAATGCAATGCAGCGCCGCTGTTTAGGATCTCTTCACCGGGGCTCTTGCGATTGCGCTCGGCCAGCGCGGCGAGGCCCTGCGTCGCGGCCGCGAGCGCGGCGCGGCAGGCTTCGGCCGCGCTGCCGCCCGCCCGCTGGCGAAAGATCGCGAGCACGCCGTCGCCCATGATCTCGACCACCTCGCCGCCCTGCTCGTGCACCGGCGGGATCACGCAATCGAAATACTCGTTGAGCATGCGGATGACCGCGCGCGGCGTCATGCTGTCGGACATCAGGGTGAAATCGCGCAGGTCGACGAGCATCAAGGCCGCGGTGATCGCCCGCACGTCGCCGCGCCGGACCTGGCCCTCGAGGATCAGACTGCCGGCCTCGGCGCCGATATAGGTCGTCAGCATATGGCGTACGAAGCGGCGCATCGCCTTCTGCTCGACGATCGTCGACAGCGCCGGCAGGACCTCATCGAGGACTTCGAGGTCCGCGACGCTAAAGCCGCCCGGCCGCAGAGTCGCCCACGAGATCGCGTTGACCAGCCCCTCGGCGTAGACGAAGGGCGCGATGACGTAGTGGCTGTAGCCCTCGGCGCGCAATTCCTCGAGCAGCGGAAACGGCAGCACGCCGCCCGCGTCGAGCCGCCATTCCAGCCGCTCCGTCGCCTCGGCCGCGGCACGCACCGGGCTTTCGAGATAAGCTGCGGTCTTTTCGATGCCGTGGTCCATGAAGCGCTCGACGAGCGGCTCGCCCGGTTTCCAGATGCGCGCCACGCCGCGGTATTCCGGGTGCAGCGCCCGCAGGTGCAGGGTCGAGCGGTCGAGCGGCACGCCGAACTCGACGAGCAGCGGGCAGAACTGCTGAAACAGCGCCGAATTATCCGGCAGGAAGCGGCCGGCGCGGATCAGCCAGTCGCTGAGCCCGCGCCCTGCGTCGCGGCGCAGCGCGGCGTCAAGGCTCGCGGCCGGTGGCGCAAGCGTTTGCGGCAGCGTACGCATCAGCGCCGCGTCATGCCTTCGCGCGCCGGCGCCGCCGGCGTGCGTTTCGCCATCACCACACTCACCCGACCCCGTGACGCGAGACAATCCCCTCTCCCCGGCGGGCGAACAATGCTACCCCTCATGTCGGGTGGCCGCCCGCCCAGGGCAATGGATCGCCCCAAGCAATTGCCGCACCGATTCTCGGCCCGAACGCCGGGGGTTTATGTCACGGCCGCGACGCCCCCCGGCCGGGCCTTAATGCACCCGCTCGTCGATCCCCGGCACGGGGCGCAACAGCTCCGCAGTCGAGCGCGCGATCCAGCACCATACGACGCAGGTCAACTCGTCGGCGCCGCGCAGGCGCTCCGCCTCGCGCTCGGCGATCGTGACGGCGTCGTTACCATGCCGACGCACCAGGAGGAGAGCCGCCTCCCAGATTTTGCGCTCGTTGGTCATCATCATCATCGTAAAGCCCTGCGCACCTCTTCAGTTCCATCCGATGGCCAGCGAGGTCGAAGCGAAGGCGACGATCTCCCCAACATATTGTTATCAATCTTGTATCCTATACTGCATCCTGCTTGCGCAAGTGGCAAGGCTTCCTATAATCGCGCGATGGTAGACCTCTTCGACAGCATCGCGCCGCCGGCCGGCGACAGCTACTCCGCCAAGGACATCGAGGTCCTCGAAGGATTGGAGCCGGTGCGCCGTCGCCCCGGCATGTATGTCGGTGGCACCGACGAGCGCGCGCTCCACCACCTTGCCGCCGAGGCCCTCGACAATGCAATGGACGAGGCGGTGGCCGGTTTCGCCACCCGCATCGAACTCGAACTGGGGGCCGACGGCTGGGTTACGGTGCGCGACAACGGCCGCGGCATTCCGGTCGATCCGCATCCGCGCTTCCCCAAGAAATCGGCACTCGAAGTCATTCTGACGATGCTGCACTCGGGCGGCAAGTTCGGCGGCAGCGCCTACAAAACCTCGGGCGGGCTGCACGGCGTCGGAATATCGGTGGTCAACGCGCTGTCGGACGCGCTGGAAGTCGAGGTGGCGCGCGATCGCCGGCTGTGGCGGCAGCGCTACAGCCGCGGCGTGCCGGGCGGCAAAATCGAGGATTGCGGCCCGGTGCAGAACCGCCGCGGCACCGTGCTGCGCTTTCACCCCGACGCGGAGATCTTTGGCGATGCCGGGTTCCGTCCGGCGCTGCTCTACCGGATGGCGCGCTCGAAGGCCTACCTGTTCCGCGGCGTCGAGATCCGCTGGCGCTGCGACCCCGCGGTGCCGTGCCCCGAGGGGGTGCCGCACGAGGCGCGGCTGCATTTCCCCGGCGGGCTCGGCGACTTCCTCGGGGCGAGCCTCGAAGGGCGCGAGTTGCTGACGCCGAAGCCGTTTCTCGGGCAGGCGGATTTTCCGGAGGGAGGCCCGGAAGGTGGCACCGGGGGCGGCAGCGTCGAGTGGGCCATCGTGTGGCCCGATGATGACGAGGACGGGTTTACCCATTCCTATTGCAACACGATACCGACCCCCGAGGGCGGCACCCACGAAGCCGGGCTGCGCAACGCCTTGACCCGCGGCATCAGGGCTTACGCCGAGTTGATCGGCAACCGCCGCATCGCGCAGGCGACCGGCGACGACGTCGTCGCCGGCACGGCGGTGCTGCTGTCGGTCTTTCTGCGCAACCCGCAATTCCAGGGGCAAACCAAGGAGCGCCTCGCCTCGGCCGAGGCGACCCGGCTGGTCGAGAACGCGATGCGTGACCATTTCGATCATTGGCTCAGCGCCGACCCGGCGACCAGCCGGGCGCTGCTCGACCGCATCGCCGAGCGCGCTGAGGAGCGCCAGCGCCGGCGCCAGCAGAAGGAACTGGCGCGCAAGACCGCGACGCGCAAGCTGCGCCTGCCCGGCAAGCTCGCCGACTGCACCCGCGACAGCGCCGCCGGCACCGAGATCTTCCTGGTCGAGGGCGACAGCGCCGGCGGCTCGGCGAAGCAGGCGCGCGACCGCGACACCCAGGCGATCCTGCCGCTGCGCGGCAAGATCCTCAACGTCGCGAGCGCGTCGGCCGACAAGATGCGCGCGAACCAGGAACTCAGCGACATCGTGCTGGCGTTGGGCTGCGGCCTCGGCCCGCAGTACCGCGAAGAGGGGCTGCGCTACGAGCGCGTCATCATCATGACCGACGCCGATGTCGACGGCGCCCACATCGCCTCGCTGTTGATGACCTTCTTTTTCCGCGAGATGCCGAAACTGGTCGACGACGGCCACCTATTCCTCGCTCTGCCGCCGCTCTACCGGCTGACCCAGGGCGAGGTGACGCTTTACGCACGCGACGACGCGCATCGCGAAGAGCTCCTGGCGAGCGCCTTTAGCGGCCGCGGCAAGGTCGAGATCAGCCGCTTCAAGGGGCTGGGCGAGATGCCGGCGCGCTATCTGCGCGCGACGACGATGGACCCGGCGCAGCGCACGCTACTGCGGGTCGGCGTCGGGCCGCCGCGCGCCGACCCGGCGGCGGTCGAGACGCCGCCCGAGGGATTGCGGCGCACCGCATTGCTGGTCGAGACGCTGATGGGAAAGCGGCCCGAACTTCGCTTCGACTACATCCAAAAGAACGCGCGATTTGCCCGCGATCTCGACCTATAAGCACCGGCGAGGGCCACCCGCCCGGCCGATATTGCCAAAAAAGCCGGCAATCCCCGTCGCGGACCTTGCGCAAATTCGCGCTTCCGCCTACCTAGTTGCCCGTCGACCCGTTTGGGTCCGGCTTCACTGCCGGCGTTCGCTCGGACCCGGACCGTGTCTCCCGATCCAACCGACGTTCGATCTGCCGCACGACGTGCGGCGGCTTTCTATCAACTGGAGTTCTTGCTAATGGCGACCGGCACGGTCAAATGGTTCAATGCCCAGAAGGGCTACGGGTTCATCCAGCCGACGAGCGGAGGCCCCGACGTCTTTGTTCACATCTCCGCAGTCGAGCGGGCCGGCATGGACGGCCTCAACGAAGGCCAAAAGCTGAATTACGACCTCGAACAGGGTCAGCGCGGCCGGGTCTCGGCGGTCAACTTGCAGCCGGCCTGACCGTCGGTTGCCAAGGGGCGCCGCGGCGCCCCTTTCCTTATGGGGAGTACTCATTGGCTAAAGAAGATCTGATCGAATTCGAAGGCATGGTGATGGAGCTGCTGCCCGACGCGCGGTTTCGCGTGAAGCTCGACAACGGGCACGAAACGCTCGCCTACTCTTCCGGCAAGATGAAGAAAAACCGCATCCGAATTCTTGCTGGCGATCGCGTCACCGTCGAAATGACGCCGTATGATTTGACCAAGGGGCGGATCAATTTCCGCCACAAGGACACGGCCGCACCACCGGTGCTGCCGCGGCCGCAGTTCCGCCGCCGCTGAGCGAGCAGCGGGCTCGCCTGGAGCTCTAGGGTCGAAACCCAATCAGACGATTGACGCAAGGAAGGAGGCGTGATTCAAGCTGGAAACTTCGGGAGCTTGGATCATGGCGGGGGAATTCTGGCTCGACGATCGGCAGTGGACGGCGATCGAACCGCTGTTGCCG
>DATGFP010000041.1:0-18418 GCA_035309005.1 Allostellaceae bacterium | reverse complement strand
CGCCTCCAGCCGCCGGTTGCCGCCGCCCACCACCAATGCTTCGGCAAAACTCGCCGGCTTGCTCTCGCGCCGCATCACCACCCCCAACCATGCCCCTGGCCAAGTGAATCATGACCCGTCACTTATGCAAAGGTCCCGCTTCGCGGAGGAGGAGCCGCATTAGACTAGTTCCTCCCCCGCGACGGAGCGGGGGAGGGGAACCAATTGAAGCATGGTGGAGGGGGTGCTTAGCCTCGTCGGTTCAGCGCTCGCCAGATGCGCTCGGGGGTTGCCGGGCCGGTAAACTCGGCGGCGCCGAGCGCCGCCAGCGCGTCGCGGATGGCGTTGCCGATCGCCGGGAAGGCGGCGACGGCGCCCGCTTCGCCGCAGTCCTTAACGCCCAATGGGTTGGTCGTGCAGCGCGTCGGGTTGAAGGCGAGCGCGAAGGGCGGCAGGTCGTCGGCTCGCGGCAGCGCGTAATCCATCAACGAGCCGGCGAGGAGCTGGCCGGAAACGGGGTCGTAGCGCACGTGTTCGAGGAGCGCCTGGCCGACGCCCATCGCGATCCCGCCATGAGCCTGGCCGGTCGCCACCATCGGGTTGACCAGGACGCCGTAATCGTCGACCGCGCTGTAGCGAAGGAGCCGCACCAGGCCGGTTTCCCGGTCGATCTCGATTTCGGCGACATGGGTTCCGTTCGGAAACGTCATCCATTCCCGGGTCCACGCGTAATAGGTATCGAGCGGCGTACCGGCGGCGCGCGCCCGCGCGGCGACGTCGATGAGGGCGACCCGCCGGTCGGTGCCGCTCACGACGAAGGCTCCATCGGCGAAGCCGATGTCGGGCTCGGCTGCTTCCAGCATCTCGGCGGCGATTTGCCGGCCCTTCTCGACGATCTGCTCGGCGGCGCGCCAGATCGCGGTGCCGCCCATATAGGTCGCGCGCGAGCTGCCATGCCCGCCGCCGATCGGCACGAGGTCGGTGTCGCCCTGCACCAGGCGGATCAATTCGTTCGGCAGGCCGAGCCGATCGGCGAGGATCTGCGGGAAGGTCGTCTCGTGGCCCTGGCCGATATGCTGCGTGCCGGTGATCAGCGACACCGTTCCGTCGGCCTCGAACCGGACGTCGACATTCTCCGAGGGCGCGCCGCCGGTGCCCTTGATGTGATAGGCGAAGCCGAGCCCGCGCAGGAGGCCGCGCGCTTCGCTGTCGCGTCGCCGCGCCGCGAAGCCGGCGACATCGGCGGCGACGAGCGCCTTGTCGAAGGTCTCGGGAAAGGCGCCGCTGTCGACGATGTTGCCGACCGCGTTGGTCAGCGGCATCGCCGCCGCCGGCACCAGGTTCCGGCGGCGCAATTCGGCGCGCTCGATGCCGGTTTGCGCCGCCGCCGCGTCGATCAGGCGCTCGACGATGTTGTTGGCTTCGCCATAGCCCGGGCCGCGCAGCACGCCGATCGGCGCGGTGTTGGTGAAAACCCCGGCGATGCGTAATTCGATCGCCGGGATGCGGTAGACCGTGCCCGGCAGGAAGGCGTACTGGAAGGTCTGCACCCCGCCGGCGCTGCCTGACAGGTAGGCTCCGAGATTGGCGATGCTGGCGATGCGCAGCGCGAGGAAGCGGCCTGCGGCGTCGAGCGCCAGCACCGCGTCGGCACGCTGGTCGCGGCCGCAATGGTCGGCGAGGAAAGCTTCGCTGCGGCTGCTGATCCACTTGACCGGGCGGCCGACCTGCTTCGCCGCCCACGGCAGCAGCACGTGTTCGGGGTAGATGAAGTTTTTCGCCCCGAACCCGCCGCCGACATCGGGCGCGACAAAGCGCACCCGCCCCGGCTCGACGCCGAGGGCGCGGGCGGCGTGGTCGCGCGTCGCATGCAGGCTCTGGCCCGAGACGTGGAGTGTGTAGCGGCCGCTTTCCGGGTCGAAGACCCCGACGCCGCCGCGCGGCTCCATCGGGTTGCTGCCGATGCGATGGTTGTCGAGGGGTAGGCGCACGACATGGCGCGCGGCGGCGAGCGCGGCTTCGACCGCCGCGCTGTCGCCGGTCAGCCACTCGAACGCGAGGTTGCCGGCCGCTTCGGGGCACAGCAGCGGCGCGGCGGTGGCGCGCGCCGCCGCCGCTTCGGTCACCGCCGGCAGCGCCAGGTACTCGACGGCGACGTGCTCGGCAGCGTCGAGCGCCGCCGCGGGGGTATCGGCGACGACCAGCGCGACCGGCTCGCCGGCATAGCGCACCTTATCGCCTGCCAGCAGCGGCTGCGGCATGAAGGCAAAAGCCTCGCCGGTCTGCGTATTGGCCTCGACATAAGGCACTAGCGGCTTCAGCCCGTCCGTCCGGGCATCGGCAGCGGTCAGTACCGCGAGCACCCCCGGCATCGCGCGCGCCGCGTCCGCGTCGATGCCGGCGATCCGCGCATGTGCATGGGGCGAGCGCAGCACCACTGCATGCGCGAGATTTTCGAAAGCGAGGTCGTCGAGATAGCGACCCTGCCCCTTCAAAAAACGCAAATCCTCCCGCCGCTTCGGCGCATCGCCGATGCCGGAAAACTCGGACATGGCGGCGTTACGGCCGACAGCGCAGGGGTTGCGGCAGCCCCTCACCCTGCCCTCTCCCCCAATGGGGGAGAGGGTTGCGCAGGGTCGGCGAGGCGCCGCCGAGCCCTACCCGGAGCTGGGTGAGGGGGATCACGGCCGGCTGACCGGGCCGCTCAAATCCGGCATCGTGCGGTCCTTGTCCTTCCAGTCGTTCGACCACTTCGTCAGCGGCCGCGGCACTTCCACCCCGTCAACCAGGATCGCGTCGACCTGCTCGTTGAAGAACGCGAGGAGGCCCTTGATCGTCGGGCATTCGGCGATCGGCTCGGGATAGCTCCAGACGATGTCGGGGAACACCCGTTCGCCGATTTTGGCCGACCAATAGCGTGCCTTGCCCTTGTAGGGGCACGCCGTCCTCTTCTCGCTCGGCGCCAGGAGGTCCATGCGGACGTCCTCGGGCGGAATGTAGTAGCGGGTCGGCAGCCGCGTCTCGAACAGGAAGCGGGCGCGGCGCGTATCGGCCACGGTCTCGCCGCCGAGGATCACCTGCACATGGCGCGACGAGGCGATCGCGTCGACCCGTTTATAGGGGTCGCGCGGGTGGACGAAGATCTCCTCGTCCTCCTCGTACCAATGGTCGACCCGATCCCAATAGAACGCGACGAAATCGCCGATCGCCGCGACCTCGTCATAGGGCTCGGGATAACCCCAAACGGCATTCTCGGCGACCCGGTCGCCGACCCGCAGCGTCCAGTAGGCCGCCGTCCCCTTGTACGGGCAGAACGTGTGATGGTCGGTCGGCGCCATCAGGTCCATCCGCACATCGCCGCGCGGGAAATAATAGACCGGCAGGTGCCGCGTCTCGAACAACAGGCGCGCCTTGGTGCTGTCGGCGACCCACTCGCCGTTGAACTTGACCCGTACGCGGCGCGGCGAAGTCTCAAAGGTGATTTTGTAATCGGGGTTGCTCTTGAACCCGGATTCCCGTCCCGCGATCACCGTCGCCATGTCGATATCCTCCATCTAAGAGCATCGCGCGGCAGCGCTCCGGCCCTATTATAGTCGCTGTGGCGCCAAGGGAGGAAGCAGCGGAGGAAGCAATGGAGCGGGAGGGCGGCTGCGCCTGCGGCGCGATCAGATACCGGCTGACGGCGGAGCCGCTGATCGTTCACGCCTGCCATTGCCGCGACTGCCAGCGGCTGACCGGCGGCGCGTTCGCCCTCAACATCTGGATCGAGCGGCGCTTTGTCGAGGCCGACCATGCGCGCCTCAACTCGGTCATGCTGACCGCCGGCAGCGGCAAGCCGCACGAGGTTTGCCGCTGCCCCCAATGCGGCACCGCGCTCTACAGCAAATACCATGCGGCGCCCGGCGACACCGTGCTGCTGCGCGCCGGCACGCTCGACCGCCCCGAGGAGGTCGCGCCCGACGTCCACATCTTCACCCGCAGCAAATTGCCGTGGCTGCAGCTGCCGGAGGGGGCTCGCGCTTTCGAGACATTCTACAAGCTCCCCGAGGTGTGGTCGGGCGACAGCCTGGAGCGCTGGCAGCGCAACATCGCCGGCCGAAGCTGACCGGCGCCGGGACTACCACGCCGGCATCGTACCCCACGCGATGAAGCCGTCGTTCTTGAGACCGGGCTTGCCGTAGGCGAGCGGTTCGCCGGCGAACGTCAAAACATGCCCGCCGGCGGCTTCGAGCACTGCCTGGCCGGCCGCGGTGTCCCATTCCATCGTCGTGCCGAAGCGCGGGTAGAGATCGGCCTCGCCCACCGCCAGCACGCCGAATTTGAGGGCGCTGCCGCATTGCCGGCGCTCGACGATCGGGCGACCCTCGAAATATTCGGCGAGGCGGCGGCTGTTCTCGTGGCTGCGGCTGTGCACGACGACGAGCCCGTCGGGCGCCGGCGCACGGGCCCGGATCGGCTCGAATGCGCCGCCTGCGCCGCGGCGCCGCATCGCCGTGCCGGGACCGTTGGCGATGTAGGTCAGGCCGACCGCCGGGCCGTGCACCACGCCGAGCACCGGGCGGCCGTGCTCGACGAGGCCGATCAGCACCGCGAACTCGCCGTTTTTCGCGACGAATTCGCGCGTGCCGTCGAGCGGATCGACCAGCCAGAAGCGCGCCGCCGGCGACTCGAACCCCGCTTCCGGCACGGTCTCCTCCGAAACGATCGGGATATCGGGAAAGGCCGCAGTCAGCATCGCGACGATGACCCGCTCGGAAGCGAGGTCGGCCTCGGTCACCGGCGTCTTGTCGTCCTTGTGCGTCACGTCGAACGGGTCGGCATAAACCCGCATCGCCGCCTCGCCGCCGGCCAGCGCCGCGCTGAGCGCGATTTCCAGGAGCGGGTCCACGCCTCAGGCCGCCTTCCGGCCGCGGGCGTCGCGCATCGCGCGCCACAGCCGCTCGGGGGTCAGCGGCATGTCGAGATGCTCGATGCCGAGTTCGGCGAGCGCGTCGATGACGGCGTTGACCAGCGCTGGCGGTGCGCCGATCGCACCGGCTTCGCCGGCCCCCTTGACGCCCAACGGGTTGGTGCGGCATGGCACGACATTGTAGGAGAATTCGAGCACCGGCAGCGTGTCGGCATGGGGCAGCGCGTAATCGGTGAGGTCGCCGCTCAAGAGCTGGCCGCTGTCTGGGTCGTAAACGGTGCGTTCGAGCATCGCCTGGCCGACGCCTTGGGCGATCCCGCCATGCACCTGCCCCCGGAGCAACAGCGGGTTGATGACGACGCCGAAATCGTCGACCACCAGATAGCGGACGATGTCGATATGGCCCGTCTCGGGATCGATCTCGACCTCGCAGACATGGCAACCGTTGGGGAAGGTCGGCGCCGGCGGGGTGAAATGCCCGCTCTCGGCAAAGCCGGGTTCGAGCCCGGGCGGCAGTTGCGCCGGGTTGAAGGCGGCACGCGCGACGGCATCGATCGTCACGCTGCGGTCGGTGCCGGCGATCGCGAAGACGCCGTCATCGAACGCGATATCAGCTTCGGAGGCTTCGAATAGATGCGCGGCGATCTTCCTGCCCTTGGCGATCAGCTTGTCGGCGGCATGGGCGAGCGCGGCGCCGCCGACCGGCAGCGAGCGCGAGCCGCCGGTGCCGCGGCCGAACGCGATCGCCTGAGTGTCGCCCTGCAGCACGCGGATTTTATCGAGCGGCAGCCCGAGCTTTTCCGCCGCGAGCTGGGCATAGGCGGTCTGGTGCCCCTGGCCCGAGGATTGCGAGCCCATCAAGAGGGTCAGCGTGCCCGACGGATCGAAGCGCGCCTCGGCGAATTCGTCGGGCGGGAAGCCGGATTGCTCGATATAGACCGCATCGCCCAGCCCGCGCAGGCGCCCGCGCGCCCGCGCCGCCGCGCGCCGCGCCGGAAAGCCGGCCGCGTCCGCTTTGCCCCGCGCGTCGGCCATGTTGCGCGCGAAATCGCCGCTGTCGTAGACGAGGCCCAGCGGCGTCGTGTGCGGCATTGCCTGCGGCCGGATGAAATTGCGCCGGCGCAGTTCGTCGGCAGCGACCCCGAGCTGGCGCGCGGCGTGTGCGACGAGGCGCTCGACCGCATAGGCCGCCTCGGGCCGGCCGGCGCCGCGATAGGCGTCGACCGGCACGGTGTTGGTGTAGACGCCCTTGACCGCGACATGGACCGCCGGGACGGCATAGACCCCGCTGTACATGACGGCGCCCGAAAAGGTCGGGATCTCCGGCGCGAAATTCGACAAATAGGCGCCCATGTTGGCGACGAGCTCGACCGAGAGGCCGAGAAAACGCAGTTCGGCGTCGAGCGCGAGGTCGAGCCGGACGAGATTGTCGCGGCCCTGCGTGTCGGTCAAAAACGATTCCGCGCGGTCGGGCACCCATTTGACCGGCCGCCCGAGCCTTTTCGCGGCCCACAGCACCAGCGCGTGCTCGGGATAGAGGAAGAGCTTCATGCCGAAGCCGCCGCCGACATCCGGCGTCACCACCCGGATGCGGTTTTCCGGCATGTGGAAGACGTGCTCGGCCAAGAGGTTGCGCACGAAATGCGAGCCCTGCGTCGAGCTCCACAGCGTGTAGCTGTCCTCGCCCCTATCGTATTCGCCGATCGCGCCGCGCGGCTCCATCGAATTGACGACCACCCGGTTGTTGACGAGGCTCAGCGACACGCGGTGGCGGGCTGTCGCCCGGGCGCGCTCGACCGCGGCGCTGTCGCCGATCTCCCAGTCGAACGCAAGGTTGCCGGGATGATCGTCCCACACCGCGGGCTGACCGGGATCGAGCGCCCGCTCGGTCGCGACGGCGGCCGGCAGCGCCTGGTAATCGACCGCGATCAGCTCGGCCGCGTCGCGCGCCGCCGCGACGCTCTCGGCAACCACCATCGCCACTGCATCGCCGACGTGGCGCACCCGGTCCTCAACGATCGCCGGCCGCGGCGGCATCGCCATCGCCGACTTGTCCCGGTTCGACAAGCCGCTGACGCACGGGATCGCGCCGATACGGTCGCGCGCCAGATCGGCGCCGGTCAGGACGGCGATGACGCCAGGCGCGTCTGCGGCCGCGGCGGTGTCGATGGCGCGGATGCGGGCATGCGCGTGCGGCGAACGCAGCATCGCGGCATGCGCCTGACGCGGCCGGACGATGTCGTCGAGGTAACGGCCGCTGCCGGTCAGGAAACGCCGGTCCTCGACCCGGCGCACCGGCTGGCCGATGCCGAATTGTCTCATCGCGACCTCCGCACCGGGATAGAATTCCAACATAGGCGGCGGTACCGCGGTCGTCCATGCGCGCCGTCGTGCGCTCGCCGGGGATCAATCCCCGGCGGGTTTGTGTTGACCGGCGACCGAGGCCGCACGGAGGGCAGGTGATGAGGACCGCATCGCTGGCGGCAAGCGCGCTGCTCGGCGCGCTTCTCTGGTCGTCGGCTGCGCCGGCGCAGCAGCCGAGCGGGCCTCACGGCAGCTATTTGAGCAGCTGCACAAACATCCAGCTGCTCGGCGACGTTCTGAGCGCGACCTGTACTACGGCGGACGGTCGCGAGCAGCGCAGCAGCCTCGCTGGGGTCAAGAACTGCGTCGGCGACATTGGCAACGCCAACGGCGCGCTGCAATGCAGCTTCGCCGACGGCACGCAGGCGCTCGGGCAGGCGCTGCCGGAGGCCGACAATGGCCCGGGCGCGGCGGGGGCAGGTACTGCGCAAGGCACGCAGCGCTGCGAGGCGCTTCACCGCAATGCCGAAGACCTGCGCGCCCGGCTGACCAGCACGTGGAGCGCGGTGGCGGACCCCGAGCTCGAACGGCGCTATCGCGAAGCGCGCGGCCGGGCGGAGCTTTGCCAGCCGTAGAATGCGGTATTCCTGTTGACTTGCGCGCCCTTCGGGTGCACCGATCGATACTGGATTTGCGCGAGCCAGGAGGAGATCATGGCATCACCGAAGAAGCTGTCGCATCTCGTGCTGCAGACCAACCGCCGCGACGAGATGGTCAAGTGGTATTGCACGGTTCTCGGAGCCGAATTGCTCTACCAGAACCGCTTCATCGCCTTCATCAGCTATGACGACGAGCATCACCGCGTCGCCTTTATCGATCCCGGGCCGCTCGCCGACAAGGCGCCGGCCGAGGGCAAGACCGCGCGTGCCGGGGGCGAGGTTGGCCTGCACCACGTGGCCTTCACCTTCGGCGGCCTCGACGAGCTGACCGAGCACTATCTCGAGCTGCGGGAAGGCGGCATCCGGCCGCATCGCTGCGTCAATCACGGGGTCACAACCTCGATGTATTACTACGACCCCGACCATAACCAGGTCGAACTGCTGGTCGACAATTTCGCTACCGCGATCGAGGGCCAGGACTACATGCGCCAGCGCCGCGAGACCGACAAGAACCCGGTCGGCATCGATTTCGACCCCGAGGAACTGGTGAAGCAGGTCGACGCCGGTCTCAAGATCAAGGACCTCGTCAACATCAACGCCTAGAACATCAACGCCTAGGCCGTCGGCGCCGCCGGGCGGGCCAAGCCTCGTCCGGCGCGGGAGCCTTGAATCGATGACCCGCGTGCTGACCGGCCGGTTCATGCACGAGACCAACACGTTCAGCGTCCAGCGGACCGACATGGCGCTGTGGCGGCGCCGCGACTTTCACCTCGGCAACGAGATCCCGGTGGCCTTCCGCGGCACCCGCTCGGCGTTCGGCGCGACCTTCGAGGCGGCCGACAAATACGGCTGGACGCTCGTTCACCCGGTCTCGGCCAACGCCAACCCGTCGGGCATCGTCACCGACGACGCGTTCGAACAAATCGGTGGCATGATCCTCGACGCGGCCCTGCGGCAGGGTCCGCTCGACGGCGTATTGCTGCACCTGCACGGCGCGATGGTCGTCCAATCGTATGAGGACGGCGAGGGCGAGCTTCTGGCGCGCCTCAGACAAATTCTCGGGGCCGACGTCCCGATCGTCGTCACCCTCGACCTGCACGCCAACGTCACCGAGCGGATGGCCGCCAACGCCAGCGCGCTGATCGCCTTCCGCACCTATCCGCATATCGATATGTACGAGCGCGCTTGGCAGGGCGCCGAGCTGCTCCAACGCGCGATGCGCGGCGAGGTGCGTCCGCACACCGTGATCGCCCGGCGGCCGATGATCTACGGGCTCGACCGCGGCCGCACCCAGCAGGGGCCGATGGCCGAGCTGATCCACCGCGGCACGGCGCTGGAAGGCTCGGGCGAGGCGCTCGCGGTCAGCATCTGCGCCGGGTTCAGCCGCTCCAATATCCGGGACGTCGGCCCGTCGGTGACCGTCACGGTGGACGCCATGCGGGAGGGGAGCAGCCAGCGCGGGCAGGCGATTGCCGACGAATTCATGGAGCATGCCTGGGCGACGCGCGACTACCAGAGCTTCACGCTGCTGCCGGTCGCGGCAGCCGTGGCGCGCGCCAAGGAGGGCAGGCCCGGCGACCGGCCGCTCGTCGTCGCCGACTACACCGACAACCCCGGGGGCGGCGGCTACGGCGACGCGACGGCGTTCCTCCGGGGGCTGGTCGAGGCCGGGGTCGAGCGCGTCGCCTTTCACGCGATCTGCGACCCGGAGGCGGTCGCCGCCGGCATGCGCGCCGGGATCGGCGTGCCGACGACGCTCGTGCTCGGCGGCAAGACCGATCCCTTGATGGGTGGCGGCCCGCTGACCCTAAGCGGTGAGGTCACCCATCTGAGCAATGGCCGCTTCATTGCCTACGGGCCGATGGGCGGCGGGCTCGAGCGCGACTACGGACCCTCGATGGTGTTTCGGGTCGGCGGCATCGACATCATCGTCATTAGCAACAACGGCCAGGCGGTCGATCTCGGGCAGTTCACCTCAATGGGCATCGACCCCGTTCGCTACACGACCGTCGCGGTCAAATCGATGCAGCATTTCCGCGCCGCCTTCGAGCCGATCGCGCGCGAAATCATCCTCGTCGACACCGGCGCGCTGTGTTCCGAAATCTACACGCCGGAACTCTTCGACAAGGTGCGACGCCCGGTCTGGCCGCTCGACCGGGTCGCACCGTAGCCGAGCCGCATTGGCGCGAACTCGAAGCTGCGCTTCCAGGCGAAGAGCCCCTCGTTGCCGTGCTCGACCGCGCCGTAAAGCAGATAGCGCAGGCCCGCGACGCGCGGGTCCGAGCGCCGCAGCAGCCATTCCATTACGTCGTGCAGCAACAGCTTCATGACGTTGCGCGCGAGATAGTCGCCGTGTCCCATAAGGCCCGTGGTGCGAACGATGTTGCCGCTGCGACGCAAGGCGATATAGCCGACGAGCCGCTCGCGCGGCGCCGTTGCGAAATCCGCCGGCGCAAAGACGCCCCAATCGAGGTTCCAATGCAGCGGACAAGCGGGCGGTGGCGGCTCCGGTAGCGCGGCGCCGGCGACGATCTCCGATACTGGTCGCCCGAGATGGGCGGCGATGTCGGCCGGCGAGACGCCGGCGGGGAAATCGGACGTGGGGGGCCGCCGCAACACGCTCGCCAGGACGAGCCCTGAGCGGAAGCGCTTCGACGTGTCGATCGCGAAAAGCTGGCGGCGATAGAAGTCGCGGTGGATCGTCCGGCATAAGAACCCCTCGGCGCGCGCCTTTCTAATCTGGCGCAGCACGCCGCCTTTCGAGTGCCGCCGCACGCGATCGGCATAGCTCGCGAAATCCGGGTAGCCGGCAAGGTCGATGACCGCCGGGACGCCGCGCCATCGCGACAACAAGCGCGACTTGTCGCTGCGATCCAGGTAGCGCGCGAGATAGCGGCGCTCGCGAGCGGAAGCGGCGGCACAGCCCGGCGCGGCGACGCTAGGCTCGCAGCCGAGCGCAATGTCGGCGCACGCGATCTCGCCCAGGCCGCCAACGCCGCACGCCGCCAGGCGGCGGCGCTTGCGGGCCGCGATGATCAGCGGCTCGACGCAGGCCAGATGCAGCCGGTGCAGCGTCGCCGCGACGTCTCCACCGGCCACGTCAGTGGCGGAAATGGCGGATGCTGGTGAACACCATCGCGATCCCCGCGGCGTCGGCGGCGGCGATGACCTCGGCGTCGCGGCGCGAGCCGCCGGGCTGGATCGCGGCGGTGGCGCCCGCCTTGATGGCTTCCTCGAGCCCATCGGCGAACGGGTAGAACGCATCCGAGGCAACGACGGCGCCGCGGGTCGGCGGCTCGGACAGCCCGGCGGCGCGGCCCATTTCGGCGGCCTTCATCACCGCGATCCGGGCGCTGTCGACGCGGCTCGGCTGGCCGGCGCCGATGCCGACCGTGGCGCCGCCCTTGGCGAAGACGATCGCGTTCGACTTGACATGTTTGGCGACCGTGTCGGCGAACAAGAGGTCGGCGATCTCAGCCTCGCTCGGCGCCCGCCGCGTCACGACCTCGAGCGCCTCGCGCTCGGCGGCGACCCTGTCGCGTTCCTGGACCAAGAGGCCGCCCGCCAGCGAGCGCAGCGTCAAGCCTGCCCCACGCGGATCGGGCACGCCGCCGGCAACGAGGAGCCGCAACGCGCTGCGGCGCGCCAGGATTTCGCAGGCTGCCGGGTCGGCCGCCGGCGCGATCACGACTTCGACAAAGATCTGCGCGATCGCCTCGGCGGTCGCCGCGTCGAGCGGGCGGTTGAGCGCGACGATGCCGCCAAAGGCGCTGACCGGATCGCAGATCAGTGCTCTGTCCCACGCCGCGCGCAAGCTTGCGCCGGTCGCGACGCCGCACGGGTTGGCGTGCTTGATGATCGCGACCGCCGGCTCGGCGAATTCGGCGACCAGCTCGAAGGCCGCGTCGGTATCGGCGTAATTGTTGTAGGACAATTCCTTGCCCTGCAGCTGCCGCGCCGTCGCGACGCCGGCTCGCCCGTCGTCGGTGCGGTAGAGCGCAGCCGCCTGATGCGGGTTCTCGCCGTAGCGGGTCAATTCGGCAAGCCGGGCAGCGACAACCAGCGTCTCGGGGAAGGCGACGGCTTCCGCCCGCGCGAACCATGCCGCGACCGCGGCGTCGTACGCGGCGGTCATCGCGTAGGCCCGCCGCGCCAGGCTGCGCCGCGTTGCCAGGCTGACGCCGCCTGACGCGGCGATCTCGCCAAGCACCACCGGGTAATCGGCCGGATCGCTCACGACGGCGACAAATTCGTGGTTTTTCGCCGCGGCGCGGATCAGCGCCGGGCCGCCGATGTCGATATTCTCGATGCATTCCTCACGCCCGGCGCCGGCAGCGACCGTCGCGGCGAACGGGTAGAGATTGCACACCAGGAGGTCGATCTCGGCGATGCCGTGCTGGGCCAGCGCGGCGCGGTGATCGGGCCGGTCGCGCCGCGCCAAAAGGCCGCCGTGAACCGCCGGGTGCAGGGTCTTGACGCGCCCGTCGAGCATCTCGGGGAAGCCGGTGACGGCGGCGACCTCGCTCACCGCGAGCCCGGCCGCCGCCAGTATCCGCGCCGAGCCGCCGGTGGAGACGAGGACGACGCCGTGCGCCGCCAGCTCCCGCGCAAACGGCACCAGTCCCTCCTTGTCGCTGACCGAAATCAGCGCGCGGCGGATCGGTCGCGGCGAGGCGGTCATCGCTGCCTCCTAAGATGCGCTCGTGGGGCTCGTTGGCCGCCGGTATAGGACGCGCCCGGCGACGCAGCAAGCATCAGGACGGCCGGCGCCACGACCAGCCGGCGAGGCTCGCGAGCAGGATCAGCACCTCGATGGCGGCCAGCGCCAGGGCGGCGACGCCCCAGCCGTTTTCGGCGGTCCAGCCGAAGCCGATCAGCACAAGGTTGGCGGCGATCACCTGCCGCACCACTTCGCCATGGCCGAGGCCGCGCTGGACGGCGCGCTGATAGAAATGCTGGCGATGCGCCTGCCAGATGCGTTCGCCGCGCCGCAGCCGGCGCAGCAGCGTGAGCGTCGCGTCGGCGAGGAAGTATAGCGGTAGGATCAGCGCGATTTTCCAGAAGCCGCGGCCCGCTATCATGAGCAGCAGGAAGCCGAGGAGGTAGCCGAGCGGCACGCTGCCGACGTCGCCGAGGAAGATGCGCGCCGGCGCCCGGTTCCATGCCAGGAAACCGAGCGCGGCCGCGCCGAGCGCGCCAGCGAGCGCAGCAAGGCTGGGATCGCGGCCGACGCCGATCGTCGCGAACAGCACGAGGCCGCCGGCGATCGCCGCCGCCTCGCCGCCGGCCAGCCCATCGATGCCGTCCATGAAATTGAACAGGTTGACGAACCACACCCACAGCAGCGCCGCACCAGCGGAGTCGAGCACCGGTGGCAGCCAGCCCGGGAACACCGGGCCCCCTGGCCGAAGCGCCACCATGCCAACGCACACCGCGACAATCTGCGCCAACAAGCGCGGCGCCGGCGATAGCCCGCGCCGATCGTCGATCCACGATACCAGCGCCAGCAGCAAGGCCCCGGCGACCACCAGCGAAAGCGGCCGCGCGATGCCGGCTAAGCCGGCGAGTGCGAGCCATGCCGGCAGGACCGCGCCGACCACCGCAATGCCGCCGCCGCGCGGGACCGGAGTGGCGTGCGACGAGCGCTCGTTGGGGTGGTCCAGCACCGCGGCGCGGCTGAGCAGCGGGATCAGTGCGCGGGTGCCGAGGCAGGCGACTAAGCCGGCCGCGACGACGATCGTAGCCGGGAGGAGCATTTGAGAAGGCCGAAGCTGTGGCCGGGCGGATCAAGCCCCATCGTCGGCGCCTTCCTGCGCTGGCGTCGCCGCGGCGGGCGGCGGCTTGCGATCGGGCACCTTCGCTTCGCGCCGGATCGCCCAGCGCACCGTAGCGCCGCCGCCGGCGGTCGTGCCGCTCAAGACGATCTGCTGTGATTTGCGCAACTCGCCGGAGCCCAGATAGATGCTCTCGCCGATGCTCATTTCCGCTCCCGCCGCGCGCAGCCGCCATACCGTCCCGCCCGGCAGTCGCAGCAGCGCGCCGCTGCCGTCGCCGATCAGCGAGGCCTCGACCGCAGGATGGAGATGAAAGCGCACGGCGAAAGCCGCCCCCGAGCGGCCAGTCAGCTTGTCCTCGCCGCGCAGATCATCGCCATCGGCGGCGAGATAGAGCTCGCGCGAATAGCTGACGCCGAGGCTCGGACGGTAGCCGTCATGGCTCGCCGCGATCCACTGGTGGCCGCCCTCCTCGGCGCGCTCGCAGCGCACCGATGACGGCGGCCGGCCGAGCGAGCCGTCGGCATGAATCTCAATAGCGTTGGTATCGCCGACGACCAGCACCGAATGCGCAGCGCTCGACCGGGCAACCCGCCGCCACGCCGCCTTGGTGCCGCGATAGCCGCCGCAATTGACGATAATGCGCTCGCGCCCCTGGCTGAGCTCGAAGGACAGGATGCCGGCGTGCGCGTCATCATCATAGCCGCGCGGCGGCGGCTTGCCGGTATCGACGATAACCAGGCTCTGGCCGGCCTGCAGCCGCTGAAACCCGGAATGCGGCGCCTGCGTCGGCGCTTGGCCGCGCGTCTCCGAACGGGTCAGCGCGAGATCGACCAGAACCGCGTCCTCCTCGAGCGAGTTGTTGAACAGCGCAAGCCGGCGATCGCCGTGGCGGAAAAAGCGCAGCATCGGCGCCATCCGCTCGATCGCCTGCTGCAGCGCGCCCGGCACCTCGATCTTGGCGGCACGCAGCACGGCGCGGACATCGATCAGGTCGCGCAGCACCGCGAGCTGGACCGAGGGACTGCGGGTGCGATGGCCGCCATCCGGCAGGATCTGCAGCGGCAGCTCGGCTTCGAGCGCGCGTAGCGTGCGGGCGATGCGCTTCTGCGAGCCGCCCAGCGCCACCAGCCCGCCAAGCAGCCCTTTCAGGGCTCGCAGCCGGGCCGCGCCGGCCTGCTCCCAGGCAGCGGTTCGCGCCAGGTGACGCACCTGCGCGGCGATGCTCGCCAACATCGCGCGGCGCAGCGCGCGGTCGGCTTCGCGTCCGGCAAGCTCTTCGAAATGCACGATCCAGGCGAATATCCGGGTCGCCACGACATCGGAGCGCCAGCCGACCGGATGCCAGGCGGTATTCTCGGCGAGCCAGCTCTGCACCAGGGCGCGGGCCGGGTCGCGAGCGCCGGCGCCGGCGCCGATCAGGTCGGCGAGCCAGCCGAAACCGTGCCAGGCGGCAAGCCACCCGGCGGTGGCGCCAGGCGGATCCCACACCGGCATCGGGTTGCGCACCAGTTCGCCGTCGAACTCGATGTCGCCGGCCAGGATCGCGGCGCCTCGCGTCGCGTCGCCCGGCCATCGCTCGTTGAGCTTCAGGCGCAGGTCGCCCGGCACCGGACCGATCAACGTGTGATGGTAAAACGGGCCAGCCGTCAACGCGCGCAGCGCGTCGCGCCTCAAGCGGGTCAGCAGGTCCGGCTTGTCGGTGTCGAGAGCGACGCTGCCGGCAGCCACACGGCCGCCGCGGCTGGGGGCCGCTCTCATGTGCGTGCTGCCAGCGGGACGGCGTCCTCCGAACCAGCCGATCGGCGGCGGCCCCGGACGGCTTGTCCGGCAGTTGAATCCATCGTTGCTTCGTAACAAGGAAATGCAGCGCCGGCAAGCCGCGCTCCGGGATCGTCGGCGACCGGGCAGGACACCCGAGCGCGCCGACGGCCGGGCGGCCTGCCGCGCACCCGGTCTGCCGGCCGCGCCGCGAATCAGATGGCGCCGCGCTTTACCAGGCGGGCAGCGTAGAACCCGTCGATCCCGTCATATTCGGCAAAATGGCACGGCAATGTGCGTAAGTCGCCGTCTGCCGTGACCCATTCGGGTGGCGCGTCGATGTCGGCCGCGGCGACCGGCCGGTGCTCGACCGGGAGCCCGGAACGCAGCAGCGCCTGCACCCGCTCGCGGCCCTCCTCGGGCTCCAGCGAGCAGGTGCAATAAACCAGCGTGCCACCGGGTCGCAGCATCTCGACCGCGGCGCGCAGCAGGTTTTCCTGCACCACCGCGAGGCGGGCAACGTCTTCCGGCTGCTTCAGGTGGGCCACGTCGGGGTGGCGGCGGATCGCGCCGGTGGCGGTGCACGGCGCATCGAGCAACACCGCATCGACCGGCTCCTCCGGCCGCCAGGTCAGGGCGTCGGCCGCCTTTGCCGCGACAGGCAGGCCCAGCCGAGCCAGGTTGGCAACGAGCCGATCGAGGCGGCGGGACGAGCGGTCGACCGCGACCACATTGGCGCCAGCATTGGCGAGCTGGGCGGTCTTGCCGCCCGGCGCAGCGCAAAGATCGATCACGGCTCGCCCGGCGATCCCGTCAAAGAGGCGCACCGGCAGGGAGGCCGCGGCGTCCTGCACCCACCAGGCGCCTTCGGCATAGCCGGGCAACGCGGTCACCGAGCCGCCCACCGCCCGCCGCAGCGAGCCGGTCGGCAGCTTCACCGCCTGCAGCTTGTCGCACCACGCATCGTCGCCATTGCGCAGCGTCAAATCGAGCGGCGCCTCCTTGAGATGCGCATTGGCGATCGCGCGGGCGTCGTCTTCCCCATAGCTGCGGCTCCACGAGTGCCACAGCCAGTCGGGGGTGTTGAGCCGCGCCGCATCCTGGCGTTCGACCCGCTCGGGTCCTTCGACGCTCAAGCGGCGCAGCACCGCGTTGACCAGCCCCTTATGCGTCAAAAAACCCCTGACATGGGCTAGATCGACGCTGGTGGCGACCGCGGCGTGCGGCGGCGTCCGCAAAAACAACAGCTGGGTGATGCCGAGCCGCAGGATGTCGTGGATCACCGACGCCCGCGGCGCGAGCGGCGTGTTGAGACATTGGGCAATCAAGGCGTCGATCTGGCCAAGCCGCCGCAGCGCCGTCGCGACCAGCAGCCGAGCGAAGGCCCGGTCGCGCATCGACAGCGCCGCCATCGCCGGATGGTCATCGATCGCGTCGTCGAGCGGCCGCTTGCGACGCAGCACCGCGCCGAGCAGATCGAGCGCAACCTGGCGCGCAGTCGGGGCCTCAGCTGTCGCTGTTCGGGAGTAAGGTTCTGCTATTTCCATGCGTCTGACGCCATCCGGAAACGACAGTTGCACGCGCAAACGCCGACCTGCAAGCATCGTTCCGCAAAAAGCCGCAAGCCGGCAAAAACGGTGCGGCGGTTGAGCCGTGAGCGGCGGAAGTGAGCGGCAGCGCCCCTCGCAAGTCGCGAATTCCGGGCGCTGACGCGCCGACAATCGCCGCCGGCGGGTTCTCCAGGGATGGCCGTTGCTTGACACCCCCGGAGCGCCTAGGTAGGAGGTGTCGCCGCGATCGAGGTCTCGCGGGGGCGTAGCTCAGTTGGTTAGAGCGCCGGCCTGTCACGCCGGAGGTCGCGGGTTCGAGCCCCGTCGCTCCCGCCACGATCCCTGTCAGGAGTGGGCGGCCGTTCGCCAGTAGTGCGCCGAGGGTGTGGTATGGAGAGCCTGCTCAGCGAATATTTCCCGATCCTGGTGTTCCTGGTGATCGCCGGCGTAATCGCGCTGGCGATGGTAGTCGCCTCGTTCGTGCTGGCGCGGCAGAACCCCAATTCGGAAAAGCTGTCGCCCTACGAGTGCGGCTTCGAGCCTTTCGAGGATGCGCGGATGCGCTTTGACGTGCGCTATTACCTCGTGGCGATCCTCTTCATCATCTTCGATCTTGAAGTCGCCTTTCTGTTCCCCTGGGCGGTCTCGCTGGGCGATATCGGGGTTTTCGGCTTCTGGTCGATGGTGGTGTTTCTCGCGGTGCTGACCGTCGGCTTCATCTATGAATGGAAAAAGGGAGCGCTCGAGTGGGAGTGATCGACACGCCCAGCCGCCCCGCTCCGCTCGGCCCCGAACAGGACCCGCTGCTGCGCGCCGCGACCGAGGAAATCGAGGATCGCGGCTTCATTCTATCGACGGTCGAAGGGCTGGTCGGCTGGGCGCGCAGCGGCTCCTTATGGCCGATGACGTTCGGGCTGGCGTGCTGCGCGGTCGAAATGATGCATACCGGCGCCAGCCGCTATGATCTCGACCGTTTCGGCGTGGTGTTCCGTCCGAGCCCGCGGCAATCCGACGTGATGATCGTCGCCGGCACGCTGTGCAACAAGATGGCCCCGGCCCTGCGCAAGGTCTACGACCAGATGGCCGAGCCGCGCTGGGTGATCTCCATGGGCTCCTGCGCCAACGGCGGCGGCTATTATCACTATTCCTATTCCGTTGTGCGCGGCTGCGACCGCATCGTGCCGGTCGACATTTACGTGCCGGGTTGTCCGCCTACCGCCGAGGCGCTGGTCTACGGGCTGCTGCAGCTGCAAAAGAAAATCAAACGCGAGCGCGTGTTCGCTCGTTGATGTAGCTTCCGCCCGGGGCCGGACGATGACAGAGCCGCTGCAGGAATTAGCCGACCAGATCGCCGCCGCGCTGCCGCAGGACGTGCTGCGCAGCGAGTTCGTGCGCGGCGAGCTCATCCTCTGGGTCCGGCGCGAGGCGATCGTCGGCGTGATGACCTATCTCCGCGACGATGTCCGCTGCCTCTTCAAGGTG
>DATGFP010000040.1:0-17433 GCA_035309005.1 Allostellaceae bacterium | reverse complement strand
TCGATGGAGCGTAAGAAGCGTCAGGGCTATTTCTGATGCCCGAGGGCGAGGCTCAGATGCAGGCGGCCGATAAGAGCCTCTTGCGGTTTCTGACCTGCGGCTCGGTCGATGATGGCAAGTCGACCCTGATCGGCCGGCTGCTGCACGACGCCGATGCCGTCATGGGCGACCAGCTCGCGGCGCTGCAGCAGGATTCGCGGCGCTTTGGCACGACCGGCGGCGATATCGATTTCTCGCTGCTCTTGGATGGGCTCGAGGACGAACGGCAGCAGCGCATCACCATTGATGTCGCCTATCGGTATTTTGCGACGGCCCGCCGTTCCTTTATTGTCGCCGACACCCCCGGGCACGAGCAGTACACCCGCAACATGGCGACCGGCGCCTCGACCGCCGATCTCGCGGTGTTGCTGGTCGACGCGCGCAAAGGCGTCGTGGCGCAGACCCGGCGGCACTCGTTGATCTGCTCGCTGTTCGGCATCCGCCACATCGTCCTCGCGGTCAACAAGCTCGACCTCGTCGATTTCGACCGCGCCGCGTTCGATCGGATCGCGGCGGATTACCGGGGCTTCGCCGCCGCTCTCGGTTTTGCCTCCCTCCAAATCATTCCGCTCTCGGCGCGCTTCGGCGACAATTTGACCGAGCCCTCGGCGCGCACCCCGTGGTATGGCGGCCCGTGCCTTTTCGATTACCTCGAAAAGGTCGAGGTCGAGGGCGCCCCGGCCGACCAGCCGTTCCGCTTTCCGGTGCAGTGGGTCAACCGGCCGAACGGCGAATTTCGCGGCTTCTCCGGGATGGTGTCGGCCGGCTCGGTGGCGCCGGGCGATGCGGTCCAGGTGATGGGCTCGCAGCGCACCTCGCGGGTCCGCGAGATCGTCACGTTCGACGGTACGCTGACGCGCGCCTCGGCCGGGGATGCGGTAACGCTGACGCTGGCGGACGAGATCGACGTCTCGCGCGGCGATCTCCTCGTGCATCCGTCGGCGCCGGCCGAGTTCGCCGACCAGTTCGCCGCGCACCTCGTGTGGATGAAGGACGAGCCGCTGGTGCCGGGGCGCTCCTACTGGCTCAAGCTCGGCCCGCGCACGGCGTCGGCGACGGTCACCGCGCTGAAGCACCGGATCGATGTCGACAGCGGTGCGCACATCGCGGCGCGCACGCTGGCGATCAACGAGATCGGCTTCTGCAATCTGGCGACCAGCGTGCCGCTGGCGTTCGACGGCTATGCGACGAGCCGCGACACCGGCGGCTTCATCCTGATCGACCGGCTGACCCAGGAGACTGCGGCGGCCGGGGTCATCGCCTTCGCGCTGCGGCGCGCCACCAACATCCACTGGCACGAGGCGACGGTCAGCCCCGGGCAGCGCGCCGACCTCAAGGGGCATCGCCCGGCGGTGCTGTGGTTCACCGGACTTTCAGGGGCGGGCAAGTCGACGATCGCCAACCGGCTCGAGCAGAAGCTCCTGGAAGTCGGCTGCCACACGATGCTGCTCGACGGCGACAATGTGCGCCACGGGCTCAACCACGACCTCGGCTTTACCGACGTCGACCGGGTCGAGAACATCCGGCGGGTCGGCGAGGTTGCCCGGCTGATGAGCGATGCCGGGCTGATCGTGATCTGCGCCTTCATCTCGCCGTTCCGCGCCGATCGGCAGATGGCGCGCGAGATCGCCGCGCCGCACGCCTTCCTCGAGGTCTTTGTCGATACGCCGATCGAGGAATGCATCCGGCGCGATCCGAAGGGGCTCTACGCCAAGGCGCAAGCGGGCGCGATCCCCAATTTCACCGGCATCGATTCGGCTTACGAAGCGCCGGAAGCGCCGGAAATCCGGCTCAACACGGCGGCGGGCGACCCCGATGCGCTGGCCGACCGGCTGGTCGAGGTGCTGCGCCGCGCCGAGGTTCTCGCCTGAGCGGCCTTGCAGGCCGGGTTATCGCGCCCGTCGCGTGATGCGCAGCTGCATGCCTTCGAGCGGGTCGTTGTCGCGCGCCGAACGGCACGGCGCGCCGTTGCGCGCGGGCCCGGCGGTCGTCCCGGAGGCGAAGTAGCCGACATATTCGCAATCGAGCCGCACCTCGCCGGGAACCGCCCGCTGCCGCAGCGCGAACCCGATCAGCGGCTGGCCCTGGCCGGTAGTGCCGCAGGCCGCGCCGCTGGCGAGCCACGGCGTCTCGGCGCCGCTCGCCGTCAAGCCCTTGTATTCGATCGAGGCGGCTGCTGCCGGATCGCGCGGCAAAACCGTGAACGCCTCGATCCACAGCCCCGCTCCGAGGCGGCCGATCCAGGGCGCATCGACAAAACGAAGATCGCCCCGGGTGCGAATATGGGCAACGATTTCGAGGCCGATCTCGTCACCCGCCGCGACCTCCGAAACCTCGCCGCCAAGCGACAGCACCACCGCCGGCCCCGGCGGATCGAGGCGGCGCAGCTCCAGCCGTGCCGGTGCATCGTCGCGATCGGGCGACCGGTATGCGGTAATCAGCGCCGCGCCGCCGGCCGCCGCGGTGACGAAGAGGATCGTGTGGCGAGCGCTCAGCCAATTCCGGGCGCGGCCGAACCCGTCGCGGACTGCGAGGGCGCGCTCGCCGCCGGGCGGTGCGCAGACCTGGATCGCCGGCAGCGCAAGTTCCACCCCGGCGGAATGGGAGTGCCCGCCAACGCGCCCGGGCTCGTCGAGCCGGCGCAAGCTGTAAAGGCCGCGGTCGAGCGCCACCAGCCGCGCCACGGCGCGGGCGGTCGCGGCCCGCACCGGGGAGGCCGTGATCAATGGGCCGAGACCAGGACGGGATGCGCGGCGCGGCGGCGTCGGCGGGGCCGCGCCGCCGGGTCGCTGCCGGTCAGGCGGTGGATCAGCGCCAGGTGCGCCGGCAGGCAGGTGGTGCGCAGGTTATAGTGCTCGACCACATGATCGCGGGCGTGGCGCCGCATCTCGCTCGTCGCGGCGGGGTTCTGCAGCACCGTGCAGATCTGCCGCGCCAGCCCGCCGGTGTCGAAAAAATCGACGAGGTAGCCGTTGTCGGTGCCGTCGATGACCTCTTCGACCGGCGCCGTTCGCGACCCGATCACCGCGCAGCCGGCCGCCATCGCCTCGAGCAGCCCCCACGACAGCACGAACGGATAGGTCAAATAGACGTGCGCCGCCGAGATCTGCAGCACCGCGAGATATTGCGCATAGGGCAGCCAGCCGACGAAATGCACCCGGCTCAAATCGAGCCGGCCGCTCAGTTCGGCAAGCATGTGCTCGCGCCAGCTTTTGCCGCTGCTCGGCGGCCGGCCGTAGCTGACCCCGTCGCCGCCGATGATCACAACCTGCGCGTCCGGGCAGTCGCTGAGGACCTGCGGCAAGGCCCGCATGAACACGTGAAAGCCGCGGTAGGGTTCGAGCCGGCGGGCGCTGTAGGTCAGCACCCGGTCGTCACGCGACAGCGACAGGCCGCCGCGCAGCCAGAGCCGCGCGGTCGGCTCGGGGTGGACGATCTCGGTGTCGATGCCCTCATGGACGACGCTGATGCGGTGGTGATATTCGGCCGGGTACTGGTCGCGCTGCCAGATTGTCGGGGTGTGGCCCCAATCGGCGGCATCGAGGCTCAACAGGTTGGTCGCGTTGCGCAGCCGCACCCGCATCGAATCGGCCGCCGTCGGCGGAAATTCGGGGTCGAAATCCAAATCGGACCCCGACCCGTGGTAGAAAAATTCGAAATAGCCGAGTAGCGGCACGCTCGGCCAGATGTCCTTGATGAACAGCAGCTCGCCCCAGCCGGTATGGCCGATCACGATGTCGGGGTGAAACCCCTCGTGCTTCAGGCCCTCGCACAGCCGGGCGGCGGCGAGGCCGTTCATCGCGTTGCTTTCCAGCTCGTTGACGTAGGATTGCGTCGCCGGGGTCAGCGGCGCCGGCAGATATTCGAGCATCCGGATGCCATCGATCGGCCGGTCCTGGCGCTGGGTGATGAACGCCACGGTGTGTCCAGCGTCGCGCAGGTACTGGATCAGGTGCAGGTATTGCCCCGGGAAATTCTGATGAACGAACAGGAAATTCATCGTGCCTCTAATAAATAAGCGATCCGGCGCAGCCATGACGGGCGCCGTTGATTGCCCAATCGGGTGGGCGCCTAGCCGGTGTGCTCGGGCGAGCGATCGATCAGCCGGACGTTGATCGCCTCCAAGGGATCGTCTGGCGACGCTGCCTGGCAGGGCTCGCCATTGCGGTGCAGCGCGGAAATTCCTCCGGCGAAAAACGAGCCCTGGTAAACCACCTCGAACCGGTCGGCGCGCTGCGGCACGACGCGTACCGCGAACCCGGTCAACGGCAGGCCGCGGCCGCGCGTGCCGCACAAGACGCCGCCCGGGATCCACGGCGTCTCCTGGCCGTTCGGCAGAAACCCCTTCAGTTCGATCTCGGCCGGCGCCATCCCTTCGACCGGGCGGATGCTGAAGGCCTCGATCCGCATCCGCCGGCCGAGCGCGCCGACCCAGCCGCGGCCGGGGAACAGGCGATCGCCGGCCCGCTCGATGTGCAGCAGAATTTCGGTCGCGACGTCGCGGGTCGCGCCCGGGGCGTTTGGCAGGGCGGGCGCCATGTCGCTCGCCGGGGCGGCTGTCCGCTCGGCGAAATTCTCCTCCGCCTCGCCGTCTTCGGGTCCGGCAAGGCGCTGCAGATCGAGCGCCAGGTTGCCGGGCGGCCGCCCCGGCGCATCGTAGAGCGACACGATGATGAAGCCGCCGCCCGGGGGCGAGCGCAGGATCACCGTGCCCCCTTCGCGGCCGAGCCACGGCCCGCTACCGGGAAACGCCGCGACGATCTCGACTTCGTCGCTCTCCTCGCCGAGCGGGGTTCCGATCTGCGCCGCCGGTACCGCCATGCCGCCAACGACGCTCGGGGCGCCGGCCAATTCGCCGACGCGCAGGCTGTAAAGTCCCTCGCCGAGCCGCAGCATCCTGACCGTTGTCACCGCCACCGATGGCGGCTCACGGACGCTGGGCGCAGGCGCCGCCGCCGGCGCCGGCGGCAATTCGGGCGCCGCTCGTGGGCGTCGGCGCGCGGCGCTCTCGGCGGAAGCGGCCCGAGAATTTTGTGCTTCGGCTGTGGTCCTCATTCCCGCGACTTCCCGTTCCCCGCAAATGTTGCCTGCGTGATCCGGCAGGCGGCGACGCCGGCCCCGATTTTGGCCTTATTCACGAACGATAGCGGCCGCTTCTATACGCGCTTACCCGGCCCGCGAACAGCATTTGCCGGGCCGCGGCAGACCATAAACCGGGCGGGCGGCGGCGTCCAAGCGGTGACGCGACAAAAATCCTGGCAACATGGTGCGGTGTCGTCAACCGGTGCCCGGCTGCTCGCAGGGCCACGCGTATGATTGTTGACGCGCTTGGGGCTCTCGGGTCAGGCTGGACGCGATTGGTTTTCTGAACGCCGTTCGGAAGGACGTGGCCGATGAAGCTGATGTGGTTCCACCTGATGCCCTACACCGAATTGCCCGAGGATTTCCGGGAGAAGAACCCGAGCGTGTGGGTCGACATCCACTCCTCGCTGTTCGATCCCCGGCGGGCCCATCACATGTACAACGACTTCATGGACGAATTGGAATTCGCCGCCGAATGCGGCTTCGACGCGGTGTGCGTCAACGAGCATCACAACAACGGCTACGGGCTGATGCCGTCGCCCAACCTTGTCGCCTCCTCGCTGGCGCGGCGCACCACCGACACCGCACTGTGCGTCCTCGGCAATTCGCTGGCGCTCTACAACCCGCCGACCCGGGTGGCCGAGGAATTCGCGATGATCGACGTGATCTCGGGCGGGCGGCTGATCGCCGGCTTTCCGGTCGGCTCGCCGATGGACACCTGCTACGCCTATGGCCAGAACCCCTCGATGCTGCGCGAGCGCTATCTCGAGGCGCACGACCTCGTCGTCCGGGCGTGGACCGAGCCCGACACCTTCACCTTCAACGGCCGCTTCAACCAGCAGCGCTACGTCAACATCTGGCCGCGCCCGATACAAAAGCCGCGGCCGCCCATTTGGATCCCCGGCGGCGGCTCGGTCGAAACCTGGCGCTGGTGCGCCCAGATGGACCACGTCTACTGCTATCTCTCCTACTACGGCTACAAGGCCGGGCAGGCGACGATGGACGGGTTCTGGGCCGAGATGGACCGGCTCGGCAAGGACAGGAACCCCTACCAGGCCGGCTTCCTGCAATTCGTCGGGGTCGCCGAGACCCGCGAGAAAGCCTTCGAGCTCTACCGCGAGCCGGCCGAATATTTCTACGGCCGCTGCCTGCACATCGACCCGCGCTTCGCCGGCCCGCCGGGCTACGCCACCGAGGAGACGCAGCGCCGCGGCATCCAGGGCCAGGTCCAGCAGGCCGCCGCGCAATCGCAACGCTACGAGACCAAGTTCCAGATGCTGGCGCGCGAGATGGACGCGATCGTCGACAAGGGCTACGTCATCATCGGTTCGCCCGACGAGGTCGCCGAGCAGATCAAGGAAGTGGCGCACAAGCTCAATGTCGGCCACCTGATGCTGCTGCTGCAATTCGGCAACATGCAGAAGGATTTGGCGAAGTACAACACAAAGCTGTTCGCCGAGAAGGTCATGCCGCAACTCCAGGATGTTTTCGCGGAGTGGGAAGACCGCTGGTGGCCAACGCCGATGGCCAAGGCCGAGCGGGCCACGCTGCCGTCGTTCGGCGCGGCGGCGATCGCGGCAGAGTAGTGCCGATGTACTCCCACCCCGGCCCTCCCCCGCAAGCGGGGGAGGGGGTATGAAACCGCTCCGACCTCACTCCCTCCCCCGCAAGCGGGGGAGGGCTGGGGTGGGGGTGATATTGCACAGAGCCGCCCATGTCTGATCCCGCCACCACGACCATCGAACTCAACGGCTTTTCCTCTCGGGTCTGGACGGCCGGGTCGGGCCCGAAGCTCGGCTTTCTCGCCGGCTTGGGCGGGTTGCCGAAGTGGATCCCGTTTCTCGACGCGCTGGCCCGCGAGCGCACCGTCATCGTGCCGTCACTGCCCGGCTTCCCCGGCGGCGAGCGCGGCCACAGCGTGCTCGACGCCCACCTCGACTGGGTGCTGGCGGTCCACGAACTGATCCGCAGGGCCGGGCTCGACGGCGTCGATCTCGCCGGCAGCTCGGTCGGCGGCTCGCTCGCCGCCGAAGTGGCCGCGATCTGGCCCGGATCGGTCAAGCGCCTCGCGCTGATCGCGCCGTTCGGGCTATTCGACGAAGCGGACCCGGCGACCGATCCCTGGGCCCAGCGCGCGCCCGATGTGCCGGGCCTGATGTGCGCCGACCCCGCGCGCTGGGAGGCGCTGAAGGCCGAGCCCGAGGGGCAGAATTCGCCGGAATGGCCGATCGAGCAGGTCCGCGCCAGCGAGGCCGCGGCGCGCATCCTCTGGCCGCTCGGCAACACCAAATTGGAAAAGCGCCTGCCGTTGATCGCCGCCCCTACCCTCCTGCTGTGGGGCGAAGGCGACCGCATCATGCCGAGAAGCTACGCCGATAAATTCGCCAAGGGGATCGCCGGCAAGACCGAAATCCAGCTGATCCCCGGCGCCGGCCACCTCGCCGAACTCGACAAGCCCGAGGAAGTCGCCGCCGCGATCCTCCGCTGGACCCGTTAACCGACGAACCCCCACCCCAACCCTCCCCCGCTTGCGGGGGAGGGAGTGCGGCGACCGCTCCTGCGAACCCCCTCCCCCGCAAGCGGGGGAGGGTTGGGGTGGGGGTAATCAAGGGAGGGCACTAAAATGAGCAGGCTGGAGGATTACGCCAACAAATACCAATGCGTGCGTTTCGAGCGGCGCGATGGCATCCTGTTGATGACATTGCACACCGAGGGCGGCTCGCTGCGCTGGGGCTTCGGGCCGCATGGCGAACTCCCGGAGGCGTTTCACGATGTCGGCGCCGACCGCGACAACCGCGTCGTGATCCTGACCGGCACCGGGCCCGAATTTTCCGGGCCGCGCGCGACGCCCGGCACCTCGTCCTTCCCGACCCGCCCGCCGGCCGAACGCATCGACCGCATCCACTGGGAGGGCCGCCACCTGTTGATGCGCCTCCTCGAAATCGAGGTACCGGTGATCAGCGCGATCAACGGCCCGGCCTGGCGCCACTCGGAAATCCCCTTGCTCGGCGACATCGTGCTCGCCGCCGACACCGCGCAGTTCCAGGATTCGGCGCATTTTGCTTCGGAGGTCGTGCCGGGCGACGGCATGCACATCGTCATGCCCTTGCTCTTGGGCATCAATCGCGGCCGCTATTATCTCTTGACCGGGCAGACCCTCGACGCGCGCAAGGCGCTCGAACTCGGCCTCGTGGCCGAGGTGCTGCCGCCCGACAAGCTGATGGCGCGCGCCTGGGACCTGGCCGAGGGCCTCGCCAAAAAGCCGACCCTGGCGCTGCGCTACACCCGCCTCCTGTTGACCGAATACCTGCGCCGCCAGATGCACGATCTCTTGGGCTACGGCCTCGGCATGGAATTGCTGGCGCTGATCGAAAAGCCCGAAGGGCCGTAGCTACGGGTTCGTCGCGAGAAAGCGACCTATCAGCCGGTTGACCTCGCCCGATTTCTCCATGTGCGGCAGGTGGCCCGCCGCCTCGATGATGTGTACCGGAAGATTTCCGGTGAGCGCCTCGGCGTGGGCGACCGGGATGATCCGGTCGCCGCCGCCCCAGATCAGCTGCGCCGGCATCCTGAGCGCGGCGAGGGCGGGGCGCAGGTCGAGCAGCTGGCGGCCGCCGGCAAACCACGCGCCAGCCACCGTCGCGAGCGCCGCGGCGACGCCGTCGAGCCGCTTATAGCGCAATGTCTCCTCGACCATCGCGCGGCTGACCAGCGCCGGGTCATGCACCAGCATGGCGAGCGCTTCCTGCGCCTCGCGGCGGCGCCCGGCGCGCACGAAAGCGTCGATGAAGGCGGCGTTGATCTCCGGCCCGAGCCCGGCCGTCGCGATCAGCGACAAGCTGGCGACGAGATCGCGCCGGCGCGCCGCGACAGCCAGCGCGATCGCGCCGCCCATCGAATGGCCGACCAGATGTACCCGATCGAGGCCGAGCGCCGCCAAGGCGTCCGTCACCGCGGCGCTAAACATTTCCGCATCGCCGGCGCCGACCGCCTTGTCGGCGGCGCCATGACCCGGCAGGTCGAGCGCGATGGCGCGGCGCCCAACGGCCAGCGCCGGCTGGGTGAACATCCAGCTGTTGAGGTCGCCGCCAAAGCCGTGCACGAAAATGATCGGTACTGCATCTCCGCTGCCGAGGTCGAGGACGCGCAGACGCTTGCCGCCGGCCTCGAGGTCGCGCGACGCCGCCCCGGTTGCCGCCGCGGCTTCCTCCGCGGCCGGCTCCGGGGCGACGAACGCGGCGACAAAGGCGTCGATCTCCGTTTCGGGCACGCTCGCGGGCGCCGCGACCGCCAGCAGCGCCCCGATCGGCAGCGTCGCGCCGGACGCGGCGACGACGCGGCGCAAGGTGCCCGGCTCGCTCGCCTCCATGACGTTGGTGATCTTGCTGGTCTCGATCTCCAGCAATTCCTCGCCCGCGCGATACTCCTCGCCCTGCCGCTTGAGCCAGCCGAGGATCTTACCCTCGGTCATCGTCAGGCCCCATTTCGGCATCGTGATCGCGGTGATCTCGCTCATTACTCTCTCACGCCGCTGTCATTGCGAGCGCAGCGAAGCAATCTCGCGCCGGCTCGCCCCATGCCATCGAGATTGCTTCGTCGCTGCGCTCCTCGCAATGACAGCTAAGGCTAACGGGCGTAGCCGTGCACTTCGCGCACCGCGGCGGCGATCTTTTCAGGGCTCGGGATGTAGAGTTTTTCGAGGCTGGGGGTGAACGGCACCGGGGTGTGCGGCGCGGTGACCCTGCGGATCGGCGCCTTCAGCGCGCCAAAGGCGCGGTCGGCGACGAGGGCGGCGATGTCAGTGGCGATCGAGCAGCGCGGCGTCGCCTCATCCACGATGACCAGCCGGCCGGTGCGCTCGACGCTCTCCAATATCGTGTCCTCGTCCAAGGGAGAGGTCGTGCGCGGGTCGATCAATTCGACCTCGATTCCTTCTTTCTCAAGCGCCTCGGCCGCCTCGCCGGCGTAATGCACCATGCGGGCGAGCGCGACGATCGTCACGTCGTCGCCGTCGCGCACGATGTTGGCTTCGCCGAAGGGGATCGTATAGGGCTCGTCCGGCACCTCGGCGCGCAGATCGTACATCAGCTTGTGCTCGCAGAAGATCACCGGGTCGTCGTCGCGGATCGCCTGGATGAGGAGGCCCTTGGCGTCATAGGCGTTTGACGGCACGACGACCTTCAAGCCCGGCACCGCGGTGAAGATGCCGTAGGGGCTCTGCGAATGCTGCGCCGCGGCGCTGCGGCCGGCGCCGATCATCGTGCGGATGACCAGGGGCGTCGTCGCCTTGCCGCCGAACATGTAGCGGAACTTGGCGGCCTGGTTGTAGATCTGGTCGAAGCAGACGCCGAAAAAGTCGCTGAACATCAATTCGGCGACGGGCCTGAGGCCGGTGACGGCGGCGCCGGCGGCGGCGCCCATGATTGCGCTCTCGGTAATCGGCGTGTCGATGACGCGGGCTTCGCCGAACTCGCCGAACAGCCCCTTGGTGACGCCGAGGACGCCGCCATAGGCGTCGCGCTGGCCCTCGCTCGCCGCCCCGCCGGCGACATCCTCGCCGATCACGATGATCCGCGGGTCGCGGCGCATCTCCTGGCGCAACGCCTCGTTCAGCGCCTGGCGGATCGATTTCTGCGGCATCGCTTTCCTCTTGAGGACAGTAGATAACGCGAGGGCCGCAAAGGATACGCGAAGGTCGCAAAGAATTGCCCATCGCGTCCTTTGCGTTAGCTAATACGACACGTACACATCCGTCAGCAGCGCGCTTTCGGGCGGAAGCGGCGCAGCCTGGGCGGTGGCGACGGCGCGGTCGATCAGGGCGGCGACTTCGTTGTCAACCGCGTCGAGCGCGGCCGATTCGAGGAGGGCTGCCTCGGTGACGCGGGCGCGGAAATGCTTGAGGCAATCGCGCTCGTCGCGCAGATGCTTCACTTCGTCCTTGCCGCGGTAGAGCTGCGCGTCGCCGGAATGGTGGCCGTAGAAGCGGCAGGTATCGACTTCGATCGCCGAGGGGCCGCCGCCGGCGCGGGCGCGCTCGACCGCCTCCCAGGCGGCTTCGTGCACGGCGAAGAAATCGTCGCCGTTGACCCGGGCGGCCGGCATGCCGAAGCCGCGGGCGCGGCCGGCGATGTCGTGGCTGCCGACCGCGTAGCCGACCCCGGTGCCCTCGCCGTACTGGTTGTTCTCAAACACGAAGACCGCCGGCACTTTCAGCACCACCGCCATATTCAAGGCCTCGAAGGTGGTGCCCTGGTTGGAGGCGCCGTCGCCCGAGAAGCACACCGCGACGGTGCCGGTGCCGAGCGTCTTGGCGGTCAGCGCGGCGCCGACGACGAGGGGCGGGCCGCCTCCGACGATGCCGTTGGCGCCGAGCATGCCGGCGTTCAAATCGGCGATGTGCATCGAGCCGCCCTTGCCGCCGCAGAGCCCGCCCGCCTTGCCGAACAATTCCTGCATCATGCCGACGACGTCGCAGCCCTTGGCGATCGAGTGGCCGTGGCCGCGATGGGTCGAGGCGATGTAGTCCTCCGGCCCGAGATGCATGCACATGCCGACGGCCGAAGCCTCCTCGCCGGCATAGAGATGGACGAAGCCGGGGATGACCCCTTTCGAGAACTCCTCCTGCACCCGCTCCTCGAAGCGGCGGATCGTGACCATCGAGCGGTACGCCCGGACCAGTTCCTCACGGCTCAATTGCATGCGCTTTCCTTCCTAGCTACGGGCCGTCATTGCGAGCCCACGGGTCGGCGCTTCGCGACGCCCGAGGACAGGCTCCGCGAAGCAATCTCGTGCCGATGACGCGCGGTCGATGGGATTGCTTCGTCGCGCTGCTCCTCGCAATGACGATATCTGATTAGGCCACGAAGCCGTAGAGCTTGGCGACGTTGCCGCGGGTGATCTTGAAGACGTCGTCGGCGGTGGCGTCCTTGAAGTCGCGCGCCACGACCTCCTGCGAATGCGGCCAGGACGAAGCCTGGTGCGGGTAATCGCTCGACCACATCAGCCGGTCGACGCCGATAAAGCCGCGGCTGGCGACCCCGACATAATCGTCGATATAGGTCGCCCACATCTGCCGCCGGAAATATTCGCTCGGCTTCAGCTTCATCGTGAAGCCGGCAGCGGCGCGCGAGCGCTCGGCGACGCGGTCCATCCGCTGCAGGTAATAGGGGATCCAGCCGATGTTGTTCTCGGCCGAGACGATCTGCAGCTTGGGGAAGCGGTCGAGCACGCCGGAAAAAATCAGGACGCTGAACGATTTCTCGACCTCGTAGCCGAGCACGGTCGTGCGCATGTAGCGCTCGCCCCAGTTCCACTGGCTCTCCACCCCCATGCCGGTAATGGCATGCAGCGAGATCGGCATCTGCATTTCTTCGGCCGCGGCCCAGAACGGATCGTAGAGGTCCGAGCTGTAAGGCTGCTCCTGCGGCGGCGAGCACCAGATCATCGCGCCCTTGAGGCCGAGCTTGGCGCAGCGCTCAAGTTCCTTCGCCCCCTTGTGCGGATCGTAGAGCGAGATCAGCGCCAGCCCGGCCATGCGCTCTGGCGCATAGCTGCAGAATTCCGCCAGCCAGTCGTTGTAAACGCGAAAGCATTCGGCCTGCAGCTTGGCGTCGCGCAGCCAGAAGATGCGAAAGCCGAGCGTCGTATAGAGGACGTCGGCCTCGACCCCGTCGAGTTCGTTGTCCTTCAGGCGCTCGGCCGGGTTCCAGCCGCCCGGGCGGGCGTCGGCGTAGGTCGCCTTGGTCAGGAACTCCTTCAGCTCTTCCGGGCTTTTGCCGGCGCCGAGGCCGATCCCGATCGGGTGCGGCGCGTAACCCTCGTAGAGGAAATAGGCGCCCTCCTTGCCATTCGGGTTGATCGCCAAGCGCGGGGCGCGCTCGCGATACTTCGCATCGACCCGGCTGGCCCACAAATCGGGCGGCTCGCTGACATGCGAATCGGCGGAGATCAGGCGGTAATTCGACATGGCGTTCCCTCGCGCTGTTCGTCGCGTCGGCGCTGTCGCGCCGCCGCTGCCGGTTTCTTCGGCACTGCGCGATAATTGTGCCCCGATCCGCCGCCGACCGCTATTCCGGAATTGCCGCCGCCGCTAACCTGCCTCGTCCGTGCCGCGAATTTTGCCGCCGAGCGGGCGGTAGAGCCGGACCCGCGCGTCGCGGCGAGCGAGCGGGATGAACGGCGCCGGGTCGGCGATCACCGCGAGGCCGCACTCGCCGATTGTGCGGTCGAGTCCGACGCCGCGCAGCCAGGCGAGGGTCACCGGCTCGGGGAGCACCGCGTCGCGTGCGTCGCGCAGCAGTAGCACGTGCGCCTCGGGCGGCACCTCGGGGGTCGCGGCGAGCCCCTCGAGCAGGTTGCGGTGCCAATTGGTCTGCAAAGCGCGCCATTCGCCAGTCGAGGCCGGCCCGCCGCGCGAGCGGTAGGTGGGGCTGTCGAAGAGCGCGGCCGAAGCAACCTCGTGCAACGCCAGGTACGGCGAGGGATTGGCGACGATGGCCTCAAAGCGCTGCGAGGCGCGGAACCCCGGCACGCTCAGCAGCACCCGGATGTGCGCCGAATACCAGGCATGCCATTCGTTCACGCGCTCGGGGTGCGGGAAATCCATTTCTACCATATAGATCATCGTGTTCTCTCCTCGGCGGCGGCCTGCGACACCTGATGTTACGAGCAATGCCGCGACGCAGACAAACGCCGGCGCCGCGAGTAGACTGAAGCCGCCGCGTGGCGCCTTGCCGCCGGCGCAGAAAGAGGTGCCGTATGCCCGACGCCAAAACGCAATCTCGCGGCGCAGCGCCGGATTTCGCCACGCTCCTGGCGCGCGCCGAGGCGCTCGTGCCGATCTTGCGCGAGCGCGCCGGCCGGGCCGAGGAATTGCGCCGCCTGCCCGACGAGACGATCGCCGATCTGCACGAGAGCGGCCTTTTCCGCGTCCTGCAGCCGAAGCGGGTCGGCGGCAGCGAATTGCCGTTCCGCGCGATCGTCGAACTGGTCGCGGTGATCGGCCGGGGCTGCGGCTCGACCGCCTGGGTGCTGGCCAATCTTGCGGCGCATCATTGGCTCTTGGGGATGTGGCCGCGCGAGGCGCAGGACGAGATCTGGGGCCAGTCCCCCGACAATCTGATCGGCTCGGCGCTGATTTTCCCGCGCGGCCGCGCCCGGCGGGTCGACGGCGGCTACCGCGTCTCCGGCCGCTGGCCGTTTTCGAGCGGCGTCGATCCGGCGGCGTGGAACCTGATCGGCGCGATCCTGCACGACGAGGAGGCCGCCACCACCGAGCCGCGCATCTTCCTGCTGCCGGCCAAGGATTACACGATCATCGACACCTGGCACGTGATCGGGCTGGCCGGCACCGGCAGCAAGGACGTCGCCGCGGAGGACGTCTTCGTCCCGGAATACCGCACGCTGGCGGTGAGCCAGATCACCGGCGGACCCAACCCAGGGAGCGCGGTCAACCCGGCGGTGCTTTACCAGCTGCCGGCGATCAGCCTCTTCGCGTTCTGTATCGCCGGGGTTTCGCTCGGCCTCGCGCAGGGCGCGATCGAGTACTTCACCGAGACGACGCGCACCCGCACCAGCTACTATACCGGCCGCAATCTCGCCGATTTCGTGACGCTGCAAATCCATCTCGGCGAGGCGGCGGCGATCGCCGCGGCGGCGCGGGCGGTCATTCTCAGCGATTGCGAGGAGGCGACCCGCATCGTCGCCGCGGGCGGGTTGCCGAGCCTCGAACAGCGCGCCAGCTACCGCCGCGACGGGGCTTACGCCGCGACGCTGTGTACGAAGGCGGTCGATGTGCTGTTCCAGGCGACCGGCGGCGGCGCGATTTATGCGAGAAACCCGCTGCAGCGCGCCTTCCGCGACGTGCATGCCGCCAACGCGCATTACGTCCTCAACTGGGACATTAACGGCGCGATGTTCGGCCGGGTCGCGCTTGGCCTGGCGCCGGACGCGTCGCTGTAAACTGGAATTCGGGGAATGACCGTGTCGCAGAAAATTCCCGGGTCACAAGAAATTCCCGGCAGCCACGGCGCGGCGGTGCACAGCACCTCCGCCGAGGGCTTCAACACCCGCGAGCTGCGCAGCGCGCTCGGCTCCTTCGCCACCGGCGTGACGATCATCACGACGCGCGACCGCGAGGGCAAATTGCACGGGATGACGGCGAATTCCTTCACCTCGGTGTCATTGAACCCGCCCTTGGTGCTGTGGAGCGCCTCGCTCTATGCGCAGAGCCTGCCGGCCTTCCAGGAAGGGACGCATTTCGTCGTCAACATCCTGGCCTACGACCAGATCGAGTTATCGAACAAGTTCGCCAAGCAAAGCGACGACAAGTTCATCGATGTCGACCACGTGATCCCGGAATCGGGCGCCCCGGTGCTGATCGGCTCGGCGGCGCATTTCGAATGCCGCAGCGAGTTCCGCCATTACGGCGGCGACCACATCATCTTCATCGGCCATGTCGAGCGCTTCGCCTACACCGACAAGCCGACGCTCTTGTTCTGCCGCGGCAAATACATGCGCGGCGAGCCGATCATGCAGGGCTGAGCCGCCAACCCCTCAGATGCAATAGGTGCGTAAGGGCGGGAAGCCGTTGAAGCCGACCGAGGCGTAGCTCGCGGTGTAGGCGCCGGCCGAGAGGATCTCGACCTTGTCGCCGACTTCGAGGTCCAAGGGCAGCCGGTAGTCGGTGCGCTCGTAGAGGATGTCGGCGCTGTCGCAAGTTGGCCCGGCGATGATCACCGGACCCGCCGCCCCGGTCCGCCCGGGCGCCTCGATGCGGTAGCGGATGCTCTCGCCCATCGTCTCGGCGAGGCCGTTGAACTTGCCGACATCGAGGTAGACCCAGCGCTTGTCGCCGCCGTCGCCCTTGTCGGAGATCAGCACGACTTCGCTCTGGATGAGGCCGGCGTCGCCGACCAGGGAGCGGCCTGGCTCGACGATGATCTCCGGCAGGTGGTTGCCGAAATGCCGGGTCAAGGCGTCGGTGACGGCTTGCGCGTACTGCTCGACCGAGGCCACCTCGCTGCGGTAGCGCGCCGGGAAGCCGCCGCCGATATTGACCATGCGCAGCTGGATGTCGGTCTCGGCGAGCAGCGTGAACATGCGGGCGACAGCGCCGATCGCGTGGTCCCATTGCCCGAGATCGGTCTGCTGCGAGCCGACGTGGAACGACACGCCGTAAGGATCGAGCCCGAGGCGGCGCGCCTCGCCGAGCAGCCTTACCGCGTGCTCCGGCGTGCAGCCGAATTTGCGCGACAGCGGCCAGTCCGCCCCCTCGCACGACACCAGGATGCGGCAGAAGACGCGGGCGCCGGGCGCGCAGCGCGCCAGTTTTTCGAGTTCGCCCTGGCTGTCGAAGGCGAAGAGCCGCACGCCCCGCGCGTGAGCGAAGGCGATGTCCCGCTCCTTCTTGATCGTGTTGCCGAACGAGAGGCGCTCGGCGACGGCGCCGTTATCCAGGCACAGCGCGATCTCGGCGGGGCTCGCGACGTCGAAGTTCGAGCCCTTGCCTGCCAGCATCGCGACGATCTCGGGCGCCGGGTTGGCCTTGACCGCGTAATAGATGCTGGCAATCGACAGGTATCGCGACAGGAGGTCGTAGGCTTCCGCGATCAGGTCGAGATCGACGACCAGGCACGGGGTCTCGGGCGAATGTGCGGACAGAAAATGCGCAATCTTGGTGTTCATGGCCCGGGTTACCTTCCCGAAAACGGCTGAGCGCCCTCTGCCATCGAGCAGAGGAAGACCCTCGACGGAGCGAGGGCAGGCCCTGGACAGCCAGCATCGCTGGCCGTCCCGGGGTCGCGCCGACAAGGCGGGCCAGATGGCCCGTCGCGGCGCTGCTCAGCTTAAACTGCTCGGATCGGAAGCCCGGCTGCCTCGCCCGCGCCGGCGGGTGCCGCGCAGGACCGCGTCAGGGCAGGGCGCTGCGGCCCTGATCGGGATTGCAACCACATCGACCTCCCTCTCGGGACCGGCCCCACCGAAGCTGGGGCGGCCGGACTGCCAAAAAGGACGCGTTACGTCGTTGCATAACCACCATGGGCCATAGGCACGTGCGAGTGCGTCAACCGGCGCTTAGATACGCGCATCCTGCGGGATTGCAAGGGAAAATTCGCCCGGCCGCGGCGTGCCGCCGCGACGCGGCGCCGGGTGCCGCAGAGAGCCTCTGCGTTAGGTTCCAGACTCAATCATAACCACCAGATAACGATGGCGGCGAGGGTCACCGCGGCGGCGAAGTTGGCGGCGAGCTTGTCGTAGCGGGTGGCGATGCGGCGCCAGTCTTTGAGGCGGCAGAACATGCGCTCGATCAGG
>DATGFP010000039.1:0-20632 GCA_035309005.1 Allostellaceae bacterium | reverse complement strand
TTCCACGAGTTTAAGAAATTCTTCCCGCAACCGAAGGAAGGTCGCTCCCGAATAGCTGACGAGGTCCATCTTGTTCACGGCCACCAGGATGTTAGGGATCCCCAGCAATGATGCGATATAGGTGTGCCGCCTCGTTTGCGGCAACAAGCCCTTGCTTGCGTCCAGCAAAATCACCGCCAGTGAGGCCGTCGAGGCGCCGGTCGCCATGTTGCGGGTGTACTGCTCGTGGCCCGGGCTGTCGGCGACGATGAACGAGCGCCGCGCGGTCGAGAAATAGCGGTAGGCGACGTCGATCGTAATGCGCTGCTGGCGCTCGTCCTCCAGGCCGTCGAGCAGCAGCGAGAAATCGATGTCGTCGCCAGTCGTGCCATAGCGCCGCGATTCGCGCTGCAGCGTTTCGAGCTGGTCGCCCATCACCAGGTCGGCGTCGTAGAGCAGCCGGCCGATCAGCGTCGATTTGCCGTCATCGACCGAGCCGCAGGTCAGAAATCGCAACAGGCCCTTGTCGCCGGCCTCGGAGACGCGGGTACGGTCGTCCGGCATCAGAAATATCCCTGCCGCTTCTTGCGCTCCATCGAGGCGGTGTCGTCGTTGTCGATCAGCCGGCCCTGCCGTTCGGAGAGGCGCGACAGGCGCAGTTCGGCAACGATCTCGGCGATCGTCGCGGCCGCGGACTCGATCGCCCCGGTCAGCGGATAGCACCCCAGCGTGCGAAACCGCACGGTGCGCAGTTCCGGCGCCTCGCCGGCGACGAGCGGCAGCCGCTCGTCGTCGCGCATGATCCACACGTCGTCGCGCCGCACCACCGGCCGCGGCCGCGCGAGGTAGAGCGGCACCACGGCGATCTCTTCGGCGGCGATGTACTCCCAGACATCGAGCTCGGTCCAGTTGGACAGCGGGAAAACCCGCATCGATTCGCCGGGCCCGAGCCGCGTGTTGAAAACTCGCCAGAGTTCCGGCCGCTGCCGCCGCGGGTCCCAGGCGTGCGCGGCGCCGCGCAGCGAGAAGATGCGCTCCTTGGCGCGGCTCTTCTCCTCGTCGCGCCGCGCCCCGCCGACCGCGGCATCGAAGCCATGCCGGTCGAGCGCCTGCTTCAGGGCTTCGGTCTTCATCACCTCGGTATGCAGGGCCGAGCCGGAGCTGACCGGGTTGATGCCGCGCGCCAGCCCCTCCTGATTGGTGTGGACGATCAGCTCGAGCCCGAACTCTCGGGCGGTCGCGTCGCGAAACGTGATCATCTCGCGAAATTTCCACGTCGTATCGACATGCAGCAGCGGAAAGGGCAGCCGCGCCGGGTGAAACGCCTTGCGCGCGAGGTGCAGCAGGACGCTCGAATCCTTGCCGATCGAGTACAGCAGCACCGGGTTGCGAAACTCGGCGGCGACCTCGCGCAGGATCGTGATCGACTCCGCCTCAAGCCGCCGCAGATGCCGCGGCAGCGCGCCACCACGCGGGGAACCGGTCGCCACCGGCGCAACGCTGCTGTCGCTCAAACCAGATCCCCGATTTCCCTCAGCCCGGCAAGCTCTCCGGCGCTGCCTCTTCGCCGCGTGCCAGCGCCCCATGCAAGGTGCCAAGCAGCTCCTGCTCGCCAAACGGCTTCGCCAGATAGGCGGCTCCGCTCGCCACGGCACGTTCTTCTTCGGCGCTCGTCGGGCACGCTGTTATCAGGATTGTCGGTATCCGGCAACCCTGGGAGAGCAAGTATTGGTGAAGCGCCAGTCCGGTCATGCCGGGCATCCTGATGTCGAGGATCAGGCATGAGGATCGGGTTGCCCCCGGGGCGACCAAGAACTGCTCCGCCGATGCAAACACCTCGGCAATAAAACCATGAGATTTCAGCATGCGCTGCAAGGCGTCGCGGACCGCCTGATCGTCATCGACGATCGCGATCTGCGGCACCATCGGGGGAACGGGGTCACCTTGCATTGGTTCGCAGCATACGCCGGACTGCCAAGCCTGGGCGACCGGCCGCATGGATACTGGGCTAGCGACAAGGAACACGGCGCTGACCCATTGGGGTATGTGCTTATGCCCGCGGTGACTCGGCGGGTGGATCCACTGCGGTCGCCAGCGGCAGGGTCAGGACGAACCGCGCGCCGCGATCCTCGAGGGAGGACGCTTGCAGCGAGCCGCCATGCGCTTCGACGATCGAGCGGCTGATCGCCAGCCCGACGCCGATCCCGCCGGGTTTGGTGGTATAGAAGCTGTCGAACAGGCGGGACACCCGCGCCGGGTCGAGCCCGTCGCCGGAATCCTCGACGCTGACGACGACCGCGTTGCCGCCCTCGACCGCCGAGCGGAGCCACAGCCGGCGCGGCCGGCCGCGGTTTTCCGCCATCGCCTCCAGCGCATTGGTAATAAGGTTTACGATGACCTGCTGCAGCTGCACCGGATCGCCCATCACCGAGGGCAGCGCGGGCGCCAGCGCGAGCTCCACGACAACTCGCTGGCGCTCGATCGCGCCGCGCGACAGAGCGAGGACGCGCCCCACCAATTCGTTGATGTCGAGCGCCTCCCAGCGCGGCGCTTCCTTGTTGAACAGCGAGCGGATGCGCGCGATCACATCGCCGGCCCGGTGGGCGTCGGCGACAACGCAATCCGCCGCCTCGCGGGCATTGTCGAAGAGCGGCGGCTGTTGCGCCAGGGAGCGCGAGCAGGCGGCGCCATTGGCGACGATCGCGGCGAGCGGCTGGTTGATCTCATGGGCGATCGCGGCGGCAAGCTCGGCGACCGTGGCGAGGCGCAGGGTGCGCGCCAGCTCGGCTTCGGCGTCGCGCAGCGCCAGTTCGGTGCGCCGGCGCTCCCGTTCGGCTGCTTCCCGCTCGGCGATCTCGATCTGCAGTGCGGTGTTGCTCTGCACCAAATCGGCGGTGCGCGTCTGCACCGTCGCCTCGAGCACGAGCTGCGCCCGCCGCCGCTGCGAACTCCAGGCCAGCGCGATCAAGACCGATACGATAAAGGCGATGAACGAGGGCAATTCGTCGGAGGCGATCCGCATGTCGAATAGCGGCGGGGTCCACAAATCCTCGACGACGACCGCCGTCAGCAGCAGCGAGAGCACGCCGGGGCCAGTGCCGAGCCAGGCGCTGGCGACGACGGCGGCATAGAACGGGAACGCGAGAAACCGCCCGGTCGCATCGTCGATCAGAAAGGTCGCGAGGATGGCGGCGGCGACAAAGACGAGCGTCAGCCCATAGCGAGCGATCGTCCGATCGAAGAAGCGCCGGCCGGGCGGTTGCTCCGGCGTGGCGCCGCGTTGCGCCGCGAGGCGCCCGAGCATTCCAAGCCAACGCCGCGGCGGCAGCGCCATGCCGGCGGCGGCGCCCTCCAGCCTGGTTGCGTCGTCGATCTGCATCTGAGGTTGGCGACCCCCGGGTGAGGTGTGCGAGACAGTATTCGCCGCTCGCCATCGCGCTGACAAGGGCGCCGCGGTTAGCGCTACTGGGGCTCGCGCGCGGTTGACCGCTTGCGCTCCGAAGTGGTTACCTCCCGGCCGGCGACGGAGCCAAGGTTGGAGGAATAAATGCCGGAAGCGAACGCGCTCGCGGGGAAGGTCGCGATCGTCACCGGCGCAGGCAAAAACATCGGCAAGGCGATCGCCTTGGCGCTGGCCCACGACGGCGCCGCGATCGTCGTCAACGGCCGCGGCGACCGCGCCATCATCAAGGAGACCACGAAGGAGATCCGCGACGCCGGCGGCCGCGCCCTGCCCTACCTCGCCGACGTCTCGAAACCCGACCAGGTGGCGGCGATGGTCGCGGCCGCGGTCAAGGAATTCGGCGGCGTCGACATCGCGGTGGGCAATGCCGGGCTGCGCCGGCAAACGCCGTTCCTCCAGATGAACCTCGAGGAGTGGCACGAGATCCTCTCGGTCGCGCTCGACGGCGCCTTCATCCTCGCCAAGGCAGTAGCGCCCGAGATGATCAAGCGCGGCGGCGGCGCGTTGATCGGCCTGTCGGGCGTCTCGCACCATGCCGGCGCGACTGGACGCGTTCATGTCAACGCCTCGAAGGCCGGCCTCGAAGGGCTGATGCGCGGGCTCGCGATGGAGCTGGCGCCGCACAACATCACCGCGAATTGCGTCGCCCCCGGCTCGATCGACACGGTGCGCGGGGCGTCGGCCGGCGGCGCGCACGGGCGCGGCAGCATCAGCCGCGACATCCCGCTCGGCCGCCAGGGCCGGCCCGAAGAGATCGCCGCGATGGTGCGCTTCCTCGCCGGCCCGGAAGGCCGCTACGTCACCGGCCAGACGTTCCACGTCAATGGCGGCATGTTCTTCGGCAAATAACCCCGGGGCCGGGGCGCCTCAATACATGTGCTGGCCGCCGTTGACCGAGAGGGTCGAGCCGGTGATGAAGCCGGCTTCGTCGGCGACCAGGAAGAGGACGGTGCGGGCGATGTCCTCGGCCTTGCCGAGGCGGCCGACCGGGATGCGCGCGACGATCTTTTCCAGAACGTCGGCCGGCACCGCGCGCACCATCTCGGTATCGACATAGCCGGGCGCCACCGCGTTGACCGTGATACCGCGCGCCGCGCCTTCCTGCGCCAGCGCCTTGGTAAAGCCGTGGATGCCCGATTTCGCGGCGGCGTAGTTGACCTGGCCGTACTGCCCGGCCTGGCCATTGATCGAGCCGATATTGACGATGCGGCCAAAGCCGCGCTCGCGCATGCCCTCGATCACCGCCCTCGACATGTTGAAGCATGACGAGAGGTTGGTCTGGATGACCGCGTTCCACTGCTCGAAGCTCATCCGGTGCATCGTCGCGTCGCGGGTGATGCCGGCATTGTTAACCAAGACTTCGACCGGGCCGAGCGCTGCCTCGATCGCCGCGATCCCTTGGGCGCACGAAGCGAAATCGCCGACGTTGAACTTGAAGACCGGGATGCCGCTCTCGGCCGAGAATTGCGCCGCGGTCTTGTCGTCATTGCCGTAATTCGCCGCGACCTTGTAGCCGGCGCCGTGCAGCGCCACTGAGATCGCGCGTCCGATGCCACGCGTCCCGCCGGTGACCACCGCCACTCTGGCCATGCGTTCCTCCCATTCCAATTCCCGTCACCCCCGCGAAAGCGGGGGGTCCAGAGCCCCGTGGCTTTTCGCTTACCCTGGATTCCCGCTTGCGCGGGAATGACGGGAAGACATGTTGCTTTGATGCAGCCTAGCGCGCTAATCGCGCGCGACGCACATCGCAATTCCCATGCCGCCGCCGATGCACAGCGTCGCCAGGCCCTTTTTCGCGCCGCGCCTCTGCATCTCGTAGAGCAGCGTCACCAGGATGCGGGTGCCCGAGGCGCCGATCGGATGGCCGAGCGCGATCGCCCCGCCATTGACGTTGACCTTGGCGGTATCCCAGCCGAGGTCCTTGTTGACCGCGCAGGCCTGCGCCGCGAAGGCTTCGTTGGCTTCGATCAGGTCGAGGTCGGCGGCCGACCAGCCGGCCTTCTTCAGCGCCAGGCGGCTGGCCGGGATGGGCCCCGTCCCCATGATCGCCGGGTCGACCCCGGCCGTTGCCCACGAAACGATGCGGCCGAGCGGCTTCAGGCCGCGCTTCGCCGCCGCCTCGGCGGTCATCAGCACCACCGCGGCGGCGCCGTCATTGATCCCCGACGCGTTGCCGGCGGTGACCGTGCCGTTCTTGTCGAAGGCCGGCCGCAGCTTTGCCAGTACCTCGAACGTGGTGCCGTGCTTGGGGTGTTCGTCGCTGTCGACAAGCGTGTCGCCGCGCCGCGTCTTGACCGTGACCGGCACGATCTCATCCTTGAAGCGGCCCGCCTTTTGCGCCGCCTCGGCCTTGGCTTGCGAAGCGACCGCGAGCTCGTCCTGCTGCTCGCGGGTGATCTGCCAGCGGGTCGCGACATTCTCGGCCGTGGTGCCCATGTGGTAGCCGTTGAAGATATCCCACAGCCCGTCCTTGATCATGGTGTCGACCATCTGCGCGTCGCCCATGCGCACCCCGTTGCGCAGGTGGATGCAGTGCGGCGAGAGGCTCATGTTCTCCTGCCCGCCGGCGACGACGATATCCGAATCGCCGTTACGGATCGCCTGGTAGCCGAGCGCCACGGTGCGTAGCCCCGAGCCGCACACCTGGTTGACCGAATAGGCCGTCGCCTCGTGCGGGATGCCGGCCGCGACCGCGGCCTGGCGCGCCGGGTTCATGCCCTCGCCGGCGGAGAGGATCTGGCCGAGGATGACTTCCGACACCTCGGCCGGCGCGACCCCGCCGCGGCGCAGCGCCTCCCTGATCGCGACTTCGCCAAGCTCGTGCGCCGGCAGGCCGGCGAGGCCGCCGTTGAAGGCGCCGATCGGGGTGCGGGCGGCGCTGGCGATGACGATGTCGGTCATGGGGATCTCCCGGCGTGGATGGGCGGCGCTTCTGTCAGCTTATGTAGGCGAGCGCGCCCTCAAGGCTAGGGGAATTGCGCGCGCAGCCAATCCGCGATCGGCCGCCACACCGCCTCGGGCGCGGCTTCTGAGGTCATCATCCCGATATGGCCGAAGGGCGGCCGCAGCACGGTTGCATCGGGGATCGCGCTCGCCAGCGGCTGGGCCGAGCGCGGCGGCACGATGCGGTCGCGGCTCGGCAGCACGACGAGGGCCGGGACGCGCACCTCCCGCGGCCGCACCGGGTGGCCCGCGACCTGCCATAGCCCGCGGCCCGGGTCGTTGTCGCGATACCACGAGCGGGCGCATTCGAGCGCGACGCGGCGGGCCAACGGCACGCCGTCGTTGATCCAGTCCTCCAGCGCGACGAAGCCCCGTGCCGCTTCGCTCCCGGGGTCGAGCCCGGCGAAGCGGACGAACTTGCGCTCGGCGAGAAACGGGTCGAGCGCCAGGAAGAGGCTCTGGATAACCGGCACCGGCAGCGCCGCGCCGTCGCCGAGGAAGAGCGGCAGCCATTCGACCAGGGAGCCGAGGAGCTGCGCCTGCGCCGGCCGCTCGGCGTGGAAATCCCATGGCGTCGCGAGCAGCGCCAGGGCGGCGATTTCGTTCGGCCGGCGCAACGCGGCGGCGAGCGCCAGGAGCCCGCCCATGCAATAGCCGAGGAGCGCGACCGGCCGGCCGGTCAGCGCCGCGGCGGCCGCAACCGCGGCGTCGAGCGGCCCGCCGATGTAGTCGCCGAGGGTGAAATCGCGCTCTATTCTCCCCGGCTCGCCCCAGTCGAGCACCAGCGGGCGCAGGCCTGCGGCCGCGAGGTGGCGCGCAAAGCTGCGTTCGCGCAGCAGATCCAGGATGTAATAGCGGTTGATCAGCGACGGCACGAGCAGCACGACCGGGTCCGCCGCGCCCACCCCGTAATCGATGAGGCGCGCCGCGCCGTGGCGCCAGCGCACCGGCAGGCGCGGCGGGGCGCGGCGGAAGGGATGCCGGCGATAGGCTTCGAGCCCGTCGAGAAAGCCGGCGGCGCGGCGCCGCAGCAGCCGGTCGAGCGCGGCGGCGACCCGCTCAGGACCGAATTCCTGGATCTCGGCCGCGAGCTTTGCTTGCAGGTCCTCTTTTTGGCCTGGCGCGGCGCTCCACGGCGGCAAGGCGGCCGGCAAGCTCGTCAACCCGGCGCGCGAGCTCAGCCACAAGCCGATCGCGCTCGCCAGGTGCCCCAGCAGCGGCCGCGGCGTCATTCTGCGGTCGAGGCGGGTGGCCGAGGGGCTCATCGGACGGCAGCGCTCCAGCCGCCAGCGCGAGCCAGCGGCGCAGCGGCTCGGCCGCCTTCGGGTCGGCCAGCAGCGCCGTCAGATATTGCGACCACAGCTCGAAAAAGCCGCGCGCCAGCTCGTCGGCCTCGTTCATCCTCGGCACTATACGCGCGCGGCGCGTGCGCTACACGGGCCGGCGCAGGCATTTCGCTTTGATGAGGCAAATCGCAAGATTCGCTGTATTGTCGCAGCGCAGCAATTTGTGTTTTGCGGGACATCCCTGGCATGAGCGAGCCACAGAGCGAGCGACCGGCGGGCGCCAAGCAGCCCACCATCGTCAAGAAATACGCCAATCGCCGGCTCTACAATACGGCGACGAGCAGTTACGTGACGCTCGACGACCTCGCCCGCATGATCAAGGAAGGCGGCGATTTCGTGGTCTACGACGCCAAGACCGGCGAGGACATCACCCGCCCGGTGCTGACCCAGATCATCGTCGAGCAGGAGCAGAAAGGGCAGAACCTGCTACCGATCAGCTTTTTGCGGCAGCTGATCAGCCTTTACGGCGACAGCATGCAATTCCTCGTGCCGGGCTACCTCGAACAGGCGATGGGCGCCTTCGCGCGCAACCAGGAACAGATGCGCGACAGCCTGCGCGCGACGTTCGGGATGTTTCCGTTCGGCCAGTTCGAGGAGATGGGCAAGCAGAACATGAAGCTGTTCGAGGGCGCCCTCAAAATGCTGGCGCCGTTCCCGCGCGACGCGAAGCCGGCCGCGCCCGAGGCGCCGCCGGCCAGCGGCGAGCCGGAGGACCCGCGGCTGCGCCGTCTCGAAGCGCAGATCGAAATGCTGCGCCAGCAGCTCGACGCGCTCGGGCGCGCCGGCGAGAAGCGCTGATCCGCCGTTAGCTGCGGCCGCCGCCGACCCGCTTGATGCCGACGACCCGGCCGCCGTCGACGATCGTTGTTGGCGCCGGGATGGGCTCGGCCAGCCAGGGACGCTCCAACGAGGGGTGCCCGAAATAATAGCCCTGCAGAAAGCCGACCCCCTCGCGCTGCAGGATCGCCGCGTCCTCGGCGCTCGCGACGCATTCGGCCACCGTATGGAAGCCGAACCCGCGGGCGAGCCCCAGCAGGTGACGCAGGAAAACCTGGCTCTCCGGATTGCCGGCGAGGTTGCGGATGAACGAGCCGTCGATCTTGACGGTGTCGACCGCCAGGCTCTGCAGGTGGCGCAGCGAGGTATGGCCGGCGCCGAAATCGTCGAGCGCGACGTGGCAGCCGGCATGGCGCAGCGCGCTGACGAAGCGCGCCGATTCTTCGATGTCGTAGAGCGCCGCGGTCTCGGTGATCTCGACGATCATCCGCGAGGCGATTTCGGGCCGGTTGCGCACCTGCGCGATCAGCGAGCGCAGCCACGGCCGGTCCGCCGCCGTCAGCCCGGAAATGTTGAAGCCGAGCTTGACCCCGGGATGGCGCTCCAGCTCCTCCATGGTCTTTTCGAGGACGTAATGGTCGATCAGCCGGATGAAGCCGAGCTGCTCGATGACCGGCACGAATTCGCCGGCCGAGACGAGGCGTCCGTCGAGCGTCCGCATGCGCAAGAGGCACTCGTAATGATCGACCTCCCGGGTGATCGCCGACACCACCGGCTGAAAGGCCAGCATGACGCGCTCTTCGCGCAGCGCCGATTGCACCTGCTCGCTGATCGACAGGCTGCGCCGCTGGCGCTCGCGCTGCTCCTCGGTCATGCGGTAGTGGGCGTGGCAGTCGCGGCCGGCGCGCTTGGCTTCCGAGAGCGCGCTCTCGGCCCGGGTGATGACGTCGTATGAGGTCAGCCCCTGATCGGGAAAGGCGGCGCTGCCGATCGACACCGTCGCGTATACCGGGCCGCGCTCCGTCGTCACCGGCTTGGAATTGACTGCCGCCAGGATCTTCTCGGCGGCCGAGCCGACGCCGTCCGGCGGGCAATGCGCCAGGACAAGGCCGAAGCGGTCGCCGCCGAGGCGGCCAATTACGTCACTGACCCGCACGCAACTGTCGAGCCGCCGGCCGATCTCGATCAGCACGCTGTCGGCCGCCTCGTAGCCGTAGACGTCGTTGATCATAGTCATGTTGTCGACGCCGACCGAGAGGAACGCCGCCGGGCTGTGCTTGCGCTGGTTGGCGGCGATGATCTGGTCGACCACCTCACGCAGCCGGGTTTTGTTGAAATGCCCGGTCAGCTCGTCGTAATTGGCCAGCCGCTCGAGTCGAGTCTGGTGGGCCTTGCGGTCGCCGAGCGCCCGGATGACGCCGAGCATGGCATGCGGCCGGCCGTCGGCGTCGCGCTGCGCCCGGCCGCGCTCATGCACCCAGGAGAAGCCGCCGGCGCCGTCGCGCAGGCGATATTCGCAATCGAAGCCGCCTTCACCGTCGAAATGCGAGGCGAGCGAGAGCTGCCGGTGCACCAGATCGTCGGGGTGCACGCGATTGGCCAGGCTGCGCCCGCTCGCCAACTCCTTCGCGAAGTCGATGCCGGCGACACTCAGGTCGCCGAACCAGTCGAGGCGATCACCCTCGAGTTCCCAGGTGTAGGCGACATCTCCGGCGGCCGCGAGGGCGGCGGAGAGGTGGCCTGGGAACTCGTCGTTGCTGAGGGGCATCAGACTGTCACCTTGATCGAAGCCGCAGCGGGCTACGGGCCGTAGGGAAGCGGTGACAGAATTGCGCCGATATGTTGAAGAACCCTTAAATGCGATCTATCTCGGCGCCGCATTAGCGAGGGGCGCGTTACTCAGTTCGGCGTGTGCGAGGCAAGAAACGGCAGCACCGCCTGATTGAACTCGCGCGCCCGCACCTGGGTGAAAGCATGCCCACCGCGCGGGAATATCTTGATTTCGGCGGCCGGGATTAGCCGCGCCAGTTCCTCGGAGAAATAGGCCGGGGTGACGAGGTCGTCCTCGGCGCCGACCACCAGGGTCGGCGTCGTGATGCGCGACAATTGCTCGGTGCGGTCGAACGCGAGGATTGCATCGATCCGGCTGGCGGCAATCTCGGTCGGCGGAAAAATCGCCAGGTTCTGCGCCTCGTGCTGCCGCAGCCGCTCGTTGTTGCTGCGAACCCACCAGCTTGGGTAGAGGTAGAGCGTATTGGCCTGGACATAGGCGCTCGGGCCCAGTCGCAGCAGGATGTCCTTGCGCAGCGTGAAGAGCCGGCGGAAATAGGCGTCGGGCTTGGTCCAGGTGGCCGACAGCACGACGCTGGCCAGCCGCTTCGGGTGCTCGATCGCCAGGATCTGCGCGATCGCGCCGCCGGTCGAATGCCCGACGATGTGCGCCCGCTCGATCTCTAAGGCGTCCATCAGCCCGATCACGTCGGCCGCCATGCGGTCGACGGTAAAGCCGCTGCGGGTCAGATCGCTCTGGCCGATACCGCGATGATCGTGGGTGATGATGTCGAAGGTCTTGGCAAAGGCCGCGACCTGGTCCTGCCAGAACGACGCAAACCCGGACAGCCCCGAAACGAACAGGACCGGAAACCCGACGCCCTGCCGCTCGTAATAGAGCGCGCCATCGCCGACCACGATTCGCGGCATGGACCCACCATTGACTGGACGCAGCGTCGGTATCACCGGGCAAGGACGCTGTCAAACGACAACAGAGGCAAGGCGCCCATGCACCAGGCGCTGAGGATGATTTTCGCGGAGCCGGCCGTCGCGGCAGCACAACCCTGCCTAAAATTTGACACATGGAGCCGATCCAATTGTGCTGGCTCCGGCGGTTGCGGGGGTTCGGCGCACCTAGCGGAAGGGTTGGCTCTCCGCACTTGTGTCGAATGCCCGCGAGGCGCGATAATTCGCCTCGCACGTGCGTCTTGCCAACCGCCGGACGCGCGCAGACAAGTCTCGGCACATGCGATTTCATCGAGTGGACCCAGTGATGACCCAGCAGCACCCCGTCCCCACCCAGCCGCGGCCGGAAACCGGCGGCGAAGGCGGCTCGCCCTACCGCGCCGCGGCTTCCCGGCGCTCGACCGGCCGGACGCAGGATGTCGATCGCCATGTCGGCGCGCGCGTCCGGGAACGCCGGATCATGCTCGGGCTGACCCAGCAGCAGCTCGCCGACTTGATCGGCGTCACCTACCAGCAGGCGCACAAATACGAGCGCGGCATCAACCGCGTCTCGGCCGGACGCCTTTACGAGATCGCCCAGGTCCTCAGCGTCCCGGTCGGCTATTTTTTCGACGGGCTCGACGGGCAGAACACTCGCTCAATCAGCCCGCGCGAGCGGATGTGCCTGGAGCTCGCGCGCAACTTCGCGCAGATCCCCAACGAGCGCCACCAGGAAGCGCTGAGCCAGCTGGCCCGCGTCCTCGCGGCAGACTAACCGCCGCGGCCCGCGGCAGTTATGCAGCCAACGGGGCGTAGTGCGGCGCCCCGCCGGCTGCGGTTCATCGGTTACGATCAGATCGGCGGCGGCGAGCGGCGCCCCATCAGGCCCATGACCAGCGTCACGACGAAGACGATCAGGAAGATAAAAAACAGCACCTGAGCGATGCCGGCCGCCGTCGAGGCCACGCCGCCAAAGCCGAACAGTGCGGCGACCAGCGAAATCACCAGAAACACCAGAGCCCAGTACAGCATCGTTTTTCTCCATTTGCGGCGCGGCCCGAAAACCGGAATGAGCGACCCGGGCCAGTCCTTGCCACAAACGGATAGGGCTGCGAGAGCGTTCCTCGCCGGCCTTCAGAAGCCGACGCCGAAGCGCACCCCGACATCGTTGATGCTTTCGTTCTGCTTGGCGAGGCCACCGTTCGACACGTGGTCGATAAACCCGGAAATCTCGTAGACCGCGTTGATGCGATAGCCCAATTCCAAAGCCTCGCGGAACAACACATGCGAGCCGAGGCTCTTGCGGTCGGAGGCCCGGCCGATGATGTCGCCGTCGTTGAAGCCGGGCCCGAAGAAATAGCTGAGCGCGATGCCGTCGCCCGGCTGCAGCAGATTGCTCGCCAGCTGCCAGGTCCACGTCGCGCCGAAATAAGCCTGGTTGGTGAAGCCGTCGGTATTGATTTCGCCGCCGACCGTCGGGCGCGGCTGCACCGCCCAGCGCAGATAATCGGGCACCCCGGCGGCCCACTCATTGCTGACCGGCGACGGCAGGATCAGTTCGGGGTTGATGTCGACGCCGTGCTCCTTGCCGCCGAGGAAATGGACGTCGTGGCCGAGAACGCCGAGCTTTACTTCGCCGTAGGTTAGGTTCTGCGCCCGCGCGCCCGCTGGCAGCAGCGCTGCGGCAACGACGAAGATCACGCCGAGCAGCCATCGGCGATTGCGCCACGCTGTCGCCATTCCCCACCCCATGGAAAACCCCGCCGCAAAACTACAGGGCGGCACCGCGCGACCAAAGCCCTCAGGCGGGGCGGACCGCGGGTCGGCACCCACTGTTGCAGAAAATCAACACCTAGCCGCGCCGGTTGGCGGCGGCTGGCCCCGGCTGCACCAGGAGGACCGGAAGCGGGCCGACGCCGACCGCGATCGGCAGGCGCCCAACGATGTCGCCGTCGGCCTCTACCGGCAGTGCTTGGGCAGCCGAGATCAACGCGCCGCGGCAGCGCACGATCCTGACATCCGGCCGCGCGGCGAGCCGGCCGCGCAGCAGCACCCAGAGGTAGCGCAGCGCGGCGAGGCGGCCGTCGCGCTCGAACAGCACGAGGTCGAGCGACGGCGCGGCGAGGCTGGCCTCAGGCGCGACCACGTAGCGGCCGGCATAGCAGCGGCCTTTCGCTGCGATCGCGGCCGCGGCGCGGTGCTCGATGTCGCCGATGCGGACGCTCAGCTCACAAGGCCGGTATCGCGCCAGGCAAGCGAGGATCGCCCAGACAACGGCGAATCGCCCAAAGTGCCGCTTCAGCCGCGGGTTTACCGCGGCGACCACCGCGGCATCGAAGCCGCTGCTCGCCATCGCCAGGAAAAGCCGCTCGCCGATCCGGCCGGGCCATACCGGCCGCGCCGGGGCCGCCGCGAGCACCGCGGCGAGGCCCTCGGGGTCGCGCGGCATCGCGATCTCGTGTGCCAGCACATTGGCGGTGCCGAACGGCAGCAGCGCGAGCGGCCGCGAGAGGGCGGCGACGTTTCCCGCGATGCCGTTCAGCACGGCGTTGAGGGTGCCGTCGCCGCCGGCCGCGACGATCACGTCGAACTCCGCTTCGGCCTCGCGCGCCAGCCGCTCGGCGTCGCCCGGCGCACCGGCATGGCGCAGCGTGACAGCGCAGCCGCGCCGGCGCAGCGCGGCCACCACGCGATCTAACCGGCGGCGCAACCCGCGCAAGCGCCCGGCCGCCGGGTTGACGATGATCAAGAGCCGCCGAGGCGGCGCGTCAGGCGGCAGGTCGGTAGGCGTCGGTTGCCGCCGCCCCGTCGATCCAGGTGCGGAACCACAATTCGAGCATCAAGAGGGCCCACAGCCGGTTATGGTGGTTGGCGCGGCAGCCGCAATGCTCGGCGAGCAGCCGCTCGACGTATTGCGGGCGCATGAGGCCCCGCGCGCGCGCCGCCGGCGACAGCAGGGTATCGTAGGCCAGCTCCTTCAGTTCGCGCCGCAGCCATTGGTCGATCGGGGCGGCGAACCCCATCTTGCGGCGCCGAAGGATTTCGCGCGGCAGATAAGGCGCCATCGCCGCCTTGAAGAGCGCCTTGGTGGCGCCGCCCGCCATCTTGACGTCGGGCGGCAGGCGCGCGGCCCATTCCAGCAGCACGTGGTCGAGCAGCGGCGAGCGGGCTTCCAGGCCATGCGCCATGCTCGCGACATCGACCTTCACCAGGAGGTCGTCGGGCAGATAGGTGTGGAGGTCGGCCCAGTTGGCGCCGGCGACGAGATCGCCGGCAGCGGCGAAATAGGGCGCCAGCAGGTCTAGCGCAGAGTGCGACAACAAGGGCCGCATTGCCTCGCCATAGCCGGCCGCCTTGTCGGCATCGCCAAAAAAGGCGATCGCACCGGCGTAGCGCCGCGCCGGCTGCGCCGCCGGCGCCGCGAGTATCGCGCCGATCTGCGTCAGGCGCAGCCGCCGGGCGAGGCCGCGCGGCGCCAGCCCGCAGAGCTTTGCCAGCGCGGTGCGGACCGCGTGCGGCAGCCGGTCGAGGCGACCCAGGTGCCGCATCGCCTGGTAGCGCGAGTAGCCGAGAAAGGCTTCGTCGCCGCCATCGCCGTTGAGCGCGACCGTGACGTGGCGGCGCGCCAGTCGCGAGACGTACCAGGTCGGGATCGCCGACGGGTCGGCGAAGGGCTCGCCGTAATGCCACACCAGCTGCGGCAATATCGCCGCCGCGTCGGGCTCGACGACGAACTCCTCGTGTTCGGTGCCGTAGCGCTCGGCGACCATGCGGGCATAGCGGGTCTCGTCGTATTCGGCGGCCGCGAAGCCGATCGAGAAGGTCTTGATCCGCCCGGCGCCGGCCCGCGCCATCATCGCAACGACCGCGCTCGAATCGACCCCGCCCGAGAGAAACGCGCCGAGCGGCACGTCGGCGATCATGCGCAGCCGCACCGCCTCTTCGAGATGCGCGACCAGCTCCTGCTGCAGCGCCGCCGGGCTGGCCAAGGCTTTCGCGGCGCCCGGCGCGGCGGCCGGCGCCGGCAGGTCCCAGTAGCGCACCGGCGCGGGCTCGCGCCAGCCCTCCTCGGCGACATCGACCACCAAATAATGCGCCGGCGGCAGGCGCCGCACGCCGACAAACGCCGTCTCGGGCGAGGGTACGTATTGCAGGCTGAGGTAATGGTCGATCGCGCCGAGATCGGCGAGGCGCGGCAAGCCCGGCCAGGCAAACAGCGCCTTGATCTCCGAACCGAACAGCAAGCCGCCGGGGGTCGCGGCGTAATAGAGCGGCTTTTTCCCGACGCGGTCGCGCGCCAGGATCAGCCGGCGGGCGCGCTGGTCCCACAGCGCCAGCGCAAACATGCCGCGCAGCCGGGAGAACAGCGCCGGCCCCCAGGCATGCCAGCCGTTGACGATGACCTCGCTGTCGCCGCGGCTGCGAAAGCGGTAGCCGCGCGCCACCAGCTCGGCGCGCAGTTCGGCAAAGTTGTAGATTTCGCCGTTGAAGGTCAGCCAGACATCGCCCGCCATGCTGGCGATCGGCTGGTGCCCGGCCGGCGTCAGGTCGATGATCGACAGCCGGGCATGCGCCAGCGCCCCCAGCCCGTCGGTCCACACCCCCTCGTCATCGGGGCCGCGATGCCTCAGCGGCGCGATCATCGCCCACAGCCGCGCCTCGATCTCGGCGCGCGACATCGACCGCTGCGGCAGGACGAAACCGGCGATGCCGCACATCGCTCAGGCCGACTACGCGTCGCGCTGCTGCGCCTGCGCCACCGATTTCACCATGTCGAGAAACTGGAGACGCAGCTGCGGATCGGGGATCGCGTAATAGCAGCGGATCAATTCGATCGTCTCGGCGCGCTGCATGCGCTCGCGCTGCTCGGCCTCGTGCGCGTCGAGCCCGCCGTCGGCGGGCTCGAGATCGCTGAAGAAATAGGCGATCGGTACGTCGAGAATCTCGGCGATCTGCGACAGCCGCGAGGCGCTGACGCGATTGGCGCCGCCCTCGTATTTCTGGACCTGCTGAAAGGTCAAGCCGAGAGCGTTGGCTAGCGTCTCCTGGTTCATCCCGATCAACAGGCGACGCGTGCGGACGCGGGCCCCCACCTGCACGTCGATCGGATCGGGGACGCCGGTGCCGCGCCCGTATAGCGGGACGACGCTACTGTCTTTCGTCGATTTTTTCACAAGGCTCCCTGCCGATTACATTGGCGCGGCGCATCATCGGCCGCGCCGGCGCCGCATGCAACAGCGGCGGCGCGCAAACGCCGGGTCGTCTTATTCGGCGACCGCGGCCGGTTCCTTGATCAGCGCGGCCAGATCGGCTTCGTCGAGGGTTTCGTGCTCGAGCAGTTCGCGCGCACCCGCTTCGAGCGTCGCGCGGTGCGCCCGCAGCAAATTCACCGTGCGGCGAAACGCTTCGTCGATGATTTTCTTGACCGCGTCGTCGATCTCGCGCGCGGTTTCTTCGCTGTAGCTGCGCTCGGTATAGGCCATCTGCGGCTGCTCGCCGCCGAGAAAGCTGCGCTGGCTGCGCTCGTAGACGACCTGCCCGAGTTCGGCGGTCATGCCGTAGCGGGTGACGATGCTGCGGGCGATGTCGCTGACCTTGGCGAGATCGTCGGAGGCGCCGGTCGAGAGTTCGCCGAACACGATGTGCTCGGCCGCGCGGCCGCCGAGCAGCACCGCCATCTTGTTGTCGAGCTCCTGGCGGGTCATCAGGAAGCGGTCCTCGGTCGGCCGCTGGATCGTGTAGCCCAATGAACCGATGCCGCGCGGGATGATCGAGACCTTGTGCACCTTGTCGGTGCCGGGCAGCGACAGGGCGACCAGCGCGTGCCCCATCTCGTGATGCGCGACAACCTCGCGCTCGTGCGGGTTGAGGAGGCGGTTGCGTTTTTCGAGGCCGGCGACAATGCGCTCCATCGCGGCGGTGAAATCAGCGAGCGTCACCTCGTCGGCGCCGCGGCGCGTCGCCAAGAGCGCGGCTTCGTTGACCAGATTGGCGAGGTCGGCGCCGGTGAAACCCGGGGTCAGCGACGCGACGATCTCGAGGTCGACCCCCGCGGCCATGTGGATCTTGCGGGTATGCACCGCGAGGATCTGCACCCGGCCCACCTTGTCCGGCCGGTCGACCAGCACTTGGCGGTCGAAGCGGCCGGCGCGCAGCAGCGCCGGATCGAGGATCTCGGGCCGGTTGGTCGCCGCCAGCAGGATCATCCCGATGCGGGTGTCGAAGCCGTCGAGCTCGCTGAGCAGCTGGTTGAGCGTCTGCTCCTTCTCGTCATGCCCGCCGCCGCCGGGATAGGCGCCACGGGCACGCCCCAGCGCGTCGAGTTCGTCGATGAAGATGATGCACGGCGCCTTCGCCCTTGCCTGCTCGAAGAGGTCGCGCACCCGCGCCGCGCCAACGCCGACAAACATCTCGACGAATTCCGAACCGTTGATCGAGAAGAACGGCACATTGGCCTCGCCGGCGACGGCGCGCGCGAGCAGCGTCTTGCCGGTGCCCGGCGGCCCGACCAGCAGCACACCCTTGGGGACCCGGCCGCCAAGCCGTCCGTAGCGCTCCGGATCCTTGAGGAACGAGACGATTTCCTCCAGTTCGGCCTTGGCTTCGTCGACCCCGGCGACGTCGGCGAACGTCGTCTTGGTGTCGGTCTCGACATAAACCTTGGCCTTGCTGCGGCCGACCGACATCAACCCGCCAAACCCCTGCTGGCTGGCGAAGCGCCGATAGATGAAAATCCACACGCCGGCGAACAGCGCGATCGGGATCACCCACGACAGGAGATCGCGCAGGAAGGTGCTCTCGATCTGGCCGGCGAAGGTGACGCCGTATTTATCGAGCTGCGTGGCGATCTGCGGATCGACCCGGGTGGTGATGAAATCGGTGAAGCCGGTCTTGTCGGGCGTCTTGAATTTGCCCTGGATGTAATTGCCGCTGACCCGCACCTCGGCGACCCGGCCGGCCTTCAGATCGTTCTGGAAATCGCTGTAGGGAATTGTCTGGACCTGGGTATAGGCGGCGAACACCGCCTGGATCGCCATCATCGCGAAGATCGCGGCGATCCAATACCAAGCGTGGTATTGCGTCTCTTTTTTCATCGGCATCGGGGCGCCTCCGCAGCGGCTCGGGCCGCCGGCGACGGCGCGCGCAACCGTTTAGGTAGTGGCGCCACGCCCCGGATCAACGTTGTTCGCCCCCAGGATCGCCCCCAGGGCCGCCGGTGGGGTCGTCATAGCCGCGCCGGCTGCTGATGAAAACCAGCGCCATCAGCCCGACGCCGAGCGCCAGCGTGACCAGCGCCCCGAGGATCAGCGCGACCCAACCGGCGGCGCTGATCCCGACGTCGCCGACATCGGCCCAGAGACCCGCGACGACGACCGCGACGCCGGCAACGGCCGCCGCCGCAACCGCCAGCGCGATCCAGGTCGAGCGCTGCCGCGAGCCTTTCATTGCGCCTTACATCCGTGCCTCTGCTCATGGCACAGTGCGCCGCAAGAGCGCTCATCGGAACGGAGGTTTTCATGCCGACGGAAAGCAAGCATCCCGAGACGGTCGTGCTGCATGCCGGCTACCGCAGCGACCCGACGACCGGCGCCGTCGCGGTGCCGATCTACCAGACGACGAGCTACCAGTTCCGCGACACCGAGCATGCCGCCAACCTGTTCGGGCTGAAGGAACTGGGCAACATCTATACCCGCATCATGAACCCGACGAGCGACGTGCTTGAGCAGCGGGTCGCCGCGCTGGAGGGCGGGGCCGCGGCGCTGGCGCTCGGCTCGGGGCAGGCGGCCTCGATGTTCTGCGTCAACAACATCGCGCAGGCCGGCGACAATTTCGTCAGCTCGACCGACCTCTACGGCGGCACCTGGAACCTGTTCCTCCACACGATGCAGCGGACGATGGGGATCGAGGTGCGCTTTGTCGATCCCAGCGACCCCGAGAATTTCCGCCGCGCGACCGATGCGAAGACACGCTGCTACTACGCCGAGACGCTGCCCAACCCGAAGCTCGAAGTCTTCCCGATCGGCGCGGTCGCCAAGATCGGCCGCGAACTCGGGGTGCCGCTGATCATGGACAACACGTCCGCGCCGGTGATCTGCCGCCCGCTCGACCACGGCGCGGCGGTCGTCATGCACTCGACGACCAAATACATCGGCGGCCACGGCACCTCGATCGGCGGCATCGTCGTCGACGGCGGCAATTTCGACTGGGAGGCGCACGCCGACCGCTTCCCGCTGCTAAACCAGCCGGACCCGGCCTACCACGGCGCCGTGTGGACCCAGGCGGTGAAGCCGATGGGCCCGGTCGCCTATATCATCAAGATGCGGGTGACGCTGCTGCGCGACCTCGGCGCCGCCGCGAGCCCCTTCAACTCGTTCCTCCACATCCAGGGGCTGGAGACCTTGCCGCTCAGGATGCGGGCGCATTGCGCCAACGCGGCCGCGGTCGCGCAATTCCTGAAAAGCCAGCCCAAGGTCAGCAAGGTGATCCACCCGAGCCTGATGGAGGGCGAAGCGCGGCGCCGCGCCGATGCGCACCTGAAGGGCGGCTACGGCGGCCTCTTGGGCTTCGAATTGAAGGGCGGGATGGCGGCCGGGCGGCGCTTTATCGACGCGCTGCAGATGTTCTACCACGTCGCCAATATCGGCGACGCGCGTTCGCTCGCGATCCATCCGGCCTCGACCACCCACTCGCAATTGACCCCGGAAGAGCAGCTGCAGACCGGCGTCACCGACGGCTATATCCGCCTCTCGCTCGGCATCGAGCACGAGGACGACATCCTTGCCGATTTGAAGCAGGCGCTCGACAAAGCGTGAACCTGGCGCTCGACTGGCCGATCGATCTCGCCCTCACCGTCGCGAGCCACGGCTGGGTACATCTGGAGCCCTGGCGCTGGGATCGCGAGACCGGCACGCTCAGCCGCGTCGAGCGAATCGGCGGCGCGCTCGGCATGGTCGCGCTGAGGCAGCGCGCACCGCTGACGCTGGCACTCGAATGGAGCGGCTTTCCGCCTGCCGCCGCACCCGAGATCGTGCGGCGCGCGGCGCGCTGGGTATCGGCCGAATGGGACCCGGCGCCGGCTCTCGCCGGGCTGCGCGAGGCGTTTCCCGAGGACGCGGCGCTGATCGCGGCCGGCGGCGGGCGCCTGTTGCGCTGCTCGACCTTCTACGAGGATTTCCTCAAGACCCTGTTGACCGTCAACACCAGCTGGTCGGGCACCTGCCGGATGAGCGCGGCGCTGGTTGCCGAGCCGGGCGGCGGCGCTTTTCCCGAACCGGCGGCCGTCATCGATTATGGCGAGGAGCGGCTGCGCCAGCGTGCCAAGCTCGGCTTTCGCGCGCCGGTCGTGGTGTCGGCGACCCGCCGCATGCTCGATGACGGCATCATCGATGCGGCCGGCCAAGCCGACGAG
>DATGFP010000038.1:0-50987 GCA_035309005.1 Allostellaceae bacterium | reverse complement strand
AGGGAGCGCTGACGATCGCGCGCGCCCGTCAGGTCGACAAGCCCGGGCGTGCCGCCGTGCTGCGGGAGCGGCTGAAAGGGAAGCTCGGCTGATGTGCGGCATCATCGGCATCATCGCCAAAACGCCGGTCGCGGGCGAGTTGATCGAGGGGCTGCGGCGCCTCGAATATCGCGGCTATGATTCGGCCGGCATCGCCACGCTGATCGACGGCCGCATCGAGCGGCGCCGCGCCGAGGGCAAGCTGGCCAATCTCGCGGCCCGGCTTGCGCGCGAGCCGGTGCAGGGCACGATCGGCATCGGCCATACGCGATGGGCGACGCACGGCCTGCCGACCGAGACCAACGCGCATCCGATCGCCACCGACCGGGTCGCCGTCGTCCATAACGGCATCATCGAGAATTTCCAGGAGCTGAAGGCGGAGTTGACGTCGCTCGGCTTTCCGTTCGAGAGCCAGACCGACACCGAGGCGGTGGCGGTGCTGGCGACCCACCACCTCTCGCAGGGTCTTACGCCAACGCAGGCCGTGGCGCGGACGCTGGAGCGGCTCGACGGGGCGTTTGCGCTGGTTTTCCTATTCGCCGGCGAACACGACCTCTTGATCTGCGCCCGGCGCGGCAGCCCGCTGGCGATCGGCTATGGCGAGGGCGAGATGTTTGTCGGCTCGGATTCGCTGGCGCTGGCTCCTCTGACCCGGCGCATCACCTATCTCGAAGAAGGCGACTGGGCGGTGGTCACTTCCCGCAAAGTCGCGATCTTCGATCGCGACAATCAACCATGCGAGCGCGAGGTGCGCGAAACCGCCTTGTCGGGAGCGCTGATCGGCAAGGGCAACTACCGCCATTTCATGCAGAAGGAGATCTTCGAGCAGCCGGCGGTGATCGGCGACACGCTCAATGCGCTGATCAATCCGGCGAGCCGCAGCATCTGCCTGCCGCAATTGCCGTTCGCGCTCGGCGACATCGGTAAGATTACGACGCTCGCCTGCGGCACGGCGCACCACGCCGGGTTGATCGCCAAATACTGGCTGGAGCGCATCGCCCGCATCCCGGTCGAGGCCGATATCGCCTCGGAGTTCCGCTACCGCGCCCCGGCGATGGCCAAGGACGGCGCCGCGCTGATCATCTCGCAATCGGGCGAAACCGCCGACACGCTGGCGGCGCTGCGGTATTGCCGCGAGGCCGGGCAGAAGATCATCGCGATCGTCAACCAGCCGGAATCGACGATCGCGCGCGAAGCCGACATCGTGCTGCCGACCCTCGCCGGCCCGGAGATCGGCGTCGCCTCGACCAAGGCCTTTACCACCCAGCTCGCTGTGTTGGCGGCGCTGACCGTGGCGCTGGCGCGGGCCCGCGGCACGATCGACGCCGAGGGGGAGGCGGCGCTGGCGGGACAGCTCGCCGAGATCCCGGCGCGCGCCAGCGAGGTCCTGCACCACGACGAACGCATCCAGCAGATTGCGGCCGAAATCGCGCTCGCCCGCGACGTGCTCTATCTCGGGCGCGGCACCGCCTATCCGCTGGCCCTCGAGGGCGCGCTGAAGCTGAAGGAGATTTCCTACATCCACGCCGAGGGCTATGCCGCCGGCGAGATGAAGCACGGCCCCATCGCATTGATCGAGGACAGCGTGCCGGTCATCGTGCTGGCGCCGCCCGACGATCTGTTCGAGAAGACCCTGTCGAACGTCGAGGAGGTGATGGCGCGGGGCGGCCGCGTGGTGATGATTTCGGACGCGGCCGGAATCGCCCGGCTGGACGGGCGCTGCTTTTCCGGCATCGCGGTGCCGCATTGCGCCGCCTTTGTCGCGCCGCTGCTCTACGCGATCCCGATCCAGCTCCTTGCCTATCATGTCGCGGTGCTGAAAGGCACCGATGTCGACCAGCCGCGAAACCTCGCCAAAAGCGTAACGGTGGAATAACGGCCTCGCCCGAGGCGTCACCAATTGCGTTAGGCCCGCCGACCCTTTTAGCGCATAACAGTTTAATTTTCCTACAGTCTCAGTTGAAATAGACGGCCTCCCCTTTAATTAAATAGGTCGATCGTCCGATTTATTGTCACATGATTTTCTTATTTCTGCCGTGATTGACGGATAGGCGTTACCCCCTCACACACATCGTTACCGTGCGTTACTCGCACATCCGGCTGGGGGGACCAACCGAATGATGAATTTCATTGCGCCGCTGCTTATCCCATTGGTGCTGACCACGAGCGCTGATCCGCAAGCGCCGCCGGCGTATCATCGCCTGCGGGCCTACGTCACCGGCTACAACACGCTCGCCGCCCAGACCGACGATACGCCGTGCATCGCGGCGTCGGGGCGCGATATCTGCGGCCGCCACGACGCCATCGCCTGCCCGCGGCGGATTGGCTTCGGTACGGTCGTCGAGATCCGCGGCACGACCTATGTCTGCGAGGACCGGCTGGCGCCCAAATTCAACGGTCGCTTCGACATCAGTTGCGACAAGGACGTCGAGTGCCCCCCGGAGGTGACCGGCTGGGCAACGATCAGGGTCTACGATCGGGCATCGAGCGAAGCCAAACCGCCCCCGTCCGCCTACGCGCGCCTGTGGCGAGCGCGGCCGATGCGCGCACGCGCCGCGAGCGGTTGGCGGCATCCGGTGGCCATTTCACCGCGAACGCGGTTCGCAAAAAAGACCGGGTTGGGCCGGCAAGCGTAGTCCGATCGCTGGTGAGCCTCCGTGCCGGACAGCGCTCAGGACGTGTCATGGCCGGTGGCCCGACAGCCTCCGACAGTCGGTGTGGCAAATAGTCAGCGCCATTGCGGTGCCTATCGTGTTAATACGCCGAACGCATTAACCCGGGATCAGGAGCGTCTGTCCCGGCAACGCACGCGAAGCACATTCAGGATATCGAAGGTGTCTGACCTCGACCGCTATCCTCGGCCAGTCTCTCCGACTGTCGCCGAACTGGCCGCTCACCCCGAGGGGCCCCGCTGGGCGCGCGATTGCGGCTGGGTGCCAGGAAGCGGGTATTGCCGCAACCAACCATGCGCCGAGGCCTGCCTGTTTCGTGTCCAACGCGCGGCCGAGACCGCGAAGATCGCGCAATCGCGCCGCCAACGCCGAGTGTCGCGGCCCCGAGCCGTCGGGCGATTTCTGTCGCTCGTCCCGGTTCTGCTGGCGTTTTGCGACGTCGTCGCGCTGCCCTGATTTGGAACGCCGCCTACGTTTCGTCGCGGTCGGCCTCGTCGTCCGGTGCTTCTTCGGTTTCGACCCGGTAATTGCCCTTCAGCCAACGGCCGAGATCGATATCGGCGCAGCGCGTCGAGCAAAACCGGCCATGCGGCGCGACTGCGGGCTTGCCGCAGATCGGGCAATTGCGGCGACCGGCCGCCGGCGGGCGTTTCTCCATGCCGGCGATATTGGCTTATCGCGGCGCAATGTCAAAAGGCGGCGCACCGCTCCGCGCCGCGATCGCGACGGCGATCTTGCGCCCCAGTCGGATTTCGAGGGCATGCAGCGCCGCGGCCGCCGGCCCCTCTAGTGCCGCCGCGAGCCTGGGCGTGACGGCAAGCCGCCAATCGGCCGCCGGCCGGGCGCGCGCCTCTCGGTAAACCGCGCGCAGCGCCTCGAAGCTCAGGGCGAGCGCGGTTTTCTGCGTCGTCTGCGGCTCCAGCATCGCGGCGCTGAGCGGCCGGCCGCGCCTGGGTCGGACGATTTCGAGATGGCCGAGGCGCGTCCACCCAAGCACTTGCGGCCCGGCCGGGTCGCCGGCCAGCGCGGCCTCGATGGCCCGACGCACCTGGTCGCGCGCCCGGCGGCCATCGAGCGCGGCGAAATCGACGACGATCCCGCCACCCAGCTCGCGCAGCCGCAATTGGCGGGCGATCGCGGTCGCGGCATCGGTGTTTGCAATGAACGCTGCGCGCGCGGCGGACCCCGTTTCGGGGCTGCCGGTATCGACATCGATCAGCACCGCGGCGCGGTTTTCCGCGATGTGGATGCTGCCACCGCCGGCGGTCGCGACGCTCGGCGCCAGCGCGGCCTCGAACGCGGCTTCGAGATCGACCGGCCATTCCGCGGCGTCGCGGTGCTGGGTCTCGGCCGCGGGAAAGGCTTGGCGCAGTTCCAGCACCACCGCGGCATCGTCGGTCAACACCCGCTGCGGCGCGGCGGGCAGGCGCAGCGCGAGCGCCGCCGCGAAACCGGGCGGCGGGTCGAGCTGCGCCGGCGGATCGAGGCCCGCCGCGCGCTCGGCGAGCCGCGCCGCATCGCCATCGCGCGGTACGACCCGCGTCGAAAGCAGCGCACCCTTGTCGCCCTGCGCCTCACGCCGCACCTGGACCAGCACGCGCGCCCCCTCGTCGAGCCGCGGTTCTGCCGCGTCGCCGCGACGCAGCGGCAGAAATCCCGGCCGCCCCTCGCCGATATCGACAAGCGCGGCGTCGAGTGCGCCAACGCGCCGCACGACCCGGCCGAGATGGATACTGCCGGCCGGCCGGGTGTCGCCGCGCTCGACGTGCAGTTCGACCGCGACGCCGTCTTCGAGCCAGGCGGCGCGCCATTCGCCGGGACCGGCGCCGATCAAGAGCTCGCGGCGCAATGCGCGGAATAACCACGGCCCGCCAAGAGCTGTGCGGTCTCGAACAGCGGCAGGCCGACAACGTTCGAATATGAGCCCGAGATCCACGGAATGAAGGCGGCGGCGCGCCCCTGGATCGCGTAGCCGCCGGCCTTGCCGTGCCATTCGCCGCTTTGCAGATAGGCGGCGATATCGCTGCCGCTGAGGCGCTTGAAGAGGACTTGGCTGACCACGCGGCGGACCCCGATCTCGCCCTGCGGCGCGATCACCGCGAGGCCGCCATAGACGCGATGTCGCCGGCCCGACAGCAGCGTGAGGCAGGCGCGCGCGCTCGCCTCGTCCTCGGCCTTCGGCAGGATGCGACGGCCGCAGGCGACGACGGTGTCGGCGGCGAGAATGAAGGCGCCCGGGCGCCGCCCGGCAACCGTTCGTGCCTTGGCTTCGGCCAGGCGGACGACGTGGGCGGCCGGCAGCTCGCCCTTTGCAGGGGTCTCGTCGATATCGGCGGGATCGACCACATCCGGCACGATGCCGATCTGTTCGAGCAATGCCAGCCGGCGCGGCGAAGCTGAGGCGAGCACCAAAAGCGGCGTCACGGTCGCGGATGCGCCCCGAGGCCGTGCGTCTGGGCCTTGAGATGGAGCACGCAAACCAGCGTGAAAAGGCGCCGCGCCGTGGCGTGGTCGAACGCGACCTTGCCGGCGAGGCTGTCGATCAACAGCGCGGCGCCTTCGTCGTGCAGCCCCCGCCGGCCCATGTCGATCGCCTCCACCTGGCCGAGATTGGCGCCGCGCAACGCCTTCGAATAGCTCTCGCAGACCAGGAAATAGTCCTTGATGATACGGCCGAACTGCCGCAGGGGGAGCACGATCGTCTCGCTCCCGCCGCCGGCGAGCGAGGCGATCTCCATCATCAGCCGGCCCTCCGCGGCCGCGAGACGCACCTTGAACGGACCGGAGAGGCCTGACGCCGGAGCGAACTGGTTGGCCTCGACCAGATCGGCGATCGCGGCGGCGCGCTCGCGCTCGATCTCGGGGTTGCGGCGGACGACGCTGCGCTCGTCGAGGGTAATCTCGCAGATGCGCAATGCCACGTCGTTCATGCGCCGAGCCGGATTGCCAGAGACAGAGCATGCGCGTCGAGCCCTTCGGCCTCGGCCAGCCGGATCGCGGCCGGCGCCAATACGGCAAGGCTCGCCGCGTCACAGCCGACGATCGTCGTGCGCTTCATGAAGTCGAGGACGCCGAGGCCCGAGGCAAAGCGCGCGCTGCGCGCCGTCGGCAGAACATGGTTGGGGCCCGCGATATAGTCGCCAATCGCTTCTGGCGTGTGGCGGCCGAGAAAGATCGCGCCGGCATGACGCACCCGCGCCGCCAGCGCCGCGGCCTCGTCGATCGCCAGTTCGAGGTGCTCGGGGGCGATACGGTCGATCAGCGGCACCGCCTCGTCCCAGCCGCCGACGAGGATGATCGCGCCGTTGCGCTGCCAACTGGCGCCGGCGATCTCGGCTCGCGGCAAACGCTGCAGGTGACGCGCCACCTCGCGCTCGACCCGGGCCGCGAAATCCGCGTCGTCGGCGATCAAGATGGCCTGCGCCGCCTCGTCATGCTCGGCTTGCGACAAGAGGTCGGCGGCGATCCATGCCGGGTCGTTGTGCCGATCCGCCACTACCAGGATCTCCGAGGGGCCGGCGATCATGTCGATGCCGACCCGGCCGAAGACACGCCGCTTCGCCGCCGCGACATAGGCGTTGCCGGGGCCGACGATCTTGTCGACCGGCGCCACCGTCGCGGTGCCGTAAGCCAGGGCCGCGATGGCCTGCGCGCCGCCGATCCGGTAAATCTCGTCGATCCCGACAAGGCGCGCCGCCGCCAGCACCAGCGGGTTGAGGACGCCGTCGGGCGCCGGCACCGTGATGACCAGCCGCTCGACCCCGGCGACCTTGGCCGGGATCGCATTCATCAAGACCGAGGACGGATAGGCCGCGGTGCCGCCCGGGACATAGAGCCCGGCGGCCTCGAGCGGCCGCCAGCGCTGGCCGAGCCGCACCCCCTCGGGGTCGACGTAATCGATGTCGGAGGGCAGCTGGCGGCGGTGAAAGCTCTCGATCCGCGCCGCCGCGACGCGCAGCGCCGCCACCGTCTCGGGCGCCGCCGCGTCGGCGCCGGCGGCAATCTCGGCGGGTGACAAACGCAGGCCGGCGGGGCCGAGCCGCACCCTGTCGAAGCGGTTGGTGTATTCGACCAGGGCGGCATCGCCGCGCGCCGCGACATCGGCGATGATCGCCGCGACCGCATCGTCGACCTCGGCTGCGCCCTCGCGCTTCATCGCAAGCAAGGCGCGAAAGGCGTCTTCGAAGCCGGGGTCGCCGGTGGTGAGGGTTATCGCCATGCCGCCCCGCCCTATCCGGCGGCGTCGGCGCGGCGGCGCTCGGTCTCGGTCACCGCGCGGAAGCGCTCGATCCACTGGCCGACCTCTTCCGGGCGCGTCTTCAGCGCCGGGCGGTTGACGATCAGGCGCGAGCTGACATCGGCGATATGCTCGATCTCGACCAGCCCGTTGGCCTTCAGCGTCGCGCCGGTCTGCACCAGATCGACGATATGGCGGCATAGTCCGAGCGTCGCGGCGAGCTCGATCGCGCCGTTCAGCTTGATGCATTCCGCCTGGACGCCGCGCCCGGCGAAATGGCGGCGGGCGATCTCGGGATATTTGGTCGCGACGCGCAGATGGCTCCAGCTGTGCGGGTCCTCGTGATCGGCCCAATCGGCCGGCGCCGCCACCGCCATGTGGCAATGGCCGATATCGAGGTCGAGCGGGGCGTAGATCTCGGGATAGTCGAATTCCATCAGCACATCGTTGCCGGCGACCCCAAGCTGGGCCGCGCCGAACGCGACAAAGGTCGCGACGTCAAAGCTGCGCACCCGAATGAGGTCGAGCCCCGGCTCGGAGGTGGCGAAACGCAGCTGGCGGCTTGCCGGGTCGCTGAAGGCCGGCTCGGGCGCGATGCCGATGCGCCGCAGCAGCGGCATCACCTCGCCCAGGATGCGGCCGTTGGGCAGCGCCATGATCAGGCCGTCGGCGTTGCCGGCGGTGGCTTGGCGGCGTCCTCTCATCGCGGTTCGTCCACAGCATGGCCCGGCCGCCAGGCGGTCGGCCACGGCTCGCCGAAATCGCGGGCGCGACAGCGGATCGCCGCGGTGGAGAGCCGCACCGTCGCGCCGCCGGCGAATTCCAGATCGATCGCCATGCCAGCCGCCGGCGCCCCCGGTGTGGCGCGGATCGCCAGCAAGGACAGCAGCCGGTCGTGCTCGCTGCGCTGAAAGCCGCGGTACGCAACGCCGTCGATCTCGTCGAACGCGACACCGCACAGCGTGCGCTCGAAGGTGGCGCCGCGGCCGGCGCGACGCTCGCACCCCTCCCAGCAGAAGCGGTTGGCAACGAGGACGAAGGCGCGGGCATCGCGGTCGTAGGCAAGATCGCCAACCGAGACGAGAGCGTCCTGCAGACAGGCGGAAATCACCGCGAGGTCTTCGGCATCCTCGGCGCGCAGCCGCAGCGCGGCGGCGGACCGATCCGGCTTGGACGGCGCCGTCTTCAGCATCAATTGTGCAGCCTTTCGATCCGCGCGCCGCAGGCGGACAGCTTTTCCTCGATCCGCTCGTAGCCGCGATCGAGGTGATAGACCCGGTTGACCACGGTCTCGCCGCCCGCGGCGAGCCCCGCCAGCACCAGCGACACCGAGGCGCGCAGATCGGTCGCCATCACCGGCGCACCCAGGAGGCGCGGCACGCCCCGCACCAGCGCCGAGGCGCGATGCACGGTAATGCTGGCGCCCATCCGCGCCAGCTCGGGCACGTGCATGAAGCGGTTCTCGAAGATCGTCTCGGTGATCATCGAAGCGCCCTCTGCGATCGCCATCAGCGTCATCACCTGCGCCTGCAGATCGGTCGGAAAGCCGGGATAGGGCTCGGTCATCACATCGACCCCGACGAGGCGGCCGTTGCGGCGCCGCACCGTGATCGCGTCCGGCGTCTCGCCGACGCACACCCCGGCGGCGTCGAGGATCCGGCGCACCGCGTCGACATGATCGAGCCGCCCGCCGAGCAGCCGTACTTCGCCCCCGGTCGCGGCCGCCGCCATCATGTAGGTGCCGGTTTCGATGCGGTCGGGGATCACCCGATGGCGGGCGCCGTGCAGCGCGCCGACCCCGCGGATCACCAGCCGGTCGGTGCCGATCCCGGCAATGTCGGCGCCCATCGCGACGAGGCAATCGGCCAGGTCGATGATCTCCGGTTCGCGCGCCGCGTTGATCAGCACCGTCTCGCCCTCGGCGAGGGTCGCCGCCATCAACAAATTCTCGGTTGCGCCGACCGAAACCGCCGGGAACACGATCTCGGCGCCGCGCAGCCCGTGCGGCGCCCGCGCCTCGATATAGCCCTGGCTGAGCTCGACTTCGGCGCCAAGGCGCTGCAGCCCCTTGATGTGCAGATCGACCGGCCGCACCCCGATGTCACAGCCGCCCGGCAGCGACACCCGGGCCCCGCCATAGCGCGCGACGAGCGGGCCGAGCACCAGGAACGAGGCGCGCATCTTGCGCACTAGGTCGTAGGGCGCCGTCGTCGAGGTGATGTCTCGCGCCGAAAGCTCCAGCACCCGGCTCGGTTCGTTCGCCGAATCGGCGGCGGCGCCGATCGCGACGCCGTGCTGCTCCAAGAGATTGGCCATCGTCGCGATGTCCGCCAAATCCGGCAGATTGGCGAGCACCAGCGGCTCGGCGGTCAGCAGGCTCGCCGCCATCAACGGCAGCGCGGCGTTCTTGGCGCCGCCGATCTTGATCGCGCCCGACAGCGGCACGCCGCCGCGGATCAGGATGCTGTCCATCATGTTGCTCCGGGTTGCGGGCGCCGGCCGCAACGAGGCGACGGCGCCGCCAACCCTTGATCGTAACGGTTGCTTTTACGGGAGAGCGGAGCCGCGCTCAAGCGCTGGGCTTGCCGGCCGGCTCAGCATCCTCCGATGGCTGGCGGGCGCGTGCCTGCTCCTTGCGGCGACGCAGGTTCTGGCGCAAGGCCCGGGCAAGGCGTTCGTCGCGCGTCGCCGGTTTGTCGCGCCGAGCCGGGGCAATATCGGAACGATCGCTCATCGCGGAGATGGAAGGGCGGGGCGCGGCCGCTGTCAACCATCCTCGACCCGCAGCGAGACCTTGGCCGCGATAATCACCGCGACTGCCTGCCGCGCCGCATATTCGGCCGCCTGGTCGGGATGGTTGCGCCGCCACGCCGCCACGCCGGCGCGATAACACTCGACCGACGACCGCCTGTCGCGGTGCGCCGCCTCGAAGGCCTCGAGCACCGCCTCGGCCGCAATGTCGCTTGTCGGATCGGTCATCGAACTGCGCCATGCCATCGCGGGGTTCCTTCGCCGGTTCACCGGCCGCGGCGGAAGCTGCATCGCAAGCGCGGCAACATTGTCGCGCCCTGACCTTCGGCGACGGAAAGGACGTGGGGCCTTGGCGTGAAACACGGCGGATCGCGCGGTGGTTCCATCGCGCGCCCGGGCGCCCCGCGCGGCGCGAGCGCGCAAACCGGCTACCTGCCTTGCCAAGCGCCGGGGCCTCGTGTATTCCCCTGCCCCCGTCCGCAGGCGCAACGCTGCCGTAGCTCAGTGGTAGAGCACCCCCTTGGTAAGGGGGAGGTCGTAAGTTCAATCCTTACCGGCAGCACCATGATTCAATAAGATTTTTCCCGTGCCGGAAAGGTCTGCGCCGATTTCCGGCGCCGGGCCAAGAACCGATCCAATCAAAACTTCAGATCGATCGGGGTGCTCTCGGCGGCGGCGAGCGGGATCGCCGGTGGATCGGCCGAGCGCAAGTCGCGGGCGGTGACGGAGCGGCGCCAGGATGCCGTCGCCGCGCGCCGCCAGAGGGGCGCCAGCGCGATGCCGCCGCCAGTGTTGCGGAACCAGTTGCGGGCCGGCGCCTCGACCAGCACGTGCAAAGCGGCCGCGAGGCTCAGCGCCGCGATGGCGGCCAGGAGGTGGTGGAGAAACCCGGGACGATTGACGTTGTTGATGCCGCTGCCGTCGCACAGCACAAATAGCGGCAATATCTGGACGAGGTAGAGTGGGAACGAAATATCGCCGAGCCAGCGCAACGGCGCGCTGTCGACCCAGGCGAGCCAGCGCACCGGCCGCGGCTCCAATCCGGCCGCTGCCACACAGGCGCCGACGCCGAATTCGGTGGCGCCGTTGAGGATCACCGCCGGCCAGCCGACCCAGTGAAAAAAGAAATCGTGCGACACCATGACCGCGCCGAACACCGCCAGAGCGGCGATCGGCGCGCGCACGATGGCGGTGAACGCCAGCGGGAAAGCGAGATAGCAGAGCCACTCGACCGCGAGCGACCAGGTCGGCGGGTTGATCGGCAGATGCGGGTCGGCGAAGATCGGCAGCAACCCCAGATTTGCCGCGAGGCGCAGCGGCGTGTCGCTGCCGGCGGCGATGATCGCGACGCCGACCAGGAGAGTCGCGACGATATGGGTCGGCGCGGTGCGCGCCAGCCGCGCCAGCCAAAAGGCCGCGGCGCCGCGCGGGCGGCGCATCTGCCCCCAGGTCAGGACGTAGCCCGAGAGCACAAAGAAGACGTCGACCGCGCGGCCGCCCACCGGAAACCACGTGCAATGCGCCATCAGCACGGCGAAGGCGCAGACGCCGCGCAACGAGGTCAGATAAGGCAATTCCTTGTTCATGCGAAGGGCCGGCCTCGGTTCCCCATACTGCCACCTTACCGCCGCGCCTAATACGGGCCATTGGTGATGAGCCTGCAACGGTTAAGAATCCGCGAACGCCCGTCCCCCGCGGGCGGAATGGTGCCGGCTGTGTGGATCGAACACACGACCTACCGCTTACAAGGCGGTTGCTCTACCGCTGAGCTAAGCCGGCGCCGCGGAAGGTGATAGCCGAGCCGCCGGCCTCCTTCAATCACCCGCCGTCACTCCCCCGTCACTCCCCCGTCACGCATTCGCGCAGCGCGTGCTGCAGCGCGGTGTCGAGCGCGGCGAGGAAGCGCGAGCGGTCTTGCCGGGTCAAGGGCGGCGGCCCGGGCCGGGCGACCCCGAGTTCTCGCAGGTGGCGCGACAGTTCGCGCCCGGCCAGCGCGTTGCCGATGTTTGCCTCCGTCCACACCCGCCCGTTCGGGGCGAGGGCGCGCCCGCCCCGCGCCAGACAGCGCGCGGCCAGCGGAATATCGCCGGTGACGCACACATCATAGGGGCCGATCCGCTCGGCGATCCAGTCGTCGGCCGCATCGGCCGCCGCGTCGACCAGCACCATCCGGACATTCGGCAGGCCGGGCGGGCGGATCGGCCGCGAGCCGTTGGAGACGACAAAAACCTCGAGCTTGAGGCGCGTCGCGACCCGGTAGACCTCTTCGCGCACCGGGCAGGCGTCGCCGTCGACGTAGATTATGGGCGACACGCCGGAGGGCGGCGGCGCGCTCAGGCCGCGACCGTCGTCCCGACCTGACACGCAACCCCGGTGCCGCCGAGGCCGCAATAGCCGTGCGGGTTCTTCGCCAGATATTGCTGGTGGTAATCCTCGGCGAAGTAAAACTCGGGCGCCTCGCGGATTTCGGTGGTGATGGCGCCGTAGCGCGCGCCGGTGAGGCTGGCCTGGTAGGCCTCGCGCGAGGCTTCGGCGGCGCGCAGCTGCTCGGGCGAATAGGTGTAGATCGCCGAGCGGTATTGCGTACCGACATCGTTGCCCTGGCGCATCCCCTGGGTCGGGTCGTGGCTCTCCCAGAAGATTTTGAGGAGCGCCTCGTAATTCGTCACCGCCGGGTCGAAGACGACGAGCACGGCCTCGGTGTGGCCGGTCTGGCCGCTGCAGACTTCTTCATAGGTCGGGTTGAGGGTCGACCCGCCGGCATAGCCGACCGCACTCGTCCACACCCCCGGCGCCTCCCAGAATTTGCGCTCGGCGCCCCAGAAGCAGCCCATGCCGAAAACCGCCTGCTGCAAGCCCTCGGGATAGGGGCCGCTGAGCCGGTGGCCGTTGACGAAATGCTGATCGGGCACGCGCATCCTGATCGCGCGCCCGGGGAGCGACTGCTCCGGCGTCGGAATCTCCAGCTTCTTGCGCAACGACCACATCGCACTCGCTCCCGCGGCAACTCGATCCCGACAGCATGTAGCGCGCCCGGCGGCGACTGCAAAGCCCCGCGATTTTTGCTGTTTCTACAGCGGATTTACAGCCAGCAAGGGGGGACGGGGCAGCGCGCGGAAGGGCCTGCCACCCCGACCGCGCCCCTCTTCTATAGCGCCCAATTGCGGCAATTTTATCGTCGGGTTACCCGGGATCGCCGTCGCCCCCGCGAAAGCGGGGGGCCAGGCGCGGCAGGCATAACTCCGGCCGCCCCGGATGCCCGCTTGCGCGGGCATGACGGAAGGGGGTTAGACACCAGCGCCGAGCCAGGCGAGGTCCGGTTCGTCGTCGAGGCGCTGCAGGCGCCGGTAGAGCGCGGCGGCGCCAGCCTCGCCCACGACGCCGCGGCAGAGCCGGGTAAACTTGTCCGCCAGTTCGCCAGGCTCCAGGAGGCCGCTCGGCTCGTGGCGCTCGAAGCGCCTTCCGTCGGCGAGGGTGACGGCCACGGTGCTGCCGGCGGCCCCGTGCGCGCCGCCGGAATCGGGGACGAGGCGCACCCGGCGGGTCAGCGCGCGGATCTGCGGGTCGGCCAGCGCCGCCTCGTCGTAGCTCTCCGGGTCGCGCGCCTCGCGGTGGAGCGCCAGCGCGACGCAGAACGGGATCGAATACTGCGCCAGCATCAGATCGGGCGGCTCCAGGATGTTGTTGCGCTCGATCATCCGCGGGGTGGCGGTGGCGGTGATGCTTTCGACGTCGCTCGCGGAAAAACCGTGCGCCGCCTGCAGGTCGCGCACCGCCCTGACCGCCGCATGCGCGGTCGCATGCACCGGGTAGCGCTTTAGGACCGTACTTAGGGTGACCCAGTCGCGCCCGAGGCCGCGCGTCAGGTGGCTCTCGTCGAACTCGGTGCAAAAGACGCGCAGAAAGCCGTACTGGCCCTCGATCACGGTGCGCGGCCCGGTAAAGCCGCCTTGCGCCAGGCCCGCTGCCAGCACGCCGGCCTCCGAGGCGCGCCCCAGATGCAGCCGCTTCACCATGCCGCCGTCGCCCTTGGCAAACTCCATCAGCCCGCCGGCCAATGAGCCGGCGATGCCGATCGCGTTGGTCATTTTCGCCGCGTCGAGGCCGAGCAGATGGCCGCAGGCGACCGCCGCGCCGAACGGCCCGGTGGTGCCCGGCGCATGAAAGCCGCGCGCCTCGTTGGTGTGGCCGGTGGCCCGCCCGATGCGGATCATGACTTCGTTGCCGGCGACAAAGGCGGCGATGAGGTCGCGGCCCGAGCTGCCCTGCTGCTGCGCCACCGCGAGCGCCGGCGGCAGCACGGTGCCGCCGGGATGCGCGCCAGCCCCCGGCCGGGTCAGCGCGTCCAATTCGAAGGCATGCGCCAACGCCCCATTGGCGAGTGCCGCCGCCCCAGCCTGCACCGCCGTGCCTTTGCCCAGAATGCGGCTCCGGCCGCCCGGCCCGGCGCGCTCGGCATAATCGATAACAATGCGGCTCCACGGCTTATCCGAGCCGCAAATGCACGCCGCCACCGTATCGACGATGCAATCCCGGGCGCAGTCCACGACCTCCGGCGGCAGGTCCTCATAGCGAAGCGCGGCGGCGTATTCGGCAAGTTCCATCGTCTCGTTGGGCATCAGTACCTTCCTCCGCCTGCACCCTGATTAATGGAGAGTTTTGCCTTGCTGAGGGGGCAGCTTGCCCTCCATTAGAACGCGCTCAAATGCAACGCTCGCCAGTCGAAATGACTGTATCACGTCTGGCGCCGTCATACTCCTGCCGGCGTGAATCGTCTTACCTCGCACATAATATAATTTCCGGATTACTTGATAAGCGTGATCTCGGTCAGATCGATCAGCAGCGACATAATTTGACAAAGCGTTGCAAATCGCCTTTGTCTTTTCCAGCGTGCCTGTGAGATCAAACAGTATTTCGATTGCCGTCCAAACGAGCACCGTTCCGATTTCTGCAGTGGGCGTCCATTGCGCCTGATCGTAGAGAGAAAATGCGCGGAAGAAACGTTCATCACGATAAAGCCGCGCTGCTACGGGCAGCGTATTGCGAAGCCATAGTATCTCAACCTCGGTAGCTTCTATGCAGTTGGCTGTGAAGGCTCCGATCTGGCGTGGCGCGCTCTCAAATGCCACGGCCTTAACTTCCTTCCAGCGCCCCCCCATTTCGTGGAAAGGCATGTTCCCTATCACCGCGAGACGAATGGGCGCCGCGACCCGAAGCCGCAGTACGGCCGCAACAAGCCAAACAGCAACTGATGGGGTCAGCCCATCCCAAATGCTCATGTCTGTCAGCTCTATCTGAACCCGCCCCTCAAAACTGAACCCGCCGCGTACCGCAGCCCATGGAGTTGGATGGGGCGCACCCTCTGTGGGTGGAGGTGCGAATGCCATCATCGTAGCGCCAAAGGTATCGACGTAAACTCGCTTGAAAATGAGACCCGGAAGAACCTCTACGCTGTCGGTCACCAATTTGATTCCAGTGAGACAGCCGTATATCGGTAATTTCGCGAAATCCAACGCTGCACTTCCTATGTCGGTATGACTCATATTTCGTCAAATACTATTATATCGCATGAGCTCTTCAGTGCGTAGCGTGGGTTAGAGGGGCGTAACCCACCAGGAGAAGGAGCCGCGGCGGCGGTGATGGGTTCGCTGCGCTCTACCCATCCTACAAATCCGCTCTGGCGAAGGAGCGTGCAAATAAATTGAATGCCGCGATGCTGTGCGTGGTTCGAGACGCGCCCCGGCTGCGCCGAAGCGCTCCTCACCATGACGCTCGGCTTTGATGGCACGAACCAGCTCCGTCATCCTGAGGAGCTCGCGCAGCGAGCGTCTCGAAGGACGCGGCTTTGATGGCACGAACCAGCTCTGTCATCCTGAGGAGCTCGCGCAGCCTGCGTCTCGAAGGACGCAATGCGGTCATCCAGAGGAGCGTAACTCACCGGCAGCGGCGGTGCGGCGGCGGTGATGGGCTTCGCTGCGCGCTACCCATCCTACGGGATTGCTTCGGCGCGGCGCGCTTCGCAATGACCGCCATTGTGTTGTCATTGCGAGCGAAGCGAAGCAATCTCGATCTGCACAGGGCGCGCGCGGCCTGGCCTAGCGCGGGACGCGGCCTTTTACGGCGTTGGCGCGGGCGGAGCAGGTGATGCGGCCGGCGCTGTCGGCCGGCAGGCGGGCGCTGACCCCGCTGCGCAGCCGCGCGAGATCGGCCGGCGCGAGCGAACCGAGGATCGCGACCAGGGCCGAACTCGCCGAGCTGAGCGCCCAGAACTCGTCGAAGTTGGCGAAGGTGCGGGTCGTCGCGATCTCCCGCGTTTCGACCTCGTCGAGACCCGCGCCGCCCCATAATTCCCGCAGCGCCGCGATGCGCGATGCGGCGACGCTCGGCGGCAGCGGCGGATCGAGGCCCATCGCCCGCAATTCGGCCTGGATCGGTTCCATCGGGAAGCCGCCGCCCAGGAAGTCCCAGGAATAGGCGGCGACGAGGCCGCCCGGCGCCACGACCCGCGCCATCTCGGCGACGCCGCTGGCCGGCGTCGGCACGAAGAAGATCACCAGCGCCATCGCCGCCGCGTCGGCGCTGTTATCGGCGAAAGGCAGCGCCATCGCGTCGCCCTGGTGGAATTGCGCGAGGCGCGCCGCCGGGCGGGCGCGGGCGAAGGCGAGCTGCGCCTCGGAGGGATCGACCCCGCGAATTTCCGCCGGCGCGCAGCGCTCGAAGAGCAATTGGCTGAAGGCGCCGCTGCCGCAGCCGACATCGATCCAGCGCAAACCCGGGGGCGGCGCCAGCCACTCGAGGAAGATGTCGCCGGCGAGCCGGCTCCACACCCCCATCATGCGCTCGTAGGCGGCGCCGTCCTCGAAGCGGATTTGATGTTCGGCCATCGGCGTTCCTCCCGATCCGAGCGAGATTGACCTGGGCGAGATTGCTTCCTCGCAAGGCTCCTCGCAATGGCAACCGTTTTTTCGCAACCGTTTTTTGCTGTCATTGCGAGCGAAGCGAAGCAATCTCGGCGGCAACGAGACGGGAGAGAGGCGCGATGGAGATGCCCGAAGTTGACGTGATCGTTGTCGGGGCGGGGAATGCGGCGACGTGCGCGGCCTTGTCGGCGCGGGAGAACAGCGCGTCGGTGGTGCAATTGGAGGTATCGCCCGAACATTGGCGGGGCGGCAATTCGGCCTTTACCGGCGGCGCCTGGCGGATCGTCTATCACGGGTTGGGCGACCTCGCGCGCCTCATCCCCGACTTGAGCGACCATGAACTCGGCAACGTCGATGTCGGGACCTATACCGAAGAACAGTATTACGACGACATGGGGCGCCTGACCGAATACCGCAGCGACCCCGATTTGACCGAAATCCTGATCACCAAAAGCTTCGAGACCGGCGTGTGGATGCGCGAGAAGGGCGTGCGCTTTCAGCTGGGGCTCGGGCGGCAGGCTTTTCAGGTCGACGGCAAATTCAAGTTCTGGGGCGGGCTGGCCTGCCACATCTGGGGCGGCGGCAAGGAGTTGATCAAGGCGCTGGGCGCCCGCGCGGCCCGCGAGGGGATTTCCGTGCTTTACGAGACGCCGGCCGTCGCACTGCTGCAAGGGGACGACGGCGTGGCGGGCGTCAGGGTGCGCCGCCAGGGCCGCATGGTCGATCTGCGCTCACGCGCGGTGATCCTGGCGTGCGGCGGCTTCGAAGCCAACGCCGAGATGCGGGCGCGCTATCTGGGTCCGGGCTGGGACCTCGCCAAGGTGCGCGGCTCGCGCTTCAACACCGGCGCCGGGCTCAGGATGGCGCTCGACATCGGCGCCGCCTCGGCCGGGCACTGGTCGGGGGCGCACGCCTGCGCCTGGGACCTCAACGCCCCGCCGGTCGGCGACCTCGATGTCGGCGACCGCTTCCAGAAGCACGGCTACCCTTACGGCATCGTCGTCAATGCACTGGGAAAACGCTTCCTCGACGAGGGCCTCGACTTCCACAGCTACACTTATGCGAAATACGGCGGCGAAATATTGAAGCAGCCGGGGATGTTCGCCTGGCAGGTGTTCGACCAGAAGACGCTACATCTGTTGCGCGACGAATACCGCATCGCGCGCACCACCAAGGAGAAGGCCGATACGCTGGAAGCCTTGGCCGAGCGGCTGGAGGGGGTCGACCCCCAGGGTTTTCTCGAGACGGTGCGCGCGTTCAATGCGGCGCCCCGCCCGGACGTGCCGTTCAACCCCAACATCCATGACGGGCTGCGCACCCAGGGCCTCGCGCTCGACAAGTCGAACTGGGCGCAGAAGCTCGACACCCCGCCCTACGAGGCTTACGGCGTGACGACCGGCATCACCTTCACCTTCGGCGGACTCAAGATCACCAACGAGGCTGCGGTCGAGGATGTCACCGGCGCGGCGATCCCCGGGCTTTTCGCGGCCGGCGAGATGGTCGGCGGGCTCTTCTACCATAATTACGCGAGCGGCACCGGGCTGATGGCCGGCGCCGTCTTCGGCCGCATCGCCGGCCGCAGCGCCGCGGCCTATGTGCGCGGGGCCTAGGCGATATCGGTCAAGGCGAAATCGTCGCCCTTGAACAGCAGCGGAACGCCGAGCGCCCGGGCGCAGGCATAGGCAAAGCAATCGCCCATGTTGAGCTGCGCCCGATGCCGCCCTCTGCCGAACCGCTCAAAGGCCCGCAGCGCGCCGCGACCGATCTCGGCGGTGATCGGGACGATTTCGGCCTGCGTTTCACTCAGAAAGTCGTCGACCAGCGACGCGGCATTGTCGAGCGATAAATTGAGGCTGCGAGCGATCCCCAAAGTCGCCTCGTAAACCGCCATCGCCGAGGCATAGACGCGCCCCGCCGCGGCGAGCCGGGTCACCAGGGAGGACGCGTCGGGCTCGGCGGCGATGATCGCAACGATTGCCGAGGCATCGGCAAACATCACAGTTCCCCGGATAGCCCGTCGTAAAACGCCTTGTCCGCCGGCTTGCCGCCCGGCCGCGACAGCGCAGCCGCCCGGTCCTGGATCGCCTTGATGCGTTCGAGCAGCGGGACCTTGCGCCGTTCCCGCTGGTATTCTTTCTCGACCGCCTCGCGGACAGTCTGCGTCAGGCTCTTGCCCTTGAGCTTCGCGAGCGAACGAACGGCCAAATCCGTCGCCGGATCCCTGACGTGGAATGCCATCGTTCTCCTCAATCTAGATTGGGCGACCCGTTGGTGTAGATCGCAAGCGCCGCCCGCGTTGTCAACGCGGCGGTTCGCGGCGGTAGCGGTAGCGGTAGAGGTCGGCGAGGCCGAAGCCGGCGTAGAGCGCGCGGGCCGGGGCGTTGCCGGCCTCGACCTGCAGGCAGGCCGCGTCGGCGCCGGCGTCGCGCGCCCAGGCGGCGAGCGCGGCGATCACCCGGCGCGCCAGGCCCCGCCGGCGCTGGCCGGGGTCGGTGACGACCGACTCGTAGCACAGAAGCCCGCGATGGATCGCGCCGTAGGCGAGCGCCGCCGGCCTGCCCTCGACCGCGAGAAGCGCGAAGCGCGCCGGGATCGCGATCGCGCCGACGATGCCGCGGTAGGTCGCCGCCTGCGCCGGGGTGTGGCCCTGCAGCGCCGCCATCGCGCGGCGCCATGCCGGGGTGGGCAACGACAGCAGCCGCACCGCCGGATCGGCCGCCAGCGCGAGCCCGGCGAGCGCGCCATGCAGGACGCAGGTTTCGCCCTCGCTGGCGTAGCCGCGCGCCGCGAGCAGGCGGTCGAGCGCCGGGTCGGCGAGCGAGGGCACGCGAAAGATCGCCTTCTGGCCCTGCGCCCGGTAGAGCCTCTCGGCGAGCTCGATCGCCGCGGCGCTCTCGGCGCAGCGGGCGCTCAGCGGATTGGCCGAATTGGCGCGCCGCGACACGCCGCCGGCGAAGCGCAAGAGCCAATCGCCGAACAGCACCTGGCGCAGCGCCGGGAAGGCGTTGAAGCAGGTCTCTTCGATGCGCCAGCCGAGATCGTCGAGGCTCATCGCCAGCCGCCCAATTCACCGGCCGCAATCCCGCGGCGCCCATGCCTCGGAGCCTAGATCGCGCGCCGGCCGCGGCGCAATAACGCAGCGCCGCCCGGTGCCGTCCTAAGTAGTGGCCCAAGTAGCGGCCTAAGTAGCCGCCCAAGTAGCGGCGGCCCCCTCGCCTACCCTCTACCCAGGGGGCATTGACACCCTCCAGTGAAGGTGCCACAGGTATTTTCGTTGTATTTATCATCGCACCGCCGCCACCGGGCGGGTGCACAGGGAAGGAGAAACGCCATGTCCGGCATCACGCGCCGCACGCTGATCAACCGCTCCATCGGCCTTGTCGCGGCCGGCGCGCTGGCGCGGCCCCACATCGTCAACGCCCAGGCGAAGTCGGCCGAAGTGTGGTGGGTACAGGGCTTTGTCCCGGACGAGGACGCGGCGATCCAGAAGGCCGTTGCCGATTACTCAAAGCAGAGCGGCAACAGCATCAACCTCAGCATCGTGCCGTTCGCGCCGATGCGGCAAAAGACCATCTCGGCCTTGACCAGCGGCGTCGTCCCCGACCTGATCGAGCAGTCGGCCATCCAGCTCAACGCGCAGCTCGCCTGGGACGACAAGTTCGAGGACGTCACCGACGTCGTCGAGACCCAGAAGGCGAAATACCACCCCAACATCATCCTCGGCGCCAATACCTATAACGGCACCGCGAAAAAGCGCAGCTTTTACGGGGTGCCGCACAAGGCCGCGGTGATCCCGTTCCACGTGTGGGGCGACCTCGTCGAGAAGGCCGGCTTCAAGCGCACCGACATCCCCAACAAATGGGACGCCTTCCTCGATTTCTTCCGGCCGGTGCAAGATAAGCTGCGCGAGCAGGGCATGCGCCACACCTACGGTCTCGGCCTCGAGATCAGCACGATCGGCGACGACCCGACCAACACCTTCCACCAATGGCTGATCGCCTATGGCGGGATCGGCCTCGTCACCCCGGACGGTAAGCTGCATGCCGACGATCCTCAGGTCAAGGAAGCGGCGATCAAGGCGCTCAACCAGCTGGCGAAGGCGTTCAAGGACGGCTATGTCCCGCCGGAATCGGTCAACTGGAACGACGCCGACGACAACAACGCCTTCCATTCCAAGCTGATCGTGATGGATTTCGACGGCACGCTGTCGACCGAGCTGGCGATGATCAAGGACCAGCAGGCTTATTGGCACGACATGATGACGCTCGGCCTGCCGCTCGGGGCCGACGGCAAGCCGATGCCGGCGCAATTGGGCGCGGTGACGATGATGCTGCCGAAGGGCGCGAAGAACCCGACGGTCGCCAAGGAATTCATGAAGTACATGATCCAGCCCGAGATCCTCAACGCGTTCTTGAAGGGCGGGCTCGGCCGCTGGCTGCCGCCGATGCCGGAGATCGCCAAGAACGATACGTGGTGGACCGATGCGAAGCGCGATCCGCACGTGCCGGTCTATGTCGATGAGGGGCTCGTCAAGCCGACCGTGCCCTATTACTTCTCGTACAACCCGGCCTATGCCCAGGTGATGACCGAGCATAACTGGAACATCGCGTGGTCCGACATCGCCAAGGGCGGCATGGCGCCGGAGGCGGCGGTCGACAAGGCGCTGAAGCGGATCACCGAGATCTTTGCCAAATACCCGGTGACCTGAGGGGCGCGGGGCGGCGGTTCAGCCTAGCCAGCCGGGATCGCCCGCCGGGATCGCCGCAGGGATTGCCAGCCCGGATCGCCTGCCGGATCGCCGATTTTGATCATTTCTGCGTGACCGGGATGCGGCGGCGGCGGTTTGCCGCGGCCGCCGCGCCCGACCCGCCGGAAGCGGCGTCCTCCACTCCCCTTTGGAGGCATTGACTCGGCTGGGCGAAGCTGCCATTTCCTAGGAGTTGCGCGGCATGCAAGGCTGCCGTGCGCGAGCGAATGCGGGTTAGGGACGGAGAACGCAATGCCGGGTGTGACCCGACGCACATTGCTCAATCGCTCGATCGGGCTGGTTGCGGCCGGGGCGTTGGCCCGTCCCTATATCGCGAACGCGCAGGCGACGACGGCCGAAGTTTGGTGGGTTCAGGGCTTCTTCCCCGAGGAAGACGCGGCTTTCACCACCGCCGTCGCGGAATTCGAAAAGCGCAGCGGCAGCAAGATCAATTACAGCATCATCCCGTTCGCGCCGATGCGCCAGAAGATCATCTCGGCGATCACCAGCGGCGTCGTCCCGGACCTGATCTACGCCACCCCGCCCGAGGTCGTGCCGCAGCAGGCCTGGCAGGGCCGGATCGAGGACGTCAGCGACGTCGTCGAGACCCAGAAATCGAAGATGCTGCCGATCGCGGTCGCCTCGGCCAACTGCTACAACAACGTCGAGAAAAAACACAGCTTCTACGGAGTGCCGTTCGAAGGCGCGGTGGTGCCGTTCCACATCTGGCGCCCGCTCGTTGAAAAGGCCGGCTACAAGGAAGCCGACATCCCGAAGACATGGGATGCTTTCATCGATTTCTTTAAGCCGATCCAGAAGAAGCTGCAAGAACAGGGCATGCGGCATACCTATGCCACTGGCTTCGTCGTCAGCACGATCGGCAACGACCCGACCAATACCTTCCAGCAATTCATGATTGCCTATGGCGGCGAAAACATCGTCACCAAGGACGGCAAGTTCAACGGCGGCGATCCGCAGGTCCACGAGGGGGTCGTCAAGGCGGTGGAGCGGCTCTCCAAGCTGTTTACCGACGGCTACATCCCGCCGAGCTCGATCAACTGGAACGACGCCGACGACAACAACGCCTTTCACTCGAAGCTGTGCGTGATGGATTTCGACGGCACGCTGTCGACTGAACTGGGCATGATGAAATCGCAGAAGGACGAGATCAAGGACGTCATCACCTACCCGCCGCCGGCCCACAACGACGGCAAGCAGATGGCGGTTCAGTTTCAAGTCAATTGCATGATGGTTCCCAAGGGCGCCAAGAATGTGAAAGTGGCGAAGGACTTCGCCACTTATCTGATCGAGCCGGAGATCAACTCGAAATACCTGAAGGGCGCGTTCGGCCGCTGGCTGCCGCTGATGGCGGAGCAGGTCAAGGACCCGTGGTGGAAAGAAGATCCCCACCGGCTGGCGTACGTCGATCAGGCGTTTGGCGGTCGCACCCTGTTGCCGTTCTATTACGTCTACAACCCGGCCTGGGCCGAGGTTCGCACCGTCCACCCGTTCAACCTCGCGATGCACGACGTCGCGACCTCCGGCACCAAGTCGACCGACGCGGTGGCGAAGGCGTTCAAGCAGATCGAAGGCATCTTCGCCAAATACGAAATCAAGACCTGAGAGGCAGCCATGGCGGACGTTCTTCAGACGACCCAGGTCCTCCCGGCGCAGGCGCTGGTTGGCTTGCGGAGCCAGTCCCGCTTCTGGCGGGGCCATTTGCAGGGTTCCGAATATGCCTGGGCCGTGGCGTTTTGCGTGCCCTACATCTTTGTCTTTATCGCCTTCGTGGTTTATCCGGTCGCCTTCGGCATCTGGATGGGCAGCCAGCCGAGCCTCTACGTGACGCTGTTCAACGATCCGATCTACCTGGAGACGGTCGTCAACACGGCGATCTATCTCGGCGTCGCGATCAACGTGAAGATGTTTTTCGCCCTGTTGCTGTCGGGCTTTTTCATGCGGCCCGGATGGTGGAACAAGGCGCTTCTGATGATCTTTGTGCTGCCGTGGGCGGTGCCGGCGCTGCCGGTCTTCATCTCGATCCACTGGCTGTTGAACGGCGAATACGGCCTCCTCAACAACCTGCTGTTCGACATGTTCCACGTCACCGCCCCGGATTGGCTGACCTCGCGGTGGACCGCGTTCGGCTCGGCGATGCTGTCGCATGTGTGGAAATGGATGCCGTTCTGGACCGTGATCCTCCTGGCCGGCCGCATGGCGATCCCCAGCGAGATCAAGGATGCCGCCAAGGTTGACGGCGCGACCGGGTTGCGCAGCTTTGTCCACATCAGCTTCCCGCTGCTCGCCAACCTCTATCTGATCTGCACCCTGCTCTCGACGATCTTCTCGCTCGGCGATTTCAACTCGGTGTATTTCGTGACCGGCGGCGGGCCGGCGGATTCGACCCATGTGCTGGCGACCCTCGGAATCCGCTATGCCTTCGACCTCGCCCAGCCGCGGCTCGGCGTCGCGGCGGTGATCTCGGCGCTGCCGCTGTTGATCCCGCTGGTCATCATCCTGATGCGCAAGTTCCGGACCTCGCAGGTGCAGCTATGAGCACGACAAGCTTTGTCGAAACCCCGCGTCTGACGGCGGCCGATCGGTCGCAATCGGAAACCATGCGGCGCGTCGCCGCGCGCCGCCGCTATGTCGAAAATACCGCGGCGGCGGTGCTCAGCGTCGTGCTGATCATCTGGACGCTGCTGCCGATCTACAACATCGTGATGGTCTCGTTCGAGGGCCACAGCGACATCTTCAGCGGCGCCCTGTTGCCGCCCGACCCGTCGGTCTCCGGCTACTGGGCGGTGGTCACCGAAGGCTACTGGTACCTCGCCAATTTCTGGCACCAGTTCGGCAACAGCGTCTATGTCGGCGCGGCGACGACGTTCCTGACGCTGCTGATCGCCTCGGCCGCGAGCTTCTCGATCTCGCGGATGCGCATCAACCACGGCTGGATGATCTCCAACGCGGCGCTCCTGACCTACGTGATCCCGGCGTCGTTCCTGGCGATCCCGTTCTACCGGATCATGCAGAACTACGGGATGATCAACAATCTGTGGTCGGTCATCGCCGCGATGGTGACCTTCGCGACGCCCTACGCGATGTTCATCTTCCAGCAATACGGGCGTTCGATCCCGATCGAGCTCGACGAGTCGGCGCGCATCGACGGCGCCTCGCCGGTGCAGATCTACCTGCGCATCTACCTGCCGCTGATGGCGCCGGCCTTGGTCGCGGTCGGCACCTACGCGCTGCTCCTGGCGTGGAACGAGTACCTCTATCAATTCCTGATGCTGTCGGACAAGCGGGCGATGACCGTGCCGGTGGCGTTGGCCTCGTTCCTCAACAGCGACGAGGCGCCGTGGAACTACATGATGGCGACCGCGGTCGTTTACGCGCTGCCGCCGGTCATCATCTACTATTGGTTCCGTCGCCGCATGACCGCCGGGCTGACGATGGGCGGCGTCAAGGGCTAGCCCCTCCCCGCTCATTCCGGACGAACAAGCCCCCGCGGAGCGGATCCGCGGGGGCTTTTGTTTGTGGCGAGAGCCGCCGGACGAGCGGGGCGACCTTGCCTTTGTCGAGGCTGGCGCGGCGCGCCGGCCGGCGCTACGCTGTCGGCGGATGAGAAGGCACGCCCGCGGCGCCGGCGGGCAGGCCCCAAAACCTGAAGGGAAACGCCATGAACAATTTGACGCGACGCTCGCTGCTGCGAACCTCTCTGGGGCTGGCGGCGGCTGGCGCCTTCGCCCGCCCCTATATCGCCAACGCGCAGGCGAAGACCGCGCAGGTGTGGTGGGCCCAGGGTTTTGTCCCCGAGGAAGACGAAGCCTTGAAGACGATGGTCGCCAGCTACCAGAAGGCCAGCGGCAATTCGATCGATCTGACGATCGTGCCGTTCGCGCCGCTGCGCCAGAAGATCATCTCCGCGATCACCAGCGGCGTCGTGCCGGACCTGACGACGATCGGCGTCCTCGAGATGCCGGCGCTGCAGGCGTGGGAGAACAACCTCGTCGACGTCTCCGACGTGCTCGAGCCGCACAAGGCGACGATGGTGCCGGCGGCGCTCGCCACCGCGAGCTGCTACAACAATGTCGAGAAGCGCCGCGCCTATTACTGCGTGCCCTACGGCGCCACGGTCAACCCGTTCCACATCTGGAAGAGCCTGGTCGAGAAGGCGGGCTACAAGATGTCGGACATCCCCAAAACCTGGGACAAGTTCATCGACTTCTTCGTCCCCGTAGAGAAAGAGCTGCAGAAGCAGGGGATGCGCCACACCTACGCCACCGGCTTTGTCGTCAGCACGATCGGCAACGATCCCAACGCGACCTTCGCGCAGTTCCTCCTGGCCTATGGCGGCAACGGCATCGTCACCACCGACGGCAAGTTCCACGGCGACGACAAGCAGGTCCAGGAGGCGGTGATCAAAGCCCTGGAGAAGCTCACCACCTACTACATGGACGGCCATATCCCGCAGAGCTCGATCAACTGGAACGACGCCGACGACAACAACGCCTTCCATTCCAAGCTCTGCGTGATGGATTTCGACGGCACGCTGTCGACCGAACTCGGCATGCTCCGCGCGCAGAAGGACGAATACAACGACGTCGTGACGATGCCGCCGCAGCTCGACAACAACGGCAAGCAGATGCTGACCCAGATGGGGATTTTCGGCACGATGATCCCCAAGGGTGCGAAGAACGTCGCGGTGGCGAAAGACTTCCAGCGCTTCATGCTGCAGCCGGAAATCAACAGCGCCTTCCTCAAGGGCGGGCTCGGCCGCCTGTTGCCGGCCTTCCCCGAGATGGCCAAGAACGACCCGTGGTGGAACGACCCGAAGCGCGACCCGCACGTGCCGCCCTACGTGCAGCAGGGCCTGATCAACCCGACCAAGCCCGATTACTTCGCCTACAACCCGGCCTGGGCGCGTGTCCGCTCGGAGCACACCTTCCACATCGCCTTCCACGACATCGTCGCCGACAAGGTGCCGGTCAAGGACGCCGCGATGAAGGCGCTGAAGCGGATCACCGAGATCTTCGGCAAGTACCAGATCGCCGCCTGAGGCACTTAAATCGTTATTCCCTGCCGTCATGCCCGCGAAAAGCGGGCATCCAGGGCGGCGCGCGTTATGCCTGCCCTCCTGGACCCCCGCTTGCGCGGGGGTGACGAATAATGAAACGACGGCCGGCGCCCCGGTTGCGTAACGACAGAGCGCGGCGCCACCTCCTCAGGCGCCGCGCCCTAATCCTTTAGGGGATACTGACAAAACCGAAGCATGTCCGGCGATCCCGGCCGCCGGAGACGGTTGTGTTTTGCCGGCGCCGGAGAGCGGCGCTATACTGCTTCCGCGAACTAAAAATGACCCGCGCTCGACGGGCCGACTTGAACAGGAAGGATACGCAGATGGGCAATCTGACGAGGCGTTCAATATTGCGCGGCTCCGCGGGGCTGTTGGCGGCCGGCACGCTTGCACGTCCCTACCTCGCCAACGCGCAGGCCAAAACCGCGAGCGTATGGTGGGCGCAGGGCTTCGTTCCGCAGGAAGACATCGCCCTCAAGAAGATGGTCGCCGACTACGAGAAGGTGAGCGGCAACAAAATCGATCTCAGCATCGTGCCGTTCGCCCCGCTGCGCCAGAAATTCATCTCGGCGATCACCAGCGGCGTTGTCCCCGATGTCGTCACACCGGCGTTCGCTCCCTATCTGGCCGCGCAGGCGTGGGCCGACAAGCTGGAAGACGTCAGCGACGTCATCGAGCCGCATAAAGCCGATCTGGTCGACGCGGCGGCGGCCAGCGTCTATTGCTACAACAGCGCGACCAAGAAACGCAGCTACTACGGGCTGCCGACCGGGGGGGCGCTGACCCCGTTCCATATCTGGGGCAGCCTGGTCGAGAAGGCCGGGTACAAGACCTCGGACATCCCGAAAAAATGGGATGCGTTCCTCGATTTCTTCAAGCCGATGCAGAAGAAATTGCAGGAGGCCGGCATGCGGCACACCTATTCCTACGGGTTCGTCGTCGGCACTGTCGGGATCGATCCGATCAACACGCAAAACCACTTCACCGTCGCCTACGGCGGCAGGGACCTGGTCACCAAAGACGGCAGGCTGAATTCCAAAGACCCCAAGATCCGCGACGCCGCCGCGCGGGCGATGAACAAGCTCGCCACCATCTACAAGGATGGCTACAACCCGCCGAGCTCGATCAACTGGAACGACGCAGACGACAACAACGCGTTCCACTCGAGACTGTGCGTCGTGGATTTCGACGGCACGCTGTCGACCGAGATGGCGATGGTATCGACGGATGTGGAGGGGCTGAACAGTGTCATCACCCAGCCCCTGCCGCTCGACAACGAGGGCAAGGTAATTCCGGGATTTTTCGGCGTCGGCTTTGCGGTGATCCCGAAGGGGGCAAAAAACCTCGCGGTGGCGAAGGACTTTTCCAAGTTTATCATGCAGCCCGAAGTCAACAACGAGTTTACCAAGGGCGGCATCGGCCGCTTCATGCCGGTTTACGCACAATCGCTCAAGACCGATCCCTGGTGGACCAAGAGCGGTCCGCAAAATCTCTTGCCGCACATTCAGGCAATGATCGAGCAGGGCTTCAATAGGCCGACGCAGCCGGAGTGGCATTACTACACCCCGGCCTGGGCCGATGTCGAAAACGAGCACGTCTTCCAGCGGGCGCTGGTCGATGTTGCCAAGGGCGACGCGACGGTCAAGGAGGCTATCGCCAAGGCGTTTACCCAGGCCGAGGCGATCTTCGCGAAATACCCGATCGAGCAGGCTTGAGCGGGATCCGATAGATCGAAACATTTGCCCGTCACCCCCGCGCAAGCGGGGGTCCAGGGCAAGCGACCGATTGGTCGCCCCTGGGTTCCCGCTTACGCGGGAATGACAATCAATTTGGTCGGGTTAACGCTGCAGGCTAAGGGTAGGCGCCGCGCCGCCGGCGCCTATTCCTGCGGGTAGCGCCAGATTTTCGCGGGCTGCGTCGCGGTCTCGTCGATCGTCCATTGCGGCAGGGCGAGCCCCTCGCCGACATCGCTGAAGACCATGCGCACGCGGCTGCCGATGCCGACGCGCTTTACCATGTCGGGCGGCGCCAATTTGCCGTCCGGCGTGCACAGATTGCCGATGACGCGCAGCGCCTCGTCGGCGCTCGGCTCGCCCTTCTGGGTGTCGAGGTCGACGAGCAGGATGAGGTAGGGCGTGTGCTCGCGGAAGGCCGGCTGGATCGCGTGGTGCACCTCGCTGTAGGAATGCACCGCGCCCTTGCCCTCGACCCGCTTCCAGGTTGATTCCAAGGTCATGCACCACGGGCACGCGGTGGTCGGCGGATAGCGCAGCCGGCCGCACCCGGCGCAGGCCTGCAGGTGAAAATCGTGCGCCGCGCAGTGCTTGAAGTATTCGAGGTTCTCGTGGTCGAGATCGGCCAATTGCAGCGACATGCCGAGATATTGCGCCTGGATTCCTGGCATTTCAGTCTCCGAAGGAATGTAAGGAGACGTCATGGCCGGACTTGTTCCGGCCATCCACGTCCTGCTGCTGTAACGCCTCCGTGGATGGCCGGAACAAGTCCGGCCATGACGACTGGAGGGGTGATTGCGAGAGCATCGGCGGCTCAGCCACGCCGCATGACCATCGAGGACGCGGTCGCCGGGTTGGCCCAGCCGAGATTGGCGCTGACCTCGACATCCTTGACCTGGCGGCAGCCGCCCTCGCGGTAATCGTAGGTGTGTTGCCGCTTGCCGTCGGGCCCGATCGGGCAGCTGTCGTCGGCGTCGTGGCGCAATTGGCGGGTGTTTTCGATCACCATGTTCATCCCGTGCGTGTAGCCCTCGCACAGATGGCCGCCGCTGGTATTGTTGGGCCGCTTGCCGCCCAGGGTGATCGTGCCGTCCGAGACGTAATTCCCGCCCTCGCCTTTCTTGCAGAACCCGTAATCCTCGAGCTGCAGCATCGTCGTGAAGGTGAAGGCGTCGTAGGAGCCGGTGATATCGACGTCTTCGGGGCCAACGCCGGAATTGGGCCACAGGATCTGCCGCGCGTAATAGCCGGCGACGGTCGAGATCGGCCCGTGCTGGTAATGCATGTCCATGCGCGGCTTGTTGCAGCGCCCGACGACGCCGCGGATCAGCACGAGCGGCTGCTTCATGTCCTTCGCGCGCTCGGCGCTAGTCACGATAACGCAGGTCGCGTTGTCGGTCTCGACGCAGCAATCCAGCAGATGCAGGGGCTTGCAGATGAAGCGGCTGTTGATGACGTCCTCGACCGTGAAGCGCTTCTTGTAATAGGCCTTCGGGTTGTTGGAGGCGTGGCGCGAGTGGAACATCTTGACGTGCGCCACCTGCTCGGGGGTCGTGCCGTAATCGTACATGTGGCGCATGAAGGTCGGGGCAAAGCTCTGCCCGGCGCTCTGCCAGCCATAGGCCCGGTTGTGCAGCATGTCGCCGGAAACGGGCGCCGCCGAGCGCGCCCCGGTGCCGCCGATCCGCACTTGGCTAAACCCGTTCATCGCGCGGAAGATCGCGACGGTCTTGCAGCAGCCGGCTTCTATGAGCCCGATGGCGATGCCGATGAGGGCCTCGGTCGACGAGCCGCCGCCAACCACGTCCATGTAGAAATTGAGCCGGATGCCGAGGTCGCCGGCGATGAAGGTGGCGCTGGTCGAGTCGCCGCCGGAATAATCCAGCATGCCGTCGATGTCGCTAGGCTTGAGGCCGGCGTCGAGGATCGCGTTCCGCACCGCCCAGGTGCCGAGCGCCCGCGTCGTCTTGTCGGAGCCCCGGGTGTAGGTGGTCTCGCCGACCCCGACGATCGCATACTTGTCGCGCAGGTATTTGGGTGTGGTCGCGTCGACCTCTTGTCTGGGCAATGGCATGCGTCTCTCCCTTTCTAGGTCCACCCCGGCGAAGGCCGGGGCCCATGCCGGCGACGGCACGGGAAGCGCTTAGATGGGCCCCGGCCTTCGCCGGGGTGGATCCCTGATCACCACAAGCGGTAGAACTTCAGCGCGGTGTTGTGAAACATCGCGTTCTTTTCGTCGTTCGAATAGTTCTCGGCGACGCGCTTGAAGGCGTTCCACAAATTCGAATAGCTGCACATCCCCTTGTCGACCGGGAAGTTGCTTTCGAACATGCCGCGGTCGGGGCCGAAGGCTTCGATGCAGGTGTCGAGATAGGGCTTCCACGCCTTCGCCAGCTGCTCCGAGGAGGGCGCCTCGCGCTGCTGCCCCATCTCGAACCCCATCAAGGACGGCATGCCGAGCCCGCCCAGCTTGATGTAGACGTTGGGGAACTGCCCGAGCTTTTGGATCTGGGTGCGCCACTCGTCGAAGACTTCCTTGCGCTTCTCGGCATAGGGGCCGACCGCCAACGCGCCGCCGATATGGTTGAGCACGATTTTCGTTTCGGGGAAGGCGCGCGCGAGGTCGATCAGATCGCCGAGCTGCGAATGAAACATCCAGGCTTCGAAGGTGAGGTTGAGCGGCGCCAGCACGGCGAAGCCCTCGCGCCACGCGCGGTCCAGGTAAAGCCCCTCGCCCGAGCCCGAGGTGAAGACCCGCAGGCTCGGGTCGGCGTGCCAGGTCGCGCCGTTGCGGATGCCGCGGAAGCGCCCGCCCGACAGCGTGACGTGCTGTTCGAGGACGCCCTTGGCGCGGCTGCCGATGCGGAAATCGACGTTGCCGATGATCCCCTTGCAGGCGCGCGCCTCGCCGTATTTGCCGCTTTCGCCCATCGCCGAGACGCCGGCGACAAATTGCGTCTCGCCCAATGAGCGCAATTCCGGCGGCCCCTCGGCGCGGTACATCTCGCGGCATTCGAGGAACACCGTGGCGCGGATGTTGTGGCCGCTGTCCAGATCCTCCATCAGGTCGTGGAACAGGTAGCGGTTGCCCGGCCGGTCCCACAGATGGTGGTGCGGGTCGATGATCGGCCGGTCGGGCTCCAGCGCCTTCTCCTGCGTCGCAGCCAGCCAGTCCTTGCGGATCGGCAAATGGCGCTGCGGGGCTGATTGCGATTGCATTGCTCGGAGTCCTCCCGGCTGAGGTTTCGCGTTGGCCCAAGTCTGCCCCGACCGGCGGGCCAATGCCACGGGTTTGTCCGCCAGTCTGGCATTCGCTTGCATGTAAGGTGATAGAGCCTTACATGCTATTTGAACGGAGTTGGAGACACTGGATGACGTCCACCCTGACCGTTACCGCAAAGGGGCAGGTTACGCTGCGCAAGCAGGTGTTGCGGCACCTCGGCGTCGTACCCGGCCAGAAGGTCGAGATCGATCTCCTGCCGAATGGTCGGTTGGAATTGCGCGCGGCGAAGCCCGCGGGTTCGGTTAATGACGTTATCGCCTGCTTGTATCGGCCCGGGACCAAGCCGTTGTCGATCGAGGAGATCAAGGAGATCACGGAAAAGGGTTGGGCAGGCGAGCTTTGAGAATCACGGTCGATACAAATGTCCTTGTGCGTGCCATGGTCTTTGATGATCCGGAGCAAGCGAGACTCGCCGAGGAATTGCTGCGAAGCGCGGAACTGATCGCGATACCGCTTGCGGTGCTGTGTGAGTTCGTCTGGGTCACGACGCGCGTCTACCGCCGGAGCGCCGGTGAGGTAGGGGAAGCGATCCGAACCCTTCTCGCCATACCAAATGTGATCGTGGATCGGCCTGCGATCGAGGCGGGCTTAGCCCTACTTGAAACCGGCGGTGATTTCGCCGATGGCGTGATCGCCTTTGACGGACGGCGGCTCGGTGGTGAGGTATTCGCCAGCTTTGATCGCAGCGCAACCGAACTGATCGCTAAGAACGGCGGCCAAACCCGCCTCCTCGGCACGGCGGAACGCTGATCAGAGCTTCGCCAGCACCCGCTCGCGGAACGCGCGCATCTCGGCGAGGACGGCGGACCGATAACGCTACGATATTGATTGGCCGGCCGCGGGGGCCACACGGCGCGCGGTAAATATCGGATGATCCGATTTCACTCTTTTACCAAAGCGCGAAGCGTCGGCAGCAGTTGCGGCAGCTCCTGCGTTGCAGGTCTGCCAAACAATCTCGCGGTCGATATCGAAATACGCATGGACCACGCGGTTGCGCATCGAAACGATCAAGGTCCACGGCACATCGCTCGACGACTGCCGGGTCGCAGCACTTACCTTGCTGGCAGCCTCTCCGACTATTTCAATGGCTCGCACCAGCGCGAAAACCAACATCTGGTTGCTCTCCAGATCGGCGCGAGACCGGCCGGAAACGAAATTAGAGGCGGCCTCGGCTGCCTCGATCATATGCCGGACGCGCGTCCGATCGTCAGGCGGCATACTGCACCTCGGCGGCGCGCACGACCTCGTCGCGGAAATGGCGGCTGAGTTCGTGCGCGGTGCGCAGATCGACGCGGCGCCCGCCCAGCAGCGCGGAGAGCTCGGCCTCGATTGCCGCCATGCCAAGGAGACCGGGGACGGCGCCAAGCTCGAATTCGACGAGAAGATCGACGTCGCTGTCCGGTCGAGCGCTGCCCTTCAGTACCGAGCCGAATAGCGACAGGCGGCGGATGCCGTGGCGCCGGCAAAGTTGCGCCAGGGCGTCCCGATCGAGCGGAAGAGAGCTCACCGGCTTCTCCTTCGTGCAAATCCGCACCGGCGACAGATAGTGGGTTGCCTATACGAGCGCCAGTACCCGCTCGCGGAACGCGCGCATCTCGGCGCGGACGGCGCTCTCCTCGGGCCGCTCGAAATCGAAGTCGATCGCGGTGACGCCGAGATCCTCGAGGGCGTGGATGTCGCCGACGATGTCGGCCTCGCTGCCGGAGAAGAGGCGGCGCTCGCCGTCGGAGGCGCGCGGCGGCAGCGCGTCGCCGGTGCGTTTGACCCGGTAGGTCAGCGCCACCGCGTCGCGCTTGCGGCCGGCCGCCTCGGTGGCGCGGCGCAGACGCTCGATGCCAGCGCGGTAGCGCGCCAGCGAGTCGAGCGGATGGGCGTTGTTGGTGCCGATCGGATACCACGCGTCGCCGAGCCGCGCGGCGCGGCGCAATGAGGGGCCGCTCTCGCCGCCGACCCAGATCGGCGGATGCGGCTTCTGCACCGGCTTCGGCTCCAGCAGCAGCCGGTCGTAATGCACGTAGCGTCCGTCGATCACCGGCTTCTTCTCGGTCCACAGCGTGCGGAACGCGGCGACATATTCATCCGTCACGGCGCCGCGCTCGGCGAAGGGGGTCGTCACGACCGCATCGAACTCAGCTTTCAGCCAGCCGGCGCCGATCCCGACCGTGAGCCGCCCCTTCGACAGAACATCGATCGTCGCCAGCTGCTTCGCCGCCAGCACCGCCGGGCGGTGCGGCACCACCAGCACCGCCAGCACGAGGCGCACGCGCCGGGTGACGCCGGCGAGCCAGGCGGCAAGCGTCAGCATCTCGTGGCGATGCGCGCTGTCCAACGAATAGAACGCGCCGCTTTCGGAATAGGGATAGCCGGGCTCGGCCATGTCGGGCAGCGCGACGTGGTCGGTCACGGTCAGGTAATCGTAGCCGAGCGCCTCGCCCTCGCGCGCCAGCCGCAGCATGATCTCGGGCGCCGCCAGCGCGCCGCTGTTCGGCAGGTTGAACCCGAATTGCATCTCAGTTTCGCCCCTCTGCGGTCGCCCTGCGCGGCCATGTGCGCAGTGTGCCGCGACGAGCGGCGATGGCGCGAGCCAAAAACCGCCCGGGGCGAAATCTAGCGAATTTCGGCGAAATCTAGCGGCCCAGCGCGCGCTGCAATTCGCCCTTGTCCATCCTCGATCGGCCGGCGATGTTGCGGCGCTTCGCCTCGGCGTAAAGCTCGGCCTTGGTCTAGGTCTAGCGGCGGCGTTCCTTGGCCTTGGTGCGGCGCAAATTGCGCTGGTTTTCCTGCGCGCTCTGGTATTTCGAGGCGCCCGCCTCATGCAGCGCGATCGCGATCGCCTGCTTCGGGTTCTTGACCTTGCTCTTGCCGCGGGCGGTCTTCAGTTCGCCGTGCTTGAATTCGTGCATGACGCGCTCGACCGTCTTCTGCTGCCCCGAGCTTTGATGCCTCGCCATGGCTCCTCTCCTCAATCCGTTGCTAGCCGCCTCGCCTGCGTGACGCCGCCGCGCTGCCTTTGGTTCCGCGAGCGCGGCGAAAATCCGCGGCCCGGCCCCAGGGCGGCCGGCTGGTGGCACGCGCGGTTTTGCCATATTCTGCGCCCCGCCGCGCGCCAGGGCGGACCGGGACGGGAGTGCGCCATCGTCAGCGAGCCGGCCAAGTCAGAGCGCGCGCCGAATGGCGCCGGCGGTGCGATGCCCGCGCTCCGCCGCGCCTGCGAAGCGGGGCTCGACGCTTGCGCTTTCCTGCTGCCGCCGCTCCTGGCCGTGGTGCCGCGCGGCGCGGCGGCGCTCGTTGGGGTCGCCGGGTTGTGCGCGGCGGGGCTAGTCGCGGCCTCGCCACCGCGACGCTTCGCCGGGCTGCGCCTGCCGGCGGCGCTCATCGCCGCCCTATTACTGTGGGCGCTGCTGTCGGCCGCCTGGTCGATCACACCGTGGCGCAGCCTTGTCCTCGAATTGCGCCTCGCCGGCCTCGCCGCCGCCGCCCTGGCGCTCGCCGCGGCGGCCGGGCGGGTCGCCGCGCCGCGCCGCCTCGCCGCTTGCCTCTTCGCCGGATCGGCGCTTGGCATTGGGCTCGCGCTCTACGATTTGGCGAGCGCCGGCGGCCTCGCCCGCTACGTCACGGTCCGCCCGTTCGCGGCGCCGCGCCTCAACTCGGTGGCGGCATGGCTGACGCTCTTTCTGTTGCCGGCCGGCGCGCTGCTCCTGTGCCGCGGCCGGGCGGTCCTCGCCGCCCTGGCCGCGCTAGGCGTCGGCGCCGCGGTCGGCCTGCTCGACGACACCAGCGCGAAGCTCGCGCTTGGGCTGAGCCTGCCGGTGGCGGCGCTCGTCTACTGGCGGCCCGCCGCAGTGACGCGCGTCGCGGCGGTGGCGGCGGCGCTCGCGATCCTGACGGCGCCGGTGACGCTGCCGCGCCTCGCGCATTCGCCGGCGCTTTTCGCCCGGGTCGACGCCTTCAAGAATTCCGCTGGGCATCGGCTGTTGATCTGGTCCTTCACCGGCGACCGCATCGCCGAGCGGCCGCTCCTTGGCTGGGGGCTCGATACGGCACGCGCGATCCCCGGTGGCAAGGTCGAAATCCGCCCGGGACAGGACTGGCTGCCGCTCCACCCGCACGACGCGGCGCTGCAGGTCTGGCTCGAGCTCGGGGCGCCGGGCGCGGCGCTGACCGCGCTCCTCGTCGGGTTGTTGTGGCTGCGGCTCGGCGCGGCGGCGTGGCCGCGGCTTTACCGCGCGGCTTCCGGCGGCAGCCTCGCGGCGGCGCTGGCGATCGCCGGCTCCGGCTGGGGCATCTGGGAGGAATGGTGGCTGGCGACGCTGGCACTGGCGCTCTTCGCGGTCAGCGTCATGGCGCGCGTTGCAATTACTCCGCCGCCGCCGCCGCGCGGTTGGCCCGGCGGCGGTCGTTGAAGTCGAGGAGGCGCTTACGCAGCCGGATCGCCTTTGGCGTCACCTCGACGAGCTCGTCGTCCTCGATATAGGCGATCGCCTCTTCGAGGCTCATCTGCACGGGCGGCGTCAGCTTTACCGCCTCGTCCTTCGAGGTCGTGCGGATGTTGGTCAGCTGCTTGCCCTTCAGCGGGTTGACGTCGAGATCGTTGCCGCGGCTGTGAGCGCCGACGATCATCCCGGCGTAGGTATCGGTGCCCGGACCGATGAAGAGCGGCCCGCGCTCTTCCAGGTTCCACAGCGCGTAGGCCACCGTGGCGCCCTGCGAATTGGAAATGAGGACGCCGTTGCGCCGCCCCTCGAGCGGCCCCTTGAAGGGGGCATAGCCGTGAAACAGCCGGCTCATCACGCCGCTACCGCGGGTGTCGGTGAGAAATTCGCCGTGGTAGCCGATGAGCCCGCGGGTCGGCGCCAGAAACGACAGCCGCAATTTGCCGCCGCCCGAGGGCCGCATCTCCTGCATCTCGGCCTTGCGGCGGCTCATCTTGTCGACGACGATGCCGGCGAAATCCTCGTCGACGTCGACGATGACCTCTTCGATCGGCTCCTGCCGCTGGCCGCTCACCGGATCGGTGCGAAAGAGCACGCGCGGGCGCGAGATCGACATCTCGTAGCCTTCGCGGCGCATCGTCTCGATCAGGACGCCGAGTTGCAATTCGCCCCGCCCGGCGACCTCGATCGCATCCTTCTCGGCGCTCTCGCGCACCTTGATCGCGACATTGCCCTCGGCCTCGCGGTGGAGGCGCTCGGCGATGACCCGCGAGGTGACCTTGCTGCCGTCGCGCCCGGCGAGCGGGCTGTCGTTGACCGAGAACGTCATCGACAGCGTCGGTGGGTCGATCGGGTCGGCCGGCAGCGCGGTCGTCACCTCGGGGGCGCAGATCGTGTCGGCGACGGTGGTTTCGGCGAGACCGGCGACCGCGATGATGTCGCCGGCGCGGGCTTCCTCGGCGGCGCGGCGTTCGAGCCCGCGATAGGCCAGGAGTTTCGTCAGCCGCGCCTGCTCGATCGTGCGGCCGTCGCGGCTCAATGATTTCACGGCCATGTTGAGGCGGGCGACCCCGGAATGGATGCGCCCGGTCAAGACGCGCCCCAAGAACGGGTCGTAATCGAGCGTCGTCGCCAGCATCGCGAAGGGCGCGTCGGGATCGGCCCCGTCCGCGCCAAGATTTGGCGGCGGCACATGCGCGACGATCAGGTCGAACAGCGGCGCCAGGTCGCGGCCGCGCTTGTGTTCCAGGGTGGCGAGGTCGGCGACCGCCCAGCCGTCGCGGCCGGAGGCGAAGAGGGTCGGGAAATCGAGCTGCGCCTCGCTCGCGTCCAACAGCGCGAAGAGGTCGAAGACCTCGTTGTGCACTTCCGAGGGGCGGCCGTCCGGGCGGTCGACCTTGTTGATGACGACGATCGGCTTGAGGCCGCGCGCCAGGGCCTTGCCGACGACGAACTTGGTCTGCGGCATCGGGCCTTCGGCGGCGTCGACCAGCACGAGAACGCCGTCGACCATGCCGAGGATGCGCTCGACCTCGCCGCCGAAATCGGAGTGGCCGGGTGTGTCGACGATGTTGATGCGCACGTCCTTCCACACGACCGAGGTGCACTTGGCGAGGATCGTGATGCCGCGCTCACGCTCAAGCTCGTTGGAATCGAGGGCGCGCTCGGCGACCTGCTGGTTGGCGCGGAACGAGCCCGATTGCCGCAGCAGCTGGTCGACCAGCGTCGTCTTGCCGTGGTCGACATGCGCGATGATCGCGATGTTGCGGATGTCCATGTGATCCTGAACGCAAAAGCGGCGGCAGAGCGCTCAGAGGAGGCCCGCCGCCTCGACAAGCCCGGACAGCGCGACCTCCGGCCGGGCGCCGACATGGCTGATGATTTCGGCGGCGCAAACGCTGCCGACTGCGCCGCAAATGGGGAGCGCGAGGCCGCGGGTCAAGCCGTAGAGGAAGCCCGCGGCATAAAGGTCGCCCGCGCCGGTGGTGTCGACGACGTGTTCGACCGGCGCCGCCGGCACGCTGTGCGCCGCGCCGCCGGCGACGACGAGGCTGCCGTGGGCGCTGCGGGTCAGGGCCGCGATCGCGACGTGGCCCTGCACCGCCGCCGCCGCCGTGGCGAAGCTGTCGGTTTCGTAGAGCGAGCAGATTTCCGCTTCGTTGGCGAAGAGGATGTCGACTTCGCCCATCACGAGCTCGCGAAAGGCGGCGCGGTGGCGCCCGACGCAGAACGGGTCGGAGAGGCTCAGCGCGACCTGTCGGCCGGCGCCGTGGGCGATCGCCGCGGCGGCGCGGAAGGCTTCCTGCGCGAGCGGCGGATCGAACAGGTAGCCCTCGAGATAGGTGACCCGGGCGGCGCCGATCAGCGCCGCGTCGATGTCGTCCGGCCCAAGCTGGACGCAGGCGCCGAGATAGGTCGCCATCGTGCGCTGCCCGTCCGGCGTCACCATGATAAGGCAGCGCGCGGTGCCGGGTCCCGCGGTCGCCGCCGGGGTCGGGAAGCGCACGCCGACCGCGGTGATGTCGTGGCGGAAGACCTCGCCCAGAATATCGTCGCGCACCTTGCCGATATAGCCGCCGGCGCCGCCCAACGAGGCCAACCCGGCCATCGTGTTGCCGGCCGAGCCGCCCGAGCTTTCGATCGCCGGCCCCATCTTGCGGTAGAGGAGTTCGGCGCGCTCGGCGTCGATCAGCGTCATCGCGCCGGGGGCCAGGCCCTCATCGGCGAGAAACCGCTCGTCGGCATGGGCGATCACATCGACGATCGCGTTGCCGATGCCGACGACGTCGAGGGCGGCGGAATTCATGCGGCTGGTTCCTGCTGGCGGCGAAGGGCGCGGAGTATAGGGTCATTGCGCCGCCCGGCAAGCCGGCGCCCGCGAGATTCGCCATTGGCCGCTGGCGGCGCTTCGCGTAGAAGCGGTGATGCTCGTCGCGCTGGCTCGCGCCTTTCGTGACCTGGGGGCGCCGGCGTTGCGCCGCATCGTGTGGCTCGGCCTGGGGCTCGCCCTCCTCCTCTTTCTCGTACTGTGGACCGGCGTCGCGGTCGCGCTCGACCACGGCGTGCGGTTCGGCTGGCGGCCGCTCGACTGGCTCGTCGACATCCTCGGCGCGTTCGCGGTTGTGGCGCTGAGCTGGCTGCTGTTTCCGGCGGTCGCCACCCTCGTCCTCGGGCTTTTTCTTGAGCGAATCGCCGGCGCGGTCGAGTCGCTCGACTATCCGGGCCGCGGCCCCGCCCGGCGCGCCCCGATTGGCGAGACGATAATCGCGAGCGCGCGGCTTATGGGCCTCACCATCCTTGTGAATCTCTTGGCGCTGCCGGTCTATCTGCTGGCGCCGGGGATAAATTTTTTTGTTTTCCTCGGGCTGAACGGATATCTTCTCGGCCGCGAGTATTTCGAGGTGGTCGCATTGAGGCGGCTCGATCCGGCGGCAACCCGGGCGGCGCGGCAGCACTTTGCGCGGCGCGTGTTTGCCGGCGGCGTGGTGATCGCGGGGTTGTTCGCGGTGCCGCTGGTCAACCTGATCGCGCCGGTGATCGCGACCGCGTTCATGCTGCACATTTTCGAGGGGCTGCGCCGCGCCGAGCCGCTGCCCAGTTCACAGTAATCAGCCGGAGCACCCTGCCGCGCCCAAAGAAACCACGACCTGCCACAGCAACTGATGGATTGTCCCTTCCATGTTCACCCGGAAGAGAACCGAAACAGAGGATCGCAATATGGCCGACGCACCCGACGATCTCGGCATCCCGATGAAGCCGGCTCGGCCCGCGGCGCCGCCGGCCACCGTCGCGCCGATCAGCCGGGCGCCGACGCCGATGCCGGTGCCACCGCGCGCCCCCGAGCCGCCGCGCCCGCCGGTCGAGGCCGGCCGCCCGCCCGAAGCGGGGCCCCGCCCCGGCGCGCCGCCGGCGGCGATGCCGCGGCGCAGCGACAACGAGGCGCGCAAGCTGATCGTCGGCCGCGAAATCTCGCTGTCGGGCGAGATCACCTCGTGCGACCGGCTGATCGTCGAGGGCAGCGTCGAAGCCAATTTGCAGAACTGCCAGGATGTCGACATCGCCGAATCGGGGCTGTTCAAGGGCTCCGCGACGATCGACGAAGCGGAAGTGCGCGGCCGCTTCGAGGGCAACCTCGTCGTTCGCAAGCGGCTCTTCATCCGCGCCACCGGACGGGTCTCGGGCTCGATCCGCTACGGCCAGATCGAGATCGAGAACGGCGGCCAGATCTCGGGCGACATCCAGCCGCATTCGGGCGAGGACTTCATCTCCGACATGCCGGGCGCCCGCGCCGCATTCTGAGGGCGCCTTATTCGACGCCGATCGCGACCGCGATCTGGCGGCGGATCGCGTGCAGCTGCTCCGGCAGGACGCGCGACGGCGTCGGCTGCACGCGATTCTTGGAGTTTGTCGTAACGCAGTGCGACAGCGCGTAGCAGCGCTTGGTGCAGCCGTTCTCGGGCGTCGGGTCGATCGCGAGCGCCAGATCGGCGACCGCGAAATCGGCATCGTCGGAGAGCGGCACCAGGATAAGATTGGGATAGGCGGGATCGAACAACAGGGCGTCCTCGACGACGATTGCCGGCCGCAGCTTGTTGGGTTCTTTCGGTAGGGCGTCGCGCCAATCGACCAGAACGATCTGGCCCGGAGCGAACGTCGGCACGCGCTACAGCCCCTCGATGCGCGGGGTGCCCCAGAACTCGAAAAATTCCTTGGCCTCGGGATGGCTCGCGACGTAGCGGCCGACGGCTGCGGTTTGCTCGCGGATGCGCTTGCGCCTGACCTGGCGGGCGGCGTCGCTGGCGATTTCTCGCAGCAGGGTCGCCAGTCCGATGCGGCGCGCCCGGGCTTCCGCCTCCAGTTCCGCGCGCACCTGGTCATCGAGCCTGATCGAGATCGGGGCGGACATAACGCACCTCCGTAATACACCGGGTACTACATAGATGTAGCGGCGGCGCTCTTCAAGTCGGCGGCGGGGCGGCTCACACGTTGAAGCGGAAATGCATGACGTCGCCGTCGTGCACGACGTATTCGGCGCCTTCGAGACGCATCTTGCCGGCGTCCTTGGCGCCCTGCTCGCCGTTGCAGGCGACGAAATCGGCGTAGGCGATGGTCTCGGCGCGGATGAAGCCCTTCTCGAAATCGCTGTGGATGACCCGCGCGGCTTGCGGCGCCTTGGTGCCGCGGGTGATCGTCCAGGCGCGCGATTCCTTGGGCCCGGCGGTCAGGAAGGTGATCAGGTCGAGGAGCGTGTAGCCGACGCCGATGACCTGGGCGAGGCCGGTTTCGCCGAGCCCGAGGGCGGCGAGAAATTCCGCCTTCTCGCCCGGGTCGGCGAGCATCGCGAGCTCGGCTTCGATCGCCGCCGAGATCGTCACTGCCGGCGAGTTTTGGGTGGCGGCGTAGTCGGCGACGCGGGCGCTGAGCGGGTTGCCGCTCGCGGCCGCCGCCTCGTCGACATTGGCGATGTAAAGCATCGGTTTGGCGCTCAAGAGCTGCAGCGTCTTCAGTTCGGCCTGCTGCTCGGGGGCGAGCGCGACGCGGCGCGCCGGGACGCCGTCCTGCAGGCCCGCCAACACCGGCTCGATCACGGCGAGCAGACTGCGCGCCTCCTTGTCGCCGCCGCGCACGCGCTTTTCCAGCGCGACGATGCGGCGCTCGAGGCTGTCGAGATCAGCCAGCATCAGTTCGGTCTCGACGGTCTCGGCGTCGCGGATCGGGTCGACCGAGCCCTCGACATGGACGATGTTGTCGTCCTCGAAGCAGCGCAGGATGTGGGCGATCGCGTCGACCTCGCGCAGATGGCCGAGAAACTGGTTGCCGAGCCCCTGCCCTTTCGAGGCGCCGCGCACCAGCCCGGCGATGTCGACGAATTCGAGCTGGGTCGGCACGATCTTGACCGATTTGGCGAGCCGGGCGCAGACCTGCAGGCGCTCGTCGGGCACCGCGACGCGCCCGACATTGGCTTCGCGCGTCGAAAATGGATATTTCGTCGCCTCGGCCGCCTCGGTCGCGGTCAGCGCGTTGAAAAGGGCCGACTTGCCGACGTTGGGCAGGCCGACGATGCCGCAATTGAAGCCCATGCTGTCCTTGCACCACAACGGCCGGAACAAGCCCGGCCAGAACGTAAATGTTGGTCGCCGGCGGCGAAATCCAGACCTAGCCCGGCGCGTCGGCCTCCGGCTCGGCGGGCGCCGGGGCGAGGCGCGCCACCTCGCTCATGAAGGCGTCGGGCGCGCCGCCGAGCAGCAGCGGCAGGCTCTGGGCCAGCGCATCGAGCAGCGGCAAGACCCAGAGCCGCATCTCGTCGGCCGGAAAATTCTGCAGCACATAGGGCTGCACCAGCTCCTTGATTCCGGGATGGCCGACCCCGATGCGGATACGCCAGTAATCCTGCCCGACCAGCGCGTCGATCGAGCGCAGCCCATTGTGGCCGGCGGCGCCGCCACCGCGCTTCACCCGGACCTTGCCGGGGCGCAGGTCGATCTCGTCATGGATCACGACGATCTCGCCCGGGGCGATCTTGTAGAAGCTCATCGCCGCCAGCACCGCCTCGCCCGAATCGTTCATGAAGGTTTGCGGGCATAACAGGAGGCGACGTTCGCCGGCGATCACCCCCTCCGCCAATTCGCCCTTGAAGCGGCTGCGGAACGCCGGGAAGCCATAGCGCCCGGCGATCGCGGCGGCCGCCATGAAGCCGATATTGTGGCGGTTGCGCGCGTAGCTTCTGCCCGGGTTGCCGAGGCCGACGATGAGCCGCATCGCTGCCGCGCGCGCCGCTGTGCAATGCGCTGGCAGCCGGCCGGCGCTAGGCCGCCGGGGTCGGGGTCGCCGCCGGCGCCTCCTCGGTCGGCGCGACCGCGGCGCTCGCCGCCGCCGCCAACGCCTCTTCGCGCACCGCCGAGGAGGCGGCGATGCTGGCGATCGTGAAATCGCGCTCGTGGATCGCGACGCGGGCGCCCGGCGGCATCTCGACCGCCCCGATATGCACGCTGTCGCCGATGTCGAGGCCGTCGAGGCTGACGACGAGGCGCTCGGGGATGTTGTCGACCGAGCAGATCATCTCGACGCCGTGGCGCACGATGTTGAGGATGCCGCCGCGCCGCAAGCCGGCCGAGCGCTCATGGTTGATGAAGACCACCGGGATCATCACGGTGACCTGCGCCCCCGCGACGACCCGCATGAAATCGACATGCAGCGGCGCGTCGCTGACCGGGTGGTACTGCACGTCGCGCGGCAGGGTGCGGTGCGTCGTGCCGGCGATGTTGACATCGACGAGGGTCGCGAAAAACCCGGGCCGCGCCAGCGCCCGGCCGAGCTCGCGCGGGTCGAGGCTGATCATCGCCGGCTCCGACTTGTCGCCGTAGACGATCGCCGGGACGCGCCCGGCGCGCCGCGTCGCGCGCGCCGCGCCCTTGCCGGCGCTGGGGCGCGGCTCGGCGCTGAGGCTGATGATCTCGGGCATCGACTTCCTACTCCTTCAGAAAAAAACCAACACCGCAGCCGCCCGCCACCCGAGCGCCATCGCCGGGGCGCGCCGCCGCGATCAATCGAACAGGCTCGAAACCGACCTTTCCTCGCTGATCCGCAGGATCGCCTCGGCGATCAGCGGGGCGATCGTCAGCTGCCGCACGTTGCGCGACAGCCGCACCGCCTCGGTCGCGACGATGCTGTCGGTCAACACCAGCATCTTGATCGGCGAGGCGGCGACCCGCGCCACCGCGCCGCCCGACAAGACGCCGTGCGTGACGTAGGAATAAACGCCCTCGGCGCCGCTGTCCATCAGGGCTTCCGCGGCGTTGCACAGGGTGCCGGCGCTGTCGACGATGTCGTCGACCAGGATGCAGCGCCGCCCCTTGACGTCGCCGATGATGTTCATGACCTCGGAAACGCCGGCCCGCTCGCGCCGCTTGTCGATGATCGCCAGGTCGGCGTCGACCCGCCGCGCGATCTGGCGGGCGCGAAAGACCCCGCCGACATCGGGCGAGACGATCACGAGGTCGGCGCCGGCGTGATTGTCCTGGATGTCCTTCACCAGCACCGGCTCGGCGTAGAGGTTATCGGTCGGGATGTCGAAAAACCCCTGGATCTGGCCGGCGTGGAGGTCGAGGGTCAGCACCCGGTCGGCCCCCGCCGTGGTGATCAGGTTGGCGACCAGCTTCGCCGAGATCGGCGAGCGCGGGCTCGATTTGCGGTCCTGCCGCGAGTAGCAATAATACGGCATCACCGCGGTGATCCGCCGCGCCGAGCCGCGCTTCAGCGCGTCGAGCGTAACGAGCAGCTCCATCAAATGGTCGTTGGCCGGGTAGGACCCCGACTGCACGACGAAAACGTCCTCGCCGCGGACGTTCTCGTGGATCTCGACAAACACCTCCATGTCGGAAAAGCGCCGCACGCTGGCCCGCGTCAGCGGCAGGCCGAGATAGGCGGAGATCGCCTCGGCGAGCGGCCGATTGCTGTTGCAGGTGAGGATTTTCATGGCCGGCAGCTGAGCGGCGCCGGCGGGCCCGGTCCCGCGGCTTCACGCGCGAGCGGGTTGTAACAAACTCGTGACGGCGACGCAATCGCGGGGGCGGCGGCGCCCCCCCCTCGCCCGCTGGCGGCATTGCCTGCTACAAGCGCGGGTCGCCGCCGAGGAGCCTATCGCGATGGAGATTGCCGCGCCGTTCGAACGCTTCCAGGGCGAGGTGCTGCCCGAGTGGATCGACCACAACGGGCATATGAACCTCGCCTACTACACCGTGCTGTTCGACCGCGCGACCGACCTCCTGTTCGAGGAATTGGGGCTCGGGCTCGATTACCGCCGCCAGAGCGACCTCGGCACCTTCGTCGCCGAAACCCATAACCTCTACGAGCGCGAGCTCCTGGTCGGCGCGCGGGTGCGGGTCGCGACGCAGATCCTCGGGGCGGACGACAAGCGCCTGCACCTGGCGCACGAGATGTTCGCGCTCGATGGCGGTCATCGCGCCGCGACCCAGGAATTGATGTTTCTCCACGTCGATTTGAGGGCGCGCCGGGTGAGCCCCTTTCCGCCCAATCTGCGCGCCCGCGTCGCCCGCTGGGCCGGGGCCCACGCGCGGCTGCCGCGGCCCGACTGGGCCGGCCGGCGGCTCTCCCTCGCCGGCCGGTAGTGTCCCCACCCACATCCGTCATCTCGGCGCAGGCCGGGACCCATCGTTCAGCCGTCGCGATGGTTGAAGCATGGGTCCCGGCCTTCGCCGGAATGGGCGAAGAGGAGGTTGATTGATCGCTAGGGCGCGGCGGGCGTGGCGAGGTAGATGCCGAGAAAGGTCAGGGCGGTGCCGGCGCCCATCAGGGCGAACGCGAGGCGCGCGCGGACCCGGCCCTGGCGGCCGAGCGAGAGGCCGGCGCCCATGACGAGGAAGCCCGCCACCGTCACCACGTTCAATCCGAAGACAAATTCCTTGGTGAGCTCGGCCGCTGCTACTTCTCCTCGAGGATCCACACGCCGTTCCAATTTTCCGGCGGCGGGTTGTCGGCGTAATAGCGGCAGCGGTCGATGAACATCTGCGACGGGCGGTCGCTCGGCGCCACGTCGAGCGCCGCGGCGAAATGCCGGATCGCGCTCGTCCAGTCGCGCTGCTGGTAGCAGCCGAGCCCGGCCTCGTAGGCGCCGATCATCGCCGCCAGCTTGGGGAAATGCTCGGCGTCGTAGTGCTCGACGGACTCGTAGGCGAGGGTCGGCTGCTGCTTGCCCTTGACCTGCACCAGGTCGAGCTTGCGCAGGATCGCGTGCGCGCGCAGCCGCTCGACGGTCGAAGCGGAGAGCAGCACGCTCGACCCGTAATGCTTGTTGGCGCTTTCGAGGCGGGCGGCGAGGTTTACGTTGTCGCCGATCACGGTGTATTCGAGGCGCCGGCGCGAGCCGAGCGAGCCGGCGAGAACCTCGCCGGTGGCGATGCCGATGCCGATCTCGATGGCTTCGAGCCCGCGCTCGCCGCGCTCCAGATTGAAGCGGCCGAGCTCGCGCATCATCTCGGTCGCGACGGTCAGCGCGTTGTCGGCGTCGGTGGCGTCGCTGACCGCGGTGCCGAATACCGCCATGATCGCGTCGCCGATATACTTGTCCAGCATGCCGCCGTGCTGGAACACCACCTCGACCATCGCGGTGAAGTAGGCGTTGAGCATCGCCACCGTGTCGCGCGGGCTCATCGCCTCGGCCAGCGTCGTGAAGCGCCTTATGTCGGAGAAGAGGACGGTGGCGACGTGCGAGTGGCCCTCGAGAAAATCGTGGCCGCTGGCGAGCAGCTTGTCGACGACCTCCTTGGCGACATAGCGCGCCATCGTGTTGCGCACGCGCTTTTCGCGGGTGATGTCTTCGAGGACCAGCATGCAGCCGAGCCGCTTGTTGCGGGCCTCGAACAGCGGCGCCGCGGTCAGGTTGACCGCGGCGGTGGTGCCGTCGGCCCGCTCGAAATCGGTGTCGGCGTGGTAGTCGCTGGCGCCCATCGCGGTGACGTAGTCGAGGCTGCGGGTGATCCACGGGTTGCGGTTGCCGAAGACCTGCGACGCCGGCCGGCTGAGCACCTGCTCGGCGGCGATCCCGAGGATGCGCTCGCCGGCTTCGTTGATCTTGACGATGTTGAGGTGCTGGTCGAGCGTCACGACGCCGTTCGACAGCGATTTCAGGATGCTTTCGTTGTAGTTTTTCAGCGCCAGCACATCGGAAAACAGCTGCGCGTTCTGGATCGCGATCGCGATCTGGGCGCAGAACGCCTTGGCGCGGCGGATGTCGATCGGGGTGAAGTCGCCGTCGCGCTTGTTCAGCACCTGGACGACGCCGAGGCGCTCGCCGGTCCGGTCGCTGATCGGCACCGCCAGGATGTTGCGCGTGCGAAAGCCCGAGGCGCGGTCGACCGCGCGGTTGAAGCGCGCGTCGGCGTAGGCGTCGGGCACCACCAACAGTTCGCCGCTGCTGAAGGCGGCGCCGGCGATCCCGGCCCGCGCCGGGATGCGGATTTCGGTCTGGCCGGCGCCCTCGGCGACTTGCGACCACAATTGCCCGGTCGCCGTATCGAACAGAAAGAGCGTCGAGCGCTCGGCGTTGAGCAATTGGGTCGCCGCCGCCATGATCCGCGAAAAGAGGACCTCGATGCGCAATTCGGTCGAGATCGCCTCGGCGATCGTTAAAAGCTCGATCTCCTCGCGCTGCGCCCGCTCCAGCCGCTCGACCAGCAGCGCCTGCTCGAGCGCGCTCGCGGCGTGCCGGTTGATCGCCTCGGCGAGGCTGAGATCGTCGGCGCCGAAATCGCCGGCGCGCTTGTTGAGGATCTGGGTGACGCCGATGACCCGCGCCTCGCGATTGCGCAGCGGCACGCACAGAACGTTGCGGGTGCGGTAGCCGGTGCGCCGGTCGATCTCGGGGTTGAAGCGGCAATCCTGGTAGGCGTCGGGGATGATCTCGGCGATGCCGGCGCTGAACACCGCGCCGGCGATGCCGGCGGTCGCGGGAATGCGGATTTCCGCGATGCCCTCGCCGCGCAGCACGCGCGAAAACAATTCGCCGCTGTCGTGGTCATGGAGAAAGAGCGTGGCGCGCTCGGCCTCCAGCGCCTCGGCGATCAGGTCGATGAGGCGCGGCAGCTGGTGGTCGAGCGACAATTCCTGCGTCACCGTGTCGGCGACTTCGGCCAGGACCCGCAACCGGCGCATCTCGCCGATCAGCTGCTCGCGCGTCGCCGGTTCGCCGGCCGGCAATCCCCCCGGGGGCAATCCAGCCGCCGCCACACCCGCGGGCGGCAGCTCCGCGGTGAGCGATCCGGCGGGTTCGGCGGGCGGCCGCCCTGGCATCGTCAATGCACCTCTGATGACCAGTTGTTCAACGCAGCGTTGCGCACCATGATTCCGAGTAACCAGTGGGCACTTTGTCACAGCACATTCGGCGCGACAAGCCGCGCGCGCGGCGTTCTTTTCTTTAGGGCCCCGTTGCTCTTAAATGATCGGCGATGGACCGGCGGCTTTTTCTCGCCCTGGCGGGCGGATTGCTCACAACCCCCTGGTCGGCGCGGGCCGCACCGCTGCCGCCGCCATTGCGCTCGCTGCGCCTCGTCAATCCCCATACTGGCGAAACCTTTGCCGGGACCTACCGCGACGAGCACGGGCCGATCGCGACTGCGATGGAAGATTTGTCGCATTTCCTGCGCGATTTTCACTCGGGCAAGGAGCTCGCCTACGACGTCGCGGCGATCGATTTCCTCGCGGCGGTGACGGACGCGGTCGGCGCCAGCCGCGCCACCGTGCTGTCGGCCTACCGCACGGTCGACACCAACCGGATGCTGGCGCGCACCACCTTCGGCGTCGCCGACAATAGCCAGCACCTTTACGGCCGCGCGATCGATGTCCGCTTCGACACGCGGCTCGAAGAGGCGATGCAGGCGGCGCGCGCGATGCGGCGCGGCGGCGTCGGCTGGTATCCGCGCTCGGGCTTCATCCACCTCGACAGCGGCCCGGTGCGCAACTGGACGCTCGACGGGCAGGGTTACGACGGGCTGCTCTCCCGCCTGCGCGAGCTGATCGCGCATAGCGGGCTTCCGAGCAACCTGCTGGCGGTGCGCGCCCACCGGCCGCTCGACGTGCGCCAGCGCCTGACGCTCGGCCGGATGATCGCCAAGGCGGAATTTCTCGCCCGCCATCATTGAGCGGCGGCGCCGTTGAGCGGCGGCCTACTCGCCGCGCCACGCCCGCATGCCGCCCTGCAGCACCGCGACCTGGCGCACCCCGGCGGCTTCCAGCGCCGCGGCCGCCTGCGAGGAGCGCTTGTCGGTCAAACACACCAGCACGATCGGCAGCGCGGTTTGCGCCAATTGGGCGGTGCGTTCGGCGAGCGCCGCCAGCGGCACGTTGATCGCGCCCGGGATATGGCCGAGCGGCCCGTCGAATTCGTCCTGGCCGCGGACGTCGATGATCAATTGCACCTGGCCGCTGTCGAGCCGGCGCCGCAACTCGCCGACTTGCAGCCAGGCGGGGCCGCCTGCCGGCCGCCGCAAGCGGCGCAACAGCCGCTCCAGCATCGCGATCACGCCGGGCGGCGCTCGCTGCGCTCGGCGAAGCGCGCCTCGATCGCGTCCCAGATCAACGGCGCGATCTCGATGCCGTCGAGCCGCGCGATTTCCTGGATGCCGGTCGGCGAGGTCACGTTGATCTCGGTCATCCAGTCGCCGATCACGTCGATCCCGACAAAGACCAGCCCCTGCTGGCGCAAGGTCGGGCCGATCGCGGCGCAGATCTCGCGCTCGCGGGGGGTGAGCTGGGTCTGCTGGGCGCGGCCGCCAACATGCAGATTGGCGCGCGCCTCGCCCTCGGGCGGCACCCGGTTGACCGCGCCGACCGCCTCGCCCTCGACGAGGATGATGCGCTTGTCGCCCTGGCGCACCTCGGGCAGATAGCGCTGCACCATCACCGGCTCGCGATAGACCGCGGCATACATTTCGAGCAGCGCATTGAGGTTTTCGTCGCCGGGCCGCAGATGAAAGACGCCGGCGCCGCCGTTGCCGAACAGCGGTTTCACGATGATGTCGCCGTGCTCCTGCCAGAAGGCGCGGATCTCGTCGGGATCGAGCGACAATAGCGTCGGCGGCATCAATTCGCGGAAGCGCAGGACAAAGAGCTTCTCTGGCGCGTTGCGCACCGCGGCCGGGTCGTTGACGACCAGCGGGCCGTCCTCGGGCAGCAGCTCCAGGAGATGCGTCGCGGTGATGTAGGCCATGTCGAACGGCGGGTCCTGGCGCATCAGCACGATGTCGAAGCCGGCGAGGTCGAGCGCTTCGACGGCGCCGAACCGGTGGTGGTTGCCGTGCCGGCGAAAGACCTCGAGCGGCCGGCCGCGCGCCACCAGCCTGCCGTCGCGCAAGCTCAGCGCCTGCGGCAGGTAATGGTAGAGCGCATGGCCGCGGGCCTGCGCCTCCAACGCCAGCGCGAAGGTCGAATCGGCGTCAATGTTGATCGTGTCGATCGGATCCATCTGGATCGCGACGGCGAGACCCATGGTGCCTCCTGCCAGTCCGTCAGCCGCGGCAAACAGGCCTTAATATAGCGCGTCCGGCGCTTTGTCAGGGGCGGATCGTGATCGTGCTGCCCGGCCCGAGCAACGCCATCAGCCGGGAGAGCGCATCGCGGGCGATGGCGATGCACCCGGCGGTCGGCGCAAAATCGGGCGCGGCGACGTGTAGGAAGATCGCGCTGCCGCGGCCGGGCACTGCCGGGTCGGTGTTGTAGCCGACCACGACGACCAGATCGTACAGCCCGTCGTCGCGCCACAGCGCCTCGTGCCGGGCGGGATAAGGCAGCGTGACGTATTTGTTGTAGCGCGGGTCGGCGGGGTCATCGACCCAGCCGTCCTGCGGCCGCAATGCGGTCACCGCCAGGCCGCACGCCGGCGGCGCGATGCGATCGGCACGGTAATAGGCGCGCACCAGCGGGAATATGCCGGCCGGGCTCGCCCCGTCGCCCTCGCATTTGTCGGCGACCACCCCGTGACGGCCGCAGGCCGCCCGCGCCCTGCCGCCCGGCCACGACAGCCACCCGCCGGCGTAAACCAGGCCGGCACCGCGCGCCGGGGCCATTGCCCGCCGCGTCCTACTGCCGGTCGAAACCGCATCGCTTCGCGGTGACCCTGCTCTCCCAGCAGCCGGTCGACAGGCACACTGCCGTCTGGTTGCGGCATACGGCGAGGCAATGCGGCGAGTTGGCGTAATTCTTTTCGCAATAGGCGTCGCAGACCCGGTGGCGGGCGCTGCACGTATCGGCGGCGGCGAGCGCCGGCAGCAGGCCGACCGTCAGAAGGGAAACGGCGGCCAAGTGCCGGTTGAACAGATGATGCATCATGCCCGCTCCTGATCGCCGCTGGGATACGGCCGCAACTTTAGGTCATTCCGCCGCGCCCGCAAGGCGCCCGCCGGCCGCGATTGACCCAATTCGCCCCCGGCCCTAGCCTACGGCGCGACCCCGGGAGATCGTCCGATGCGGCAGCGCCGCCGACCCGCGTGATGGCTTCGGAAAAGGCCGCGGCATACCGCGACCTGGCGGCGCAGTTTGCCGCGCTGATCGCCGGTGAAACCGACCTCGTCGCCAACGCGGCC
>DATGFP010000037.1:0-33145 GCA_035309005.1 Allostellaceae bacterium | reverse complement strand
ATCGAGCGCATGTTCTGCCGCCTCAAAGACTGGCGCCGCATCGCCACCCGCTACGACAAGCTCGCCGCCAACTTCGCCGCCGCGGTGACCCTCGCCGCCATCGTTATCTGGTGGTTATGATTGAGTCTGGAACCTAAAGGGCTGCGCGGCGCGGCCCTCCAGGGAGGGCAGGCATGCGCTTTGCGATCGCGATCCCGACCGACGCCTACTCGTGGCGGGTGGTGCGGCGCGCCGAGGAACTGGGCTTCAGCCGCGCCTGGTTTTACGACACCCAGATGCTGAGCGCCGACCCGTTTGTCGCGATGGCCGCGGCCGCCATCAAGACGACGACGATCCGCCTCGGCACCGGCGTCCTCATTCCCTCAAACCGCATCGCGCCGGTGGCGGCCAACGCCTTTGCCTCGCTCAACAAGCTGGCGCCGGGGCGGATCGATTTCGGGGTCGGCACCGGCTTTACCGGGCGCCGCGCGATGGGGTTGGGCGCGGTCAAGCTCGCCGACATGGAAGCCTACATAAGCGAGGTCACCGCGCTGCTGCGCGAGGAGACGATCGAAGCCGAGTTCGAGGGCAAGCGGCGCCTCATTCGCCTGCTCAACCCCGAACTCGGCCTCGTCAACACGCGCGACCCCATCGGGCTCTACATCGCCGCCTCCGGCCCCAAGGCGCGGCAACTGACCGCCAAGCTCGGCGCGGGCTGGATCAACACCACCGCCGATGTCGCGGGCGGCGTCGCCGCGCTTGGTGAAATGCGCCGCCTATGGGCCGCCGCCGGGCAGGCCGAAGAGGCGCTCGACGCGGTGGTGCTGACCGGTGGCGTCGTGCTTGGCGAGCATGAGCCGGCCGATAGCCCGCGAGCAATCGCGCAAGCGGGCCCGCGCGCCGCGATGCTGCTGCACCGCGCCGCCGACGCGGCGCTGATGGGCTGGCCGGCGCTCGCCGAGATGCCGCCGGCGGTGGCCGAGGCCGTCGCCGGCTACGTCGCGCTCGCCCGCAATTTCCGGCCGCAGGGCGCGCATTACCTGGAAAACCACCGCGGCCACCTGATGTTCGTCAAGCCCGAGGAGCGCGAGTTCGTCACCGCCGACCTCATCCGCCTGACCACCTTCGCGGCGCGCGAACCTGAGCTGAAGGAGCGCATCGCGGCCCTGGCGGCGGCCGGCTACCGCGAGATCGCGATCCAGATCGTGCCCGGCCAGGAGCACGCGATCGAGGATTGGGGCCGGATCCGCCGCGCCTTCGCCTGAGAAACTCCCGCGCGATATGCCAGCCCGGCCCGCGGCTGCCTCGTCGCGCCGCCGCGACCTCAGCTGACGAAAAACAGCTGCATGTTCGCGGAGGTGTCGCCGACCGCCGGGTGACCCGTCAGGGTCGCGACGAGGCTTTGTGAGGTGGGGGCGCCGGTCGACGAATAGTGCAGCTGGCCGGTGCTGGTGTTGTAGTTGAAGCCCGCACTTGCGCTGGCGTAAGCCCCGGTGGTGTTTTCCGCGAACGACGTGCCGACGTTGCCTGTCGTCCACTGCTGCGGGGTGGCGCTCGGGCTGACAAATCCGCTGAGCGCAAAGCCGGAAACGCTGAACACCAGCCCGTTGGTCAGGGAGCCGCCGAAGTCGACGATCGTGTTGGTCGCCGGCGCGCTGTTGACAAACTCGAACCGGTTCGCGCCGCCCCCGCCGGTGACCGTGGTGTTCAGACCGGCCATGATAGTGTCGGCGCCGGGGCCGCCGACGAATACCAGCTTGTTGAGTCCGGTGACCGCCGAATCGTCGACGGTATTGCCGACGTTGCCGCCGATCACCTTTATCGTGTCACCGGTCACGTTGGTAAAATTGGCGTTCGCCAGGGTCAGCGTATTGGCGCCGGTGCTCGCCAGCACGTAGGTCTCGACCGCCCGCACCTGGTTGACCGCGATCGTGCCCGAGGTGGTCAGCAGCAATTCGTCGCTGCCAAGCCCGCCCGCCACCGTGTCGGCCGCCCCCAAATTGGCCGCCGAAAAGACAAAGATGTCGTTGTTGGCGCTGCCGGTCAGCGTGTCGATGCCGGGGCCGCCGTACATCACCACCTGGTCGCCCGGGTTCGTCACGTTCAAGGCGCTGATCGCGTTGTTGCCATTGCCGCCGTAGACGCGGATGAAGCCGCCCGAAACGCCGGTGAAATTGTTGTTGACCAGGCTCAGGCTGTCGGGCCCGCCATTGCCGAGCCGGTAGATCTCGACGCCGGTGACGCCGTTCGCGGTCACGACGCCGGGGCTGGTCATCACCAATTGGTTGTCGGTGCCCCCGTTGCCCTGGACGCTGTCGGTGGACTGCAGCGCCGCCGCGGTGAACTGGAAGATGTCGTTGCCGGGGCCGCCGATGAAGGTGTCGGCACCGGCGCCGCCGACAAAGATGACCGGGCTCGTCCCCAACTCCGAGTCCGTGACGGTGTTGCCGGCGTTGCCGCCCAACACCGTGATGTGGTTGAAGTTGACCGAGGTGAAATTGTTGTCGGTCAGGGTCAGGGTGTGGCTGACGCCGTTGGCCAATTCGATCGTCGCAAAGCCGAACATGTTGCTGACGTCGTTGACCCCGCCCTCGACGAATTCGACCTCGCCATTGCCGCCGCCGTTGACCATTCCGGTGATGGTGGAGCCGGGTTCGACGACCAGCAAGCCTCTGCTGCTGGAGACGCCGAGAACGAGCGCGGTGCCGCTGGTTCCCGCGGTGCTTGCGATCGTCGCAAAATTGGTCACCGTCAGGTTGGGCGCAAAGGAAGGATCGTCGTAGACGCCGATCGCGCCGGTGATGACGCCCTGATTGGTCACGGTAACGGCGTTCGGCCCCCAGAGGTGGAGACCCGCCAATCCGCCGGTGATCGTAGCGCTGGTTTGGTTGACGACGCTGCCGCCGCCCTGCAGGTAGACGCCGCTGAAGGTGCCGGTGCTCTCGATCATGCCGGCATTCGTCACAGTGATAGGCAGGCCCCTGCCGGTGATGCCATTCTCACCGGCCACGATCACGCCCCCCTTCTGGTTGGTGACGCTGCCGCCGGTTGTCAGGTAGACCGCGTTTGCGAAGGTGCCGCCCTGCAACGCTCCGGCATTGCTGACGGTCGCCGCGGCGCCACGCGAGAAAACGGCGTCGCCGCTGCCGGTAATTGCCCCGCCGGCGTTGTTGGTGACTTGGCCCCCGGCGGCCAGATAGATCGCATTGCCTGCCGTGGCTTGGATCGCCCCGGTATTGCTGACGGTGGCGGCGGCGCCGCGCGCGAAAATCCCATCGCCCTTTCCTGCGATCAGTCCGCCGGTTACGTTGATGACTCGGCCGCCGGTACCGAGATAAACACCGGTGTTGCCGCTGCTTTGGATCGACCCGGAGTTCGTGACCGTTCCGGGGCCGGCGCGGAAAACGATCCCCGTCCCGATGCCGGAGATCTGACCGGTGATAGGCCCGTTTTTGGCATTCGTGACGCTGCCGCCATCAAGAACGTAGACCACCGAGTTGCTGGTATGATTGCTGTGGATTGCGCCTTCATTGGTTAAGCTGCCGCCGCCGTCTAATGTGACCGCGTTACCGCGCAGGCTCGACGACAGGATGTTGCCAAAATTGGTTACCGCCCCCGGTCCGCGACCGATGTAAATCCCCGACCCTTGGCTGGTGATCAGTGCGGTGGTGACGGCCGCGCTGCCGTTTGCGACGCTGCCGCCGGCGCCGTTCAGAACGATGGCCGGGCTGGTCCCCAGCGACTCGACCGTGCCGAAATTGACGACCGTGCCCGCTGTTAAGGAGATCACGACGCCGGCGCCGCTGGTCCCGACAATGGTTGCCGTGGTCGAGCCGGGGGCGCCGTTGTTTACTGTCCCGCCATCGTGCAAAGAGATTCCGGTTGATCCGACGATGTTGCCGAAATTGGTGACGCCGCCGCCGCCGTATTTGAAATAGACGCCGGTGCCGGCGCCGCTGATCAGCGCCTTGGTCGATGCGCTGGAGCCGTTGGTAACGGTGCCGCCCTCGAACAGGTTGATCGTGGCGTGCGTGCCGCTACTGGTGACGGTGCCGAAATTCGTTACATTGCCGGCGGCGCCCTCGATCAGCACGGCGTTGCGCACGCCGGCGATGGTCGCGGCGGTGTTGGCGGCGCTGCCGTTGACGACGCTGCCGCCGTAGGTGAAGAGGACGCCCCTGCCGTTGGTGCCGGTCGCCTCGATCAGCCCGAGATTGGTCACCGCCCCGGCGGCGCCCTTGATCAGGACGCCATCGTAACCCTCGATCAGCGCCTTGGCGAGCTGGTTGTTGACGGCACCGCCCTGCAAGAGTTCGATGCCGTTGCCGGTGCTGCCGGTTGCGGCAACGGTGCCGCTATTGTTTACTATCCACGGGAAGGCGATCGTGCCGAGGATGGCGTCGGTCCCGGTGCTATTGGACACGATGCCGGTGATCGTCGCGGTTTCCTGCGTCCCCGGGTCGAGCAGAACGATGTTGGCATAAGAGCCGCTATAGACTTTTCCGGTCACCTCGACCTCCCCAAAATCCGTGCGCGCCGGCGCGACAGCCGTGGGCGCGGCCATTGCCGAACGGCCGCTGTCTATTGGTTACCTGTTGTTACACCTTGGGAGGTTAGCGTTACGCCCCATCGCTCGTAAAGATCAAATAAGGTTAAAAAAAGGGCGGCCGCAGCCGCCCTTCCGTTATGCCCGAGCTTTAACGGTTCAGGTTTCGTAATTCGAGAAGCGCACGGTGGTGGCGCGGGCGCGGTAGTCGGTTTTGACGTTGACCAGGGCGACCGTGCCCTCGTCGACCTTTTTCTGCGCGCGGTCGAGGGCCGGGCGGATGTCTTCGGGCTTTTCGACATATTCGCCGTAGCAGCCGAGGCCCTCGGCCATCTTGTCGTAGCGGGTGTAGCCCAGATCGCGGCCCGGCTTGTTGTGGTCGGGGTCGGCGGTCCAGCCGCCGTTGAGGCTGACGACGCAGAGGAGCGGCAGCTTGTGACGCACCGCGGTGTCGAGCTCCATCGCGTTCTGCCCGAAGGAGCCGTCGCCGTGCAGGCAAATGACCGGCACGTCGGGCTTGGCGGCCTTGGCGCCGACCGCGAACGGCAGTCCGACGCCCATCGTGCCGAAGGGGCCGGAATTCAGCCGGTGGCCGGGGCTGAAGGTCGGGATCGACTGGCGGCCAAAATTGAGGATTTCCTGGCCGTCGACGCAAAGGATCGTGTCGCGCTTCTGGAAGTTCCGGATTTCCTCGCACAGCCGCAATGGGTGGATGTCGCCGTCCGTCGGATAGTTGCCGCCGGCGCCCAGGCGCTTCGCCGCTTCGCCGTCGGCGAGCTTCTTGCGCCACGGCGCGAAACGCTCGGCGGTGGTGCCGTCGACCGCGTCGATCAGCTGCTGCAATACCGACTTGCAGTCGCCGACCACCGGGATGTCGACATTGCGCGCCGACATGCCGAGTTCCTCCGCATCGATCTCGATGCGCGCGATCTTGGCGTCCTTGTTGAAGCGCGGCGGCGCGGCGTGCGCGATCACGTAATTCATCCGCGTGCCGAGCACGATGATCAGATCGGCGTCGCGGAACGCGGTCGAGCGCATCGCGAGGTAGGAATAGGGGTGGTCGTCGGGGATGACGCCGCGGCCTTGCGGCGTCGTGTAGAACGGGATGCCCGCCTTCTCGACAAATGCGCGCATCTCGTCCCAGGCGTGCGACCAGAGAACGCCGCCGCCCGAGCAGATGATCGGCGCCCGTGCGGCCTTGATCGCATCGACGAGGGCGTTGATCGCCGCCGGCTCGGCATAGGGGCGGGGCTTCAGGATCGGCCGGCCCATATAGCTCCAATCGACCTGGTCCTCGGGAGTTTTGGCGTAAAGGACATCGCCGGGGAAATCGAGGTAGACCGGGCCGGGCTTGCCGTTCAGCGCCTTCTGGAAGGCGAAATTCACCTGCTGCGGGATGCGCTTCACATTGTGCACCCGGTCGGCGTATTTGACCCAGCCGTCCAACGCCTTGACCTGGTCGATCTCCTGAAACACCTGGCGGCCGAACTGGCCGATCGGGGAAGAGCCGCCGATCGCGACGACCGGGCAGCAATCGATGAGGGCATTGGCGAGGCCGGTGCCGAAATTGAGCGTCGCCGGGCCCGAGGCGGCCATGCACACCCCCGGCCCCTGCGTGACCCGCGAATAGGCCTGCGCCATGTAGGCCGCGCCCTGCTCGTGGCGGGTGTCGATGAGCCGTATGCCCTCCTTGATGCAGCACGATTCCGCATCGAGCATCGGCCCGCCCATGATGAAGAACGCATCCTTGACGCCCTGCGCCTTCAGACACCGCGCGAGGATTTCGTTACCGGTCACGTCTGCCATGTCGCTTCCTCCTCTAGCAAACCGTCATTGCGAGCGCAGCGAAGCAATCTCGGTGGAGCAGCGCGAGCGGCCCTAGTACCACGCTCCACAGTTCCTCCCCCGTTTACGGGGGAGGTGGCGAGCGCAGCGAGCCGGAGGGGGAGCTCTCTCGAATGCCCCCTCCACCATGCTGCGCATGGTCCCCCTCCCCCGCGTCGCGGGGGAGGAATTTGTTCGCGCACGCGACTCGCACTCCATTGACAGTGGTACTAGATGCTTCGTCGCTGCGCTCCTCGCAATGACGCCATCCCAACAGCGAAGCGGCGGGCCGAAGCCCGCCGCTACTGCTCTCGGCTAGCTGCCGAGGACTTTTTCGGCGCGCAGCTTGGCGATGTCGGCGCTCGAGAGGCCGAGCCAGCTGACGAATACCTCCTCGGTGTGCTGGCCGAGCTTGGGCGAGGGCTTCAGTTCGGGCGGCCTTCCGTCGAAGCGCACCGGCCAGGTCTCGCACTTGAAGTCGCCGTCCGGGTGTTTCATCACCTGCATGATGCCGCGCTTGTCGAAGCTCTCGTCGTTCTGCAGTTCGAGCGTGTCGTGCACGGCCCCGGCGGGCACGCCGGCCGCGCCGATGATCTGCATCGCCTCTTCCTTGGTGTGGTTCTTGGTCCACTCGGCGATGATCTCGTTGATGAACGCTTCGTTCTTGTTGCGCTCCTCGTTGGTCGCGAAGCGCGGGTCGGTGATCAATTCCTCGCGGCCGATGACCTTGAGGAGGCGGGTCCAGTGTTCCGGGTTGGCGCGGCTGCAGAACACATAGACGTAGTCGTTGTAGCCGCCCGGCTTGCACGGGTAGATGCCGCACGGCGCCGGCGCGCCCGAGGTCGACTGCGCGCCCATGCGCGGCGCCGCCTTCTTGTTGCCCTGCTGGTTCATCACCGCGAACGAGGTGCGGATGTAGTGCATCACCGAATCCTGCATCGCCAGTTGCAGGCGGCGGCCCTTGCCGGTCTCGCGCTTCTCGTAGAGCGCGCCCAGGACGCTGATCGCCATCAGCATGCCGGTGCCGGTGTCGCCGATCGTGCAGCCGGGCTTGACCGGCGGCTGGCCGGGTTCGCCCGTCACGCTCATCGTGCCGCCTGAAGCCTGCGCGATCATGTCGAAGGCGAGCGAACGCTCGTAGGGGCTGCCCTCGCCGAAGCCCTTGACCTGGCAATAGATGATGCCGGGGTTGAGCGCCTTCAGCACGTCGTAGCCGAGCCCCAGCCGCTCGATCGTGCCGGGGGCGAGGTTTTCGGCGAAGACGTCGGCCTTTTTCACCAGCTCCTTGACGAGTTCGACGCCCTCTTTGGTCTTGAGGTCGACCGTCGCGGACTTTTTGTTGGCGTTGAGTATCTTGAAATAGAACGAGTCGGCCGCCTTGGCGTCGGTGCTGGCGATGCGCCGGCCGGGATCGCCCGATTTCGGGTTCTCGATCTTGACGACCTCGGCCCCGAGCCAGGCCAAGGCCTCGGTGCAGGTCGGCCCCGCCTCGAACTGGGTCAGATCGACGACCCGGACACCCTTGAGGCAGTTAAGCGGCGCATAATTTCCACTCATCCTCGCGTCTCCTCGATACGGCACGTCCCGCCGGAACAGCGTTCAGCAACGATACCGCAGAACTCCCCCGCGCGGAAACCGCCGATTTCCGCAAACAGCCCTGCATTGCGCCGGCGCCTATTCGAGGCCGAGGGCGCGGCGGAAGCGGTTTTTGAGGTGCACCCCGTCGCGCGAGGGCAGGATGCGCGGCGGCTCCTCGGCGCGGATCGCGATTCGCGCGAAGAGCGGCCCGGCCGCTGTCGTGAGGCGCCGGGCGAAGGCGTCGAGCGCCGCTTCGTCGGCGATGTCGCAGGCCGCCGCGATGCCGCAGGCCCGCGCGACGGCGCACAGATCGACCGCGCCCAGCGTGTGGCTCGGCTGCATGCCGGTCTCGCCGTAATGGCCGTTGTCGAAGACCGCGATTGCGAGGTTGGGCGGGCGCTGCAGCCCGATCGTCGCGAGCGCCCCCAGCCCCATCAGCATTTCACCGTCGCCGGTGACGACGAGGACGCGGCGCTCGGGCTGCGCGATCGCGAGGCCGAGGCCGACCATCGCGGCCGCGCCCATCGCGCCCCACAGGTAGAAATTGCGCGGGTCGTCGCCGGCGGCAGCGGCATCGTAGGTCGTCGAGCCGAGCCCCGTTACCAGCAGCAGGTCGCCGCGCGCTTCGACGAGCGCGCGCATCGCGGCGCGGCGGTCGAGCCCGTCGGCAGCCCGCGCGTCATTGTCTCTGGCGCCGCTCATTTCACCCACACCTTGGCGCCGAGCAGGCGCTGCGCCAGGAGGATCGCGGCGGCGAGCCCGCCGTTGAACGCGATGTCGAGCGCCGCCGCGACCGTCGCGCCGGCGTCCTCGCCGCGCTCCACCCGGTAGACCAGCACATCCATCAGTTCGAGCGCGGCCTGGGTGCGCGTTCCCATCGGCACCTGCCACGGGTTGAATTCGCCCCACTCGCCGCGCATCGTCACCAGCATAACCAGCGGAAAGCGGCAGGATTTCGCGAGCGACAGCAGGTTGATGCAGTTGCCGACGCCGCTCGACTGCATCAGGAGCGCGGCGCGCTGGCCGCCGAGCCAGGCGCCAGCGGCCAGCCCGATGCCTTCCTCTTCGCTGGTCAGCGGCACCGCGCGGATCGCCGGATCGGCCACGCAGCGCTCGATCAGCCTTGCGTGCCCGGCATCGGGGACATAGCCGACCTGGCTTATGCCGGCCGCCTGCAGCGCCGCGAACATGTCGTCGCGCCAGTCGGACCCGGGGGAGGGGGGTGCTGCAATCATGGGCGGAAGGTTGCGGCGCTTCGCCGGCGCTGGCAAGGGTCAACGGTTAACGGTCAGCGGTCAACTCGGGGGCGCGTGCAGCTGTGGCAATTCGTGGCGCACCCGCGCTTCGTAGATGATCGAGGTCTCGATGCGCGTCACCTCCGGCCGGCTGGTGAAATGATCGAGCACGAGCTCTTTCAGATGCGCCATGTCGCGCGCGACGGCATGCACCACGAAATCGTGCGGCCCAGTCACCAGAAAGGCGCAGCGCACCTCGGGAACCTCGACGATCTCGGCGAGGAAGCGGTCGACCAGGCCGCGCTCATGCTTCGACATCCCGACATAGAGCAGTGCCTCGACGCCGATCCCCATCGCCTTCGGGTCGACGTCGGCATGAGTGCCGCGCAGGACGCCCTCGTCGCGCAGCCGCTTCAGGCGCTCGTGCGCGCTCGACGGCGCCAGCCCGATCGCGGCCGCGATCTGCTTGTTGGAGAGCCCGGCATCGTTCTGCAATAGGCGCAGGATGCCGAAATCCGTTCGGTCGAGCGACATGCTTGCCAGCCTCTCTCCGAATTCAATTCGGTATGATAATCAACAGTTCGTATCATATACTGATCTTGACAGGTTTGAACGTACATTATTCACAATTTTTCCGGAGACACGATCTCCGCGGTCGATAACGGAGGCAAACATGGTCGACGAGGCAAAGCTGCATCAATTTGTCGGGCAGATGCTGGCGGATCTGGGCGGCGCGGCGAGCGTCGCGCTGGTGCGCATCGGCGACGAACTCGGCCTCTATAAGGCGCTGCACGCCAAGGGGCCGATGAGCGTGGCCGAGCTCGCGGCCGCGACCGGGGTTCACCAGCGCTACCTGCGCGAGTGGCTGTCGCACCAGGCCGCTTCGAGCTATGTCGCCTACGATCCGGCGACCCAGAAATTCGCCCTGCCGGCGGAGCAGGCGATGGTGTTCGCGGTCGAGGACAGCCCGGTCTACCTGAACGGCGCGTTCGAGACGATGGCGGCGCTGCTCGGCAATCTGGATCTCGTCAAGCCGGCCTTCAAGACCGGCCAGGGGGTTGCCTGGGGCGCGCAGTCGACCTGCATGTTTTGCGCGGTGGCGCGGTTTTTCCGCCCGGGCTACCACAACAACCTGGTCGGCGCGTGGCTGCCGGCGCTCGACGGGGTCGTCGACAAGCTGCAGCGCGGCGCCAAGGTGGCCGATGTCGGCTGCGGCCACGGCTGGTCGACCGTCTTCATGGCAAACGCCTTTCCGAATTCGCAGTTCGTCGGCTACGACTTCCATGCCGGGTCGATCGAGGCGGCGCGCCAGCACGCGCAGGAGCATGGCGTCGGCGCCAATTGCCGCTTCGAGGTCGGCGCCGCCAAGGATTACGCCGGTGGCGATTTCGACCTGGTGACGTTCTTCGATTGCCTGCACGACATGGGCGACCCGGCCGGCGCGGCGGCTCATGTCCGCCAATCGCTGAAGCCCGACGGGTCGTGGATGATCGTCGAGCCGATGGCGGGCGACCGCCTCGAAGACAACCTCAACCCGGTCGGCCGGATCTATTACGCCGCCTCGACGATGGTCTGCGTGCCGACCTCGCTCGCGCAGGAAGTCGGCGCCGCGCTCGGCGCCCAGGCCGGCGAAGCGCGGCTGCGCGAGGTCATCACCGCGGGCGGCTTCCGCAGCGTGCGGCGCGCCACCGAAACGCCGTTCAACATGATCCTCGAAGCGCGCCCTTGACGCGGCGCCAGCGTCCCGATTGCGGGGGTTACCCCTCTCCGTCATCCCGGGCGCAGGCCGGGACCCATGCGTCAACGGTCGCGACGCTTGATAAATGGGGCCCGGCCTGCGACCGGGATGACGGAGAGGGGGGCCAAACTTTGCGATCGGGGCGCTAGCGCTTGCCGATGTAGCGGGCGCGCGGGCGGATCAGGACGCCGCTGTCGTACTGCTCGATCGCATGCGCGATCCAGCCGGCCGTGCGCGCGACCAGGAAGAGCCCGAGCGCGCTGCCCGCCGGCAGGTCGAGCGCGCTCGTCACCGCGCCGAGGGCGAAATCGACGTTGGGGTGTTGCCCGCTGAGGCGCGTCGCCGCCGCTGCGGCGGCCGCGATGCGTCGCCCGGCTTCGGGCCGCGCCCGGGCGATCGCCGCGATGATCGCGCGCGCCCGCGGGTCGCCGTCGGGGTAGAGCGGCTGCCCGAGCCCCGGCAGCTCTTCGCCGCGCACGAGCCGCGCCGCCATTACCGCCAGCGGGTCGCTGTCGGGGCCGATCTCGCGAAACAGCGCCTCGGCGCGCGCCGAGGCGCCGCCGTGCCGCCGCCCGGAGAGGGCGCCCAGCGCCGCCGCGACCACCGCGTAGGGGGTGGCGCCGGTCGAGGCGACGCAGCGCGCGACAAAGGCCGAGGCGTTGAGCTCGTGATCGGCCAGCAGCACGAGGCAGCGCCGCACCAGGTCGGCGCCGGCCGGGTCGAGCCGCCAGCGCGCCGCCAGCCGGCGGTGCGCCGGCGCCTCGCCATGCGCCCCATCACCGGTCGCGCCAGCCGTCACGCCGGCGAGCTCGTTGAGGATCGCCCAGCCGCTGCGCACGATGCCGCCGCGGCTCAGGTCGAGCGCCGCGAGATCCGCCGCCCCGAGCATCGCCAAGCGCACCTGGCAGCGCTCGATCAGGCCGCCCGGCATGTCGCGTTGGCGCGCCGGTGCCGGCGGCGGCGCGGATGAAGGGTGGCTAGGGGCGGCGCTCTCCCATAGCAGCGCCGCGACCTCCTCCAGCGTCGCGCTGTCGGCGAGGCGCAGCGCGTCGACCCCACGGTAGTAGAAGCGGCCGTTTGCAATGAGGCAGATCGCCGAATCGATGACCGGGATCAGCGGCTCGCGGCCGCGCTCGGCGCCGCGGCCCAGGCGCAGGCGCTCGACGTCCTCGGCGCGGTAACGCCGCTCGCGGCTGCCCGGCACGGCGACCGACCGAATGAGGCCGCGGCTGACATAGGCGTAGAGCGTGTCGAGCTTGATGCCGAGCCGCGCCGCGGTGTCGTGCGCCGGCAGCAGCGGCGGTTCGCTCGCCCCGGACTCGATAGTTGATTGCATCAATCAATGTTGACACAGCATCCGGCAAACGATCAAGCTGCTTCGCGAATTTCCCGAGCGGAGTGACCCATGACGAAGCGGATCGATGTCGCAGAACTGCCGTCGATTGTCGGCACCCTCTACCCGCCGCCCTACGACGAGCCGTGCCGCACGCGCGAACGCAAAAGGTTGGGCGACGTCGCCGGGCTCAGCCAGTTCGGCGTCAACCTGCTGCGCCTGCCGCCCGGCGCATGGTCGAGCCAGCGCCACTGGCACGAGCGCGAAGACGAATTCGTCTATGTGCTGTCGGGCGAGGTGACGCTCGTCACCGATGCCGGCCCGGAGCTGCTGCGCGCCGGCGACGCCGCCGGCTTCAAGGCCAACGATCCCGACGGTCATTGCCTGCAGAACCGCTCGGACCGCGACGCCGTTGTGCTGGAGATCGGCAGCCGGGTCGCCGGCGAGCGCGCGCATTACTCCGACATCGACATGCTGGCGCATGGCGGCGCCTACACAAGCCGCGACGGCACGCCCTACCCGAAGGCCGCCCGCCGCGGACCCTAGGGTTGAGGGTTCATTCATCTAGGCCGGTCGGGTTATGGCGATGTGTTTCTGGCGTTCGCCTCGACTTTGCTTAAGTACATCAGCAGAGTTTGCCGGCGTTCGTGAAGAGAGGGATGCGATCTCCGATGCCTAGCCACCCACAGGCGCGTCTCGATGTAGATACGGTCGATTGTGCCAGTGGCCCGTTTCGGATCGAGTTCGAGTTCGTCATCTTGCCCATACACGCCATCGAAATCGTTATGATCGAGCGCATACCAACTAAGGATGTCGAAGGATTTAAGGCACTGCCTTAAATCGAACCCGGCCTTTCGGCACAAATCAAGAGCATAGGAGTCGGCTGCAAGTTCATTTTCCCGCGAATACAACCACCGCGACCACAGGCTGAGCGCCATGAAGGCCAGTTGCCCGGACGTATGGGTCAGTATGTTGGCGGCCATCCACCGTTCAGCTCGGTCCAGATGTCCGAGATCGTGGTGCCCAATCTCATGGGCAAGCGCGAAGGCGACGGGTGCGTCCGAAGTGCATCGCTCGATAAACCGGCGGGAGATGTATGCGTACTGTCCCGGCAAGGTGAACGCGATCGGCGCAGGCATCCAAAGGACTTCGCCAACCATCGGTGCCAAAGGGGCACGCGCCCGGTTGAGGATTGCCATCGCACGGTCAGCGCTCTGGTGCGAGAAATCACGGTTTTTGAGGCCCCAACCTTGGACAAAAATCGAATGGAGCCGCTCGCTCAGCTGCGGTTTATCGCGTGACATTTGGCTTCATCAAACGCAATCCGATAATACTTACCACCCGAGCGCGTAGGCGGCTCGCCTGGGGTCAGCGCCGGCTTCCATGACGCCGCGCTTGGTGTCGGCGCGGATCGCGCAGACGGCGCCCGCCAGCCAGTTCCACTCGGGCCAGCGCTCGATCTGGTGGCCGCGCCGCGCCAGATCGGCAATCACCGGCTCGGGAAAGCGCCCCTCGATGCTGAGGCGACCCGGGTAGTAATCGTAGGGCGCGAACGAGGAGGGATAGCTGTAGCTGGCGAAGCGCGGCAGCTCGATCGCCGACTGCACGTCCTGGCCATGGACAAAAATGTTGAGCAACACCTGCAGCATCGCCTGCGTCTGGACGTCGCCGCCGGGCGTGCCGAACGGCAGGAATTCCGCCCCGTTGCCCTTGATCGCCAAGGCCGGGTTGGGGGTCAGGCGCGGCCGCTTGCCGGGCGCGACGCCGGCGGGGTGGCGCGGGTCGGGGCGCGACTGCGAGCCGCGGTTGGACGGGATGAAGCCGACCCCCGGCACCACCGGCGAGCCGTAGGAGCCGTCGCTCGGGGTCGCCGAGAAGATGTTGCCCCAGCGGTCGGCGACGCAGACGTAGGAGGTGTCGGGCTCGGGGAACGGGTTGGGCGGGCTGGCCCGCAGCGCGGTCGAATTGTGGCCGAGGCCGGCGCCCAATTCGCCGGCCGGCGGCATTTCCGGCCACGCTTCGTCGGGGCTGATCTGCTGGCGGCGCAGGGCGGCGTATTCCGACGAGATCAGCGTCGGCAGCGGCACGCTGCCGGTTGCCGGGTCGGTGTAATAGGCCTCGCGGTCGGCGAAGGCGAGCTTCAGGGCCTCGGTCAGGGTGTGGACGTAATCGGCGCTGTTGTGGCCGAGCGCGTGCAAGTCGGTGCCTTCGAGCAGCGCCAGCGTTTGCAGCAGCACCGGCCCCTGGCACCACGCGCCGCAGGTGAACACCTCGAGGTCGCCAAAGCGGCGGCGCTCCGGCGGGCCAACCGGCGAGTGATATTCGGCGAGGTCTTCGGCCGAGAGGAGCCCGCCCTCCTCCTTCATGAATGCGACGATCTTGCGGGCGATGTCGCCGCGGTAGAAGGCGTCGCGCGCCGCTTCGAGGCCCGCTTCGCGGCCGCGCCCCCTGGAGCCATTGGCAGCGGCCGCTTCCTCGTCCGCCATGTATTGCAAGGAGGCGCCGAGGTCGCTCTGGCGGAAGATGTCGCCGGCCTTCGGCGGCCGGCCCCCCGGCAGGTAGACCGCCGCCGAGGACGGCCACGAGGCGTGCCGCTCGGCGTGCTTGTCAAGGCTCGCCGCCATCAGCGGATACATCGGGAAGCCGTCGCGCGCGAGCCGCGTCGCCGCCGCCGCGACCTCGCCGAAGCTCATCGTGCCGTAGCGGCGGAGCGCGGTGATCCACGCGTCGGGCGCCGCCGGCACGACCGTGCGCAGCACCCCGACCGGGATCTTGCCGCCATGCTCGCGCATGAAGAATTCGGGGTCGAGCGCCCGCGGCCACGGACCCAGCCCGGCGATCGTCACAACCTCGCGCGTCGCGGCGTGGTAGATCAGGATCGGTGCGACGCCGGCGCAGTTGACCAAATCGCTCTGCACGACGCCCAAGGCGATGCCGGCCGCGACCCCGGCGTCGATCGCGTTGCCGCCGGCCTGCAATATGTCGAACCCGGCGGTCGCGGCGAGGTAATGCCCGGCGGCGATGGCGTGGCGGGTGACGGCGATGGTCGGGCGGTGGGCGGGCATGCTGTTTTCCTCCGCGAAATCGCCGAGAAGCTTAGCGCCGGAGCACGCATCGGCTAAAGAAGTATCGGCGGGCGAAGGGAGCGAGGGCAGAGGATGGAAATCCGGGTCGAGGCGCTGCCGCCGCACATCGCAATCGTCACGATCGCCAACGAGCCCCGCCGCAACGCGATGAGCCGCGCGATGATGGCCGACCTTGCGGCGCTGTGGGAGCGGCTCGACCGCGACGAGGAATGCCGCTGCGTCGTCCTGACCGGCGCCGGCGACAAGGCGTTCTCCTCGGGCGCCGACCTCGCCGGCGACCTCAGCGCCGGCCCGGAGACGGCGCTGCTGGTCAACCGGGCGCTCTTGAAGGACCGGCCGTTCGCCAAGCCGATCGTCGCTGCGGTCAACGGCGATTGCGTCGCCGGCGGGGTCGAGTTGCTGCTCTCGACCGACATCCGCGCCGCCGCGCGCGAGGCGCGCTTTGGCCTGCCCGAAGTGCGCTGGTCGATCTACCCGTTCGGCGGCGCCACGGTAAAGCTGACGCAGCAAGTGGGCTACGTGCACGCGATGGACTTGCTGCTCACAGGTCGGCTGGTCGACGCCGAGTTCGCGGCGCGCATCGGGCTCATCAACGCGGTGGTCGCGCGCGAGCGGCTGCTGCCCTGGGCGATCGAGACCGCGACGACGATCGCCCAGAACAGCCCCGCCGCGGTGCAGGCGGTGCGCACCCAGATCAGCACCGCCATCGCCGACTTCGCCCGCAGCCGCGAGACGATGGAGCAGGCGCTCGGCGACCGGGTGCGCGCCAGCCCGCATTTCGCCGAGGGCGTCGCCGCCTTCCGCGAAAAGCGCAAGCCCGATTACCGCTAGCGCCGGCCGCAAGGTTTGACCGACGACGCTGTCCCCAACATCCGCCCATCCCGGCGCAGGCCGGACCCATGCGTCAACCGTCGCGGCCGTCCACACATGGGTCCCGGCCTGCGCCGGGATGGACGGAGATGAGGTTGATCGATCGGTCAAACCCAGGGGATCGCATCGCTAGCGCCGATCCCCTCGCGCTGGCCGGCCTGCGGTAGCATATTCGTGGGGTGTGAGAGGGAGGCGGGGTTGCTGCACGGCCGGCGCGTTCTGCTGATCATCGCGGGCGGGATTGCCGCCTATAAGAGCCTCGAGCTGATCCGCCGGCTGCGCGAGCAGGGCTGCGCGGTGCGCTGCGTGATGACCGCGGCGGCGCAGCAGTTCGTGACGCCGCTGTCGGTGGCTTCGCTCAGCGAAGACAAGGTTTATGGCGAACTTTTCTCGCTGACCGACGAGAGCGAGATGGGCCACATCCGACTGTCGCGCGAGGCCGACCTCATTGTCGTCGCGCCGGCGACGGCCGACCTGATGGCGCGCATGGCGGCGGGGCTGGCCGATGATCTCGCCGCGACGACGCTGCTCGCGTCCGATAAGCCGGTGCTGATCGCACCGGCGATGAACGCGCAGATGTGGGCCCATCCGGCGACCGCGGCCAACCTCGTGACCCTGGCGGCGCGCGGCGTCTTGCGGGTCGGCCCCGGGGCCGGCGAGCTCGCCTGCGGCGAGGTCGGGTTCGGGCGCATGGCGGAGCCGGCCGAGATCCTCGCCGCGATCGCCGGCTTTTTCGCCGATACCCCCACCCTTCCCTCCCCCGCAAGCGGGGGAGGGTTAGGGAGGGGGCAGGACCGGCGCCTCGCCGGGCGCCGCGCGCTCGTCACCAGCGGCCCGACGCGCGAGGCGATCGACCCGGTGCGCTACCTCTCCAACCATTCCTCCGGCAAGCAGGGCCATGCGATCGCCGCCGCGCTGGCGGCGCTCGGCGCCGAGACCGTGCTGGTGTCGGGGCCTACCGGGGAGCCGACCCCGCCCGGCGTCAAGCTCGTCGCGGTCGAGAGCGCCGTCGAGATGCTGCGGGCGAGCGAAGCCGCGCTGCCGGTCGACGTCGCGGTGATGGCGGCGGCGGTATCCGACTGGCGGGTCGCCGAAATCGCCGGGCAGAAGCTGAAAAAGAACGGCAAGGGCCCGCCGGCGCTGCGCCTCGTCGAGAACCCCGACATCCTGGCGACGATCGCCGGGCGCCGCAACGACCGGCCGGCCCTGGTGATCGGCTTTGCCGCCGAGACCGAGAACATCGTCGAGAACGCGCTGGCCAAGCGCGCCAAGAAGGGCTGCGACTGGATCCTCGCCAACGACGTCTCGCCCGGCACCGGCACCTTCGGCGGCGACGACAACCGGGTCCACCTGGTCGACCGCGAGGGCGGGGTCGAGGACTGGCCCGTCATGACGAAGCGCGAAGTCGCCCAGCGCCTCGCCGAGCGTATCGCCAGCGCGCTGGCCCTGCAGGGCTGAGGAGATGGCCCTCGCGGTTGCGCTGAAAATCCTCGATCCGCGCCTCGAGGGGTGGGGCTTTCCGCATTACGGCTCGGAGCTCGCGGCCGGCCTCGACCTGCACGCCTGCCTCGATGCGCCCATCGTGCTGCGGCCGCAGGCCCCGGCGGTACTGATCTCGGCCGGCTTCGCGCTGCGCATCGGCGACCCGGAATGGTGCGCGCTGATCCTGCCGCGCTCGGGGCTCGGCCACCGCGCGGGGCTGGTGCTCGGCAACGCGGTCGGGCTGATCGACGCCGATTACCAGGGGACCTGCCTGATCTCGGCGTGGAACCGCAATCCGCCGCAGCCCGGCCAGGCCGAGGAGGGGATCGCGATCAACCCGGGCGAGCGCATCGCGCAGCTCGTCTTCACCCGCATCGCGCGGCCCGAGTTTACCGTCGTCGCCGAGTTTGCCGCCGGCGGCGGCCGCCAGGAGGGCGGCTTCGGCTCGACCGGAATCGCTCGCCCTTGTCCTCAAGGGACGCTGCGGCGAAACTCTTGAACCATGATCCGGCTGACCAAGAAGCTCTTGTTCGCGATCGAGGCGGTGCTCGACATCGCCTACAACGGCGGCGCCGCGCCGGTGCGCTCGATCGAGATCACCGAGCGCGAGGGCATCCCGCGGCGCTACCTCGAGCCGGTGCTGCAGGAACTGGTGCGCGAGAAGATCCTCGTCGGCATCCGCGGCCCCTCCGGCGGCTACCGCCTGGCGAGGGAGCGCCGCCGCATCAGCCTCGGCGACATCGTGCGCACGGTGCGCCACCTCGAAACCGGCGAGGACCCGATCAGCGCCCCGACCGGCAGCGCGCTCGGCCACCGGGTCGTCCGCCCGCTATGGCTGGAACTTGAGGAGGAGACGATGCGCCGGCTCGACGCGTTGACCCTCGAGGAATTGTGCGCCCGGGCGCAAGAGGCCGGCGTCGCGGGCCGCCCCGCCGCGGGCGGCGACGCCGAGACCTGACCCGCCGGCGCGTTGGTTCTGGGTTGGTCATTGCGAGCGAAGCGAAGCAATCTCATGCCTACGAGGCTCATTCCATCGGGATTGCTTCGTCGCGGCGCCCCTCGCAATGACGGCCCGTTGCCGTTGGCATTGCCGGCGGCCGCCTCTTTCGGCCGCACTCTGTGAAGGCTTGTGATGGAACTCAGCGAAGCGCAATTCCAACGCTATGCCCGCCACCTGATCCTCGACGAGGTCGGCGAGGCGGGGCAGGAAAAGCTCTTGGCCGCGCGCGTCCTGGTGGTCGGCGCCGGCGGGCTCGGCTCGCCGATGCTGCTCTACCTCGCCGCCGCCGGGGTCGGGACCCTCGGCATCATCGACAACGACCGGGTCGATTTTACCAATTTGCAGCGCCAGATCGTGCATGCGACGCGGCGGGTCGGCGATCTCAAGGTCGAGAGCGCCCGCGCCACCCTCAACGCGGTCAATGACGACGTGCGCATCGAGACCCACCCGACGCGGCTCGCTCCCGACAACGCGGCCGACATCATCGCGCAATACGACCTCGTCGCCGACGGCAGCGACAATTTCGCGACGCGCTACCTGCTGACCGAACAGTGCTTCCGCCTGCAGAAGCCGCTGGCCGCGGCGGCGCTGTCGCCGTTCGAGGGGCAGCTCTCGACCTTCCGCCCCTATCTCGGCGCCGGGCACCCGTGCTACCGCTGCCTCTTCCGCGAGCCGCCGCCGCCCGACTCGGTGCCGCGCTGCGAGGAAGCCGGCATCCTGGGCGCGGTCGCCGGCGTCATGGGCACGTTGCAGGCGGTCGAAGTCTTGAAGGAGCTGTTGGGCCTCGGCGACAGCCTCGACGGCACGCTGCTCATTTACGACGCGCTGCGCGTGCGCTTTCACCGCATCCGAATCGCCAAGGACCCCGAATGCCCGACTTGCGGCGCCAGCGCCGCCGCCGCGGCGGATTGACTCGGTTGCCGCGCGCCGCTTGACCGGCGGCGCCCCCGGCCGTATCCCGGGCGCGACGCACTGGGCCCATCGGGGGAACATGGCCCGCACCACCGGCGCGCTCGGCGCCCTGCTGCTGCTCCTGCTGCTGACGATGAGCGGCGGCGCGCCTGCCGCCATGCTCGAGCAGAACGCGGAACTGAAGGTGCCGCGCTTTGCCAGCCTGCATGCCGACAAGGTCAATCTGCGCACCGGCCCCGGCCGGCAATACCCGATCGAATGGGTGCTGACCAAGCGCGACATGCCGGTCGAGGTCACCGCCCAGTTCGAGCATTGGCGCCGGGTGCGCGAGTGGGACGGCACCGACGGCTGGGTGCAGGAGCACATGGTGACGCTGCGCCGCTATGTGGTGGTCGACGGCAAGGGCGCCGACCGGCCGCTGTACCGGCAGCCCGACGCGGCGGCGGGGATGGTGGCGCGGGCCGAGCCGGGCGTCATCGCGCGGCTGCTCGAATGCCGCGGCGCCTGGTGCCGGGTCGAGGCACAGGATATTTCCGGCTGGCTGCGGCGCGCCGATCTGTGGGGTGTCTACCCCGATGAGAGCGTGCCGTAGCGCGCGGGTCAGCCGCCCTCGCGCGCGGCGATCGCGGCGGCCAGCGCCAGGGTGCGCTCTGCCTCCTCGACGTGCAGGGCCTCGACCAGCCGCCCCTCGATCCGCGCCGCGCCCCTCCCGGCGGCCATCGCCTCGGCGTAGGCGGCGATCAGCCTCCCGGCCCGCGCGACCTCCTCGGGCAAGGGCGAGAAGGCGGCGTTAGCGGGTGCGATCTGGTCGGGGTGGATCAGCGTCTTGCCGTCGAAGCCGAGTTCGCTTCCCTGCCGGCAGGCGGCCGCGAACCCCAGGGCGTCGGCGAGGTCGAGATGGACGCCGTCGAGCACCGCCCGGCCGTGGGCCCGCGCCGCCAGCACGACGAGGCCGAGCACGGTCAAGAGCGGCAGCCGGTCGCGCGTCTCGCGGATGCGCAAATCCTTGGCGAGGTCCGAAGTTCCGACAACGAGCGCGGCGAGGCGTGGGCTGGCGCCGGCGATCTGCGGCGCCGCGAGCACCCCGAGCGGCGTCTCGATCATGCACCAGAGGGCAAGCCCGGCTGGAGCGCCGTGCGCACCCAATAGGTCGAGCGAGCGGTGCACCCGCGCGGGGTCCTCGATCTTGGGCAGCAGCACCGCGTCGAGCGGCATCCTCGCGGCGGCGGCCAGGTCAGCCTCCCCCCACGCCGTATCGAGCGAATTGACCCGCAGCACCAGTTCGCGCTTGCCGTAGCCGCCGGCCGCCAGCGCCGCCGCGACGCCGGCCCGCGCCGCCTCCTTGGCGCTCGGGGCGACCGCATCCTCGAGATCGAATATCAGGGCGTCGGCCGGCAGGGTCCGCGCCTTTTCGATGGCGCGCGGGTTGGAGCCCGGCAGGAACAAGACGCTGCGGCGCGGCCCAATCGACGCGGGCATCGGAAACCTCCGTTCGACAGCTCGTTAACGGTATAATCGCATGATCGCGAAACGGGCAGGGCCGAGAGCGCCGCTGAGATGAACCAGTCGCAGATAACACGCGAAGAGGCGGCGCAGGGCTACGGCGCCTGGATCGGGTTTTGGCTGCAGCTCGCGGCGCTTGGGATCGCTGCCGTGCTCGGCGCCGCCTTCGCCAGCGCCGACGCCGCGCCGGGCGACTATCGCTGCGGCCTCATTCTCAGCCTGGCGGCGATCGCGCTCGGCTTCATCCGGCTGAAGAACCGCTTCGACGGCGAGGCCGCGGGGTGCTGCGCGGGCCTGCTGGTCGACGATTTTCGCAACCTCACGCTGGTCATCGCGATCTTCGCCGCGCTCGGGCTGGCCGGGCTCATTGTCGCCGGCGGCCTCGCTTACGGCGGCTTGCACGATGCCGGGATCGCGCTTTTTGTCGTCAGCGCGCTGGCGGTGCTGCTGACCCTCAAGCACGTCTTCGACGTCAGCGAGCGCCGGCGCTGATGCCGAGCGTCCTCTCGGTGCAGTCGCGCGTCGCCTATGGCCATGTCGGCAACGCCGCCTCGGTCTTCGCACTGCAGCGCCTCGGCATCGAAGCCTGGGCGCTCGACACCGTGGCGTTCTCCAACCATACGGGGCACGGGCAGTGGCGCGGCGCGGCAATTTCGGCGAGCGCGATCGCCGAACTCTTCGAGGGGATCGCCGCGCTCGGGGTCTTGCCGCAGATCGACGCGGTGCTGTCGGGTTATCTCGGCGACGCCGCGACCGGGCCGGTATTGCTCGACATCGTCGCGCGGGTGCGGAGCGCCAACCCGAATGCCCTCTTCTGCTGCGATCCCGTGATCGGCGACAGCGATACCGGGTCCTACGTCACCGGCGGCATCGCCGAATTCTTCCGCGACGAGGCGCTGGCGCTCGCCGACATCGTGACGCCGAACCGTTTCGAACTCGAATACCTGACCGGCGCCCCGGTCGCCAGCCTCGCCGAAGCGGCCGCTGCGGCGAGCGCGTTGCGCGCGCGCGGGCCGCGCATCGTGCTGTTGACCAGCCTCGACGCCGATCCCGCGCACATCACGATGCTGGCGGCCGGCCCCGACGGCGTCTGGGCGGTCGAGACCCCGCGCCTGCCGGTCACCCTCAACGGCTGCGGCGACGTCACCGCCGCGCTCTTTCTCGCGCATCTCTTGCGCGGCGCGGCGCTCTCCGAGGCGCTGGCGCTGACCGCGGCGGCGATCTTCGCGGTGATCGAGACGACCGCCCGCCTCGGCCGCTACGAACTGGCGTTGGTCGCGGCGCAGCACGATTTCGCCGCGCCCGCCCGCCGCTTCCCGCCGCGCCCGGTGCCGTAACCCCTGACGCGGGGCTGACGGGAGCGAATTAGAGCGGAATCCATTGAAGGCCGATCACCCTTATATCGTCATCCCCGGGCTTGTCCCGGGGATCCACGTGGAGCGTCTCGTGGATGGCCGGGACAAGCCCGGCCATGACGAATAGAAGGGGCGGCTCAACCTGACCGACTACAGAACTAATTCAGCCCGTAGAGGCGGCTGACATTGTCGTAGACGATCTTCTTCTGCACCGCAGGGGAGAAGCTGGCGAGGTTCTTTTCCAGCGTCTCTTTCGAGTTGGGCCAGATGCAGTCGGGGTGCGGGTAGTCGGCGCCCCAGATGATGTTGTCCTCGCCGACCAGCGGCACGATCGGCTCCAGGTACTTGTCCTGCTGGTAGGTGACGAAGCCCTGGCGGCGGAAATAGTCCGACGGCTTCATCTTGAAGCCGAGGCTGCGCGCCCGGTCGTGGTATTCGGTGTCGCAGCGGTCGAACACGTAGGGCAGCCAGGTGACGCCCGACTCGCCGAGCACGAAGTTGAAGTCCGGGTAGCGCTCGCAGGCGCCCGAGGCGAGGATCGAGGCCAGGACCTCCATCGTATCGAGCTGGAAGAGCGTCGAGCGCACCAGCCGCCACTGGGTGAAGACCTCTTTTTCCATCTCCGGCGTATCGGGCGCGCGCACCGCCTTGAACCCGGTCGAGTGGAACGAAATCGGGAATTTGCACTCGGCCGCCGCCTCCCACAGCGCGTCCCACGCCGGGTGGTAGAGCGGCGGGGTCATGCGCTTGAAGGCGAGGTCGCCGCCCTTCAATCCCATCTTGGCGCAGCGCCGCACTTCGGCGGCGGCGGCCTTCGGGTCGGTGTTGGGGATGATCGCCAGCGGGAAGACCCGGCTGGGGTCGGAGCGCTTGGCGAAATCGGACGCCCAATCGTTGTAGCGCGCGTTGACCCAGACCCGCAGATCGGCCGAATCAATGAGGTCGTTGACCATCAGGCAGCCGTAAATAATTTCCTTTTCGAGGCCGTCGCGGTCGAGATCGGCGAGGCGCAGTTCCGGCGTCGTCGGGCGCGGGTGGGCGCCGGGGAAGCAGTTCCACTCGAAGCCGAGCCCCTGCATCTCGTCGATATGGTCGAAGGCGCCCTTGGTGTAGGGCAGAAAGCCCGGGCCGACGCCGTTCCACATGCCGCGGTCCTGGTCGTCGACAAACCAGTGCTGGCCGTCGTTGCGCTCCTCGACGCGCGGCGCCAGCTTCTTCCACTTGGCCGGCGCCTGCGACGACCACAGATCGGCCGGGCAATAGGTCAGGTCGATGTGGTTGTCGCCGGAAATGAGCTTCTGTTGCATCGCGCTTCTTGCTCCTTTTCGATGTGCGCCGACCGCTGGATGCCGCGTTTTCGCTGCAGTGCGACAGGATAGCGGCCTATGGCGACCGGTTTCAACCCGCAAGCGTCGTTCCCGTACGATGTTCAGATTCGCGTCGAGAGCCAGATCGCCAAACGCGAGCCGGCTTTGACGCAGGCGGAGATCAGTTCATAGCCGGGCGCCTCGGCGGCGCCATGCTCGAGCGCGGTCGCGCGGTGCCGCGCTTCCTCGGCGCGGAATTCGCGGATCGTCGCGCCGAGCGCCGGGTCGCTGTCGCCGAGTTCCTCGGCCTGGGCGCGGTAATGCTCGTCGATGACCTCTTCGACCGCGACGGTGCAGGCCATCGCGGCGCGCTCGCCGAGGAGCGCCGTTGCCGCGCCGAGCGCAAAGCCCGCGACATGCCAGAGCGGCTGCAGCACGGTCGGCCGCACCGCCCGCGCCCGCACCAGCCCGTCGAAGGCGGCGAGGTGGCGCTGTTCCGCTTCCGCCATGTGGCGGATCTCGTCGCGCGCCCGGCCGCGCCCCAATACCGCGAGCTGGCCGTCATAAATCCGCACCGCGCCGTACTCGCCGGCATGGTCGACCCGGATCATGCTCGCGATATCCGCCGCTTGCGGCGCCTCGCCCGGCAGGTAGGGCGGGCGTCCGGGGGCGGAATTGTCGCTCATGCCGTTGCCCGCGCCGAGGGTGTCGGGCGCCGGCTGCAAACGCCGACCACGGCGCAGATCGCCGCCATGCCGAGCGACGCCAGCAGGTTCATGCCGGCCATCGAGACGCCGAAGAGGGACCACTGCACCTTGTCGCACAGCACCGGCGCGGTGCCGAGGATCTGCCGTTTCATGTCTTCGAGCGTCATCGCGGTGCCGCTTTGCGCGGTGCAGGCGCTGGGGCCGGCGAACCAATGCTGCTCGACCCCCAAATGATAGAACGCGAAGAGGGCGCCGGTCGCGAACACGATTCCCAGCGCCAGCGCCAGCCACGGCAGCGCCGGCCGGCGGCCGAACACCAGCGCGACCAGCGCAAGCGCGATCGCGACGCGCCACGGCCAGCGCTGCAACAGGCACAATTCGCAGGGCGCGAGGCCGCCCCAATATTGCGACGCGAGCGCCGTCCCGAGCACGATAACGCTCGCGATCAGCACAAAGCCGGCAAAACCCCGGGTCGTCAGCAGCATCACTTATAGATGGCGACCGCGACGATGCCGCCAACCAGCAGCACCGCAAAAACGCTGGTGACCAGCATCAGGCGGCGCTCGATGAACTCGCGCGCCGCGTCGCCGAACCACCACAAGAGGGCGGCGATCAGCAGAAAGCGCAGGCTGCGCGAGACCAGCGAGGCGCCGATGAACGACAGGAAGTCGAAATGCGCGACCCCGCTGGCGATCGTGATCAGCTTATAGGGGATGGGGGTCATCCCCTTGACGATGATGATCCACACCCCCCAGCGCGCGAACCCCGCTTTCAACGCCTCGTAGCCCGCCATCGCGTGGTTGGCTTCGAGGATCGGCCGGCCGATCGCGTCGAACAGGAAATAGCCGATCGCGTAGCCGACGACCCCGCCCAGCACCGAGGCGAAGGTCGCGAGGAGGGCGAGGCGGAACGCCTGGGCGGGCCGCGCCAGGATCATTGGGATCAACAGGATGTCGGGCGGGATCGGGAAGAACGAGCTCTCGGCGAACGCCACGCCAAACAGCGCCCACAGCGCATAGGGCCCGGCCGAGATGTCGAGGATGCGCGCGTAAAGGCGTTGCAGCATCAGGGCTCAGCAGTCCTTGTGTCTTCGGCGACGGTGAGCCCCTGATAAAGATCAGACATTGAGATTCCGATACCGACCGATGACAGCGACACCACACCCGAACGCTCTGAGATTATCCGGGTCCAACCAGATCCCCGTCTCTGGTACAGCTCGGCGCGACGATAGCGCGAATCGATCAGCACAATTTCCTGCACGCTCGCTATATCGCGGTAGTCGGAACACTTACTCCCGCGATCACTCTCCTCTGTGCTGTCCGACAGTATCTCAATAATCAGAACTGGCTCGTACGCCAGCTGACGATCACAGTAATCGGCAGCGGTGCGACAACGAAATCGGCCAAATAGCAGGTACCCGGATCGTTCGGGCTGGCGACGGCCGAGGCTGGCAACCCGAAATGCTTTTGCCGGGCTTCGAGCCCTGGATCGATCAGCGAGCAGAGCCGCGCTAGCAGCATTCCGTGTGCGTTCGGTTGTAGTGGTCTAGGGACCGGCACCCCGCGAACGAGCTCATACCGGGTGTCGGTGCCGTCCTCCCATCGGAGAAACTCTTCGAGCGTCATTCTAGCCGAGACCTATCGCCCCAGCCGCCGCCGCCGGGGGTTTCGACGACGATGATGTCGCCGGCGGCGAGCGACAGCGAAGCCTTGCCCGGCACCTCCTCGATGCTGCCGTCGGCACGGATGACCGCGTTGCGGCCGGGCTTGCCGTCGACGCCGCCATGGAGGCCATAGGGCGCGAAGCGGCGGCGCTCGCATTGCAGGGAGACGCGCGCCTCCTCTCCCAGCACGCGGATCGCCCGGACGAGGCCGTTGCCGCCGCGATGCCGCCCGGCGCCGGCCGAGCCCGCGCGCAATTCGTAGCGCTCGACCCGCAGCGGATAGGTGATCTCCAGCGCTTCAATGGGCGTATTCATCGTGTTGGTCATGTTGCACTGGATGCCGTCGTCGCCCGGCCCCATCGGCCGGCCGCCCTGGCCGCCGCCGATCGTCTCGATATAGGTGTAGGGCCGGCCGCCCGGCTCGCTTCCTCTCGGGTCGTGACCGCCGATCGCGATCGTGTTCATCGTGCCCTGGCTCGCCGCCGGCACCCGCTCGGGGGCGAATTGGGCGCACACCCGGAGCACCGTGTCGGCGACCCGCTGGGTCGTCTCGGTGTTGCCGGCGCACACCGCCGCCGGCAGCCGCGCCGCGAGGAACGAGCCCTCCGGGATCTTCAATTCGACGCTGCGGAAGGTGCCGGCGTTCACCGGGATCTCGGCGTCGGTCAGGATCTTGATCGCGAAGAAGCTCGCCGAATAGGTCATCGGCGCGACCGCGTTGATGTTGCCCGGGCGCTGCGCCGAGGAGCCGGCGAAATCGAGCACCAGCCGGTCGGGCGAGACGGTGATCGCCAGCGCCACGCGCACCGGCTCGTCGCTGCTGCCGTCGTCGTCGAGGAAATCCTCGCCGCGGTAGGTGCCGGGCGGCAATCCGGCGAGGCGGCGGCGCATGCGGCGCTCGGCATAGTCGAGGATCGCGGCGAAACCGGCGACCAGCAGATCGCTGCCGTAGCGCTGCGCCAATTCGCCGAGGCGCTGCTCGCCGACCTTGAGCGCCGCGAGCTGCGCGTTGAGGTCGCCGCGGCGCTCCTCGGGGGTGCGCACGTTGGCGAGGATGAAGCGCAGCACATCCTCCTGCAGCCGGCCCTTGCGGTAGAGCTTGACCGCCGGGATGACGAGCCCCTCCTGGTAGACTTCGCGGCTGTTGCCCGGCATCGAGCCCGGCTCCATGCCGCCGACATCGGCGTGGTGCGCCCGGGTCGCGACGTAGCCGATATGGCGCCCCTTCGCGCCATTGGCGGCGTAGACCGGCGCGACGATTGTGATGTCGGGGAGGTGCGAGCCGCCGGTGAAGGGGTCGTTGACGATGACGACGTCGCCCTCTTCGACCGTACCGACCGCCGCGACCGTGGCGCTGACCGCGCGCAGCATCGAGCCGAGATGCACCGGCACATGCTCGGCCTGCGCGACGAGCTGCGCGTCGGCGTCGAAGATCGCGCAGGAGGCGTCCATCCGCTCCTTGATGTTGGGCGAGAACGAGGTGCGCTTCAGCACGGCGCCCATCTCGTCGGCGATCGATTCCAACGCGTTGCGCAACACTTCGAGCGTCACCGGATCGATGATCGGCGCGGGCGCGTTGCGCAGCGGGGGCGCGTCATTCATGGGCCGAACTCATCGCCAACGGGCCGCTGCGCGCGATCTGGCCGCCGGTGATGCCGCCGTCGATCACCAGCTCGGTGCCGGTGATGTAATTCGCCGCGTCGGAACACAGGAAGAGGACGCCGTTGGCGATGTCCTGCGGCGTGCCGACGCGGCCCAAAGGCGCGCCGCGCCGGCCGTGTTCCTCGATGTCGATCGGGGCGTTGCGGCCGATGGCGGCCGGGTTGATCTTGTCCCAGATCGGCGTGTCGATGATGCCGGGATGCACGCTGTTGACGCGCACGCCGTCGCCACGCGAAGCGCATTCCATCGCGATCGCCTTGGCGAAGAGGCGCACCCCGCCCTTGGTGGCGCAATAGCCGGCCAGCGTCGCCGAGCCGCGCAGCCCGGCGATCGACGAGGTCATCACGATCGCCCCGCCACCCGATTTGCGCATCAGCGGCAGGCAATGCTTGACCGAGAGGAAGACGCCGTCGAGGTTGACCGCGGTCTGCCGCCGCCAATCTGCCAGGCTCATGTCGACGATCGAGGGCGTCATGATGCCGATCCCGGCATTGGCGACGAGGATGTCGAGCCGCCCATAGCGCCGCTCGATGTCGCCCACGACCGCCTGCCAGCGCGCTTCGTCGGTGACGTCGTGCGCGAGGTAGATGGCCTGGTGCCCGGCAGCGACGATCCGCGCGACGAGCGCGTTGCCGCCCGCATCGTCGATGTCGCTGACGACGACGCGGGCGCCCTCGCGCGCCAGCGTCTCGGCGCAGGCGGCGCCGATCCCCGACGCGCCGCCGGTGACAATCGCGACCTTGCCGTCGACTTGCCGCATGGTTTCTCTCCTCCCGCCTCACCCGTCCCTGGGTTTGGCAATAAAGCCAGATTGTAAAGCCAAATTGTCTTCCCGGCGAAAACCGGGACCCATCGGGCCGCCTCCCGAATTGCTGCCGAATGGGTCCCGGCTTGCGCCGGGAAGACATGTTCTAAAACGCGATCACCCGCCAACCTCCACGACGAGGCTGCCGAGCGCGTCGACGCGGGCGCGGTCGCCGGGGTAGAGGACGGTCGTCGCCGAGACCTCCTCGATGATGCCCGGCCCCGAGATTGCGTTGCCGGCGAAGAGCGCCTCGCGGCGCCACACCGGCGCGGCCAGCCAATCGCCGCCGCCTCCCGGCCCCGCCGCCTCGAAAAAGGCGCGGCGGGTGCCGCTGTGTGCGTCCCCCGGCGGCTCCGGGCCGCCCTGCGGCGGGCGCGGCAGCTCGGGGGTGTCGATGAGGCCGGTCGCGGTCACCGCGAAGCTGACGATTTCGACCGGCGCCGCGCTGTCGCTGTGGCCGAAGCGCCGGGCGTGCTCGACATGGAAGGCGGACGCGAGCTCGGCCCACGCCGCCGCCCAATTCTCAATATCCAGCTCCGGTTCCGGCAGCGGCAGCGGCAATTCGTAGGATTGCCCGATGTAGCGCATATCGACCCGCAGCTCGATCCGCTGGCGCTCGGGCGGCATGCGGTCGGCGGCGAGGAGGCGGCGAGCCTCGGCCAGCATCGGCGCGAAAACTGCCGCGGCGTCGGCGGCCGCGAAGCCCCGATGCGCCGCGAGCCTCGTTTGCACCAGATCGTGGCGCAGATCGGCGACCAGCATGCCGAGGGCGCACAGGATCCCCGGGGTCGGCGGCACGAGAAGGCGCGGGATCATCAGTTCGCGCGCCAGGGGCGAGCCGTGCATCGGCCCGGCGCCGCCGAACGGCACCAGCGTCAAGCGGCGCGGGTCGTGGCCGCGCTCGACCGAGACGACGCGCACACCGCGCGCCATCGTCGCGTTGGCGACGCGCAGGATGCCGGCAGCGGCGGCGACGAGGTCGAGGCCGAGCGGCGCGGCGATGCGCTCGCGGATCGCGCGCGCCGCGGCCTCCGGGTCGAGCGCCAGTTCGCCACCGAGCCGCGTCTCGGGCCCGAGCCGGCCGAGCACGAGGTTGGCGTCGGTGACGGTGGGCGCCACCCCGCCGCGGCCGTAGCAGGCCGGGCCCGGCACCGCCTCGGCGCTGAGCGGCCCGACCCGCAGCGCGCCGCCCTCGTCGATCCAGGCAACGGAACCGCCGCCGGCGCCGATCGCGTTGATGTCGATGACCGGGATGCGGATCGGGGCGCCGGCGAGGCCGGCTTCGCGCGTCACCTGCGGCCGGCCGCCGAGCACCAGGCTTATGTCGGTGCTGGTGCCGCCCATGTCGAGCGTGATGATGTCGCTGAAGCCCGAGAGCTGCGCCAGGTGGGCGCTGGCGACGACCCCGCCGGCCGGCCCCGACAGCACCGTGTGCACCGGCTTGGCGCGGGCGCTCGGCAGCGTCATCAGGCCGCCCGAGGCTTCCATCACCATGACCGGCACATCAGGCGCGAGGCCGAGCCCGGCGGCGGGGTCGGTGAGGAGTTCGCTGAGGCTCGCCAGGTAGCTTTCCATCACCGGCAGGAGGTATGCGTTGAGCAGCACCGTGCTGGCGCGCTCGTATTCGCGGAACTCGGCGAGAATGTCGGTCGAGATGCAAACGGGGATGCTGGGCAGCGCGTCGCCCAGGATCGCCTTCACGCGGCGCTCGTGCGCCGGGTTGGCGTAGGCGTGGAGGAGACAGACCGCGACCGCCGCGACCTTGTCGGCACGCAGCCGCCGGGCGATCTCGCGCAGCCCCGCTTCGTCGAGCGGCGTCACCTCGCGCCCGTCGCGGTCGAGCCGGCCCCGCACGGTGTGGCAATCCTCGCGCGCCGCCAAGGGCAGGGGCCGGGTCTGGCGGATGTCGTAAAGGCTCGGGCGGTTCTGCCGGCCGATCAGCAAGAGGTCGCGGAAGCCCTCGTTGGTGACAAAGGCGGTGCGCCCGCCGGTGCGCTGCAGGATCGCGTTGGTCGCGGTCGTCATGCCGTGCCCGACATAGGTGACATCGCCGCCGGCCTTCCCCTGCAGCGCCAGCGCGCGCAGGAGACCGCGCACCGTGCCCAGCGCGCGGTTTTCCGGCGTCGTCGGTACCTTGGCGACCGTCACCCGCTTCGCCTCATCGTCGTAGGCGAGGTTGTCGGTAAAGGTGCCGCCGACATCGGAGGCGACGCGCAGGCTGGGCGGCGTCATCGCAATAACCCGGCGAGCAGGGGATGGGGGGTCGGCAAAAAGGGATCGGCGACGGTTACGCCGCGCCAGGTAAATCCCTCCTGCAAATCCTGCGACAGCAGCAGCCGGCAGGCGCTCTCGGCGGCGCAGGCGAAGATCACCGCGTCCCAAATGAACAACCGGTGGTCCGCCGCCAAATCCATCGCGGCGAGCATCACGGCGGCCGAGGTGCCGAGCACCGAAAACGCATCGCACCACGACAGGATGGCGGCCCGGGTCGCCGCGCGCGGGCGCGCCGCCTTGCGCGTCAGCACGCTGAACAGCTCCCCGAGAACCTGCACCGGCAGCACGACCTCGTCGCGCGGCAAGCGGCTGATCAGATCGAGCGCGCGCTGCCGCATCGCCTCGCCGTTGACGCCCTCCGCATAGGCCAAGACATTGGTGTCGAGGGCGATCCTCACGCCGGCTCCTCGTACAATTCCTCGCGGGTCCACCGGCCGACATCGATCGCGGCTTGCGAACGCAGGCGCGCGAGGAGAAGCTCCCGCGCCTTGTCTTTTACCGCGTCGTCGTCGCGGATCGGAATTATCCTGGCGACCGGACGGCCATGCGCCGTCACGACATAGCTGTCGCCTTCGCGAACCGCTCGAAGGAGCCGCGAAAACCGCCGGTTGGCTTCGGCCGCCGGGACGATCTTATCCATGTGGCTTATCCATATGGCTCGATGCTTGCGGTAGTGAGAATACGTAATTTGGTGTAAGTGCCAACAGCGCGCAACTGCCCCGTCGGCGCAACGCGGCGGTAGCCGAGAATGGCGGCAAAGTGAGAAACTAAAATCAGCCGTTGCAGAGGATCGAGGTGACACGATGGCAGAGCAGCATTCCGGCCGCGCCCACGTCATTACCGGCGGTTTTCCGCCCGGCTCGATGGGCGGGCACGACCACGACTACGTCCGCCTGCGGCTCCTGGGCCTCTTGGCCGAGCGCGACATCCCGGCCTCGGTCGCCAACGATTTCACCGATCTCGAGAAGTGGCTGCCGGTCAGCCGGCTGCTGATCACTTACGTCGCCGGCCCCTACCCCGACGCCGCGCAGTGCCGCGCGCTGCGCAGCTGGCTGGAAGCCGGCGGCAATTGGCTCGGCCTGCACGGGACGAGCGGCGGCCGCGCCGAGCGGGTCGAGGGCGTGCGCATGCGCCGCACGGTCACGACCGAGCACCATGCACTGCTCGGCAGCCGCTTCCTGACCCATCCGCCGATCAGAGAATTCCGCGTCGACGTGCGCGACGGCGCATCGCCGCTGACGCGCGGGCTCGGCACCTCGTTTGTTGTCGAGGACGAGCCGTACTTTGTCGAGCTGCAGGACCCCGGCGCAACGCGGATCCTATTGACCGCGGAATATGGCGCGGAAGCGGCATCAGCGACCGAAGGTCTCTACCCCTCCGACACCTCGCTGCAAGCCGACGGCAAGACGCGCGTCATCGCCTACAGCCGCGGCGTCGGAAGCGGCGGCGTCGCCTATTGTGCCCTCGGCCATAGCCATAACCCGGCGATCCGCGCCGGCCGGCCGGCCAATCCCGCCGACCCGACGCCGCCGACCTTCCGTGCCCCGTGGGAGAACGCCGGGTTCACCACGTTCCTGCGCAATGCCATCGCCTGGGGCATCGGCGCCTGAGTTCGATTTTCCGATCGGGATTGCTTTCGCTTCGCTCGCAATGACAGTGAAAATGGTGTCATTGCGAGAAGCGCAGCGACGAAGCAATCGCGCTGAGGGCAGCGACCGCTACGCGTCGCGCCAGACGGGCGGGCGCTTCTCCAGGAACGCGTCGATGCCTTCGGCGGCGTCGCGCGCCAGCATGTTGCGGGTCATCACCTCGGCGGCGTAGCGATAGGCGTCGGCGAGACCGAGCTCGGCCTGGCGGTAGAAGGCCTCCTTGCCGAGCGCCACGGTCAGGGCCGATTTCGCGGCGATCTGGCGGGCCATCGCCTGCGTCACCGCGGCGAGTTCGGCCCGCGGCACGACGCGGTTGACGAGGCCCAGGGCCTTTGCCGTCGCGGCGTCTACCAGCTCGCCGGTCAGCAGCATCTCCATCGCCCGCTTGCGGCCGATAGCGCGCGTCAGCGCCACCATCGGGGTCGAGCAGAACAGCCCGATATCGACGCCGGGGGTGGCGAAGCGCGCCTCCTCGGCGGCGACCGCGAGGTCGCAGGTCGCGACGAGCTGGCAGCCCGCCGCGGTGGCGACGCCGTGAACCTCGGCGATGACCGGCTTCGGCAATGCGACGATCTGCAGCATCAGCGCGCTCGACTGGGCGAAGACCCGCTCGTAGGCTTCGCGGTGCGGGTCGGCG
>DATGFP010000036.1:0-46958 GCA_035309005.1 Allostellaceae bacterium | reverse complement strand
GGCCTCCGGTATGACGTACTGCGGTTGTCTCATGCCGAGGCCGCGCTTGCGGCGGCGCGATTATGCGTTCACGATATCCATAGAGTTGCAATGGGAGCATGTGAACATGGCAGATGCATCGCACAACATGAAATTCCAGGCGGGTCCGTTGACGTTCGTCGTCAAGCACGAGCTGTGGGACGAGAATATCCAGGACCATGCCGACCAGGGCGTCCTGATCGAGGTCAAGGCCGACGTCACCGGCAAACCGACGACGCTGCTGCGCTTCAACTGCTTCGACATCGAGAAAAGCTATATCTACGGGCCGGAAAACGACAACCTCGCGGTTGCCGGGCCGGAAATGCTGGGCGGCGAGGCGCTGACCAACCTCTACCGCATGGACCCGATCGCTTGCGGCAACCCGATCGGCTGGTCGGTCAGGACATTGCAGACGAAACTGCCGAAGATGCTGCAGCGGGCGGGCTATCCGGCGATCGCGGCGCAGACCGACATGGCTGCGGTCGAGGGGGTGCTGCCGGAGGTGGAAACCTGTGCCCGCGAGCTCTATGCAACCAAGCGCAACACAGTGAAGCACAACCGCGGCACGCACATTTTCGAATGCGGCAACATCCGCTTCGGGCTCGAGATGCGGCGCCTGCCGATGGGCGATGGCGGGCTCGCGATCCACGTGCTCTCGGATATCGGCGGGACGCCCGGCAAGCCCTATACCGAAGAGACCGAGCTGTTGGCGTTCGATCATTTCTGGAACGGCGCGCATTACCACTATGGCCCGCGCAACAAGAACCACCGGATCTACTGGGACCGCACCCTCGTTGAGAACCCGCTCGCCTGGACCCTCGAGCAGTTCGAGGCCGGCAAGCTCCCGGCGATGATCACCCGCGCGGGCTATCCGGGCGTCGCCGCCGATCTCGACATCGGCAAGATCGCCGAGGTCCTGCCGAAGATGAAGGCGCGGGCCCTCGAAATGTGGCAGCTCGGCGAAAAGCTGACCGGCCATCCCGGCCTGCCGCTGGAGCCGACCCCGAACATGGCGACGCAAATGGCGGCCGAATAAGGCTTCGCCGCTACGCCAAAGCCCTTCGCCGCTCCGGGCGAAGGGCTGCGGGTGAAGTCGCTCTATAGCCTGCCGGCGGCCGCGCGAAAGCGGCTTGCCGCCGGCTGTGGTATACCATATACCTTGGGCCATGCCCGAAGGCAGCGCGCGCCCCAGCCCTACAATCGACGTGCCGCGGCTCGACACCGGTTCGAGCTTCGCCAAGGAGGCCTACGCCGCCTTGAAGCGGGCGATCTGCGCGATGGACATCTACGACCATCCGCAAGAGATCCGGCTCGACGAGCGGCGCCTCTCCGAGGGGCTGGGCGTCAGCCGCACGCCGATCCGCGAGGCGATGACGCTTTTGGAGCAGGAGGGCTTTGTCCGCACCCGGCCGCGCCGCGGCATCTTTGTTGTCAAGAAGACCAAGCGCGAGATCGTCGATCTGATCACCGTCATGGCCGCCCTGGAGAGCATGGCGGCGCGGCTCGCCGCCGAGCATGGGTCGCACGCCGACATCGCCCGCCTGCGCGCGCTGATGGCCGGCTTCCAGGCGTCGAATGACGGCGAGCGGCTCGACGATTATTCCGACGCGAATATCGCCTTCCACCAGGCGATCATCCGCATGAGCGGCTGCGCGCTGCTGGCCGAGATGACCGAGAATTTGTTCATCCACATGCGCGCGATCCGCAAGATCACGATCCACCAGGACAACCGCGCGGCGCGCTCGATCACCGACCACCTGGCGATCATCGCCGCGCTCGAACGGCGCGACCCGGCATTGGCCGAGCGCCTCGCGCGCGAGCACACGCTGGGCCTCGCCGCGCATGTCGAGCAGCACGGCGATTTTCTCGACATGGGGCGGGAGAAGACGCCATCCGCCGATGTCGTCCCTGCGCCAGCAGGGACCCATTTTTCCGGCGCTTGATCGATTGAGAAATAGGCCCCGGCCTGCGCCGGGGTGGACGGAGGTAGGCAGATGAGCAAAGCACTTGAAGGCGTGCGCATTCTCGACATGGGGCATGTCCAGGCGGCGCCGACCGCGACGCAGCTCTTGGCCTGGATGGGGGCCGATGTGATCAAGGTCGAGATGCCCGGGCGCGGCGACATCACCCGCGGCCAGCTGCAGGACGTCAAGGGCGCCGACAGCCTCTATTTCACGATGCTGAATTCGAACAAGCGCTCGATCACGATCAACCTGAAATCGCCCGGCGGCAAAAAGGTGCTCGAGGAGATGATCCAGCGCTGCGACGTGATGGTCGAGAATTTCGGCCCCGGCGTGCTCGACCGCCAGGGCTTCACCTGGCAGCGCATCCGCGAGATCAACCCGCGTATTATCTATGCGTCGATCAAGGGCTTCGGCCCCGGCCGCTACGCCGATTTCAAGGCCTATGAAAACGTCGCGCAATGCATGGGCGGGGCGGCCTCGACCACGGGATGGGAGGACGGCCCGCCGACCGTGACCGGCGCGCAGATCGGCGACAGCGGCACCGGCGTGCACCTCGTGTCGGGCATCCTCGCCGCCTTGTTCCAGCGCGAGCGCACCGGAAGGGGCCAGCGCGTCGAGGTCGCGATGACCGACGCGGTTTTGAATTTGTGCCGGGTCAAGATGCGCGACCAGCAGCGCGTGATGAAAGGCCCGATGCCGGAATACCCGAACAAGGAATTCGGCGATTTCGTGCCGCGCGCCGGCAATGCTTCGGGCGGCGGCCAGCCCGGCGCCGCGTTGCGCTGCGCCCCCGGCGGCGAAAACGATTACGTCTACGTGATCATCCAGCCGCCGTGCTGGGAGCCCCTGATGAAACTGTGCGGCCGCGAGGAATTGATCACCGACCCGGGCTTCGCGACCCCGGCGGCGCGGCTGCCGAAGATCCCGGAATGCTTTGCGATCATCGAAAAATGGACGATGACCAAGAGCAAGTTCGAGGTGATGGACGCGCTCAACGCGGTCGACGTGCCGTGCGGCCCGATCCTCTCGATGAAGGACATCTACGAGGACAAGGAGCTTTATGGCCGCGGCATGCTGGTCGAGCTCGACCATCCGACGCGCGGGCGCTACGTCCAAGTCGGTTCGCCGATCAACCTGTCGGATTCGCCGGTCGAGGTCGCCCGCTCGCCGCTTTTGGGCGAACACACCGACGAAGTGCTGGGCTGGCTCGGCTACGCCGCCGGCGACATCAAGAAGCTGCACGACGACGGCGCGGTTTAATGAGCACGATGGCTAGGCCCAGTAGCGCGCTCGCCACTTCTTGCCCACTCTCCCCCACCGGGGGAGAGGGTTGGGGTGAGGGGGCGCGTCGGCCAGGCTGTGCCGGCGATCACCCTCACCCTCCCATCGCGCCGCGATGGGTCCCTCCCTCTCCCGCGATGCGGGCGAGGGGCCTTGAGGCGAGGCATGCATAGCACCACGCACCATGACCGCCGCGTCCACCCCGGCTCCGGCCGGCGGCGCGGGCTCGACCACCCGAAGGGCCGGCAGATCGATCCGGCCGCGCTGGAGGAGGTGCGGGCGCTGCTCGGCGAGCGCGAACGGCGGCGCGACCTGCTGATCGAGCATTTGCACCTGCTGCAGGACCATTATGGCTGCCTCCACGCGCGCCGCCTGGTGGCGCTGGCCGACGAGATGCGCCTGGCGCTCGCCGAAATTTACGAGGTCGCCTCGTTCTACGCGCATTTCGACATCGTGATGGACGACGAGGCGCCGCCGCCCGCGTTGACCGTGCGGGTGTGCGACAGCCTCTCCTGCGCGCTCAATGGCGCCGAGCGGCTGCTCGACGACCTGCGCGCCCGCTTTGGCGACGCGGTGCGCGTGGTGCGGGCGCCGTGCATGGGCGGCTGCGACAAGGCGCCCGTCGTGGCGATCGGCCACGCGCTGCACGAGCACGCGACCCTCGACAATGTCGCCGCCGCGATCGCCGCCGGCGCCGCGCACCCTGCGGTCCCGGCCTATCCCGGCCTCGACCAATACCGCGCGGTCGGCGGCTATCGGCTGCTAGAGGCTTGTCTCGCGGGCACGCGGCCGGTCGAGGAGGTCATCGCGGCGCTGGAAAATTCCGGCATCCGCGGGCTGGGCGGCGCCGGCTTCCCGACCGGGCGCAAATGGCGCTTCGTGCGCCAGGAGCCGACGCCGCGGCTCTTGGCGGTCAACGCCGACGAGGGCGAGCCCGGCACCTTCAAGGACCGCTATTTCCTCGAAACCGACCCGCACCGTTTTCTGGAAGGCATGCTGATCGCCGCCTGGGCGGTCGAGGCGGCGGACAGCTACATCTACCTGCGCGACGAATACCCGCAATGCCGCGAGCTCCTGGCGCGCGAGATCGCCGCGCTGGCGGCCGCCGGGCTCGCGCCGCACACCCGGATCCATCTGCGGCGCGGCGCCGGCGCCTATATCTGCGGCGAAGAATCCGCGATGCTCGAATCGATCGAGGGAAAGCGCGGGTTGCCGCGGCACAAGCCGCCCTTTCCCTCGCAAGTCGGTCTCTTCGGCCGCCCGACGCTCATAAACAACGTCGAAACACTCTTTTGGGTGCGCGACATCGTCGAGAAAGGGCCGGAATGGTTTTCCGGGCAGGGCCGCAACGGCCGCCACGGGCTGCGCACGTTTTCGGTGTCGGGGCGGGTCAAATCGCCCGGGGTCAAGCTCGCGCCCTCCGGCATCACGGCGCGCCAGCTGATCGACGAATTCTGCGGCGGGATGGCCGACGGGCACGCCTTCAAGGGCTACCTGCCGGGCGGCGCCTCGGGCGGCATCCTGCCGGCCGCGAAAGCCGACATCCCGATGGATTTCGGCACGCTGGAGGCCGAGGGCTGCTTTACCGGGTCGGGCGCGGTTGTCGTGCTGAGCGACAAGGACGACATGAAGGAAGTGGCGCTCAACCTCTTGCGCTTCTTCGAAGACGAAAGCTGCGGCCAGTGCACCCCGTGCCGGGTCGGCACCGAAAAGGCGGTGAAATTGATGAGCGAGCCGCGCTGGGACGACGCGCTCCTCAACGATCTGACCCGCGTCATGGGCGACGCCTCGATCTGCGGCCTCGGGCAAGCGGCGATGAACCCGGTCCGCATGGTGCTGAAGCATTTCCGCGAGGATTTGAAATGACCCTCCATACCGTCATCCCGGCGCAGGCCGGGACCCATTTATCCGGGTCCGCGACGGTTGCGGGATGGGTCCCGGCCTGCGCCGGGATGACGGATTTGGAAGGGAAGCCGCGATGACCGATCCGATCCGCTTTACGCTCGACGGCGTCGAAGTCGAGGCGCAGCCGGGCGAGACGATCTGGCAGGTGGCGAGCCGCCTTGGCACCGAGATCCCGCATCTGTGCTGGCTGCCCAAACCCGGCTACCGCGCCGACGGCAATTGCCGCGCCTGCATGGTCGAAATCGAGGGCGAGCGGGTGCTTGCGGCCTCGTGCATCCGCACGCCCGCGCCGGGGATGAAGGTGACGAGCGCCAGCGAGCGCGCCAAGGCCTCGCGCAAGCTGGTCTTCGAACTCCTCATCGGCGACCAGCCGGAGCGCCACGTCGCGCAAGACCCCAATTCGTCGCTGTGGCAATGGGCCGACAAGCTGGAGGTGTCGGACAGCCGCTTCCCGCAACGCGCCCCGATGGCGCCCGACCGCAGCCACCCGGCGATGGCGGTACAGCTCGACGCCTGTATCCAGTGCAACCTCTGCGTGCGCGCCTGCCGCGAGGTCCAGGTCAACGACGTCATCGGCATGGCCGGGCGCGGCCACGGCGAGAAGATCGTCTTCGATTTCGACGACCCGATGGGGAATTCGACCTGCGTCGCCTGCGGCGAATGCGTCCAGGCGTGTCCCACCGGCGCCTTGATGCCGGCGAGCCTCGTCGACAACAACGGCACCTACGCCAACGCCCCCGACCGCGAGGTCGAGAGTGTCTGCCCCTATTGCGGCGTCGGCTGCCAGCTGACCTACAAGATCAAGGACGACCATATCGTCGCGGTCGCCGGCAGGGACGGACCGGCCAACCACAACCGGCTGTGCGTCAAGGGCCGCTTCGGCTTCGACTATGTCAGCCATCCCGACCGGCTGACCGAACCCTTGATCCGCAAGGAGGGCGTCGCGAAAGACGATGTCGCGATCGACCCCGCCAACCCCTACACCCATTTCCGCAAGGCGACATGGGAAGAGGCGCTCGACCGCGCCGCTTCGGGTCTCGTGCAGATCCGCGACCTTGACGGCAAGCGCGCGCTCGCCGGGTTCGGCTCGGCCAAGGGCTCGAACGAAGAGGCCTACCTCTTCCAGAAGCTGGTGCGCACCGGCTTTGGCAGCAACAATGTCGACCACTGCACGCGGCTGTGCCACGCCTCCTCGGTCGCCGCCCTGATGGAGGGGATCGGCTCGGGCGCGGTGACGGCCCCCTTCACCGCCGCCGCCGACGCCGAGGTGATCATCGTCATCGGCGCGCGCCCGACGGAAAATCATCCGGTTGCCGCCACGTTCTTCAAGCAGGCTGCGAAGCGCGGCGTGCAACTCTTTGTGATGGACCCGCGCGGCCAGGCGCTGGCCCGCCACGCGACCAAAATGCTGCGCTTCAAGCCGGGCCGCGACGTCGCGATGCTCAACGCGCTGCTGCACACGATCGTCGAGGAAGGCCTCTACGACCGCCAATATGTTCAGGCGCATACCGACGATTTCTTGAAGCTGCGTGAGCATGTTAGCGACTATGCCCCGGAAAAGATGGCGGAAATCTGCGGCGTCGACGCGGCGACGCTGCGCGAGGTGGCGCGGACCTACGCCCGCGCCAAAGCGGCGATCATCTTCTGGGGCATGGGCATCTCGCAGCACGTCCACGGCACCGACAACGCGCGCTGCCTGATCGCGCTGGCGCTGGTTACCGGGCAGATCGGCCGGCCCGGCACCGGGCTCCACCCGCTGCGCGGCCAGAACAACGTGCAGGGCGCCTCCGACGTCGCGCTGATCCCAATGTTCTATCCCGATTACCAATCGGTCGAGAACCCGGCGGTGCGCGAGAAATTCGAGGCGCTGTGGCAGACCCCGCTCGACGACAAGCGCGGGCTTACCGTCGTCGAGATCATGGACGCGGTGCACCGGGGCGAAATCCGCGGCATGTACATCATGGGCGAGAACCCGGCGATGTCGGACCCCGACGTGACGCACGCGCGCGCCGCGCTGGCCCACCTCGAACACCTTGTGGTGCAGGACATCTTTCTGACCGAGACCGCGAAGTACGCCGATGTCGTGCTGCCGGCCTCGGCCTGGCCGGAGAAGGACGGCACCGTCTCCAACACCAACCGCCAGGTGCAGATGGGTCGCGCCGCATTGCCGCTGCCCGGCAACGCACGGCTCGACCTCGAGACGATCCAGGAGCTCGCCCGGCGCATGGGGCTCGACTGGCGCTATAGCGGGCCGGGCGACGTCTTCGCCGAGATGAAGCAGGCGATGCCTTCGCTCGACAACATCACCTGGGAGCGCCTCCTGCGCGAAAGCTCGGTGACTTATCCGTGCGACGCCCCGGACCAGCCGGGCAACGAGATCGTGTTCGGCGACCGCTTCCCGACCCAATCCGGGCGCGGCCGCTTTGTCCCGGCGGCGATCATCCCGCCGGCCGAGGAGCCCGACGCCGACTACCCGATGGTGCTGACGACCGGCCGCCAGCTCGAACACTGGCACACCGGCGCGATGACCAGGCGCGCCAGCATCCTCGACGAGCTCGAGCCCGAAGCGGTGGCGAGCCTCGCCCCGGCCGAGCTGCGCCGCCTCGGCCTCGCGGCCGGCGATCCGGTGCGGGTGACGACCCGGCGCGGCACGATCGAATTGAAGGCGCGCGCCGACAGCGCGGTGGCGCCCGGCATGGTCTTCATCCCGTTCTGCTATGCCGAGGCGGCGGCCAATGTGCTGACCAATCCGCAGCTCGACCCGTTCGGCAAGATCCCCGAGTTCAAGTTCTGCGCCGCGAAGGTCGAGCCGGTCGCGGCGCGGGCGGCGGCGGAATAGCGGCCCCTTCGCGCGATGCGGCGGATTTGGCCCGTGCTGCTGCTCTGGGCGCTGGCCGGCTGCGCGGCGCCCCCGACAACGCCGGCCGCGCCGGCGCCCTATGCCTGCCTGCTGCCGTCGGAGCGGCGCATGCTGGTCGCCGAATTGTTCTTCGGGCGCAATCTGCGCGGCCGGGCGCCGCTGAGCGAGGCTGAATGGGCCGCCTTCGCGGCCGACATCGTGACGCCGAATTTTCCGCAAGGCTTCACGGTGTTCGACGGCGACGGCCAGTGGCAGAACCCGGCGACGCAGGCGATCAGCCGGGAGCGCACCAAGATTCTCCTGGTCGCGGCGCCGCGCGCGAGCGATCTCGCAACCCGCCTTGCCGCGGTGATCGCCGCCTACAAGACGCGGTTCCGCCAGCAATCGGTCGGCATCATCACCCGCGATTCGTGCGCCGCGTTCTAGTGGTCCAGCTCAAACGACTGAGTCCGTTTCTTTCGTTCGTCACCCCCGCGCAAGCGGGGGTCCAGGAGCGGCAGCATAACGCTCGCCGCCCTGGGTGCTCGCTTTCGCGGGCATGACGAAAGGGAACCAGGTGTTGGAGTCTAGAATGGGGCGACGCAGCGTGGCGGTTGACAGGGGCGGTTGACAGTGGCGGTTGACAGGGGCGGTTGACATGAGGGCGGGCTGAGCGATGGCGCTTCCCTCGGGGCTCTGTCTGGTGACCGGCGCCACCGGGTTTGTCGGCGCGGCGGTGGCGCGCACCCTGCTCAAGGCCGGCCATCCGGTGCGCGTCCTGGCGCGCCCCAATGGCGACCGCCGCAACCTGAAGGGGCTCGCGGTCGAGATCGCCGAGGGCGCGCTGGAGGATGCCGCCTCGCTCGCCGCGGCGGCCGAGGGCTGCCGCTACCTCTTTCATGTCGCGGCGGATTATCGCCTCTGGGTGCCCGAGCCGGCGGCGATGTTCCGGGTCAACGTCGACGGCACTCGGGCGCTGATGCTGGCGGCCGCCGCGGCCGGGGTCGAGCGCATCGTCTACACCAGCAGCGTCGCGGTCATCGGCATCGTCCCGGGCGGCGTCGCCGACGAGGAGACCGCGAGCCGCGCCACCGACATGATCGGCCCCTACAAGCGCTCGAAATTCGACGCCGAGGCGGTGGTGCGCGAGCTGATCGCCGACGCGGGCTTGCCGGCAATCATCGTCAACCCGTCGACCCCGATCGGCCCCGGCGACGTCAAGCCGACCCCAACCGGCCGGCTGATCGTCGAGGCGGCGCGCGGCCGCATGCCGGCCTTTGTCGATACCGGGCTCAACATCGCGCATGTCGACGACGTCGCGCTCGGCCACCTGCTCGCCGCCAAATCCGGCCAGGTCGGCCGCCGCTACATCCTCGGCGGCGAGAATTTGGGGCTGGCCGAGATCCTCGCCGAGGTCGCGCGCGTCACCGGGCGCCGTGCGCCCTCGTGGCGCATCCCGCACCGCGCGGTGCTGCCGCTCGCCGCCGGCGCCGAAGCGCTGGCGCGGTTGACTGGGCGGGAGCCCTTCGCCACGGTCGATGCGGTCAAGATGTCGATGAAGAAGATGTATTTCAGCTCGGCCCGGGCGGTCAGCGAACTCGGCTACGCGCCGCGCCCGGCGCGCCAGGCGATCGGCGACGCGATCGCCTGGTTCAAAAGCAACGGCTACGTGAAATGACCGTGCTCGACGCACCCGGTGGCGCGAGCCTCGAGGCGCCCTCCGGCAAGGGGCGGGGCGATGAGAATTTCCCGGTCGGCTCGTGGCTGATCCGCCGCGATTTGCGCGTCCATGTCCACGCCTTCTACCGCTTCGCGCGCAACGCCGACGACATCGCCGACAGCCCTGTGCTCGCGGCGGGCGACAAATTGCGCCGGCTCGATCGCATGGCGGCGATCCTGGAGGAGGCGCCCGGCCCGGGCGACCAGGATTCGCCGGCCGCCGCTGCGATGCGCGCCAGCCTCGCCGCGACCGGCGTCAGCGCGCAGCATTGCCACGACGTGCTGCGCGCCTTCCGCCAGGACGCGACCAAGCTGCGCTACCGCGACTGGGACGATCTGATGGATTATTGCCGCTATTCGGCGGCGCCGGTCGGGCGCCAGCTGCTCGACCTGCACGGCGAAAGCCGCGACACCTGGCCCGCCTCCGACGCGCTGTGCTCGGCCTTGCAGGTGCTCAACCACCTGCAGGATTGCGCCGCCGACTATCGCGCGCTCGACCGGGTCTATCTGCCGCTCGACCATCTGGCGGCGGCCGGCATCGGGGTCGAGGCGCTGACGGCGCCGCGGGCGAGCGGCGCGCTGCGCCAGGTGCTCGACCGGCTGCTCGGGCGCACCGAGGGGCTGATCGCCGCCGCGCGCGACCTGCCGCCGCGCGTCAGGGCAGGCGGCTTGCGCCGCGAATCGGCGGCGATCGTCGCGCTGGCGGCGCGCCTCGCGCGGCGGCTCTACCGCGGCGACCCGCTGGCCCGCCGGGTCAAGCTCGCGAAAGTCGATTTCGCCGCCGCCTTCCTCGCCGGCCTCCTCGCCCGCCGCGGCCCATGAGCGACACGCTCTCGAATGGCGTCGGGGCCATTCCCGACGATGGGGCGCTGCGCGAAGCCATTCGCCAACGGGTCGAAGCGGCCGGCACCTCGTTCTATTGGGCGATGCGCCTCTTGCCGAAGGACCGCCGCCACGGCATGTACGCGGTCTACGCGTTCTGCCGCGAGGTCGACGACATCGCCGACGACCTCACCCTCCCGCCGGCGCAGAAGGCGGCGGCGCTCGCTCAGTGGCACGCCGAGATCGAGGCGCTCTATGCCGGACAGCCGCGACATCTCGTCGCTCGCGCGCTGCGCGAGCCAGTCATGCGTTATGCGCTGCGCCGTAATGACTTCCACACCGTTATCGACGGTATGGAAATGGACGCGGCGGAGGAAATCCGCGCCCCGGACCTGGCGACCCTCGATCTCTACTGCGCCCGCGTCGCGAGCGCGGTCGGGCATTTGTCGGTCCATGTGTTCGGCGATGCGAGCCCCGACGCGCACGCGGTGGCCGATGCGCTCGGCCGCGCCCTGCAGCTGACCAACATCCTGCGCGACCTCGACGAAGACGCGCAGCGCGGCCGGCTCTATCTGCCGCGCGAGATCCTCGAGCGCCACGGCATCCGCGGCAGCGACCCGGCGCAGGTGCTGCGCCATCCGGCGCTGCCGGCGGCCTGCCGCGAGCTTGCCGCGATCGCCGAGCAGCACTTCGCCGACGCCGAGCGCGCGATGGCCCGCGCGTCGCGCCGCGCGATGCGGCCGGCGGCGGTGATGGCGGCGTTCTACCGCGCGATGCTGCGGGCGCTGCTGCGCGCCGGCTGGCGCGACCCGAGCTTGCGGATCGGCCTCTCGAAGGGGCAGAAATTACGGCTCCTGCTGCGGCACGGGCTGATATGACCGCGCCCTCGGCTCTGGCCAGCCCGCCACCCGGCCGCGTGCACGTCGTCGGGGCGGGGCTCGCGGGGCTTGCCGCCGCGGTCGAGCTCGCCGACGAGGGACACAAGGTCACCCTCTACGAAGCGGGCGCGCAGGCCGGCGGGCGCTGCCGCTCGTTCTTCGACGCCGAGCTTGGGCTGCGCATCGACAACGGCAACCACCTCCTCCTCTCCGGCAACACCGCCGCGCTCGCCTACATCGATCGGATCGGCGCCTGCGGCACCTTCGAGCGGGCGGCCGAGGCCGCGATCGCGTTCGTCGACTTGGCAACCGGCGAGCGCTGGACGCTGCGGCCCGGCGGCGGCGCGGTGCCGTGGTGGGTGCTGAGCGCGGCGCGCCGCGTGCCCGGGACCCGGCCGCAGGATTACCTGGCGGCGCTCAAGCTGCGCCGCGCGGCGCCCGGCGCCACGGTCGCGGCGGTGCTGGGAGCCGACACCGTGCTGTTCCGCCGCCTGTGGCAGCCGCTCGCGGTCGCCGCGCTCAACACCGCAATCGCCGACGCCTCGGCCAGCCTCTTCGGCCGGGTGCTGGCCGAGACCCTCGGCCGCGGCGCCGCGGCATGCCGGCCGCTATTGGCGCGCGAGGGGCTGTCGGAGAGCCTCATTGACCCGGCGCTAGGGTTTCTGGCGCGCGCCGGCGGTGAGTTCCGCCCTGGATGGCGCCTGCGGGAACTCGATTTCGCCGCCGACAGGCTCGCCGGCCTCGCCTTCGACGCCGAGCGAATCGCGCTGCGGCCGGACGATTCGGTGATCCTCGCGGTGCCGGCCCCGGTTGCCGCGCGCGTCGTGCCGGACCTTGTCGTGCCCGACGATTACGCGCCGATCGTCAACGCGCATTTCCGCTGCGCCGCGCCGCCCGGCGCGCCGCCCTTCATCGGCCTCGTCGGCGGCACTGCCGAGTGGGTCTGCCGCCGGCGCGAGGTGCTCTCGGTGACGGTCAGCGCCGCCGACGCGATCGTCGGCCTCAACGCCGATGAATTGCGCGAGCTCTTGTGGCGCGACGTCGCGCGCGCCTTCGGACTGCCGGCCGAACCGGTGCCGCCCGCCCGCATCATCAAGGAGCGCCGCGCGACCTTTCGCGCGACGCCGGCGCAGTTGCGGCGGCGCCCGGCGGCGGCGACGCGGTGGCCGGCGCTTCACCTTGCAGGCGATTATGTCGATACTGGCTTGCCTGCGACGATTGAAGGGGCTATTCGCTCCGGCTTTGCGGCGGCGGCGCGGGTGCGCCAGCGCCGCGCAGCGTCGGCGGCGAGCCCCGGTCCGATGCCGCCCTTTGAAACCCCCTCCCCGCCACAGGATTGCCGGCGCGCGCTGCCATGAAGAGCGGAACGACAGCACGGCAGAAGAATGCGCCGCCCCCCGGCGAGGCGGCGCTGTTGCCGGGGCTCGACCGCGCGATCGGCCGCTCGGTCGAATCGCTGCTGTTGTCGCAGCACGATGACGGGCACTGGGTGTTCGAACTGGAAGCCGACGCGACGATCCCGGCCGAATACATCCTGCTCGAGCACTTTCTCGGCACGATCGATTCCGAACTCGAACATTCCATCGCGCGCTACCTGCGCGCCGCCCAGGGCGCCGACGGCGGCTGGCCGCTCTTCCACGGCGGCGCGATGGACCTCAGCGCCTCGGTCAAGGCCTATTTCGCGCTGAAGGCGGCGGGGGACGCACCGGACGCGCCGCACATGGCGCGCGCCCGCCAGGCGATCCTGGCACAGGGCGGCGCGCGGCGCTGCAACGTCTTCACCCGCATCACCCTGGCGCTCTTCGGCGAGGTGCCGTGGCGGGCGGTGCCGGTGATGCCGATCGAGATCATGCTGCTGCCGGCGTGGTTTCCGTTTCACATCGACAAGATCTCGTATTGGTCGCGCACGGTTCTGGTGCCGCTGTTGGTGCTGATGGCGCTGCGCCCGACCGCGCGCAACCCGCAGCGCGTGACGATCGCCGAATTGTTTGTCGAGCCGCCGGAAAACGTGCGCGGCTGGATCGCGCCGTCGACCGCCTCCCCGGTCGGCCACGCCTTTGCCGTGCTCGACCGCCTGCTGCGGCTGGCCGAGCCGATGTTTCCGGCCGACCCGCGGCGGCGCGCCACCGAAAAGGCGGTCCTCTTCGTCACCGACCGGCTCAACGGCGAGGACGGGCTGGGCGGCATCTTCCCGGCGATGGCCAACGCCCTGATGATGTTCGACAGCCTCGGCTACCCGCCGGACCACCCGGATCGCGCCGTCGCGACCGCGGCAATCCGCAAGCTCCTGGTGTTCGACGGCGAGCGCAGCTATTGCCAGCCCTGCGTGTCGCCGGTATGGGACACCGCGCTCGCCTGCCATGCGCTGATGGATGTCGGCGAGCCGCGCCTCGCGCCGACGATCCGCCGCGCGCTCGACTGGCTGGCCGACAAGCAGGTGCTCGACACGGTCGGCGACTGGGCGACCGCGCGGCCCGGGCTGCGGCCCGGCGGCTGGGCCTTCCAGTACGCCAACCCGCACTACCCCGATCTCGACGACACCGCCGCGGTGGCCCTCGCGCTCGACCGCTTCGACCCGGCCCGCTACCGCGGCGCCACCGACCGCGCCGCCGAGTGGGTCGTCGGGATGCAGAGCCGCAACGGCGGCTGGGGCTCGTTCGACGCCGACAACATGAACTATTACCTCAACCACATCCCGTTCGCCGACCATGGCGCGCTGCTCGACCCGCCGTCGGTCGACGTCAGCGCCCGCTGCGTCGGCTTTCTGGCGCAGCGCGGCATGCCGGCCGACCACCCGGCGATCGCGATGGGGCTCGACTACCTGCGGCGCTCGCAGGAAGCCGACGGCAGCTGGTTCGGCCGCTGGGGGACCAACTACATCTACGGCACCTGGTCGGTCCTGGCGGGGCTCAACGCCGCCGGGGTCGACCCGGCGACGCCGGAAATCAGCCGCGCGGTCGCCTGGCTAATCGGCCGCCAGCACGCGGACGGCGGCTGGGGCGAAGCGGGCGAGAGCTATTGGCCGGACGGGCCGCGCGGCGAAGCGCCCTACAGCACCGCGTCGCAGACCGCCTGGGCGCTGCTCGGCCTGATGGCGGCCGGCGAAGCCGACAACCCGGCGGTCGAGCGCGGCATCGCCTATCTGATCGCCACCCAGGACGACGACGGCAACTGGGACGAGCCGTGGTATACTGCGGTCGGCTTTCCCCGCGTCTTCTATCTGCGCTACCACGGCTACCGCGCGTTCTTCCCGCTCTGGGCGCTGGCGCGCTACCGGCGCTTGTCGCTGGCGAACTCGCGGCAGCTGACGTTCGGGCTGTAGCGTTCGGGCGGCCGATCGGCAACGCCGCGCCGGAAAGTTCCCGCGGCGCGGCGTTGTGCGTCCTTTTTTCGCTGGCCAACGGCGGCCTGCTCGCGTAGGGGTGCGGCCTGACGCGGGGCGGCAATCTGCTGCCCTCCGGGAGGGGATCGGAGGCCGCGGCGCCAATCGATGGCGGCGCCGGGCGGGCTCGGACCCGGGATCTCGCGGCGGAGGGGCAGCCCAAGATGCGCACATTGGCACCGGTGCTGTGCACCTCCGGGCTCGCCGCGGAGGCCAGGATCGCCCGCGAGGCCGGGTTTCAGGTAATCGTCGGAGCGGGCGACCCGCGCCGCACGATGGCGCTCGTCGAGGTCGCGGCGCAGCGGGCCAAATGCCTCGTCAGCTTCGGCGTCGCCGGCGGCCTCGCGCCGCATCTGCGGCCCGGCGACGTGGTGATCTCGGCCGAGGTCATCGGCGATGATCGCCGGTGGCGGCCCGACCCGCATTTCCACAGCCAGATTAGCAGCCTGGCCCGCGATATCGGGGCGATCGAGGGACCCGTCCTCGGCTCGCGCGAAATCCTCTCCACCGAGGACGAGAAGTCGCGGGCCTGGCGCCGCACCGGCGCGCTGGCGGTCGACCTCGAAAGCGCGATCGTCGCCCGCGCCGCCGAGGCGGTCGGGATCCCGTTTCTGGTGCTGCGTACGATCGCCGATCCGGCGCGCCGCGGCTTGCCGCCGGCGGCGCTGATCCCGCTGTCGGCGGACGGCACCCCGGCGGTCATTCGCGTGTTGCGCGAAGTCGTGCGCCGGCCGCGCCAGATCGCCGCGCTGTTTGGGCTGGCGCGGGAAACCCGGCAGGCGCTGGCCGCGCTAGCCGGCCCGGCGCGCGCGCTGCGGGACGCCTTCCCCGCCTAGCCGCGCCACCGCCTCTTCGACGTGGCGGGAGAAGACGTATTCGGCCGGCCGCTGCCCGTCGAGCGGGATTTCCGGCGCCATCTCGCCCTCGGTGCGCACGCCGCGCAGCGACGCCAGCGCGGCCTTCAGCGGGTGGTGCACCGAATCGACGACCGCGGTCGCCTCGTAGCCGCTATGCACCATGCAATCGGCGCATTTCTCGTAGTTGCCGGTGCCGTAGGAATCCCAATCGGTCTCTTCCATCAACTCCTTGAAAGTCTTGGCAAAGCCTTCGCCGAGCAGATAGCACGGGCGCTGCCAGCCGAAATAGTTGCGCGTCGGGTTGCCCCACGGGGTGCAACGATATGATTGGTTGCCGGCGAGGAAATCGAGGAACAGCCCGGACTGGTTGAATGACCAGCGGCGCTTCGGGTCATGCCGGAAGATGTCGCGAAAGAGTTCCTTGGTGCGCCGGCGGTTGAGGAAATGCGCCTGGTCGGGGGCGCGCTCGTAGGCGTAGCCGGGCGAGACCGTGATGCCGTCGATGCCCATCTCGGTCACCGCGTCGAAAAACCGCGCGATCCGCTCGGGTTCGGCCGTATCGAACAGCGTCGCGTTGATGTTGACCCGGAAGCCGCGCGACTTGGCGAGCCGGATCGCTTCGACCGCGCGCTCGTAGACGCCGTCCTGGCATACCGAGCGGTCGTGGTCCTCCTGGTCGCCGTCGAGATGTACGGTCCAGGCGAAAAACGGATTGGGCTGGAACTGGTCGATCTTTTTTTCGAGCAGCAGCGCGTTGGTGCACAGGTAGACGAATTTCTTGCGGGCGGTGATCGCCTGGACGACCTCGACGATCTCCTTGTGGAGCAGCGGCTCGCCGCCGGCGATCACGACGATCGGCGCGCCGCATTCGTCGACCGCTTCCAGGCACTCGGCGACGCTGAGCCGCTGGTTGAGGATCGCGTCGGGGTAGTCGATCTTGCCGCAGCCGGCGCAGGCGAGGTTGCAGCGAAACAACGGCTCAAGCATCAGGACCAGCGGATAGCGCCGGACGCGACGCAGGTGGCGCCCGACGATGTAGGCGCCGACGCGAATCTTCTGGTGCAGCGGGATGGCCACGGCGACTCCTCAAAGCGCGTCAGGCGGAAACGGGGCCGTCGGCCAGTTGCGTCGGCATGCGGAAGCGAACGTTCTCGGTCACCCCGGGCAGCACTTCGAGTTCGATCTCGGTCGTCTCGCGCAGCCGCGCGATCAGCTCCTCGACGAGGGTGTCCGGGGCAGACGCTCCCGCCGTGATGCCGACCGACCTCGCCCCCTTCAGCCATGCCGGATCGAGGGCACGGGCGTCTTCGATCAGATAGCTCGGCACCCCACATTCGGCCGCGATCTCGCGCAGCCGGTTCGAGTTCGAACTGTTGGGCGCGCCGACCACGAGAACAACGTCGACGTTTTTCGCCAGTTCCCGCGCGGCGCGCTGGCGGTTCTGCGTGGCGTAGCAGATGTCCTTGGTGTCGGGCCCGACGATCGACGGGAAGCGCGCCTTCAAGGCCTCGATGACCGCGCGGGTGTCGTCGACCGAAAGCGTCGTCTGGGTGATGAAGGCGAGCTTGTCGGGGTTGGCGACGTTGAGCCGCGCCACCTCCTCGGGCCGCGAGATCAGGTGGACCCGGCCGGTGATGCGGCCCATCGTGCCCTCGATCTCGGGGTGGCCGGCGTGGCCAATCAGGATGATCTCGCGCCCCTGGTTGGCGTAGCGCTGGCCTTCGATGTGCACCTTGGAGACGAGCGGACAGGTCGCGTCGATCACCGGCAGGCCGCGCTCGCCGGCGCGCCGCTCGATGTCGCTGGCAACCCCGTGGGCGCTGAAGATCGTCACCGCGCCGCGCGGCACCTCGTCGATCTCGTCGACAAACTGGGCGCCCTTGGCGCGCAGCCGCTCGACGACGTGGCGGTTGTGCACGATCTCGTGGCGGACATAGATCGGCGGACCATATTTCTCGAGCGCCCGCTCGACAATCTCGATCGCCCTCTCTACCCCAGCGCAAAACCCGCGCGGTTGAGCCAGCACCACTCGCATCATATCGCGTCCTTGCCCTCGCCATGATGCCCCGCAACGCCCCCAGGCGGGTTTGCGGCGGCGCGGGAAAACGAGGTTCCTATCCCTTGCCACAATTCGCGCACTGCGCGCAATCCTGCGGCGCGACGCCGCAAGCCGAGCCGGAAATCGCCGCTCGGCGCATTTTGCACCTGTGCCGGCCGGCCCGGTTTGTTATCACTAACGCCGGTGGGGGGAATTTGACGAAGCCGCGATGTCGTTTTCTCGACGCTTGCTGATGAGCGCGCCGCTGGCGTTTCTCGTCCGCGCGCGCCCTGCCGGGGCGGCCGCGCCCGCCGGCGCGCCGAACGCGGTGATCGCGCGCTTCTACGACGTCCTGCTGGCGGTGATGAAGGCGGCAAAGGGGCTCAACTTCGAAGCGCGCTACCAGCGGCTCGCCCCGACGATCGCGCAGAGCTTCGATCTCGCGCTGATGACCCGGATCGCGGTCGGCCCGAGCTGGGGGCAGATCGCCGCTGCCGACCAGCAGCGGCTGACCGACGCCTTCTCGCGCTACACGGTCTCGGTCTACGCCAACCGCTTCGACGGCTATGGCGGCGAGCGTTTCGAGGTCGATCCGGCCGCCGCCCCGGGCGCCAACGGCACCCTCGTCAAGAGCTGGCTCGTCAAGTCGAACGGCGAGAAGGTCGTGCTCGATTACCTGATGCGGCCGGACCCGTCCGGCGGCTGGAAGGTGATCGACGTCTATCTGAGCGGCACGATCAGCGAGCTGGCGACCCGGCGCTCGGAATTTCTCGCGGTGTTGCAGCGCGGCGGCGCCGCGGGGCTCATTCGCATGCTCGAGCAGCGCACCGCGGCGCTACGGACGGGATGATGGCGGCGCGGACGTTGGCGGCGCGGGCGCTGGGGGCGCTGGAGTGGGCGCGCTGGCTGGAATCGCCGATGATTTGCCGGGATCCTGGCCGGGATCCTGGTAGAAATTCGCCGCCGGTTCGGCGGCCTTGCCGTGGCGCAGTTCGGCGGCGCGGTTCTGCTGCGACAGGCTGCGCAGCTGGGCGTAGAAATCGAGCGAATTTTTCTGCAGGTCGTCGAGCACGTCCATCGCCCGAGCCCGCTGATCGATGCCGTCGGCGACGAACCGGCCGATCTGGAGGTCATCCAGGTCTTTCACGGTCGCCAGGTAGCTGAACGGATCGATGTAGGAATCGATGCCCATGCCGAATAGATCGCGCGGGTTTGCCGGGCCGAGCAACGGCACGACGAGATACGGCCCGCCCGGCACCCCCCAGGCGAAGAGGGTCTGCCCGAAATCGCCGGTCTCCTTCTTGAGGCCCCATGCGCCGGCCTGGTCGAGCAGGCCGCCGATTCCCAGCGTGCTGTTGACCAGGAAGCGGCCGGCCGCAATTCCGGCCCGGTCGGGCGCGCCCTGCAGCACGTTGTTGATGACGACGACCGGCTCCTTCATGTTGTCGAGCGCCCGCTTGAAGGCATCGCGGCCCTGCTGCGGCAACACCGCGATATAGACCTTCGCCACCGGCTTGAGCAGAATGCGGTCGATCAACAGGTTGAGATCGAGGATCTTGCGGTTGAGCGGTTCGAGCGGATCGTTGGCCTGCTCGAATTGGGCGCGCTCGGCGGGATCGCTGGGCGGCGTCGCGCAACCGGCGAGCAGCACGGCCAGGAAGAGGCCGGCGGCGCGCCAACGGGCTCCGCGGGGGGAGGCGGCAATCATCGACATTCGGTCCGAAGGAATAGGCGGCGGGTACCTAGGTATGCGGGACCCTGCCGGTTATCGACGAATCGCGCCGGCCAACGCAACGGTAAATCGGCGCGCGGTGCGGCTCTTCTTGGAGTTGACGGGGGCACGATGAGCGCGCTGTTGCTCGCGTTGGTGCTGCTGGCCGCGGCCGCCTACCTGGCCGGCGCGGTCATCGTAACGCGGCGCTTCGCCATGCGGCGACGCCGCGCCGCCGGCGGCCCGCGGCACGGCGCCGCGCCCCCCGTTTCGGTGCTGAAGCCGCTGCACGGCCTGGACGCCGGGCTCGCGCAAAATCTGCGCTCGTTCGCCGACCAGCAATACCCGCGCTTCCAGCTCGTCTTCGGGGTGCGCGAGCGCACCGACCGGGCGCTGCCGGTGGCGCGCGCGCTGATCGCCGCGCGGCCCGAGGCTGACATCGAGCTGATTGTCGACGCCACCGCCGCCGGCAGCAACCGCAAGGTGGCAAACCTCGAAAACATGCTGCCGGCGGCGCGCCACGATGTTCTCGTCATCGCCGACAGCGACATGCGGGTGACGCCGGATTATCTCGCCGCCGTGACCGCGCCCCTGGGCGACCCGCGCACCGGGCTGGTGACCTGCCTCTACAAGGCCGCGCCGGTTGGCGGGCTGTGGTCGCAGCTGGCGGCGCTGCACATCAATTTCGGGTTTCTGCCGGGCGCGCTGGTCGGCGAGGCGCTCGGCGTCGGCGGCGGCTGCTTCGGCGCGACGATCGCGCTGCGCCGCGAGGTGTTCGAGCGAATCGGTGGGTTTGCCCGGGTGCGCAACGAACTCGCCGACGACCACCGGATGGGCGCCGCGGTGCGCCGGCTCGGGCTGCGGACCGTGCTGTCGACCTATATCGTCGAAAACCAGGTGCACGAGCCGACGCTCGCCAGCCTGTGGCGGCACGAATTGCGCTGGGCGCGCACCTCGCGGACGATGGCGCCGGCCGGCTATGCCGGCTCGCTCGTCACCCACACGGTTGCGATAAGCGTGCTCGGCGCGGCCCTCTTGGGTTCGCCCGCCGCCTGGGGGCTGGTGCCGGCCGCGCTCGCGCTGCGCTGGCTGTCGGCCGCGATGATCGCCGGGGCGCTCGGGCTGCCGCGCCGCGGGCTGTGGCTGCTGCCGTTGCGCGACGCTTTGTCGTTTGCGGTATTTGTCGGTAGCTTCTGCGGCCGCAGCGTGCGGTGGCGCGGCCAGCGCTTGCGGGTCATGCCGAGCGGCCGCATCAGCGTCGAGAGGGATAAGCCGGTATGATGAAAACCCTGTTCCTGCAGCCGCCGTCGTTCGACGGGTTCGACGGCGGGGCCGGCTCGCGCTACCAGGCGAAGCGCGAGATCCGCTCGTTCTGGTATCCGACCTGGCTCGCCCAGCCGGCCGCCCTGGTGCCCGGCAGCAAGCTGATCGACGCGCCGCCGGCGCGGCTGCATCTGAGCGACGTGCTGCCGCAGGCGAATGATTTCGAGCTCGCGGTGCTGCACACCTCGACCCCGTCCTTCGCCGCCGACGTCAAGGTCGCCGAGGCGCTGAAGGAGGTCAACCCGCGGCTCCAGATCGGCTTCGTTGGCGCCAAGGTCGCGGTCGAGCCGGAAGCGAGCCTGGCGGCCTCGCGCGCCGTCGATTTCGTCGCCCGCGAGGAGTTCGACTTCACAATCCAGGAAGTGGCGCAGGGCCGCGCCTTCGCCGACATCGACGGGCTGAGCTTTCGCGACGGCGCCGGCGCGCTGGTCCACAACCGGGCGCGCGCCGTGCTCGAGGACATGGACCGGCTGCCGTTCGTCACCGAGGTCTACAAGCGCGATCTTAGGGTCGAGGATTATTTCATCGGCTACCTGCAGCACCCTTACCTGTCGCTTTACACCGGGCGCGGCTGCAAATCGCGCTGCACGTTCTGCCTGTGGCCGCAGACCGTCGGCGGGCACCGCTACCGGGTGCGCAGCGTCGAGCATGTGATCGAGGAGATCCGCCTGGCGCGGAGCTATTTCCCGCAAGTGAAGGAATTCTTCTTCGACGACGACACCTTTACCGACAATCTGCCGCGCGCCGAGGCGATCGCCAAGGAACTGGGCCGGCTCGGCGTCACCTGGTCGTGCAACGCCAAGGCCAACGTACCTCGCGCAACGCTTGAAGTTTTACGTGACAACGGGCTCAGGTTGCTGCTGGTCGGCTACGAGAGCGGCAACCAGCAGATCCTCCACAACATCAAGAAGGGCATGCGGGTCGACGTCGCCCGCCGCTTCACCAAGGACTGCCACGAGCTGGGCGTCACGATCCACGGCACCTTCATCCTCGGGCTGCCCGGCGAGACCAAGGAGACGATCGAGGAGACGATCCAGTTCGCCGCCGAGATCAACCCGCACACGATCCAGGTGTCGCTGGCGGCGCCCTATCCCGGCACCGAACTCTACCGCCAGGCGGTCCACGAGGGCTGGCTCGACATCGCGCACGCCGAATTGATCGACGATCACGGGGTGCAGATCGCGCCGCTGCACTACCCGCACCTCAGCCACACCGAGATCTTCCAGTCGCTCGAATCGTTCTACAAGCGGTTCTATTTCCGCCGCAAAAAGATCGCCTCGCTGCTCGCCGAGATGCTGCGCAGCCCGCAGATGATGCGCCGCCGGCTGCGCGAGGGGGTCGAATTCTTCCAGTTCCTGCGCCAGCGCGAGATGCCGAGCTGAGGCTTCAGGACCATCCCGGCGAAGGCCGGGACCCATCCGTGACCCGCTCGGAAATCCCATCCATGGGTCCCGGCCTGAGCCGGGATGGCGGGCAAGTTAGCGGAGTGGGAACCAGGCGGCTGATCGTCACGGCCGACGATTTCGGGCGCGACGTCGCGGTCAACGAGGCGGTCGAAGAGGCGCACCGGGGCGGCATCCTCGGGAGCGCCAGCCTGATGGTCGCGGCGCCCGCCGCCGCCGACGCGGTCGCGCGGGCCCGCCTGCTGCCGGCGCTGCGGGTCGGGCTGCACCTCGTGCTGGTCGACGGCACCAGCGTGTTGCCGCCGCGCGACATCCCGCTGCTGGTCGATGCCGACGGGCGCTTCGACGACCACCAGGGCCGCGCCGGAATGCGGTTTTTTTTGGCGCCAGGCATCCGGGCGCAGCTCGCCGCCGAGATCCGCGCGCAATTCGAGGCGTTCCGCGCCACCGGCCTCACCCTCGACCATGTCAACGCACACAAGCACATGCATTTGCACCCGACGGTGGCGCGGCTCGTCGTCGCGATCGGCCGGGACTATGGGCTGCGTGCGGTGCGCCTGCCGGCCGAGCCCGCCGCGGTGCTGCGCCGCGCCCTGCCCGGCGAGCGCCAGCGGGCGCCCGCCTACGCGCCGGCCATCGCTGCGCTGCGGCGGCGGCTGCGCCGCGCCGGGCTGGCGATGAACGACCACGCCTTCGGCATCGCCTGGAGCGGACGCCTGGTCGAGGCGCGCATCCTCGACCTCCTGCCGCACCTCCCCGCGGGGGTCAGCGAACTCTATTGCCACCCGGCGACGCACTCGACCCCTGCCCTCGCCGCGACGATGCCGGGCTACCGCCACGCCGAGGAACTGGCGGCGCTGATGAGCCCCGCGGTGCGCCGCCGCATCGCCGAACTCGGGATCGAGCTCGTCAGCTACGGCGATCTGCTGCCCGCTGGGTGACCGGCGCCTCCGGGCCGAGGCCTGCCGCATCCACCGGCGCGCTTACCGGAGCCGGGCCGAGCAGGGCGGGCAGGATAAAGAGCGTGCAGAACAGCGTGCAGCCGAGCGAGATCGCCAGCAATTCACCCATGTCGGCGGTGCCGGGGTCGTTGGATAGCGCCAGGCTGCCGAACGCCGACACCGTCGTCAGCGCGCTGAATAGGACGGCGCGAGCGGTGCTCGATTGCAGGTGGTGGGTCAGCCCGGCGCGCCAATTCATCACGAAATAGATGTCGAAGGCGACGCCGATCCCGAGCAAGAGCGGCAGCGCGATGATGTTGGCGTAGTTGAGCTTGAGGCCGAGCGCCACGGTCAGCCCGAGGGTCAACAGCGCCGCCAGGAGCAACGGCGCGATGACGAGGACAATTTCGCGCGGCCGCCGCAGCACCAGCGCGAGCAGGAGGATGATCGCGATCACCGCGATGATGCCGGCCTGGATAAAGGCCGAGATAATCAGATGGCCGGCCTCCTGGATCGTCACCGGCGTGCCGGTGGCATCGGGCGCGATCGTACGCACCGCCGCGACAAAGCGCTCCAGCACCGCGGGATCGCGGGCGTCGCCCTGGGGGAAGACCTCGATGCGGGCGCGGCCGTCGGGGGCGATCCAGCTGTCCTTCAGCACCGGCGGCAGGCTTGCGAGCGTCACCGGCGCCGCCTGGATCGCCTGGCGCAAGGCCGCGAGGCGCTGGGCGAGGCCGCTGAGCAGTGCTTCGCGCAGCGCCGGCACCAGCGCCGGGCCGCGCGCCACCGCCGCGTCCAAGGCCTGCGCCAGGCGGGCGGCCGGGCTCTGCGCCCCGCCCGCCGCGGCGAGCGGCTGCAGCGCGTCGCGGCAATGCGCCATCGCGCGCAGCACGTCGGCGTCGCTCGGCGCCGCCATCACCGCCGCCGGGGTCAGCGTCGGGCCGAGCAGAAGGCCGAGATCGGCGATGATCGCGAGCTTTTTCTTCTCGTCCCCCGGGATGAAGCTCGAAACGGTGATCGCCTGCGCCACCTCGGGCAATTTCGCCAGCTTGTCCGCCGTCGCCGCGGCCGCCTGAAGTGAGGGGGCGAGGATCTCGGCGGTATAGGGCGTCGTCATCGGGTCACGCATCAGGTCGCGCGCGGTCGCGACCGATTCGCTCGTCGGGCTCTTCAGATCGAGCGGGTCGAAATCGAAGGTCACCCGCGGCAGCAGCGCCAGCCCCCCGAGCGCCAGCGCCGCCGCCCCGGCCATCACCCAATAGCGCCGCCGCAACAGGAAACGGTCGAGCGGCGCGGCGCGGCGAAAGCCGATCGGCTCGGGCTCGCCGCGCGGCCGCAGCAGGCTCAAGAGCGCCGGCAGCAGCAGAAAATTGAGGGCGATCGCGATGACCATGCCAACTCCGGCGATCCAGCCGAGCTCGCGTATCCCGGTGTAGCGCGTCGGGACAAACGACAGGAAGCCGATCGCGGTCGCCGCGGCGGCGAGCAGGAGCGCCGGGCCGAGTGTGCGGGCGGCGCCGCGCAGCGCCTCCGGCAGGGTGCCGAGGCGGTGGCGCTGGTCGCGGTAGCGCAGGCTGAACTGGATGCTGAAATCGACCGCGAGGCCGATGAACAAGACCGCGAACGCGACCGAGATCAGGTTGAGCGCGCCGATCGCCAGCGCCGCGAAGCCGGCCGTGAGGATAAGGCCGGCCGCCAGCGTCGCGAGGATCGCGCCGACCAGCTTTGCCGAGCGCAGCGCCGCGAAGAGGATGCCGCCAACGAGCACGATCGAGACGATCGTCGAGCGCAGCGCCCCCTCGCGCAATGTCGCGAACTGCTCGTCGTTGAGCGCCACCGGCCCGGTGAGGCGCAGCCGGACGCCGTGCTGCGGGTCGAGCGCCAGCGCCTGGGCCAGCCGGCGCACTTCGTCACTCGCCCGGGCGCCGGGTTCGAGCGCCGCGAAGTCGAGGACCGGGCGGGTCAACACAAAGCGCCGCAAATCGCGCGCCTCGGGCGCCCGGCCAGTCATCAGATGCTGCCAGGAGACTGTCGCGGCGCGGCCCTGCAGCACGCCCTCAACCGCCTCGCCGACCGCCGCCAGGGTCGGCGCGAGCTGGAGGGTGGCGGCCGCCTCCTTGCTGCCCTCGCCGACAAACAGCGCGAGCGTATCGAAGAGGCCGCGCAGGCTCGGGTCGTGCGCCAGGCTGCCGATCAGCGGCTGCGCCGCGATCAGCTTGTCGGACATCGCCTGCAGCTCCGAGGGCGACAGGAAGAGGAGCCCGTTGCGGTCGAAGAACGGCCCGCCATCCGCCTGCCGGACGTATTGGAAGAGCGCCGGCTCGGCGCTCATCCGGTCGGCGAGCTCGCGCGCCGCGCGGTCGGCCAGATCCGAGGTCGCGCCGTCGATCACCAGGACCAACAGGTTGTTGTTTTGCGGAAACGCCTGATCGAGCGCGATCTCGTCGCGGCGCCAGGCGACATCGGACGGCAGCATGCGGTCGAGGTCGGTGTCGAGCGCGAGATGCCCCGCGGCATAGACGCCGGCGGCCAGCGACAGAGCGAGCACAGCCAGCGCCACCCACGCCGCATTGCGGCGGGCGAACTCGACGACCCCGGCCGCCAGCCCGGCGATCACCCGGCGCCTCGCCGGGGACGCGAAGATTGCGCCGGCCAAATACGCAAAATGCCGCAAAGTTTCCGGCCCAGGGTCACAATGCCGACATCCTTTTCGTAGAACCTGCGTGGGCTTATGGAGGTGAGGAGGGGAGCATGGCCGGACGCATCGAATGCTGCCGCTATGAGGCGAGCCTCGACGATCTGCTCGAGGACGACATGATGGCCCCGGTTTTGCGCAGCGCCGGCTTCGACCAGCAAGGGTTGCGCGACATGATGGCCGCGACCGCCCGCCGGATCGGCGACCACCGGGACGACCGCCAGGACGATCACCGGGACGATCATCCGCACGAGCGCGACCGCGGCGACGCCTAGGCTGCCTGCGGCCATGCCGGAAATTCGAGCCGCACGCTGAGGCCGGGGTTGTTGTCGGCGAGCGTCACGATCGCGTCGTGACGGCGGGCGACCGCCCGCACCAGGCTGAGGCCGAGCCCGTTCCCCGGCGTGCTGCGGCTCGGCTCCAGGCGAACAAACCGGTCGAACACCAGCTCGCGCTCGGCTTCCGGGATGCCCGGCCCGCGATCGGCGACCTCGATCCGGGCGCGTCCGCCCTGGTGGCCCACCGCCACCCTGATTTCGCTGGTTCCGCCATATTTGAGCGCGTTGTCCAAAAGGTTGGCGACGGCCTGCGACAACAGGTGCCGGTCGCCGCGGATCAGCGTGCCGGGCGTGGTGTCGAGTTGCAGCGCGAGGCCGCTCGCTTCGGCGGCGGGTTCGTAAAGCTCGACCGCCGCCCGGGCGATCTCGCCGAGATCGACCGGATCGTCGGCCCGCCGGCCGGCGCCGGCCTCCGCTTCGGCGATGCTGAGGAGCGCGTTGAAGGTCGCGAGCAGGCGGTCGGCTTCGCCGATCGCGGCGCGGATCGCCGCCTCCTGCTCGGCCGCATCGGACGCCGGGCCGATCAGCGCCAGTTCGAGCCGGGCGCGCAGCCGCGCGAGCGGCGTCTTCAGATCGTGCGCGACATTGTCGGTAACCTCGCGCATCCCGCTCATCAGGCGCTCGATCTGGTCGAGCATGCCGTTGAGGTTGCCGGCGAGCTGGTCGAATTCGTCGTTGGTGCCGCGGCGCGGCACGCGGTCCGAGAGGTTGCCGGCGACGACCCGCTCGGCGGTGCGGTTCACCTGCTCGACCCGGCGCAGCATGTTGCGGCTCATGATGGCGCCGCCCAGTAGCCCGACCCCGAGCGCCACCAGCCCCGACCAGAGCAGCGTCGTCTTGATGCGGTCGCGGAAGGCCGCCGCGTCGTCGAGGTCGCGCGCCACGAGGAGCCGGTAGCCGTCGGGGATCGCGAACAGGACGCCGCGCGCCGGGTGCGTCACCTCGCGCCCCTTCACCCGCTCCTCGACCTGGAACGACAGCGATCCCGGGCGCACCGGAACGCCGACCGGCCAGCCGCTGATGTTGCCGGCGAGCGGCCTGCCGTCGCGGTTGGTCACCAAATAGAGCATGCCGTCGCCGCGGTCGCCGGCGCTGCGCGCGGCGATGATCTGAATGAGGCCGCTGAGACCGCGCTGGGCGTATTGCTCGGCGAGCCCCGTCACCTCGGCGTCGAGCGTCGCCTCGGTCTGGCGCTCGACAAAATCGGCGCTCGTCCAGTAGACGAAAAACAGCACCCCGCTGACCGAGGCGGCGAACACCAGGAAATAGAGCGCGGCGAGCCGGAAGGCATGGGTTCGCACCAGGCGCCGCGCGCCGCGCCGCAGCGCCGCCGCCCGCCGCCACGCGGCGGCGCGGTCGGGCGCCGGCAATTCGGCCGGTTCAGCCCTATGGACGAGGGTATCCGCCATCGCCGCGCATCATTCCGAAGCCCGCAGGCAATACCCCGCGCCGCGCACCGTGTGAAGCAGCGCCGACGCGAAGTTCTTGTCGATCTTTTGCCGCAGCCGGCTGACGTGGACGTCGATCACGTTGGTTTGCGGGTCGAAATGATAGTCCCACACGTTTTCCAAGAGCATCGTGCGGGTGACGACGTGGCCGGCGTTGCGCATCAGGTATTCGAGCAATTGAAACTCGCGCGGCAAGAGCTCGATCGCCGTATCGGCGCGCTTGACCGAGCGCGCCAGGAGATCGAGTTCGAGATCGCCGACCCGCAGCCGGGTGAGGCTCGGCACCGCCCCGCCGCGCCGCAGCAAGGCTTCGATCCGCGCCAACAATTCGCTGAAGGCAAACGGCTTGACGAGGTAATCGTCGCCCCCGGCGCGCAGCCCCTTGACCCGGTCGTCGACGCTGCCGAGCGCCGAGAGGATCAGCGCCGGCGTGCGAATCTTGGCGCCGCGCAGCGCCCCCAGCAGCGTCAGTCCGTCCATCCCGGGCAGCATGCGGTCGAGCACGATCGCGTCGTAATTGCCTGACGTCGCGAGATAAAGCCCGTCGCGCCCGTCGCCGGCGTGGTCGACGGCATAGCCGCTCTCGCCCAGGCCCTTCACCAGATAGAGGGCGGTCTCGCGGTCGTCTTCGATGATCAGGAGCTTCATCGGGGGCACTTTGGCGTCGATCGTCCGGCGGCGCGGTTAACGACTCGCTAATAATTCCCATCGGACTCTGGCGGCCCTGAAGGACGACAAGCACCTGGAACCAGCGCTCGCGGCTTCACGTTGGCCTCAAGCAATTTCCGCTAATCGGCCATCCGGGACCTGACCGTGGCAAGTGATCAGTTTCAAGTGGTTGCGCCGCAGGGCGGAAGCAAGCCGGTCAGCATCCTGATCGTCGAGGACGAGGCCCTCGTCGCCAGCTATATCGAAGAGGTGCTGGGCGAATCCGGGTTCCGCGTCGCCGGCATCGCCGCTTCCGGCCCCGAAGCCTTGTCGCTGGCCGCCGAAAACCATCCCGCCCTGGCGCTCGTCGACATCCGGCTGACCGGCCCGATCGACGGCATCGAACTGGCCTGCCTGTTGCGCCAGAAATTCGCTCTGCCGGCGATCTTCCTGACCGGGCTCGTCGACGCCGACACCACCCAGCGGGCCCAGGCGGCGCAGCCGCTCGGCTTCCTGCCGAAGCCCTTCCTGCCGAGCCAGGTTTTCAAGGCGATCGAGCACGCGCTCGGCCTGCTCGGCCACTGACCTTCTCCCCCTATCGGATCGGCTGGGCAATTTCGGCTTGACCCGGCCGGCGACAGCGACGATCTATTGCGTACCAATTCAGTCCGAATTGGGGAATCGCTCGCCCCCGAGGCAGCCCGGCCGATGATCATCCTATCGAAGCTCGCCGATTACGGCGTCATCGTCGCGACCCACCTGGCGGTCCATGGCGACCGGCAGGAAACCGCGGCGGCGATCGCACAAGCCACCAGGCTGCCCGCCGCGACCGTCGCCAAGCTGTTGAAGGCGCTAGCCCATGCCGGGCTGGCGACGGCGACGCGCGGGGCTGCCGGCGGCTATCGCCTGGCGCGGCCGCCCGCCGCGATCTCGGTCGCCGAGGTCGTCGCCGCGATCGACGGCGCGATCGGCATGACGCAATGCTCGGTCCACAGCAGCGACTGCGAGCGCACGACCTATTGCCCGACCCGGCCGCACTGGGCGGCGATCAACAGCGCGGTCGGAGCGGCGTTGTCGGCGGTTTCGCTCGACGAGATGATCTCGCCCTTCGCCTTCCTGCCGGCCGGCGCCGGCGCCGCGAGCTTTGAGGACGCCCGCCGATGAGCCCCCCCGATACCCAGGAGACGCTCCGCGCGCTGACGCAGGAGGGCTACAAATACGGTTTCGTCACCGAGATCGAGAGCGACAGCGCGCCACCGGGTCTCGACGAAGATACGGTGCGCTTCATCTCGGCCAAGAAGGCGGAGCCGGAGTGGCTGCTCGACTGGCGCCTCGCCGCGTTCCGCGCCTGGCGCGAGATGACGCAGCCGGAATGGGCCAAGGTCACGTTCGCGCCGATCGACTTCCAGAGCGCCACCTACTATTCGGCGCCGAAGCAGAGCGCCGGGCCGAAATCCCTCGACGAGGTCGATCCCGAGCTTCTCGCGATGTACGAAAAGCTCGGCATCCCGCTGCGCGAGCGCGAGGTATTGGCCGGGGTCGCGGTCGATGCGGTCTTTGACAGCGTCTCGGTCGCGACCACCTTCAAGGGCCAGCTGGCCGAGCTCGGCATCATCTTCTGTTCGTTCGGCGAAGCGGTGCGCGAGCACCCGGATTTGGTGCGCCGCTATCTCGGTACGGTGGTGCCGCAGGGCGACAATTTCTACGCCGCGCTGAATTCGGCGGTCTTCAGCGACGGCTCCTTCGCCTACATCCCGCCAGGCGTGCGCTGCCCGATGGAGCTCTCGACCTATTTCCGCATCAACGCGCGCAACAGCGGCCAGTTCGAGCGCACCCTGCTGATCGCCGACAAGGGCGCCTATGTCAGCTATCTCGAAGGCTGCACCGCGCCGCAGCGCGACGAAAACCAGCTGCACGCCGCGGTCGTCGAGCTGGTCGCGCACGAGGACGCGCAGATCAAGTATTCGACCGTGCAGAACTGGTATCCGGGCGACGCCGAGGGCCGGGGCGGCATCTACAATTTCGTGACCAAGCGCGGGGCTTGCCGCGGCGCCCGCTCGAAAATCTCGTGGACGCAGGTCGAAACCGGCTCGGCGATCACCTGGAAATACCCGAGCTGCATCCTCGAAGGCGACGATTCAGTGGGCGAATTCTATTCGGTCGCGATCACCAACAACCGCCAGCAGGCCGATACCGGCACCAAGATGATCCATATCGGCAAAAACACGAGTTCAACGATCATCTCGAAGGGCATCTCGGCCGGGCGTGGCCAGAACACCTATCGGGGCCTCGTGCGCATCCAGCCGCGCGCCGAGGGCGCGCGCAACTATACGCAGTGCGATTCGCTGCTGATCGGCGACCGCTGCGGCGCCCACACCGTGCCCTATATCGAGGTGCGCAACCCCTCGGCCCGGATCGAACACGAGGCGACGACCTCGAAGATTTCCGACGACCAGTTGTTCTATTGCCGCCAGCGCGGCATCAAGGACGAGGACGCGCTCTCGCTGATCGTCAACGGCTTCTGCAAGGACGTCTTGAAGGAATTGCCGATGGAGTTCGCGGTCGAAGCGCAAAAGCTGCTGGCGGTCAGCCTCGAAGGCAGCGTCGGATGACATCCATGTTGCTGGATCAGCACCATGCGTCCTTCGAGACAGCCGCTTCGCGGCCTCCTCAGGATGACGAGTATTCTTTGATGCCATCAACAACGACCGTCATCCTGAGGAGCACCCGAAGGGTGCGTCTCGAAGGACGCGAGGCGGTTTTACAGCGCGGCGTTGGTCCGGTTCGATGATGCTTGAAATAACCAATCTGCACGCGCGCCTCTCTGATGGCCGCGAGATCCTGAAGGGGATCGACCTCACCGTCGCGGCCGGCGAAACCCACGCGATCATGGGGCCGAACGGCGGCGGCAAATCGACGCTCGCCGCGGTGCTCGCCGGGCGCGAGGGCTACGTCGTGACCGAAGGCGGCGTCAGCTACCGCGGCCGCGACCTGCTGGCGATGCCGGCCGACGAGCGGGCGCGCGAGGGGGTCTTTCTCGCGTTCCAGTACCCGGTCGAGATTCCGGGGGTCAACAACACCTATTTCCTGCGCGCCGCGGTCAATGCCGGGCGCCGCCACCGGGGCGAAGCTGAACTCGACGCCGGGCAGTTCCTGCGCCTGGTGCGCGCCAAATTGAAGCTCCTCGACATCGGCGACGACCTCTTGCAGCGCGCCGTCAACGTCGGCTTCTCCGGCGGCGAGAAGAAACGCAACGAGATTTTCCAGATGGCGATGCTGGAGCCGAAGCTCGCGATCCTCGACGAGACCGATAGCGGGCTCGACATCGACGCCTTGCGCACCGTGGCGAAGGGCGTCAACGAATTGCGCGCGCCCGACCGCGCGATCGTGATGATCACGCACTACCAGCGCCTGCTGGATTACGTCGAACCCGACCACGTGCACGTATTGCAGGACGGCCGCATCGTGCAATCGGGCGACAAGCGCCTCGCGGTCGAGCTCGAGCAAAGCGGCTACGGCACGATGGGCGAAGCTGGCGACGCCGCATGACCCAAGGCACCCCTTTATTCGTCATTCCCGCGCCAGCGGGTATCCAGGGGCCAGCCGCGTTGAGTTTGCCCTGGGTCCCCGCTTTCGCGGGGACGACGGGATCTGGCCGATGAACGCGGTCGTCGATTTCCCGGTGAAGCCCGTGGCGCGCGACTATCTCGCCCGCTTCGCGCGGGATGCGGGCGAGCCGGGCTGGCTGGCGACGCGCCGACAACAGGCAATGACGCGCTTCGCCGAGCTCGGCTTCCCCAGCCGCAAGAGCGAGGGCTGGCGCTATCTCGATCTGCGCGCGCTCGAAACCCGGCCGTTGCTGCCGGCCCAGGCGGCGCCGGCGCTCGACGAGGCGGCGCTGCGCGAGCGGCTGGCGGCGCTGTCGCTGCCCGCCGCCGCGAGCCGCCTCGTGCTGGTCAACGGCCGCTTTGTCCCCGCCCTATCGACGATCGAGCGATCGGCCGGGGTGTGGCTCGGCGCGATGGCGCGGGCGATCGGCGAGCGGCCGGACCCGGTGCGCGCCGCAGTCGACGACGCGGCGGCGGGTGACGCGGCGCACCCCTTTGCCGCGCTCAACACCGCCTTCTTCGCCGACGGCTACCTCCTCGACATCGCGCCCGGGGTCAGCCTGGAGCTGCCGATCGAAATCGTGCATCTGGGTTCGGGCGCCGGCGCCGGATCGTTTCACACCCGCAGCCTGATCGCTCTCGGGGCCGGCAGCCGCGCGAGCGTCGTCGAGACCTACGCCGGCGAGGGGCGCTATTGGCGCAACGATGTCGTCGCGGCGCGGCTCGCCGACGGCGCCGAATTGAACCGCACCGTAATCGTCGAAGAGGCGGCGGAGGCCGTGCACCTGGCGCAGCTCGATGTGACGCTCGGGGCCGGGGCCCGCTTCACCGGCTTCGCGCTGCTGCTCGGCGGAGAAACCGTGCGGCACGAGGCAAACCTGCGGCTCGCCGGCGAGGGTGCACATTGCCGCTTCGACGGCGCCTTTGTCGTCGCCGACGGCGAGGAAGCCAACATCGTCACCGCGATCGATCACGCCGCCCCCGGCGGGCAGACCCGCGAACTGGTCAAGGGCGTCGCGGCGGGGCGCGGCCACGGCGCCTTTCAGGGCCGCATCGTGGTGCGCGAAGACGCCCAGAAAACCGACGCGCATCAGCTGAGCCGCAACCTGTTGATCGGCCGGCGCGCCGCGATCGACACCAAGCCCGAACTCGAAATCTATGCCGACGACGTCAAGTGCAGCCACGGCGCCAGCGTCGGCGACCTCGACGAGGCGGCATTGTTTTATCTCGAAGCCCGCGGCATCCCGCCCGATGAGGCGCGGCATATGCTGATCGACGGGTTCCTGCGCGAGGCGGTCGACACGGTCGACGATTTGGCGACGCGGGCGCATCTGCTGCGCCGCCTGGCCGGGCGGCTCGCGCGGCTGGAGGGCGCCGCATGAGCCGGTTCGATCCGCGCCGACTGCGCCGCGAATTCCCGATCTTCGAGCGCAACCCCGGCCTCGTCTTCCTCGATTCCGGGGCGAGCGCGCAGAAGCCGCGGCAAGTCATCGACGGCATCGCCGAATTCTACCGCAGCGACTACGCCAACGTGCATCGCGGCGTCTACGCGCTGAGCGCCCGTTCGACCGACCATTTCGAGGCGGCGCGCGAGAGGGTGCGCGCCTTCCTCAACGCCGCCGACGAGCGGGAGATCGTCTTCGTGCGCGGCGCCACCGAGGCGATCAATCTGGTCGCCCACAGCTGGGGCCCGGCCCACGTGAAGGCGGGCGATGAGGTCGTGATCAGCGATGTCGAGCATCATTCCAACCTCGTGCCGTGGCAGAGGCTGTGCCAGCGCGCCGGCGCCCGGCTGATGGTGGCGCCGACCGACGCCACCGGCGAATTCGACCTCGCGCGCTTCGAGGCGCTGCTGACGCCGCGCACCAAGCTCGTCGCGGTGACCCATATCTCCAACGTCACCGGCGCCCTGTTGCCGGTGGCGCGCATCGTCGAGCTTGCCCATGGGGTCGGCGCGCTGGTGCTGGTCGACGGCTGCCAGGCGATCCCGCGCATGCCGGTCGACGTGCAGGCGCTGGGCTGCGATTTCTACGCCTTCTCCGGCCACAAGGCCTACGGCCCGACCGGCATCGGCGTGCTCTACGGCCGCTTCGGCGCGCTCCTCGCGATGCCGCCGTGGCAGACCGGCGGCGGCATGATCACCAACGTCACCTACGAAGAGACCGAGTTTCAGGAGCCGCCGCACCGCTTCGAGGCCGGCACCCCGGACATCGCCGGCGCGGTCGGGTTGACCGAGGCCATTAATTTCATCGAGGGCATCGGGCGCGAGGCGATCCGCGACCACGAGGCGGCGCTGACCGGCTACGGCGTCGACCGCCTGTCGCGCATCCCGGGATTGCAGCTGGTCCCCGGCGGGCAGCGCCGGCTCAGCATCCTCTCCTTCAACCTCGACGGCGTCCACCCGCACGATGTCGGCACCGTGCTCGACCAGCACGGCGTCGCGGTCAGGGTCGGCCACCACTGCGCCCAGCCCCTGATGGACAAGCTCGGGATCGCCGGCACGGTGCGCGCCTCGTTCGGGGTCTACAACGATGACGCGGACATCGACCGCCTCGCCGAAGCGGTCGAAGCCTGCCGGGAGATGTTTTCGCGATGAGCCATTGCCGATGAGCGACGAACTGCGCGAGCTCTATCAGGACATCATCCTCGACCACGGCCGCCACCCGCGCAATTTCCACGCGCTGGAGCACCCGACGCATCTGGCGCGCGGCCACAACCCGCTATGCGGCGACCGCGTCACGGTCTACCTCGCGATCGAGGGGGATCGCATCGCCGATGTCAGCTTCGAGGGGCGCGGCTGCGCGATCTCGACCGCGGCGGCGTCGCTGATGACCGAGGTGCTGAAAGGCAAGACATTGGCCGAGGCGCAGGCGCTCTTCGCGCAATTCCACGCGACGGTCACCGGCGCCCCGCCCGAGGACGTGCCCGAAGCGCTGCGGGAGGATGCCGAGCGCTTGGAACCCCTGACCGGGGTCAAGGCCTATCCGGCGCGGGTCAAATGCGCGACGTTGCCGTGGCACGCCTTCGAGGCGGCGCTCAAATCCGGCCGCGCCGGCGATACCGTCAAGACGGAGTAGATGGGATGCGGCAATATCGGCTCGCGTGGTTCGAGACGCCCGCTGCGCGGGCTCCTCACCATGACGGAATTCTCTGATGGCATCCAAACAAGCCCGTCATCCTCAAGCCCGTCATCCTGAGGAGGCCGCGAAGCGGCCGTCTCGAAGGACGCACGCGGCCAACCCAGCTTCGGAGTAGCCCGATGTCGGCCACCGAGGAGAACCGCGACTATTTCGATTTCGCGCCGGAGCCGCCGCCCGAGACCGAGGGCGTCGAGCGGCCCGAGGGCGAGGACGATCCGGCGCTGTTGGAGCCGGTGCTCGAGGCGCTGCGCGGCGTGCACGACCCCGAAATACCGGTCAACATCGTCGAACTCGGGCTGATCTACGAGCTGATCGCCAAGCAAGGCGGCGTCGTCTATGTCGAAATGACGCTGACGACGCCGGCCTGCCCGGTGGCGCAAAGCATGCCGGGCGAAGTCGAGGCGGCGGTCCGCACAGTGCCCGGGGTCAACGAGGTGCGGGTCAAGCTGGTGTGGTCGCCGCCGTGGGACCGCGACCGCATGAGCGAGGAAGCCAAGCTCGAACTCGGGCTTATGTAGCCGCCGCCAGGGCGGTTTCGAGGTCGGCGATCAGGTCGCCGGGGTCTTCGATGCCGACCGAGAGGCGCAGGAGGTCGGGCGGCACCGGGCTGCCGGCGCCCTCGATCGAGGCGCGGTGTTCGAGGAGGCTCTCGACGCCGCCCAATGACGTCGCGCGCTTCCACAGCTCGACATGCGCCGCGGTCGCGATCGCCGCGGCTTCGCCGCCGCGCACGCGAATGCTCAGCATGCCGCCGAAGCCGCCCGTCATCTGCCGCGCCGCGATGGCGTGGCCGGGGTGGCTCGGCAAGCCGGGATAGAGGACTTCGAGGATCTTCGGGTGCGCCGCCATCGCCTCGGCGACGCGCTGCGCCGAGCGGCAGGCGCGCTCGACCCGCAGGTGCAGGGTGCGCATGCCGCGCAGCAGCAGGTAGGCTTCGAGGCTGCCGAGGATCGCGCCGCTGCTGCTGCGCGCGCCGACGAGGCGCTGCCAGAATTCGTCGTCGCGCGAAGCGGTCAACGAGCCGGCAATGACATCGCTGTGGCCGTTCAGGTACTTCGTCGCGGAATGCATGACGATGTCGGCGCCGAGTTCGATCGGCCGGGTCAATACGGGGCTCGCAATCGTGCTGTCGACCGCGAGGAGCGCGCCGGCGGCGTGCGCGATCTCGGCGGCGCCGGCGATGTCGGTGATCGACCACAGGGGGTTGGCCGGCGTCTCGGCCCAGACGAGGCGGGTGCGCCCCGGCACCACCGCTTCGCGCAGCGCGTCGAGCGAACTCATGTCGATGAATTCGGCGGCGATGTGGCCCTCGGCGGCGTAGGCCGCGATCCACCGCCTGAGGCTATGATACATGATGCGCGGGCCGACGACATGAGCGCCCAGCGGCAGCGCGCGGAAGACCGCCGTCGCCGCCGCCATGCCCGATGAAAACACCAGCGAGGCGGCGCCGCCTTCGAGCGCGGTAATGAGCGCCTGCGGCTGGTCGTAGCCGGGGTTGTCGGCCCGGCCGTAATTGCGGCCGCGGCGGTACTGGTTGTCGGGGTCGCGCTCGAAGGTGGTGGCGGGCTGGATCGGCAGCACGACCGCGCCGGTCGCGGCGTCGGTCCAGCCGAGCGCCTGCGCGGCTAGCGTGGCGGGGTGCATCCGGTTGCGCGGCATCGCGGCCTCTCTGCGGGTCTCGGGCGCGCATGCTACAATGCTTGACGCTCACATTGTCGTGCAAAGCCGATGCTCTCCCGCCGCCGCTTCCTGCTGCTCCCGCTGCTGCTTTTTGCCTGGGCCAATGTCGCGTCGGCCCAGTTGGCGCAGTTTCCGACCGCCGAGCTGACGATCCTCACCGCCGGCGGCCCGCATAAATTCACCGTGGAAGTCGCGACCACCCCGGCGCAATTGGAGCAGGGGCTGATGTTCCGCCAGAGCCTGGCGCCCGATTCGGGCATGATCTTCGACTTCAAGACGCCAACCCCGGCCTCGATGTGGATGAAGAACACGCTGATCCCGCTCGACATGCTGTTCGTCGACGCGCAGGGCCGCATCGTCAACATCCACGAGCGCGCCGTGCCGCTTTCGCTCGACACGATCGCCGCCGCGGCGCCAGTGCGCGCCGCGATCGAATTGAACGGCGGCACCGCCGCGCGGCTCGGCATCCACCCCGGCGACAAGGTGATCTTCCCGATCTTCGGCGCCGCGAATTAAGGTCGCGGCTTAGGCGCCTGCGAGAACAGCGGGTCGGCGTTGGCGGAACGGCATTCCGGCGTTATCGTTGGATTAGCGTAAAAGATGGAGCGAATCCGATGGCGGCGCCGGCAAGGCCCTACTGGACCGGGTATCTCAAGCTCTCGCTGGTGACGATCGCGGTGCGCCTCTACACCGCGACAACCGAGCGCGAGCGCATCCGCTTCCACCAGATCCACGAGCCCTCGGGCGAGCGGGTGCGCCAGCAGCTGACCGTGCCCGGCATCGGCCCCGTCGAGCGCGACGACATCGTCAAAGGGTTCGAATACGAAAAGGGCCGCTACGTCACGGTCGACCCCGACGATCTGAAGCGGCTGCGGCTCGAAACCACCGACACGATCGACATCGTGGAATTCGTCGAGGAAATCGACCCGATCTACTTCGATGCGCCCTATTACCTGGTGCCGGACGGCGGCGTCGCCGAAGAGGGCTACCGGGTCATCCGCGAAGCCTTGCGCGACAGCGGCAAGATCGCGGTCGGGCAATTGGTGATCAACGGCCAGGAGCGGGTCATCGCGATCCGCCCGCTCGGCACCGGGCTTCTCGGCAATTCGCTGCGCTACGCCGACGAGATCAGGAAGCCGGAGGATTATTTCCGCGGAATCGCCGAGGGCGGCGCCGACGACGACCAGCTAGCGATCATGGAGCAGATCATCGCGCGGCGGACCCGGAAGTTCGATTCGAGCCGCTTCGTCGACCATTACCAGACCGCGGTGCGCGAGCTGATCGACGAAAAGCTCAAGGGCAAGCTGCCGGCGCCGGCGCCCGAGCGCAAGCCGGCGCAAATCATCAACCTGATGGACGCGCTGAAGCGCAGCCTGGCCGAGGAAGAAAAGGCCCCGGCGCGCCGTCCCGCCGCTCGCGAAGCAGCAGCCGCGCCGGAAACCCCGGCCCGGCCGGCCGCGCGCGCCCGCAAGGCCGCCGCGCCCAACGGCCAGCGCAACCTCCTGCTGCCGGTCGCCGGCGGCCGCGCCAAGGCCCCCCGCCCCGCCGCGGTCGAGGCCGCAACCGCAGAGCCGGCCGAGACGCCAAAGCGCCGCCGCAAAGCCTCCTAGTTTCAGGGGCTGTATTGTTCCCGGCGCCAGATTCGTCAGCGACGCCGAGCTCGGCACTGGCGACGAAGCAGCGGCGGCAATCGTGATTGAAATAGAACGTATTAGGTATCCAAAATCAGCACTCGATTCGGCGCCCGAGGCCGAGCGTATTTTTTATTTGATGATTGGACAGCTCGGCAACGACTTAAATTATTTGACTAAATTGACAACTATATTGCTCAATGATGCGTCAATCGGCGATGTTAACCGAAGGGCAAATACATCCCTTACTATTTACTTGGTAAAAACCCTCGCAGGACGTTTGTACGAGGGATCTAAACTTTTAGAAGGTCCTGTACTCAAAACCGTTATCTCTGATTATAAGCTTAGTGACCACGCCCTTGACAGCCTAGAGAATATCAAGAGACATTTCAATAAAAAATCTAATATAATCAAAACTATCAGGAATAAATTCGCTTTCCACACGGAGGAGTCATTTATCAGAGAGGGATACCAACAATTTCCAGACGACCACGTTTTGACGGACTATGAGTCGTCTAAATTCTACGGTCACGACCTATATTATGCCACAGAATTGATAACGGTAAAAGCGATAGCGGAAGCGATAGGTGAAAAGGACTGGCACGACGTTCCAAACACCATAGCCCGAGAAGTCGGTCAGTTAGCTCTGCTATTTGGTCATTTCATTAGTGAGTATGCAGCGACATTTAGAGAAAGGTACCTCGATTCCAATGAGACCGAAAGGAATAAAATAACGATAGATGATGCGCCAAGAATTGATGAAATCACCATTCCTTTCTTCTGTGAACCTCCCAAAAACTGGCCAGAGTAGAGAATCAGCCCTGCCAGGTCGCGAACATCGTCACGACGGCGAACGCCATCGCCGCGGTCGAGAGCCAGCCGATTGCCCATAGCGGGCGCGGCAGGGTGAACTGGCCCATCACGTCGCGGCGCATCGTCATCAGCATCATCACCACCATCAGCGGCACCGCGACGACGCCGTTGATGACGGCGCTCCAGAACAGCGCCTTCATCGGGTCGATATTGACGAAATTGACGCCGATCCCGATCACCGTGCCGCCGACGATCGTCGCGTAGAAGCGCTTTGCCTCGGTGGGCGCGCGGTCGAGGCCGATGTTCCACTCCATCGCTTCGGCGAGTGCGTAGGCCGCCGAGCCGGCCAAGACCGGCACCGCCAGGAGGCCGGTGCCGAGTATCCCCAGCGCGAACACGACAAAGGCGAATTCGCCGGCGATCGGGCGCAGCGCCTCGGCCGCCTGCTTCGAAGTTTGGATGTCGGTGATGCCGTGCTGGTGCAATGTCGCCGCGGTCGTGATGATGATGCACAGCGCCACCAGGTTCGATAGCCCCATGCCGAAATAGGTGTCGATCTCGATGCGGCGGATCGCGCTCGGCGCCTCCTCGGGCGCCTCGGTCAGCGGATGCTCGGCCGGGTCGAGGCGCTCCTGGTCGGCCTCTTCCGAAGCCTGCCAGAAAAACAGATAGGGGCTGATCGTCGTCCCCAGCACGCCGACGATCACCACGATATAGTCCGACTTCCAGGACAGCGTCGGCACCAGGGTGTCATAGGCGACCTCGCCCCACGGCACGTGCACGACCAGAACCGCCGCGACATAGGCGAACAGCGACAGCGTCATCCATTTGAGGATTTTGACGTAGCGCTGATAGCTCGCGTAGATTTCGAGGGTCGTGCAGAAGGCGGCGAACAGCACGACGTAAAGCCCCGACGGGCCGCCGACCAGCAGCCGCAGCGCGTCGCCCATCGCGCCCAGATCGGCGCCGAGATTGATGAAATTGGCGATCAGCAGCAGCCCGACAATGGCGCGCAGCAGGGTCAGCGAATAGTGCTCGCGCAGATTGGCCGCGATGCCCTTGCCGGTGACCCGGCCGATGCGGGCGCTGATCTCCTGGATCGCCGCCATCAGGGGCCAGGTGAACAGCATGACCCAGCAGGTCGTATAGCCGAATTGCGCGCCGGCCTGCGAATAGGTCGCGATGCCGCTGGGATCGTCGTCGGAGGCGCCGGTAATGAGCCCCGGCCCGAGCAGCGCCAGGATGCCGCGCCCCTGGGGGTGGCCGCGGCGGTGGTGGCGCAGGCGGAACAGCATCGGCCGCGCTCAGAGAAAATCGCGCAGCAGGTCGAGGAAAACCTCGAGCTTGTCGTGGTGCACCCAATGGCCGGCGCCCTCGACCGAGATCACCCGGGCGCTCTGGAAGTGGCGCATGCGGCCGTCGCTCTCGGGGTTTTGCGCCCAGCTCTCCTTGCCGTAGACCAGGAGGGTCGGGCACAGGATGCGGCCCCACAACTGCTCGATCTCGGGCCGGGTCATGCCGTAGGGCGAGTCGGCGCGCACGTAATTATCGAATTTCCAGCTGTAGGTGCCGTCTTCGTTCTGGTTGACGCCGTGCTGCGTCAGGTGGCGGGCCTGCTCGGGCGAGAGGTGGCCGTTGGCTTCCTGCATGCGTTTGAGCGCGTCCTCGATCGAGGCGTAGCGCCGCGGCAGCCGGCCCGACAGGGCGCGCTGGCCCTCGACCCATTTCTGCATGCGCTCGGCGATCGGCAGCGCCGAGCGCGCCGCCATCTGGCGCGGCGAGGGTCCCAGCCCCTCGATCGCCACCAGCCGGCGCACGCTGTCCGGGTAGACGCCGGTGTAGCGGATCGCGATGTTGCCGCCCAGGGAATGCGCCACGATCGTCACCGGCGCCAGCTCCTGCTGATGGATCAATTGCGCGAGATCGTAAACATAGGCGGCGGTCGAATAGTTGCCGTCGGGCGACCACTGGCTGTCGCCGTGGCCGCGCAGATCGGGCGCCAGCACATGCCAGTCGCGGCGCAGCGCGTGGGCGACCCAGTCCCAGTTGCGGCAATGGTCGCGCCCGCCATGCACCAGCAGCAGGGGCGGCGCGCCGGGGTTGCCCCAATCGACGTAATGCAGCCGCAGCCGCTGCGAGAAATAGATCCGCGAGGTCGGGCCGGAGCTGTCGAGATCGAGTGCCGACATGGAATTGCCTGAGCTGACGACAGATACAGCAAGACCCCGGCGCAGCCGTGGCGTCAAGCCCTGGGCGTCAAGCCCTGGGCGTCAAGCAGAACGGCTCCTCAGCGGCACAGGCCGGGGTCGTTGGCGGTGGCGAAATCGTACCACAGGCAGCGCGCGATCTCGATCGAGGCAAGGCCGCGGTTGCGCAGCGTCGCGGCGACCTGCGCATCGCTGAGCGCGGCAGCGGCAAGGTGGAAAGTATCGTGCAGCCCGGCGCCGTCGCCGCCGGCATCGGCGGCATAGGCCTTGACCAGAAAGCGCCGCGGGTTGTCGTGCGGGTCGCCGATCTCGTCGAGCGCAACCGCGACCATGCGCTTCTTGCCGGGCGCGTCGGGCGCCAGCAGGATCGGCGCGTCGAGGTCGAGGTTGCGGTCGGCGGGGAGCCCGGTCGCGGTCGCCAGCAGCGACCAGCCGGCGTAGAAATCGCTGCTGATGCCGCTGATGCGGACGCTCGCAACGCCCGCCGGGTGCGCCGGGTCGGGCTGCAGCAGGTCGACGAGCTTCTGGCTTTGGCGGTAGGTCATCGCCGGCACCGGGATCGCCGGCGGCAGCGGTCCGGTCCATTGCTGGCGGAAAAACCGCAACAGATCGGTTTTCGCCTCGCGGAAGCCGGCGGTGAGCGCCGCCGGCGTCAGGCCGAGCGCGCCCGCCATCTCCTGTTCGGTCAGGCCCGAGGCATAGAGAAAGACCGCGAGGGCGCGCTCGCGGGCCGGCAATTCGTCGAGCCAGGCGTCGATCTCCTGCGCCGACAGTTCCTCGGACAAATCGGCGGCGGTCGCCCGGTCGGTCTGCTCGGCGCGGGCGCGCGGGTTGCCGTCGACGAGGCGCTTGGCGGTCGCCTCGCTGATCAGCGCCACCGCCATCCCGAGGCGCTGCGTCGGGTCGGCCGCGGCGATTTGCGGGCACGCGTCGATGATCGCGGCGAGCCCGTTCTGCACCGATTCGTCGATCAGGTCGGGAGAGGAGACCGCGCCGTGGTATTTGATCGTCGCGCGCACCGTGATGCTGATCATCCCGAAGAGGCGATCCTCCTCGTTCGAGCGCAGGCTTTGCGCGCACAGCCGATCGAGCATCGCGCCCGGCGGAGCGAGCGGCTGGGCGCGCGCCGCCGCCGCGCCGGCAGCCAACGTCAAGGCACACACCGCGGCGATGCCGAGGCGGCGACGAGGGCGCCTGCAACGCAGTGCCGCGCCGAGCTTGGGCGGCATCGCCAACCCCCATCCGCTGTCGCAAAATCAGGAGCGCGGCTAGCCGCGCCGGCTCAACTTTCCCGCAACCGGCGCGGCAATTCAAGGCGCGCCGCGAAACCGGAGCAAGCGGCGATCATCGTGTAAAGGGGCCGCTCCAGGCGCCGCCGAAGCGCGACAGAATCGAGCCCGACGCGGCGGTGACCGCCTTCGCGCCGATCTCCGACAGCCGGGCCGAGCCTTCGATCATCACGCCCAGCCCGCGCTGCGCCAGGCCGGCGTTGATCTCGACCGCTTCGGCGAAGGTCCGCGCGCCGAGCAGCGCGAGCGCCGCGTCGGCGGTGGCGGCCATGCCGAGGCGGGTCATCCCGGTCATCTCGCCGGCGATCTCCTCGAAGCTGCGGGCAAAGGCCGCCTGCGTCGCGGCGAAGCTGCTCCACGGATCCTCGGCCGCGGCAACCGTCGGCGCGGGCGCCGCGGCGGGCTTTGGCTCGGGCGCAGCGGGCTTTGGCTCGGGCGCGGGAGGGGCGGCCACCGCCGGTTTGGGAGGCGCCGCGATCACCACCGCCGGCGCTGCCGACGGCGATGGGGCGGCCGCCGGCTTCGCCGCCGCCGGTTCGGGTGGCGCGATTGCCCGCGGCACTGGCGGCGCTGCCGGTGGGTGCGCGACCGGCGTGGGTGGCGTTTCCGGCCTGGCCGGCGTGCGGGTATCGGCCGCGGCGCTCTTGCTCGCCACCGGATGGCCCGCCTGCGGATGGCTCACCAGCGGATGACTCGGCGCCGGCTTGCTCGCATCCGGACTGCTCATCGGGGGCTTGCTCGCATCGGCCTTGCTCGGGACCGCCGGCGTGCTCAGCCCTGGCTTGGCCGCTTCCGGCTTGCCCGGCATCGGCTTGGCCGCGGCCGCCTCGCGCCGCTCCGCGTCGCCCGTGAGGTGTTTTGGCTTGCCATTGCTGTTCATTAATCACCCACTTTGATATATTGCATTGCACAATAGCATTGTTGGGTGTCTGACGCGAGATGCAACGAAAACTTTTGCGACGCACAATGATCCGGCCGACGGACCGGGCCGGCGGCGTGCGGCAAACCGCCGGCGGCCGGCACACCGCGCCGCGGCCACGGCCGGATCGCGACCGGTTTTGCCGGTGATTTCGCGGCCCCGGGCAAGCTGCGGCTCAGTTCTTTGACATCGTTTTGCTTTTTTCTTACCCTGGCGGTGGTGCGTTGGCAGCGGCGCGGCCACGGTGACGCATCGGGGTGGGGACAGCGTGCGGGTTGACATGACGCAGCAGCGAGGGGGGTCGCGCATGCGGCGGCTGAGCCGGGCGGGCGCGATCGGCGCCGTCATCGCAGTGGGCTTGCTCGCGGCGGTTCCGGCGGTGGCGAGGACTTGGCATGGCGCGGCCCGCGCTGTCGCAGCCTACGCGCCGACTTTCGAGTGGATCGTGCTCAATGCCGAGACCGGGCAGGTGCTGGGCCAATACAACGCCGACGAGCTGACCTATCCGGCTTCGCTGACCAAGATGATGACGCTTTACCTGACGTTCGAGGCGCTCAACCAGGGCCGCATCACGCTCGACCAGCGCTTCGCGGTCAGCGAGCACGCCGCGACCCGGGCGCCGAGCAAGCTCGGGCTCAACCCGGGCGATTCGGTGCCGGTGCGCGATCTGATCCTCGCTATCGTCACCAAATCGGCCAACGACGCCGCCACCGTTTTGGCCGAGGGGCTGGCCGGCAGCGAAGAGAATTTCGCGCGCTACATGACCGCCAAGGCGCGCCAGCTCGGCATGGACCACACCTGGTACGACAACGCGTCCGGGCTGCCCGATCCGGGCAACCGCACAACGGCGCGCGACGTCGCCCGGCTGGCGCTGGCGCTCTACCACCAGTTTCCCCGCGAATACCGCTACTTCGCGACCCGCGAATTCGATTTCCACGGCGAGATCGTGCACGGCCACAACCATCTGCTCGACTGGTATCAGGGGGCCGACGGCATCAAGACCGGCTTCATCAACGCCTCGGGGTTCAACCTCGCGGCTTCGGCGGTGCGCGACGGGCACCGGCTGATCGGGGTGGTCATGGGCGGCCGCTCGTGGCACAGCCGCGACGAGCAGATGGCCTCGCTGCTCGACCAGGGTTTCGCGATCGTGGCGCGCGGCGGCCCGGCGGCGCCGCAAAGCGCGCCGGTCGTCACCGCCGCGGCGCCGGTAGCGCCGGCGCCTGCTCAGGCCGCTGTCGCGCGGCCGGTGGTCGCGGTGGCGGCGGCGACGCCGGCGGCCGAGGTGGCGAATCCGCGCCAGAAGCCGAGCTTCCTCGGCCATGTCGCGACGGCGGCGCTGCAGCACCTGGCGCCGGTCGCCAAGGCGGAAGCGGCGACGCTGACGCGCGAAGAGAAGGGCGGCGACGAATGGGCGATCCAGCTCGGCGCCTTCCGCAGCGAGGCGACCGCGCGCAGCGCCGAAGAGAAGGCCGCGCGCCTCGCGGTCCTGCACGGCAAGCCGCACCAGATCCTCGCCCCCGCGCGGCACGAGGCGAGCCGGCTCTACCGCGCCCGGATCCTGCATTTCAATGCCAAGGCCGCGCAGGCGGCCTGCGCCGAACTGCACCGCAAGGGGCTCGCCTGTTCGGTCGTCCCGCCTTCCGGCGTCAGGGTCGCGAGCCGCTAGAGGGCGCGGCCGGGGTCAGCCCGGCGGCAGCGCGAGGCCGCTTGGCGCGAGTTCGGCGGCGAGCTGCGCCTTGACGCGCTCGAGGCCGGCGGCGCTGCCCGATTCGGCGCGCACGACGATGACGGCCTGGGTGTTCGAGGCGCGCAGCAGCCACCAGCCGTCTGCGGTGCGCACCCGCACCCCGTCGATGTCGACCATGTCGGCGCCCTGCCCTCGCAGCCGCTCGCGGACCTCTTCGACCAGCGCGAATTTGCGCACCTCCTCGCACGGCAGCCGCAGTTCGGGGGTGTTGAACACCTGCGGCAGCCCGTCGAGCATCTGGGCGAGGCTGTCTTTGGCGCGCGCCAGCAGGCCCAAAAGCCGCACCGCGACGTAGATCGCATCGTCAAAGCCATACCAGCGCTCGACGAAGAAGATGTGGCCGCTCATCTCGCCGGCCAGCGGCGCGCCCGACTGGGCGAGGCGCGCCTTGATCAGCGAATGGCCGGTTTCCATCATCACCGGCTTGCCGCCGGCGCGCGCGATCTCGTCGAACAGAACCTGGCTCGCCTTGACGTCGGCGAGGATCGGGGCGCCGGGGTTGCGGCTCAAGACGTCGCGCGCCAGGACGATCAGCAATTGGTCGCCCCAGAGGATGCGGCCCCGCGCGTCGACGACGCCGATGCGGTCGCCGTCGCCGTCGAAGGCGATCCCGAGATCGCACCGCCCCTTGGCGACCGCCTGCTGCAGCTGCACGAGGTTTTCCGCGACCGTCGGATCGGGGTGGTGGGCCGGAAAGGTGCCGTCGATCCGCTCGTTGATCAGGGTATGGCGGCCCGGTAGGGTTTCGACCAGGCGCGCGACGACGTCGCCGGTCGCGCCGTTGCCGCAATCCCACGCGACGACGAGCCCGCGCGGGCCGTCATAGTCGCGCGCCAGGCGGGCGACGTAGTCGTCGAACACGAGATGCTGCGCGACCCGGCCGCGCGGCCGGGTCGGCGCCTCCAGCGCCAGCGCCATCCGCCCCAGAAGCTGCACCGCCTCGCCGAAGAGCGGCTTGCCGCCGAGCACCATCTTGAAGCCGTTATGGTCGGGCGGGTTGTGCGAGCCCGTTACCATGACGCCGCCGTCGACCCCGCCATAATCGCCTGGCGTCGCCGCGGCGTAATACAGCATCGGGGTCGGGCCGCGGCCGATCCGCACGACATCGGCGCCCTCTTCGGCGAGCCCCTCGACCAGCGCCGCTTCGAGTTCGGGCGAGGTCAGCCGCCCGTCATAGCCGACCGCGACGCGCCGCCCGCCGCTCTGCGCCAGCATCTGCGCGTAGACCCGCCCGAGCGCGCGCGCGTCGGCCGCGAAGAGCGTGCTGCCGACGATGCCGCGAATGTCGTATTCGCGCAGAATGGTCGGATCGAAGCGGTGCGGCATGGCGGGGGCCTATCCGAGATAGCTTGCGAGAATGCGGCGCAGCGCCGGCCCCAGCGCCGGGTGCTGCAGCCCGAGCGCGACATTGGCCTCGAGATAGCCCAGCTTGTCGCCGCAGTCGAAGCGCCGCGCCGCGGCCCGCAAGCCGTGAAACTTCTGGCCGTCGGCGATCAGCTTGTCGAGCCCGTCGGTCAATTGGATCTCGTTGCCGCTGCCGGGTTTTAACTGGCCGAGATGGTCGAAAATCTCAGGCTGGATGATGTAACGGCCGATGATGGTCAAGGTCGAGGGCGCCGCTGCCGGCTCCGGCTTTTCGACGACGCCCTTCGCCTTCGCCAGCACGCCGTCATCGCTGACCAGGTCGAGCACCCCGTAGCGCCGCGTCTGCTCG
>DATGFP010000035.1:0-60937 GCA_035309005.1 Allostellaceae bacterium | reverse complement strand
TGCACCGTGCCGGTTGTCGTGACCCCCGGCGTTATGCGGTTGATCGGCGTCGTAAAAGCCACCTCGACGAGCGGGATCAACTGGCTGAACGGCCGGCGCAGACCAAAATCCCGCACGCAGCACTGGAGATAGGGCAGGCTGTATTCAAAGGCGAACCCGTAATTGAAGTTGTTGGAGTTGGGCACGCCAGCGCTTTCCGTCTTAGTGGGGAAATCGAAGCCGAGATTGCCGGTCACCGCGAACGGCCGCAGAAAGGGGAGCGAACCGGGCAGGTCGCCGAAGCCCTTGCCGAAATCGAACCCCGGCGACAGCGTTGTGAAATCAGGCGCTCCCAGCGCCTCAACCCGGCCGGTATGAGCCCAGGTCACCGACAGGTTCGCGAGGCCGATCGCCTCGTGTGCGGCGTTGACAAAGAGCTGGTACTGCACGCCGGTCGACAGCGGCCCGAAGCCACTGATTGCCGGCATGCCGGGGCTGTGCACGTTGGCCCAGCCGTAGCCGAGCGTCAGGCCGAGATCGGGGGTCAGCCGTTTGGCGAGATCGATGTCGAGGTCGTATTCGTAGCTGCCATCGGCGCCGCTCGGCGGGCGGGTGAAGGTCGGCAGCGACATCTCGTCGGCGACGAACGGATCGTCGGTCAGTAGCGTCGCGGGGAAAAAGCGCTGGCCGGCAAAGCCGTGCGCCAGCGCGTTGGAGGTCGCGGACAGGAGGATAACGGCCGTCATCGCGGCCGCCCCCCACAGGTGGCGGTTCATGTGATGGCTCCTGAGATCGAAATAGCAAACCGCCGCGGCCGCCGCGGGGCGGCCGCGCACGGCGCGGAAATCGGCCTCAGGCCAAGGGCGGGGCGCGGGAGCGGTAGGCGGCAGTCGGCGCGCGGCGCGGTTGTTCGACGATCGCCGCGGCGTCCGGCCGGACGGCAATCGCGATGGGGACCGGGAGCGGCGCGCCAGCGACCAGCGCGAAGGCGATGAGGCTGCCGGCGGCGGCACAGACCGGGCAGCCTCGGTCGCTGTGTTTGCCGTGGTGCGCGTCGCCGCTCTGGTCGTGGTCGCAGATCAACGCCAATAGCTGGCGGTCGAGACCGTTGGCGATTTCAGCGGGCGTGTGATCGGATTGTTCGAGCGCCTCCGCGAGGTCGAAGGCAAAGTGGATCGGGACGAGCGCATTGAGGCCGAGCGCGATAACGCCGAGCCACGCCGCCCATCCTGACCAGCCCCGCCGCTGCCGACGCATCGGGGACACCTTCATGCGTGTTTATACGCGATGATATCTGGCAGCCTGTTGCCGAACAACCGCCGGTTCAAGCACCGCCGTCGTGGCTTCGGGTCAACCCTACCCGACGGTCATTCATTCTCGATGGCGGCGTTGTCGCCGGTACCGCCGGACTGGCCGGTGGGTCCCAGCGAATAAAGGTCGTAATCGTGCCCCGGCCGCTGACTGGGGCTGCGGTAGAGATAGGGATGACCCCAGGGATCTTCCGGTACCTTGTCGCCTTTCATATAGGGCCCGTTCCAGCGGGCGACGCCGGGCGGTTGAGTGATAAGGCTCTGCAAGCCCTGCTCGGTCGTCGGATAGGTTCCGACATCCAGCTTGTAAATGTCGAGAACCGTCGCCAGCCGCTCGATCGATTGGTGCGCGATCTTCTCCTTGGCCGATCCAAGTTGCCGCAGGACCGCCGGCGCGACGAGACCGACCAGCAGCCCGAGGATCGCCAGGACGACGAGGAGTTCTAAGAGTGTAAAGCCGCCCTCATCATGGCCGCGGCGTTGGGCGGTCTTGGCCGGGCAAACAGGCAGCATCATCGCAAGACGGTTCCTGTGCAGCGCCGCGATCACTGGGACCGGACGACTATAGGCAAGGTCCGCCTGCGCACCAAGCAGCGCGCTTGCGACAACGCAGACCTGCCGCCCGCTCGCTTCGAGGAACCAGCAATTGGGCGTATGGTTGCGGATATTGTGGCGGCGCCAGCAAGTGCCGCAACCCGATCCGCGATCCGCCAAGCCTGATGACCGTCCATCGACCCTCCTTCATCGCCGCGATGTGCTGTCGGGCATTGCGAAAGCGCGAGCCGTGAGGGGCGAGGGCGCCGCACCGGCGGCCAATCTTGGCCTCACCACGGCGACGATCATCTGCGCCTGCGTCATGCAGGGCCTCGACACGACGATCGTCAATGTCTGTCTGCCGCACATCCAGGGCAGCATGTCGGCGGCGCAGGACCAGATCTCGTGGGTGCTGACGTCCTACATCGTCGCTTCGGCGATCACCATGCCGCTAACCGGCTGGCTCGCCGGCCGTTTCGGCATCAAGTACATCTTTCTCGCCTCGGTCATCGGCTTCACCTTCACCTCGGCCCTGTGCGGCGCCGCGACCAGCCTTAGCCAACTGGTGATCTTCCGCCTGATGCAGGGCGTCTGCAGCGCCGGGCTGGTGCCCTTGGGCCAGGCGACCCTCTTTACGATCTATCCGCGCGAGCGGCACGGCCACGCGATGGCGATCTTCAGCACCGGCGCGATGATGGGGCCGATCATCGGCCCGACGCTCGGCGGCTGGCTGACCGAGAACCTCGATTGGCGCTGGTGCTTTTATATCAATCTGCCGGTCGGCGCGCTGTGTGCGCTCGGCATCTTCGCCTTCATCCGTCCGGGACGCGGCCCGCGGCGCGACGAATTCGACATGTTCGGCTTTGCGATGCTGAGCCTCGCCGTCGGGTCGCTGCAATTGATGCTCGACCGCGGCCAGATCAAGGATTGGTTTCACTCGACCGAGATCTGGTTCGAAGCGACGATGTCGATCCTGTGCTTCTACCTCCTGGTCGTCCACACGATGACGGCGGGCGATCGCTCGTTCTTGAATCGCGAATTGTTGAAGAGCCCGAATTTCGTCGCCGGCAGCCTCTTGATGTTCGGCGTCGGCATGATCCTCAGCGGCACACTGGCGCTGCTGCCGTCGATGATGCAGGTGCTGATGAACTACCCGGTGTTCGATGCCGGCTGGATGATGGCGCCGCGTGGCTTCGGGACGATGGTAGCGATGTTTCTGGTGGCCCGGCTGATCAACCGGGTCGACAACCGCCTGTTCATCCTGGTCGGGTTCCTCCTCACCGCGGCTTCGCTGTGGCAGATGACCGGGTATTCCTTGCAGATGGGATCGTGGCCGATTGTGTTCGCCGGGTTTGCCCAGGGTTTCGGGCTCGGCTGCACCTTCGTGCCGCTTAACCTGCTGGCGCTCTCAGGCCTGCCGCACCACATCCTGACCCAAGGCACTGCGATTCGCGCCTTGATGCGGATGCTCGGCGGCAGCATCGGCATCGCTATCCTCGAAACCCAGCTGACCCAGAACACCCAGATCGTGCACTCGCGCCTGATCGAAGGGCTGCGCCCCGACAATCCGCTGACGCAGTCGCCGCTGCTGCCGCCCTGGTTCGACCTGACGACGACGCACGGGCTCGCCGCCCTCAATCAGGAGGTCACGCGACAGGCGGCGATGATCGGTTACATCGACGACTTTGCGCTGATGCTGATCGTCATTCTGGCGTCGCTGCCGTTGTTGCTGCTGGTGCGGGGTCCGCGGCGGCAAGCGGTAATGGGGGCCGCCGACGACTAGCATGGGCGTCGCCCATTGCGCATCGCCCAACTTCGGACCATTCTAGTAGAATAAAAATAACAGGATGGCGTAACAAACGTAACATTTAGGGAATGATGCCGTGGCGGCAGACCAGTTCCCGGTTGTGGGCGTAGGCGCTTCCGCGGGCGGCGTCGAAGCTCTGCAAGCATTTTTCCAGCCGATGCCGGCCGATCCCGGCATGACGTTCATTGTCATCACGCATATCGGCGAAGGTTACGAAAGCGCGCTGCCGCAAATCCTGGAACGTTCGACCACATTGCCGATCGTCGCGGTGCGCGAGGGCGAGAGGATCGCGGCAAACCACATTTACATCGTGACATCGAACGCGGTGGCGGCGGTGCGCCGCGGCCGGCTGCGGCTGCGCCGTCATGTGAGCAGCCCCCGCAGCAACACAATCGACGCGCTCCTGGCATCGCTCGCCGAGGAGTACGGCGATGCCGCGGTCGGCGTCATCCTGTCCGGCGGCGGCCACGACGGAACGCTCGGCGCGCGGGCGATCCAGGAAGCGGGCGGGCTGACGATCGCGCAGACGGCCGACCACGGGGCGCCGCGCTATCCCGACATGCCGACGAACGCGATCGCTTCCGGGGCGGTCGATCTGCAGATCCCGGTCGCCGAAATGGCGCAACGACTGGTCGAATACGTGCAGCGCCGCGGCACCCTTGAGGGCCGGGCGGCACGCCACGATCGCGTCGAGCGCGAGCGGGTCGACAAAGTGCGGCAGGAAATCTGCCAGATTCTGCGTGACCAGATCGGCCACGATTTCTCGGCCTACAAGGAGCGCACCTTCCTGCGCCGGGTCGAGCGCCGCATGCAGGTACTGACCGTGCGCGAGGTCGAAGAATACGTCGAGCGCCTGCGCAGCGATCACGAGGAGGCGACGAACCTGTTCCACGATCTGCTGATCGGCGTCACCGCCTTCTTCCGCGACAGCGAAGCATTTCAGGCGCTCGCCGACAAAATCATCCCGACCCTGTTCGAGGGCAAGGGAGCGAGCGACACGATCCGCGTCTGGATACCGGGTTGCGCCACTGGCGAGGAGGTCTATTCGCTGGCGATCCTGTTGCTCGAGCACATGGATAGCCTGCGGGCGCGCCCCAAAGTCGCGTGCTTTGCGACCGATATCGACGAACCGGCGGTCGCGGTCGCGCGCGCGGCGCGCTATCCGGTGGCGATGCTGCAAAATGTCAGCCCGGAGCGGCTCGACCGCTTCTTCGTCGGCAACGGGACCAGCTACGCGCTGACCAAGGAGGTGCGCGATCTGTGCATCTTCTCCTCGCACAGCGTGATCCGTGACCCGCCGTTTTCCCGCGTCGATCTGATATCCTGCCGCAATCTATTGATTTATTTAGATAAAGACCTGCAGCGACAACTGATACCGGTTTTTCACTACGCCTTGCGGCCGGCCGGCTATTTGTTTCTCGGCATCTCGGAGAGCCTGACCGAGTACGCCCAGCTCTTTACGACGATCGACAAACAATACCGCATCTTTCAGCGCCGCGAGCACCTCTCGGTGCGTCCCCGCCTGCCGCTCGTGGTGCCGCAAGCAGAGCGGCAGCTGGGCCTGCTCGCGCACCACCCGGCACCGCGCAGCGAGGCGGCCCTGCCGCTGCGCCACATCATCGACAGCCGGGTCATCGAGCAGTTTTCGCCGGCCCATGTCGTGGTGACGCGCGACGGCGATGCGGTGCATTTCTCGACCCGCACCGGAAAATATCTCGAAACCCCACCCGGGATCCCCAATCGCAGCATCGTCACAATGGCGCGGCGCGGCCTGCGCCCCGATCTGCGCACCGCGCTGGCCGAAGTGGTAGAGACCCGTCGGCCGGTCCATCGCACCGGCGTGCGGGTCGAGTTCGAGGGTCGGGTACAGATTGTCGATCTGACGGTCGAGCCGTTGCTCGATCACACCAACGAGCCGCTGTTTCTGATTGTGTTCAGCGATGTCGGGGCGGCTTTCACTCCCGACCAGCTGTTGCCGGTGCTCGCCGAAGAGCGGGGCGGCTCGGCCGCACAGCTTGAGGGTGAACTGCACGAGGCGCGCGAGCGGCTGCAATCGATGGTCGAGGAATACGAAACCGCGATCGAGGAACTTAAATCAGCCAACGAAGAGCTCGTCTCGATCAACGAGGAACTGCAATCCAGCAACGAAGAACTGGAGACTTCACGCGAGGAGTCGCAATCGATCAACGAGGAGCTCAGCACCGTCAACAGCGAATTGCAAGGCAAGATCGAGGAACTCGACCGGGCCAACGACAATCTGCGCAACCTGTTCGAAGGCACCGGGATCGCCATCGCGTTTCTCGACAAGCAGCTGGTGATCCGCAGTTTCACGCCGGCCATCAAAAACATCTTCAGCCTGATGGATGTCGACCGCGGGCGGCCGCTGACCGATATCGTCAGCGAGCTCGGCGATCTCGATTTGCGCGCCGAGGTCGAGCCGGTGCTGGCCAACGCTCAGCCCCGCGAACGTCGGGTCGTACGCCGCGATGGCACGATCCACTATCTGATGCGGGTCCTGCCCTATCGCACAGCTGAAAATGCGCTGGACGGCGTCCTCGTTACCTTCACCGACATCACCCGCATCACCGAGATTGAAGAATACCAGCGCGAGCTCAGCCAGCGCATCGAGGCGATGCTGCAAACCGCAGTGCAGATTGTCGAGCGCAGCCAAGAGACCACGGCCGCACCCGAGACGATGCTTGATCGGCTGCGCACGCTTGGCGACATCCATAGGCTCGTCGCAGCCGCCAAATGGGGCGAGGTCGCGCTCATCGACCTGGCCGCTAGGGAACTAGGCAATTACGGGATTGGCCGCGACGGCCGGGTGACGGTCGAGGGGCCGGCGGTGCGGCTGCGGGCGCCGGCGGCCGTCAATCTCGGGCTGGCGCTACATGAGCTGGCGGTCAACGCCGCCAGCCGCGGCGCCTTGTCGGTGCCGCAGGGCCGGGTTCACCTCAACTGGGAGGTGGTGGAGGCCGAGACGCCGGCGGCGCGGCTGGTGATTCGCTGGCAGGAGACGGGGGGGCCGCCGGTACGGCCGCCGGCCGACAAGGACTACGGCAGCGAGCTGATCACGGTTGGCCTAAAGGCGGCAATCGGGGCGAGTGGTTCCTTCGACTTTGCCGGCGCCCGGTTGACCGCCGATCTAGTGTTGCCGTTGTCGAGCAAGCTGATTCTACTGCTTGGTTCGAGCGCAACCCCGGGCGAACAGAATTAGGCGAGCGCCGCGCCGGCCTCTCGCGCAGGCAACCTTTTCCTCTGGCGAATTCCGATTTTATTTGCTGGACTCGGCCGGCTCCCTGGGCATCTGTGTACGATGGAGAACATGCGAAATGTGTTGGACCGTGTCGCCAACTCGGAGGCGGGACGAACTGAGAAAACCATGGGCGAGGCGATGACGGATCGATCGCTGGCGCCGCCGACCGACCTCATCGAGCGGCAACGGCTGGCCGGCGGCGCGAGCGAGGATTTGCTCAGCGGCGACCGCAGCTTGCGCGCCGCGTTCCTGGAGACCCCGATCCGCTACGCCGACCGCGGCGGCGGCCTCGTCGTGCGCGGCGCTTGCGAACCCGAGATCCTGATGATCCGCAGCGGGTTTGCCTACCGGTCTTACGTATTGGCCGACGGGCGGCGCGTCATTCTCGATATCCTTGCCCCGCGCGACATCGCCGGCCTCGACAATATCGTCGCAGCCCATCCGAGCGACGAGTTCACCGCCGCCTGCCGGCTCGGCTACCATGCGCTCGGCGCCGCCGAGGCCCGTCAGCTGATGACCGATCCGCGGGTCGCCTTGCAGGCATTCGCTCTGCTCGCCGAAGCGCGGTGGCGCGCCAACCGGCTGATGATCGCCATCGGCCGGCTCGACGCCCAGGCGCGGATCAGCCTCTTGCTGCTCGACATCTATGACCGGCTGCGGCGGCGCGACCTGATCGGCCGGCCGACCTTCAACCTGCCGCTGACCCAGGAGCAGATCGCCGATCATCTCGGATTGACCGTCGTGCACGTCAACCGAACGCTGCGGCGATTGCGTGAAGAGCGGCTGGTGATTTGCGACCGGCAGGTCGTCATCATCCTCGACCTTGAGCGGCTGCGTGCGCTCGTGCAGGGGCTGCCGGTCGCCGCCGACCTGCCCGAGGCGGTATCCCAGACCGATTGCTGATGACCGATTGCTGGGCCGGCGGCGGCGGCCGCCCTCGGCTCGCCGGATGCGCAGAAACGCCACGGAGTGGGCAAAGCCTTGCCGAACCGCGCGGCAATTGCCAAGCTTGCCGCGCAACAGGCAGAGGCGGGCGATCCGATGGCAAACAACGATGCATCCTATCTCTATCTCGGCCTCGCCGGCGAGACCGGCCGCGACCGTATCGTGCATTCCGGGCTATTTCGGCTGGCGGACGGCAGCGGCGAATGGGAGGCGCTGAGCCGCGGTCTGCCCGAGCGGCCGGCGGTGCGCGCCCTGGCGGTGCACCCCGCGAACCCCGCGATCATCTACGCCGGCACCCAATCCGGGGCCTATCGCAGCGCCGATCGCGGCGAGCATTGGGAAAAGGTCGAGATGCCCGACCACGGCCTGCCGGTGTGGTCGATCCTGTTTCACCCGCACGACCCCGACGTGATCCTCGTCGGCTGCGAGAACTGCGAGATCTACCGCAGCGACGATAAGGGCGAACACTGGACCCGGCTGCCGGTGAGCGTCCGCTTCCCCGACATCACCACCGCGCCGGGCGCCAACCCGGCGAAGCGCGTCTTGAAGATGGACGCCAGCGCCAGCCAGCCCGATCACCTCTACGGGGCGATCGAGGTAGGCGGCACGATCCGCTCGGTGGATGGCGGCGAGCACTGGGAAAACTTGAGCCACGGCCAGTACCTCAACGACGACTACGTCGACATGCACGGCGTCCTGGCGAGCCGCTGGCGGCCCGGCACGGTCATCGGCATCGCCCGCGCCGGCATGTTCCACAGCGCCGACGGCGGCGACCACTGGCGGCCGGTGGCATTGGACCCGATGAACCCGAAGGGGCACATCTATTGCCGCGACATCAAGGAGGTGCCGGGCAATCCGCGGCATCTTTGGTGCGCCGCCGGCGCCGGCTTTCAGAGCGATGCCGGGACGCTGCTGCACAGCCGCGACGGCGGCGACAGCTGGGCCCGCGTCGAGATCGGCGCCCCGGTGCCGCATACCATGTTCTGTCTGGCGTTCGACGAACACCACCCTTCCCGCCTGTCGTGCGCCACCAACGGCGGCGAAGTCTGGAGCAGCCTCGACGCCGGCGAGACCTGGGCGGCCCAACCGCCGCCGCCCGGCGGCACCCAAATCTACGCGCTGGCCCGCGGCTGAAGACGATCGCGAAGGAGGCTCGAGATGTCCGAGACGCCGACTTTCGGCCGCTACGCCGAAATCCCCTATGACGAGATGACGCCGGAGCAGCAGGAGGGATATCGTTTTCTGGTCGAGCGGCGCGGCGCGGCCGGGGGCCCCAGCAAGATCTGGGTGCACAATCCCAAGCTGACCAAGGCCTCAGCCCCGCTCGGCGCGCATTTCCACCCCGGCGGCTATTCGCTCAGTGAGCGCGAGCGCGAGATCGCCGTCATCATCATCAACAGCAAGTGGCGTTCGGCCTACCCGACCGCGGCGCACGAGCGGCGTGGGAAGGAAGTCGGGCTGCCGGCCGACAAGGTCGAGGCGATGCTCGCCGGCCTGCCGACCTCCTTCGCCGACGAGCGCGAGCAAATCGTCTACGAGATGGCGATCTGCCTGTCTAATGCGCGCTGGGCACCGCGGGGGCTTTACGACCGCGCGGTCAAGGCGCTGGGCCACGTCGGCATCACCGACGTCATCACCCTGATGGGCTATTACACCAGCGTCTCGATGACCCTGGCCTTTTATGACGTGCCGGCCGGCGCACCCGGCCTCCAGCGCTAAGCTCCGCGATGAAGGTCGGCCTCTTCATCAACACCCAGTTCCCTGAAGGCCTCAACCTCGCCGAGCGCGTCCCGGAGATGGTCGCGCAGGTGCGGGCGGCGCGCGATTCCGGGTTCGCCTCGCTGTGGCTGCCGCATCACTGGCTGACCCATCCGATGCAGATGCTGCAGCTGACGCCGGTTATGGGTTATCTCGCGGCCCACGCGCAGGGCATGACGATCGGGCCGAACATCCTGATCCTGCCGCCACTCAACCCGGTGCATGTGGCCGAGGAAGCCGCGACGCTCGACGTCCTGACCGGCGGCAACTTCATCCTCGGCGTCGGCCTCGGCTATCGCCCGCCCGAGTTCGAGGCGTTCGGCGTTCCCCTCGCCGAGCGGGCGCCGCGGTTCACTGAGGCGATCGGCCTGATGCGCCGGCTGTGGACCGAGGAGCGGGTGACCCACCAGGGCCGGTTCTACCGGATCAACGACGCCGGGATCGGCGCGAAGCCGGTGCGTCCGGGCGGGCCGCCGATCTATGTCGCCGCCCAGGCCGACGTGTCGGTCAGGCGGGCGGCGCGGATCGGCGACGCCTGGCTCATCGTCAACAGCAGCGGATTGGCCAAGATCGCGCCGCTGATGCAAACCTATCGCGCCGCGCTGAAGGAATATGGCCGCACCGCGATGGAATTCCCGATTACCGTCGAATGCTATGTCGGCGCCCGGCACGCCACGGCGCACGAAGAATGCAGGGGCCCGCTCGAATACAAATACAACGCCTATGCCGCCTGGGGGCTGGAAGAGCGCACCTCGGCATCGTTCGAGGATTTCGCCCGCGACCGCTTCATCATCGGCGACAAGGGCGCCGTGAAGGAAGAGATCGCGCGCTACCGCGAGGTTCTCGGCGTCGATCACTTCATCATGCGCTGCCAGTGGCCGGGACTGCCGCAACAGCAGGCGCTGAACTCGATCCAGCGCCTCGGCGAGATTTTCGCGTCGTAGAAAGGCCACCTGCACCGCGGGCGACGCCGTCATGCTCGTCCTGCGTGCCGCAACCGATGCAAAGTCAATCGCGCGACGCTGCCGGAGCTTAGACTAGCGCCCCCGTCGGCTCGACTTAACCTCTGGAGCCGTAAGCGGACCGGTCCTAAACCCGTGTGCCCCATGAGGTCCTAGAGCGTGACCGGCCGCGTTAGTCCGGCCGCACCCGGCGCAGGTCGCGACCTGCGAGTGCATCCGGGGCACATCAGCGCGCTGCCGCCGCCAGGGCACAGGCGATGGAAGCAGCGCGGCTCTTAGCTTCCGCGACGCTTGACGCTCGCCTGTGCCTGCCGATAGCGGTCAGGGCATTCGATCGATAGTCGAAGATCGGATGCCGTGCCGCCGGTTAGCCGCGAACAACCGGAACCGGCGGCGGCGGCGGTGGCGGGGCCGGATAGGCCATGGGTTGCGGCGGTGGCGGCGGTGGCGGCGGCGGGGCGCAGCCCACCAGCAACACCGCCGGAAGCACGACGGCAATCAGCGCCGCATTACGCAACTGCCTGAGGCGGGGCATTTTTTCGGCAACGTCGAACATGCGTTTTCTCCACGGTTGAGAGACGTACACGATACGACAATCGGAAAGCGATTGACAGAGTGGTTACGCCGAAGCGGCATTCTGGTTCCCGCTCCGGCGCACAAAAAATCTGCCTTGGCCGCCGCAGCTCTCCGCGGCTCAGATCCCCGATGGCGGATACACCGCAGGTCGAGCAACGAAAACCTTGCTTTTACCGCTGCTTGAAGCAACCTCGTGTCCGAAGGGCAGATCGTTCGAAAGGCCATCGCGTGAAGGTTTTGTGCAACCGCGATTCGAGACCGGGAACGCGTGCCGCCGTGTTCCACCGGCGGCAGCGCCAGTCGCGGCGGGATCGCGCTATCGGTGAGGCTATCTTGTTCGCATCACGCAGTTTTTCGACGAGAGACCTCCTGGCCCGCTTCGGGCGGATTGCCGGCGCTGCGATCGGGCTCGCCGCGGCATATGCGCTTGCGGCGCCCGCGGCTCTTGCGGCGAACCAGGAGCCGGGGGCAGCCTTCGTGCCGGCACCGCCCGCCCCGATAGCATCGAACGCCAAAACCGAGCTCGGCGAACTGCTCGAAAACGCGCCGGAGTTGGTCGTCGCGGGTGCACGGCTGAATGTCGGATTGCTGCGACGTTTTTACGCGCGCCATGGCTTCGCGCCGGTATGGACGACCCGGCAGCCGCAAGCAAATTCACTGATCAACGCCGTGTTGGGTGCCGGCGATAAGGGCCTTGCGCCTGAACTCTTTCACGCAAATTTGCTGCGCTCGCCTGCAACATTGCCGCCGCTTAAGCGGGAACTGCTGCTGTCGGACGCCTTCCTTTCCTACGCCGACGCGCTGGCGCGCGGGATCCTGCCGGTTGAGCGCCGACGAGATGACGAGGTTTTGACACCAGGGCCGATCGATGTCGCTGCCGCGCTCGACGCCGCGATCGACAGCCCCGATCCGGCTGCGGCAATCGAAGCGCTGGCGCCGACGACGCCGACCTACCGGCTGCTGCGCCAGGCTCTGCAGAATTTTAATGCGGGCACCCCGGTCGGCGGCAAAACCTGGACGACCCGGTTGCGCGAGATCGAGGTAAACCTCGAACGCGAACGCTGGCTGCCGCGGCGCCTGCCGGCGGACCGCGTCTGGGTCAATGTCGCCGACGAGCGGCTGGTGCTGTACCGCGACAATCGGCCGGTTTTCTCGACGCGGGTGATTGTCGGCCAAGATGAGAGACGCAATCAGAGCCCGGAGTTCCAGGCGACCATCGACGGAATTTTGTTCAACCCGCCATGGAACATCCCGAACGACATCGCCACCAACGAGATCATGCCAAAGGCAAGTCGCGACCCGAATTATTTGGCACGGCACCACCTGGTCATGCTGCCCAATGGCGGGCTGCAGCAGCTGGCGGGACCCAACTCTGGGCTCGGGCAGATAATGTTCTACATGCAGAACCGGTTCGATGTTTACCTGCACGATACCCCGTCGAAAAATCTGTTCAGCCGCGACGACCGCCGTATCAGTCATGGCTGCATCAGGGTGGAGAATCTACCGGAGCTGACCGCGCTGCTGATGCGGCAACCGGTCGATGCGATCGATCAGGCGATCGCGACGGGCAACACTACGCGAAGCGCGTTGCCGGAACCCGTGCCGGTATTCGTGGTGTACGAGACCGCGTTCGCGGACACCGACGACAGGTTACAATTTCGCCCGGACGTGTACCGACGCGACGCCGAGGTCTGGCAGTACCTGGATCCGGAGCGGCGAGCGGTTGCGGAACGCGAGGCCCCCGGCCAACGAGGGGGCTAACTTAAACGCACGGGCCGAGCGAGCAACCGGCTAGGGGTCGACCTGCCCTGTCCCGAGGAGTTTGCGGCGGCGCGCGCGGCGCGAACATGACCGCCGGGTCAGCGCCCGACTGATCGCGCCGGCGAACGCGCCGGACGGGATGGACCGGGCGAGCGCAGCGCGGCTAGATGGCTTCTCGGCACTCGCGGCGCTGTCATGAAACCGCAATAGCCGACGGCGATGGTGAGGAGGGCGGCGCTGAACTCGGTGCAGACGCTCGCAGGACCGAGCTGCGAGGGCGAGAACGACCGTTTCTCGGGTGATTTATCTAAAATCGATTTTAAAATCCGATGCCATTGGCCAAACGCCGGTTCAAGAATTGCGCGTAGTGGGGTTGCCGCGACAGGCGAGCGGGAATGGAATTGCTGAGGCTGATCGATCTGGTGCACGCGGCTGCGGTGGATATGCAGGCGTGGCCCGCCGCGCTGACCGCGATCGCGGACGCCCTGGGGGCGCGGGCGACCAGCCTTTCGATTATCGACCCGGAAAACAATGCCGCCCCGTTCGTCTGCGCGCCGCGCACCGACCCCTTGTGGCTGCGCGCCTATCACGAGCGCTGGGCCGCTTCGAACCTGGTGCGGAACCGCGGCTATGCCCTGCCGCCGGGCGAGCTTTACGACTTCGAGAGCCTGGGCATGCCGCGTTCGCAGTTCGATCGCACCGAGTTTTATAACGAGTTCTGCGCGCCGCAGCAGTCGAACTTCGGGCTGATCATGCTGGCGGCGAAGGAAGAAACCGCGGTCAGCGCTATCGGGTTCTACCGCTCCACGGCGGCCGGGCGGTTCGCAGCCGACGACGAGCGGCTGCTTCGCGAGCTGGCGCCGCATCTGCGGCGCGCGGTGTCGCTGAACCTGCGGCTGGCGCAGCTCGACACCCAGCGCAGCCTGACGCTCAATGTGCTGAACCACGTCGACCGCGGCGCGCTGCTGGTGGACGCGCAGGCGCGCATCCTGTTCGCCAACACCGCCGCCGAGGCCGCATTGAGCGAGGGCGGCGGCTTGCGCGTCAGCGGCGGCCGCCTTGCGACGCGCATCGCCAGCAAGACGGCGGCGCTGCAAGCGACGATCGCCAGCGGCATGAACGGCACGCTGGCGCTAACCTGCGCGGCGGGGACGCGGCTGACAGTCGAAATTGTCGCGCTGCGTGCCAAAACATGGCGGTTGCCGCAACGACCGGCCGCAATCGTCTTCATCGAGTCGGCAAGACGGAACATCATGCCGTCGCCGGAACAGATCGGGCGGCTGTTCGACCTGACGCCGGCGCAGGCCGCTTTGGCGCGCGAGCTGTTGCATGGCGACGGCATTCCGGCCGCCGCGGTGCGGCTCGGGATCTCGCGCTCCACTGCCCGGACGCACCTGCTCAAGCTCTTCGAGAAGACCGGGACCAACCGGCAGGCCGAGCTGGTCCGCCTCATTCTGCAGCAAGAAACCGCAAGGGCTGCGCCGGATCGCGGGCAGCCGGCCAATGATTGTCGCAACGACAAACCACGCGCCGGAACTGACGCCGAACAGGATTAACCGCGGACGGCTTTTGCATACCTGCCGTTTGACCGATGCCCAACCGGCGGCCGGTCGGCGCGGCGCTTAGTCTGGAGCCTAAAGCGCGAGCAGAGGCTTCTGCGCGCGCGCGTTCTGCGTATTTTGCCTATCTCAGCCATGCTATGTTCGGGCCTCGTGTAACGCCCGCATCGTGCTGCCCAAATTTTGGCGCTTCGACCGAGCAGGAACCCATGAGTGCGCCGGTCTTTCTCAGCTTCGCGAGCAACGATCGAAAGGCCGCGGAAACCATCTGCAAGGCGGTGGAGCAACGTGGCCTAAAGTGCTGGATCGCAACACGCGACATCCGTCCCGGCGAAAATTTTCAGGAGGCGATCACCCGGGCCATCCGCACCGCCAAGGTGATGATCCTGGTATTCTCGGCGAACGCAAATAATTCGTTGGAGGTAAAAAAGGAAATAGCGCTTGCCGGTCGCTACAACTTGGTTGTGGTACCTGTCCGTGTCGAAGACGTCGTCCCCAATGATGCCATGTCATACGAGCTCGCGGTTCGGCAGTGGATCGATTTGTTTGACGATTGGGAGAGTGCGATCGAACGGCTGATCTTGCAGCTGAACGCGGCCGTACAGACGGATACGCCGACGCCGTCGGGAACAGCGGAAGGATCCAAACCAGCCGAACAGGATTCATTACGGCTGCGAGAGGCAAAGCCGCAGGCCTCGCACCACTCTGCGGCCGTTGTCGCGTCCATCGTGGCGGTGCTGGGAATCGCAGCGGGTGGGCTGGCATGGCATTTTTGGCCATACCCTGCTTCCGGTCCATCAGCCGAAAAGCCGGTCCCCCAACCTACCCGCTCCGCCGACGCCGCTGCTCGGAAACCCGACGTTCCGACATCGCAAGCGCCCAACCTCCGGGATTCGATCGCGGCACGCCTTCAGACAATCGCACCAACATTGAGCGCGAGCAGCCGCGAGGACGCGGCTCGCACCTACATGGAATCGCCCCTTCATAAGGCATTAGCAGTTCCGCCAAGCGGGTCCGGTCATTGGCGCGCTTGGGACAGGGTGACCCGTGAACAAGCTGTCGAAGCAGCACTGGAAGGCTGCCAAGTCTTTTTCGGCCAGCCTTGCGCTTTGGTTGCCACCGACGAGGCGATTGAGAAAATTTCGGGAAACGAGAGGCCACCCGTACATGACATGCCGCGGGCTCGATATTCCGGGGACTTTAGCCCTGATCAAATACCGGCCGCATCTTCCCGGTTGCGCGAGCGCGCTGATATAGCCGGTTACTATTCTGCCAAGGCTCCGAAAGCGGCTGCATTTCATCCCGTGCGAGATAGGATGTTTGTGGTCACCGAAGCCGCAAACCAGAGCGCCGCAGAAGAGGCTGCGCTCAAGCGTTGCAACGATGATAAGGTGCGCAATGGAGCAGGCGGTCCGTGCTTTCTCTATGCTGTTGACAACCGCGTTGTCCTGCCGCTTCGACTTCGAGAACCGCTGACGGTGCCGCAATCGACCGTCGCCGCCGGGCCATCGAGCCTGTCGCATCCGACTGCGGCGGCAGCCGCGCCACAGCCTGTGGCGAGCCGACCGCCGCGGCCAACCACAATCGCCGAGCGATGCGCCGCTCCGGCTGATATGCCCGTGGTTCGCCAGTACTGTGCGAGTTCGGTGTTGCCCGCGATTATTGGAGACCGTACCGGTCACAGCACCTTCGATGTATCGAATCTATTCGACGACAACTTGGCGACAGCTTGGGCCAAGGCCCGGCGGGAGCCCGGGTATGGCTGGATCCTCGTTGATTTCTTCAACGAACGGTTGGTGACTGCGATCAGCATTGCTAACGGCTATCAAAAAAACGAGGTCGTTTTCCGTGAGAATGACCGAGTTCGGCGCATCAGACTTCTCTCGTCGTCCGGTGATACAGCCGTCTTGAACATCGCCGATCGCGCAGGCCCACAGCGGATACCGTTGGAACATCCGATTCACGCGGTATGGGTGCAGATTACCATCGAAGACGTCTTCCCCAGCGGGCGCGAACCGGATGTCGCGATTTCGGAACTGCACATTATATCTGAACGGGTGCCGTGATACGTGCATCTGGGGTTTGCTTTGTCGTCCAGATCATGTTGAGCGGGCGTTGCAACCGACGGCCGCGCTAGCAGACGAACTTGGCGGCTGAATGATATTCCGTTAAGCGATTGAATAATTGGCAAGACCCCGTAGCTCAGCTGGATAGAGCACCTGCCTTCTAAGCAGGATGTCGCAGGTTCGAGCCCTGCCGGGGTCGCCACCCGCTAAATCGCGTTGGACGCGGCGATCTTGGCGAACCAGTCGTAGGATTCCTTGGGGGTGCGTTTGAGGGTGGCGCGGTCGACGCTGGCCAGGCCGAAATGCGCGGTGTAGCCGTGCGTCCATTCGAAATTATCCATCAGCGTCCAGACGAAATAGCCGCGCAGGCGCGCGCCCTGGGCGATCGCGCGATGGCAGACCAGGATATGGTCGCGCAGATAGGCGATCCGCTGAGTGTCGGCGACGCGGCCGGCGGTGGGCTCTTCGTGAAACGCCGCGCCGTTCTCGGTGATGTAGAGGACCGGGTCGCCATAGCGGTCGCGCAGTTCGAGCAGCAGGTCAGAGAGCGCGGCGGGATCGATCGGCCAGCCCATCGCGGTGCGCGGCATGTCGGCCGGCGGCGCGCCCCAATTGCCGCCGAGGAACCCGCCCGCAGCGACCCGCCGGTAGACCGGGCCATAATAGTTGACGCCGAGGAAATCGACCTTCTGGCGGATCGTGGCGAGGTCCCCCGGCTCGATCAGCTTCTCAAGCGAGCGCGCGATCAGCGGCGGGTAGCGGCCGTGGAACAGCGGATCGAGAAAGGCGCGGTTCCACAGCGCGTCCCACAGCGCCGCCGCCGCGGCGTTTTCGGCGCGCCCGCCGCCCGGGCGCACCGGTTGGAGGCTCATCACCGTGCCGAGCCTGAAGCGCTCGCCGCCGACGGCGCGCAGAGCCGCCAGCGCCCGGCCTTGGGCAAGGTTCTGGTGATGCATCGCGGCATACATCGCAGCCTCGCTCTTGAGGCCGGGGGCGAACTCGCCCGAGCCATGCCCCATGATCGCGTGCACCGCCGCCTCGTTCAGCATGACCCAATGGCCGACGCGGTCGCCGAGGTGCCGGGCCATCAGCTGCGCATAGTCGGCGAAATAATCGGCGATCGCCCGGCTGGTCCAGCCGCCGCGGTCCTGCAGCGCCTGCGGCAGGTCCCAATGAAAGAGGCAAACCCACGGCTCGATGCCGGCCTCGAGCAGCCGGTCGGTGAGGCGGCTGTAATAATCAAGCCCGCGCGGATCGACCCGCCCGCTGCCCTGCGGCATCACCCGCGGCCAGGAAATCGAGTAGCGGTAGGCCTTGAGCCCGGCGCCCGCCACCAGCGCCACATCCTCCTGGAAGCGGTGGTAGCTGTCGCAGGCAATTTCGGCGTTGCTGCGATCGCTGATCGCGCCCGGGCGGCGGGCGAAAGTGTCCCAGATACAGTCGGCGGTGCGGTCGCCGCGCCCTTCGATTTGATAGGACGAAGTCGAAATCCCCCAGCGAAAGCCCTCGGGGAAGCGCCCCGGCGCGGCGGCCGCCGCTTTGCCGAAGCCGGCCGCGGTAGAGAGCGCCCCGATGGCGCCCGCCTTCAGCAGCTTGCGGCGGCTGAGCCCATTCCCGCCGGCGGGCCGGCGCAGGGCCGCGGGTCTACGACGCAATTCGTGCATGGTGACCGGAATCCCTCGATTGCATGCGTCTTGGTGAGCACGGCGAATGGCGAGCAATTGCCGAGCCGCCCGCCGGCGCGCCGGTGCCGATAGCGCAGGGCCGCCGGCGGCGCCAGCGAAGATTGGTCGCAGCTTCCGTTGCGAACGACGGGCTGGTTCCTCTAATTCGCGGTGTCCGCGCGGCGGCCGACCCGGTTACTGTGGCGGGTTCGCTCATCATTGGGAGACGCGAGGTGACCCGCCTTACCGATCTGCCGCCGGCCCAGGCCAAGCGCCTCGCCGAGCTCGAATGCCCGGATTTTGCGACCGCGCCGTGGGTGACGGGGCCGCAATTGTCCCACCGCCGCGTCGCGATCGTCTCGTCGGCCGGCCTGGTGGTGCGCGGCGAGAACCCGTTTCGCGGGCGCGACCCCGATTACCGAATGATTCCGGCGACGACCCGGTCTGAGGAACTGCTGATCAGCCATATCTCGATCAATTTCGACCGCACCGGGTTCCAGGAGGATTGGAACGTCGTCTTCCCGCTCGACCGGCTGAACGAGCTGGCCGCGGCGGGCGCGATCGGCTCGGTCGCGGCAACGCATTATTCGTTCATGGGCGCGACCGATCCGGTCGAGATGGCGCCCTATGCCCGCGAGGTCGCCGGCCGGCTCAAGCAGGACCAGGTCGACGCCGTCATCCTCTCGCCGGTTTGACCGCTCTGCACGCGCGCCGTGAGCGCGCTGGGGCACTATCTCGAGGAAGCGGGCATTGCGACGGTCGCGATCAGCCTGATCCGGCCGCAGAGCGAAAATACCAAGCCGCCGCGCGCGCTCTGGGTGCCGTTCGAATTGGGCCGGCCGTTCGGTCCGCCGAGCGACCCGGCTTTTCAGCAGCGGGTGATCCTCGCCGCGCTGCACATGCTGGAGCGCGATAACGGGCCGGTCGTGATCGAGGATTTCCCCGATGACGACCCGCGCGCCCGCCCCGACCCGGCGTGGCGTCCGCCGCCCCTTCCGGGCTTCGCGGGGGACGGCTCGGGCGCGACGCTCGCGGCGCGGCTGGAGCGGGAGATCCCGCTCCTCACGGCTGAACATGACGCCTGGCAAGCGCGGCATCGCCGCACGAGCATCGGCCTGAGCGGCCTCACAATGCCGGCGATCGGCCGCTACGTTGGCGCGTGGCTGGAGGGCGAGCCGCCGGCGAGCCCGCGCGACGGGTTCTCGGCGCTCCTGACGCTGCGCTTCGCGGCCGACGATCTGAAGGCCTATTACCTCGAGGCGGCGGCCGGCAACGCTAAGCCGTCGAGCCGTCAGCTCGGCGACTGGCTGTGGAACGACACCGCCGCGGGCGCCGCGATCGTCGCGCTGCGCGCCCGAGGGCTCGCCAGCGAAGACGAGCGGCTGAAGGCCGTCCTCGGCAATTTCATGGTGCCGGCGGTGCGCGTCGCGATGATGGGCTGAGCCGGGGCGGCGCCGGGCTCAGGACCGTGCCGTGCTCGGCGGCACATGGAGCTCGGCGGCCGCCCGCTTCAGCCACAACCAGGCGAACGCGGTCAGGGCAAAAAGGCTGACCCCGCCGACGATGCAGACGGAGAGCGCGATCGTTAGCAACCGTTCGGCAAGCGCCTTCATGGCCAATTCGCTCAACTTGCTGATGACGTCGACGATGAGGGGGGTTGTCGTCAACCAGTTCATGCCGGCAATCATCGGCCGACTGTGTAAAAATTCCTTTACACGGGGCTATGCCGCACCTCGGCAGAGAACGAATCGCTAACATGCCGTCTGTGATGCGCCGCTCGATAACGCCGCTGCGTTGTGCCGCGACCGCCGCTTTGTTGCTGTGCGCGCCGCCGGCGATCGCGCAAACCGCGCCCGCCGGCCAGGCTGACGCCGGCTTTTGGGAGCGGCCGAACCTGCTCGGCGACATCGGCGGACTGCGCCCGGCGTTCGACGATCGCGGCCTCATGCTAGGCCTCAGCGAAACCAGCGAGATATTCGGCAACCTCAGCGGCGGCATCCGCCGCGGCTTCGAATATTCCGGCCTCACGACGCTGAGCCTCAAGCTCGACACCGACAAGGCGTTCCACTGGTCGGGCGGCACCTTCTACGCCAGCGCGCTGCAAATCCACGGCCGCGACTTCAGTACCGAGCACGTCGCGAGCCTGCAGACGATCACCAACATCGACGCCGAGCGCAGCACCCGGCTGTGGGAATTGTGGTTTCAGCAGGCGTTGCCGGCCGGCAAGAGCGATTTGAAGATCGGCCAGCAGGCGGTCGACCAGGAATTTCTCGTCAACGACGACGGCAGCGTCTTTCTCAACGCGATGATGGGCTGGCCGGCGCTGCCCTCGACCGACATGTATGCCGGCGCGCCGGTGTACCCCTTGTCCGCGCTCGGCCTGAGGCTGCGGACGAAGCCGGCCGACGGGCTGACGCTGCTCGCCGGCGCTTTCGACGACAATCCGCCGGGCGGCCCCTTTGCCGACGACAAGCAGGTGCGGGGCGGCGAAGCCTCCGGCACCCGCTTCAACCTCGGCACCGGCGCCCTCTTCATCGCCGAACTGCAATACGCCGTCCCGCGGCCGCCCTTCGCCGCCGAGGGAGCCGACCTCCCCGGCACCTACAAATTCGGCGCCTGGTTCGACACCGGGCGTTTCCCGGACCAGCGCTTCGACCAGGCGGGATTGTCGCTGGCCGATCCGGCGAGCAGCGGCGTCGCGCGCCTGCACAAGGATAATTTCAGCCTCTACGGCGTCCTCGACCAGACCGTGTGGCGAGCGGCCGGCGGGCACTCCTCGCTGGCGCTGTTCGGCCGCGTCATGGGCGCCCCCGGTGACCGCAACCTGGTCGATTGGAGCCTCAATGTCGGCCTCAATTTGAAGGCGCCGCTGCCCGGGCGCGACAACGACACCCTTGGGGTGGGCTACGGCTGGGCGCATGTCAGCGGACGCGCCAGCGACCTCGATCGCGATGCGGCGATCTTCGCCGCGGCTGCCGTGCCGGTGCGCAGCGCCGAAGGTGTCATCGAGGTCACCTATCAACACCAGGTCGCGCCGTGGTGGCTGGTGCAACCCGACCTGCAATACGTCATCACCCCGGGGGGCGGCGCCGCCAGCCCGCTCGATCCGACGCGGCGGCTCGGCGACGCGCTGGTTATTGGACTGCGGACGACTGTGACGTTCTGAGCCCGCCGGCTGAGCCGCCGGGTGAGCATCCGGTCGTGACCAGGCGCCCGCCCTCTTGACTCGTCCGCCGCCGGCGGATGTTGATGGCCCCGCCAGCGATCAGGAAAGGACGCCGAGATGCCGAGCTTCGAACACCGTGGCGCGCAGATCTACTACGAGGAATTCGGCCAGGGCTTCCCGATCCTGACTTTCGCGCCGGCCGGGCTGCAATCGGTGATCGGGGTGTGGAGCGAGCCCTCGGCGCCGATCAACCCGACGACCGAGTGGGCCGCGAACTACCGCGTCATCGCGATGGACCAGCGCAACGCCGGGGGCCGCTCGCGCGCCCCGATCACGGCGCAGGACGGCTGGGATTCCTATACCACCGACCATATCGCGCTGCTCGACCATCTGCGCATCGACCGCTGCCATCTCTACGGCCAGTGCATCGGCGGCTCGTTCATCCTGAACCTGTTGAAGACGCAGCCGGAGCGCGTTGCCGCCGCGGTGCTGGCGCAGCCGATCGGCCGCGTCGGGCCGATGGCGCCCGGCCGCCCGGCGCGCTTCAACTCCTGGGCCGAGACGCTGAGCGACCACCCGGAAGCAACGGCGCCGGTGCTCGACGCGTTCTGCCGCAACCTCTACGCGGCCGGTTTCACCTATTGTTGCGACCGCGAATTCGCGAAGACTGTCCGCACCCCGTGTCTGGTGCTGGCCGGCAACGACGAGGCGCACCCCTACGCGATCGCCGAGGAGCTGTCGCGGCTGCTGCCGAACTGCGAATTCATCCCGGAGTGGAAGACCGGGGCAGCGCTGGCCTCGGCGCGGGCCCGGGTCAGGGAATTCCTGGCGCAGCACACGCCGCGCCGCGGGTAGCCCCTCGCGGCTATCCCCGCGGCAACCCCTCGCCGCCGGCCTCATCGGCTGGCCGGGGGGCCGGCCGCCGTTTGGCCCGCGACGCGGATCGCGACTTGCGCCGCGGGCCGGCCCCCGCCGGGGCCGCCGCGAGCGCCGGCTGACCGTCGATTTCGGCAACGCCCCCATCGGGCAGCGGCGCTTCGGCCTCGGGCTGCCCCTCGCCCGGCTCCGGCAGAAAGGCGATCGAGCGGACCGCGAAACCCAGCCGGCGCGCGTCGTCCCCGCCCTCTTCCCGCGGCGAATAGACCGCCCGGTGGCGAAACACGATCCGGCAAAAATCCGGGCTCGATTTGTTTAGCGCCGCCGGGATCGCGAATGCGAGGTGCAGCGAACCGTCCGGCTGCCATGCTTCATCCTGCGCCACCGCCACCTCGTTGACCGAAACAGCGAGGTCGTCGGAAACGTGCGGACGCACCGGCGCCATCACCATTTGGCAGCGGTACGAGAGCTGCGGCGCCAGCATCACCTCGACGACAAACCGCGGTTCCGGCCCGGTCCAGCGGAACCAGCTGCCGCCCGCCGCCTCGGCCTCATACCAGCCGGAGCCGCCGACCGGCCGCGACAAATCAACCTCGAAGACGCCGCCAGGCGCTACCGCGTCCGGCGCCGCGGATGGCGCGCCAACCGCTCGGGCTTCCTCGGGCGCAGTCTCGCGAGCCTCCTCGGCCTGGCTTTCCGCCGGCGGCCGTCGCGTCGTGCTCGGCCACAGCAGATGATGCTGATGCCAGCGATTGTCGCCGGCCGGCCGGTAATCGGCCGGCAGCCCCAGCATCTTGTGCACCGAATAGGCCTGCGCGATGCCGAACCAGGCATGCTCCAGCGCCGCCCCGATCGCCTCGTAGCCCTTGGCGCCGGGACACAATTGCGGGTCCACCGGCTCGTCGAGCCGATCGTAGGCGAGGCGCAGCCCAAGCAGGTTGGGGACGAAATCCTCGATCGTCACGAACGCATCCGGGCGATGACGCTTCAGGTATTGCGCGACGCTCCAGGCGTAATCGACATCGGTGCAGATGCCGTCCATGTAGCTCTTTTTGTAGTGCAGCGCGCGGCGGAACTGGCGGACGCACTCCACCGGGCCGCAGGTTTCGAGCGCGTAGCGGACGCCGCCCGGGGTGCGGTGCAGATACCATGCGCAAATATCCTCAAGCTCGGCCGCCGGGCTCTGCGTCGTGCGCGCTTCCGGGTAGTTGAGGAAGGTGCCGAGCGTCTCGGGCAGCGTTTCCACGCGGATCAGCGGCAGCGCACGGTTCTTGAACTCGGTGTCGCCGGCGGCGCGGAACGAATCGTCGTAGAGCCCGGCGCGGTCGTGGATCGACTTGCGGTAGAGCGCCCCGACATAGCTGATGTAGCAGCATTCGAGATAGTGGATGTGCTGGCTGTCGAAATTGCGGTCGTATGCCATCACGTCGCGCACGTAGGACCCGGCCTCGTTGACTTCGGTAATGACCGCGCTGCCCTGCACCCAATCGATGTCGCGCCGGCGGTCGAGAAAGGCGGCCATCGTCGCGAGGCTGCCGGGGCGATCCATCTCGTCGACGCCGAGAAAGGCGAGATACTCGCCGCGCGCCGCCGCGATGCCGCGGTTCCACGCCCGCTGGATCGTCTCGCGCTCTTGCGAACGCAGGTAGAGCGCGCCGACGCCGCGGCTCGCCGCGCGCCGCAGCCGCTCGAGCAAGACGCTGCCGGTGTCGTCGACCGACGCACTGTCGACGAAGATAAATTCGGTGATCGCCTTTTCCTCGTCGGTAAAGCGCTCGAGGCCGGCGACGAAGGTGTTGACCTTGCCCGCCCCGTTGTAGACCGACACGATCACCGAGATCTTCGGCGCGTCCGGCAGCTCGATCTCGACCCGCTCGGCGAGTTCGTCGGTCGGCGGCGCCTGGAAGCGCTCGCTGCGGCGGCTGAGGTAGCGGTAGATCTCGTCGTCGTCGTTGCGGTAGAGCATCGGCGCGACGCGCGCGACCTCGGGAAATCCGCCGCGCTCGAGGATCGCCTCGATGCGGGTCAGCACCGCAGGCGCGATGCGGCCGGTAAACCGCATCACCCGCAGCCAATAGGCGGCATAGAGCATATCGTTGCCGCGCGAGCGCTCCCATTCCGCCATCAGGCGGTAGATGCTGACCCGGCTGCCGCCGAAGACATGGCCGCTCAGGCGATCGAGCGCGCGGTCGACAGCCTGCCAGTTGCCGGCGACCGACCGGGCCGGGCTTGCCTGCCAAACCCGCACGACGTCGACCGCGCGTTCGAATTCCGCCTCGGCCAGCTTGGGCTCGAACGTCGCGCAGTCGTAGGCCGCGAGCACCGCGGTGCAGCGTTCCAGCGCGCCGGCCGAAGCAGCGCGTTCGGCGCGTTGCAGGAAGCCGGCCTCCAGCCACCCAGCAAAGGCTGCGAAGCGCCGGGCGACAACGGCGCGGGCTTCGGCGTCCGGGTGCGCCGCATGCGCATAGATGCGGTCCAAGAGCTCGCCATAGTCGCGCGGCCAGGCGCTCGCCAGATATTCGGCGAGCGCGGCCCGCGCACCCTCGTAGTCGGTGAGCAATTTGAGGATTTGGTCGTAAGCGCCCAACAGGTCGGACGGGTCGATCTTGACGTAGGGCAGGCCCGGATAGGCCGTGTCGAGAAAATCGCAGGCGCCGCAGGCCGTGCTGACGACCGCCGGGCAGCCGCTCAGCAGCGCTTCGAGCGCGACCAGGTTGAAGGTGTCATGGCGCGACGGCAGCACGACGACCATCCGATCCTCGCGCATGCGGTGGGCGATGCTTTCCGCATCGACCACCGCGTGCTTGATCTCGAGCGAGCGGTGGCGCGCCAGCCGTTCCAATTCCTCCAGCGAGTTGCGGCCGCCAAGCGTCACCGGCGGGCCGTAAAACAAAACATCGCCAAAGGCTTCGCGCGGCAGCCGCGAGCACAGTTCGAGGAACAGATCGGGCCCCTTCCATTTTTCCTGCCGGCCGATAAAGCAGAGATCGGGCGGCCCGGAGGGGGGCGCTGGGCGGGCGGCACGCCGCGGCTGCGTCGGCGCGACCTCGTAAACCTTGGCGATATCGAGCAGATGGGCGGGCAAGCCGCTGGCATCCTGCCAGTCCGCGAGGTACTGGCGGCCGATCCCGTAGCGCAGGTCGCAATAGCGGTAGAGCAGCTGCTCGTGCTCGATCAACGACGACAAATCGCCGAGGTCGCTCGCCCAATTGTCGACAAGCGCCATCGACAAGGTGCCGTGCATCGACAGCGCGACCTTGCCGAACTCAATGCCGAAATGGCGCAGGCACTCGGGAAAGTAAACCGCCAGCGGCAGGAAATCGGGAACGTCGACGACGTCGAAAGCGACCGGCGGCACGCTCGCGGCCAGATCGAGCAACACCGCCAGTTCGACGGGATGGCGCCGCAGCGGCTCGGCGGGATCGCCTTTGCGCAGCCAATCCATGCGGAATTCGGCGACCTGCCGCTGATGCACGTCGGTCGGGACAATCAGATGCGCATTGCGCGGCACGCGCGGCTGCTGCTCGGCGGCGCCGAAGCAATAGAAATCGATCGCCGGGTTATTGAGGATCAAGTTTGCGTAAAACCGCTGCCCGCCGCCGATCTGGTCAAAAATGCCGGGGCAGGCCAATAGGACATTCATTCGGATTCCTCGCGCGAACAATTGTAAGAGGCGCAATAAGACACCGCCTCCCCCTCGGCGTCTCGGGCTCCGGGGGTGGCCGCAATGCTATCAGTCGGCCCTACCAGTCCGCAAAATCTTCATCGGTCGTGACCCTCCCGAGAGGCAGACCGACATCGGCCAGTTCCTCCGGAATTTCCCCGAGCCAGCCAGCCCCCATGATCTGAAACACCGGCTTGTCGGTCTTCGGCCGCGGCCCCCACGAGCCGTTTTGCACAACGCAATCGCAATCGGGCGGCACTTCCAGATCGGAACGGTAGCGGATTCTCTTGCCACGCCGCGTCATCTCGTGCAGCAGATAGGGCACGCTGGACGGACGACCGAGCGCGACCACATCATCGTAATTATCGACAATGAAGTCCAACAGCTGCTTGTTGATCAGCCAGCCGCACCAATGCGCCGCATCGTTGAGATTGATGAAGCGCTTGTTCTCTCCCAATCGCGGCGGCCCCTCGCCGACCACCTTATCGATCGCTTCGGTAAATTCGCGCTCCATTTTTTCCCGATCGATCGCTGTGAGGTCCCATTTGGGGATGCCGTAAACATCCCCGTCACCCTGCACTTCCCAGTCGTACGTCAGGTGCGAATTATTGGCGCCATAAGCGATGCGAATTATCGGGATACCGAGATATTCGCCGAGCCTTTTGAGATGGAGATTGACCTCTTCCGGCTTGAGCGAATTGCCGTTGACCAAGCCCACCCCGATTTGGTGGTGATTGGTTGCATAGCCGGCCCAGCGAACGCCGAGGAAATCGGCCTTCGGATGCCGCCGAAAATCGTGGCTGATCTGCGGGTAGACCATCCCGGTATAGGGCCACATCAGCAGCGAGGCGTCGTCGACAATCAGGCAGCTTGCGCCACGAATATCGTCGAGCACGCTGACCAATGGTTGATAGACCTCGGGCCTTGGATCGCGGCACATGAAATAATCGGCAAACACCAGGTCGGACAGCAGGATCGACGGCGGCGGCGCGCAGACATGCTTGAACTGCAAGGGCAGCGGATAGCGCGTCATCATTTCCCCGAGGGTCTTCAGCATCAGCACCCTGAACGGGTTGGCGTCAGTCAGCGAGACCACCTTCAGCGTTTGCACCGCGCCAGTCGCGGGAATGTGGCGCAGGACCGTCTGCAAATCGTCTTCCGGACGCAAATCGTCGCCGAAGCCGTACGTCGCCAGTGCGAGGCCGAGGTTTACGAAGGCCAGCGAGTCGATTTGCTCGCCGATTGGCTTATCGAAAGCAATCCAGGGGAACAGGCGATTGACTTCGCCTGCCGCGCGGACCGGGTCGGGTTCGGCGCGCTGCGGACGGGCGCCGCCGGCCCGCGCCATCTCCCAGAACTCCGCGGTCTTGCGTCGGTTGATCTTCCCGGACGAGGTCTTAGTGATAAACCGCGGCGGTACAAAGGCCGCCTGGGTCGACTCAAAGCCGGTCCGCTCGACGATACGCCGCAGCAGTTCGCTGTCGCGGTTTTGCACCCAGAACTCGGCATCCTCGATCAGCACCACCGGCGTTTCGGTCCCGAGCGCCGGCGACGGCAACCCAAAGACGGCAATGCGCCCCGCCGACTGCGGCACCTCCTGCCCGACGGTAAAATCCAATTCACTCAGAAGCGCCTTCCGGCCAGCCACATTAATCAGGTCGCGCTTGCGGCCGACCAGATAAACCTCGCCGTCGACAATTCTGCCGAAATCGCCAGTCGGGTAAAATCCCTGCCCATCCAGCTCGGCGCCGGTGCCGATATAACTGCGCAGTGAATACTCGCTGCGCACATACAGTTCGTCGTCGACCACCTTAACTTCCGTGCCGGGGACCGGACGGCCGCAACTCACTGCACCGACGCCATCGAGTTCGCGACTGCGAATGCCTTCAGACTGCGCCACGGCGAATACGTTCTCGGCCATGCCCCAGCAATTCGCAACAGTGGCCGGATCACTGCAGGTAGCGGCGATGAATTTAGCCATGGTGGACGCCCGCGTAGGCTCGGAGCACGAGATCCAGCGCCGCATTCCCACCTGCGGTCGCGCGCGCGCCGCCATCAGCTCAAACCCGAAATTGGGCATGTAACAGATTGTGCCGCGGTATTGCTCGATGCACTCCCAGAGAATTTCCGGCCGCCGCACCCAGTCTATCGGATCGATCAACACGAGGTCGCACCCGACGATCCGCGGCAGTAAAAACGTCGCGATAAAGCCCATGTCATGGTACAGCGGTAGCCACGACACAATGGTATCGCCCGGCCCGGCCTGCAGAATTTTATTGTATTGATCGACATGAGCATAAATATCGCTCAACGAGAAATCGATACCCTTGCGCCGCCCCGTGGTGCCGGAACTCATCTGTATGACGCAGCCGCTCGCGGGGAGGGGCCGCAGCGCGCCGCCGTCAGCTGCGGCTGCGCTTGAAGGGGTGAGATCGGTCAACAAAATACTGGGGAGCCAGGTGTCGGGAAGACACTGGAGATCGGCCGCGATCAGCAGGTCGATTCCGATCGTGCTTATCGCATTGGCGATTTCCTCCTGCCAGTAGACGCGCGAGAGCTTGGCTGTCGGGAAATGCAGGATGATCGGCTTGCGTCCGGCCTCGACACAGGCCTGCCACGCTTCGACCAAGGGCCGGCCGGTCGGCGCGATCAACCCGATCACACCTGCCGCGGCAAATCTCGTCCGGAGCAACTCGGCTATACGATCGGTCAACGGCCAATCGCTGCCGGAAAGGCGATCGGCGCTTTTCTCGTTTACAAATACGATCATCGTGGCTGCGGATCTGATTGGGTCTGCCGCGGGCAAAGAGTCTGGCATATCGCGCTGCGGCGGCGCAACGGCGCCGGCAAGCCACGGGCGATCGGTAGGGTTGCCGCCGCGGTTCGGCGCATGATAGGTTCCCGCCGCGACTGCGGGGAAAGATGCGAGGCAGGACCGGGCCGAGGCTCCCGAACGCGGCGAGTGAATCTTGCCTTTGGCTGTTGCTGGAAAGCAGAAAGCGATGAGCGACGAGCACGCCGAATTGCGGACCGTCCTGGATCGCCTTTCCCTGGTCGAGCGGCAGGTCGGCGACATTGGCGCCATCGCCTACGCCGACCCGGCATGGCTGCACCCCAATTACACCGAGCCGCAGGTGCTCTTTCCGCTGCGCGACCTGATCAAGTCAGGTCAAACGGTGTTCGATGTCGGCGCCAATTTCGGGCACCTGTCGCTGGCAATGTCGCGCCGCGCCGGGCCGCGCGGCGCGGTCTGCGCGTTCGAGGCAAACCCGCAGATCGCCAAGCGCTGCCAGGCGGCGCTGGTGCGCGCCGGCTGCTGTAACGTAGAGGTCGTCAGCGCCGCAATCTACCACACCTCGCGCCAGCGCCTGCAGCTCTACCTCAGCGACAACATGGTGGCGGACAGCGTCGCGCGTCAGGTTTCGGAGCGCTCGATCGAGGTGCGCACCTTGGCGCTCGACGATTTTGTCGCGGATACCGGGCTGGTGCCCGATTTCGTCAAGATGGACATCGAGGGCGCCGAGTTCGACGCATTGACCGGGTTCGTCCACACCATCGAGGCGCACCACCCGACGCTGATCCTGGAACAGCAGCCCGACGACGACCGCTGCTTCCAGTTGTTGCGGGCGCGCGGCTACGCGGCTCTGGAGCTGCGCAGCTACAAGCCGATCGAGAACTTCTCGCAGATCCCCGACGGGATCATCGTCTCGGATATTCTCTACGCGCTGCCGGAGCGCCTCGCCGGCACCCCTTACGGCGGCCCGATCGGCAAGACGTTCGAATTCGAGCTCGGCCCCGGCGCGTTCGATTGGACCGGCGATAAGATGTACGAAACGTTGCAGCCGATCGATCTGCGGGTCGGGCGCTATATCATCGAGGTCGAGTTCTCGGCCGACACCGACGCCGAATTGAAGTGCGGCGTCGCGATGGCGGGGGCGCCGGTGATGCAGTATCACGGACGGGGTGATTGGCTGGGCCGCTTGGCGCGCGACTGGGTCGTCTCGGTCGAAGCCGACGGCAAGGCCTCGCTGTTTTTTCATTTCCCGCAACGCCGTGACGGCTCGTTGCAGGTGATGAGTGCGCGAGTAACCCGGCTGGCGGCCTTCGATGGCCACGCGCCGCTATTCACCTGACGCACCAGTTACCTGACGCACCAGCTCAGCACCGTTCGAGGGCAAGCAGATGTTCGGATCAGACACCCAGCAATGGGCTCACGCATTCCTCTCGGCGTTCGACGAGGAGGCGTTCTGCTACGTTCGCTTCAACGATGTCGACGCCTTTCTGCCGGCCGGCAGCCTGGTGACAATGTATCACTGCATCCATCTCGGAAATGACGCGCGATTTAATGTACTGGCGGAAACAAATCACCTGCGCTGGATGGTGCACCATCTGCAACCGGGCGGGGTTTTTCTCGACGTCGGCGCCGCGATCGGGCAGATGACGATCCCGGTGGCTCTGCAACGCCCCGGCGTCAGCATTTATGCATTCGAGCCGGCGCAGCGCGCCCGCCGGCTGTTGATCGCGACGCTGCGGCGCAACGAGATAACCGGCGTGCGAATTATCCCGGCCGCGATCTCAAGCCATACCGGCATGGTCAATTTTCTCGAGCGCGACATCGACCCGACCGGCAACTGCCCGTGGCTGGCCGAAGCCTCGACGATCGCGGCGGTCGGGACAACGTCGCAACCGCGCGAGCAGACTTACGAAATAGAGGCGCTGACACTGGACGAGTTTGCCAAACGCCACGGCATCGGCGGTCGTCATGTCGTGGTCAAGATCGATATCGAGGGCTACGAGATCGAGGCGCTCAAGGGGGCGCAGCAATTTCTCGCTGCCAACCGCGTCGATCTCGCGATCGATATTCATGCCCGCCCGGACGGCCCGGAAATGACCGAAGACGAGTGCCGCGCGTTGCTGACCCCGCACGGCTATCGCTTCGAGCGTATGGGGCATGTGCTGCTGTGCGAGAGAGACTGACGCAGCAACAGTCACGCCTTGCCCAACAGCGCAGTCTATTACACTAAATCTCCAAAAAATACCAGTCCTATGTGTCATATTGCCTCGCTGCCCTTCATTGCCTAACGTCCCGGGCTTCACGGTTACGATCGGCTGTTTACCTGAGGCTTGGGATGCCGTTTTGCACTTCGACCGCGCGCAGCCTCGCGAGGGAATTTGGCCCAAGGATCGCCGAGCGTCTTCGGGAAGCCGGCAAGGAGCCGGCCGCGCGGGCGCCGTCGCCGTGGCCGCGCTGGTCGCCCGATTTCTTCACGATCTGGCTCGGCACGCCAAAGACCGCCGGAACAACGCTGACCGAGATCGTATTGCCGAAGTTCAGAGGCGCGATCTTTAATTCCATGCACGGCCGCGGCACCAACTCTGCCCTTGGTGTACAAAGACTATCAAGCATCAAGGAGTTATGGGACACCGTCCCGCCCGAGAAGCGCCGCGCCTTTCGGTTCACCGGCGGGCATCTACCTTTCGGGGTGCGCAGCATTGTCGAGCGACCCAACTGCTGCTTTACTTTCCTGCGTGACCCGATCGAACACGCGATATCGTTGTTCTATTTCTGGGTAGAGATTGGCCTGATCTCTCCCCAACAAGTCAATAAACCGGGCGGCATCAGCCTGGAACGCGCCGTGGACGAGGGAATACTCCTCGCCCTCTTCAACTATCAGACCCGCCTCCTTTCCGGGCTTCCGGAGCTGGATCCGCCTTTTAGTCGCTTCCCGAGCAAGCAACAGCTGGAGGTGCCAGACAATGCACTGACGCTGGCCGAGCATCATCTCGACGACATGTTTTTCGTCGGCATTACTGAATTGTTCGACGAATCGGTCTTGATCCTCAAGGAGATATTTGGTTGGGAATTTGCCGATCTCCTGTACGTCCGCCAAAAGGTCGGGACGATAAGGCCGCGGACCGCGGAGATGGCGCCGGCACTGCGGCAGAGGATTGCCGAGATAACCGGCGTCGACCGGCAACTCTATCAATACGCCAGAGCGCGGTTCGCCGCCCAGGCGGCGCTCTATCGCCGCGAACTGCATGCCTACCTCCCCCTGTTCAAGCTGTTGTGCGGCTTGGCCGGCGCGGCAGGCTCACCCGATGCGCCGGTGCCGGGCGACCCCGAAACTCTGCGGCAGGCCGCCGAGGCAGCCGTCGAACGAGGCTTGTCGACGCAGCCGGAGCCGGATTTTTGGCCCGCCGCGGCGCCGCAGGCCGCCGCCTCGGCGACCCGGCCGACGCGTCCTGCGGTGCAATCGTCGCCGCGCGTCACCGGCCGCCTGCTCGACCTGGTTCCCGGCGCAGTTGCCGCATTTGGGCTGCGTTTGCTGCGCTGGGGTCATGGCGATGACGCGCAAGGTGGGATCTTGCACCTGAAACTACGAAACAGCGACGAATGTTACGGCAGCCTGGCCGAGGGCAATTTGAACCTGCCGGCCATTGCGCAATTTCGCGACGGCGCCGAGGCGCTCTGCGTCGGGTGGTACGATCAGTCGGGCAGCGCCAACAACGCACACCCGATCACCGGCTGGCCGGCTTTCGAAGGGCACCCCGCCGATCGAGCTCAATGGCTCAGATTCCGGCCGCCGGCGCAGCTCCGCGCGCCGCTGACCCTGGACGGATTGGACGCCTTCTCGATTTTCGCTGTGTTCCGCGCCGCGAGCGTGGCGGCGGCGCGCAGCGTCGCACGCTGGCAGTCGACCGGCGCCGCGGTGGTCTTCCCATATCACGACGGAAACGTCATCATCGGGGTAGACGGCGGGGTTGCCGGCGGATTGCCGCTCGGCGTTATCCCCGGGGCGTTCGCAGTCTATGGCGCGGTATGGAAACGGGGCGTTCGCGATGGCTTCACGACTTACCGCGACGGCGAGATCGTCGCGCGGCGGGCGTCGCGAGATGTTTCTATCGGCGTCGACGCCGCGCCGCTGTTCATTGGTTCGCTCAAAGGGGTCGGAGAATTTTTTGCCGGCGAGATCGCCGAATTGATTGTGTGGCCGCGAGCCCTGTCGGACAACGAAGTCAGCATCGTCACCGACAGCATGCGCGATCTGATGCCGGCGGCCCCGGGGGACGCACCGTCGGCCCGGCGGTAACCGCGCCGGACCGGCCGTGAGCGACCCGCGCGCTAGGGTAGCCACCGAGAAGGCACCCGAGCCGGCGTTGCGCGACGACGCCCGTTATCTGCTCGACCTCGCGCCAGGCGCGATTGCCGCCTTCGGGTTGCGCCCGCTGCGGGCTGGGCGCGACGGCGAGCCCGCGGCCGCGCTGCTGCGGCTGCGAGCGGGCGGCGACGGCCGCGAGGAGGAGTTTGCCGGCGGCCCGGACGGCCGGATCGATGCGCCAGCGATCGGCCGATTTATCGGCGGCGCCGAAGCTTTCTGCGCCGCCTGGTACGACCAATCGGACCACGGCAACCATGCCGAGGCGGTCGCCGCCGGGCCGGGTTTCGCGGTGTCGGCGGGCGGCGGCGCGGTGCTGCGGTTCGCTGCGCCGGCGCAACTGCGCTCGCCGGCGACACTGCAAGACCTGTCGGCGTTCTCGCTGTTCGCCGTCTTTCACTCGGCCAGCGTCGCCGGCGCCGCGAGCGTCGCGCGCTGGCAGCAGGAGGGTGATTTTGTCGTCTTCCCATATCACACCGGCAGCGTCCTGATCGGCCGCCATGCCGCATTCCATGACGCGCTGCCGCTCGGCATCGACACCCGGGATTTCGCGGTCTACGGCGTGGTGTGGCAGCAGGGCGCGGCGGACGGTTTCGCGACCTACCGCAACGGCGCTCTGGTGGCGCGGCGAGCGGCCCGCGATCTGCCGATTGCAGTGCGCGAGGAGCCGCTCTTCATCGGGTCCTACGGCGGGCGCAGCGAGTATTTCCAGGGCGATCTGGTGGAGCTCGTGGTGTGGCCGCGCGCGCTCTCGCAGAGCGAGATCCGCGCCGTCGCCGACAACATGCGCAAGGGGGCCGTGCGCGAGGGCGGCGCGGCGTCCGACCAGTCAGGCAATGCGGCGCCACCGGTTGCGGTCGGCGGCGATCTGGCGGGGCTGGCCGCGGCGGGTGGTGATCTGGCGGCGCGCATCGACCGCATCGCGGCGCTCGACGAAGCCGGCCTCGCGCAGCTGGGCATGGACCGCCTGACCGCCGAAATTCTCGGGATCATCGGCGATCCTGATTTCGCGGCCTGGCCCTTGGCGCAGCAATCGCCGATGATCGAGCGCATCAGCGCGATCTACACCGGACATTGGCATGCCAGCGGCCGGCTGTTGATCGCGGCTCTCGAGCGGCTGTTCCATCGCGCCCTCGACGGGGCCGGCGCGGCGCTCGACACGCTCTGCCTGTTTTACGATCTGCTCTACTTCCTCTATTGGTCGACCGCATCCGACAACGAGGCGATGCGCGGGATGGCCGAGCGGGTCATGCACCCGTTCGCCGTCGCGCTGCGCACCGGCGCGATTGACGGCCTGCCGGAAATCACGCCGCGGCCGCTCGGCAGCGGCAAGCTGCGGGTCGGCTATCTCGCGTTCTTTCCGCAATGGACGGCCGGGCCCGCGGCGCAGGTCGTGTTGGGCGCGCTGTTGCGCCACTTCCCGCAAGCCTATCGCCCGGTGCTGTACGACTGGTCCGGACAGGACCCTGCCTGGGTCAAGGCGTTCGCCGCCAGCGGCGTCGAAATTCGCCGCTTCACGCCGAAAGCGATCGGCCGGCGCATCGCCGCCGCGGCCGAGGCGATCGCCCGCGACGAAATCGACGTCCTGATTACCGACACCAACAGCGCCCTGCCGACCGTGCTGTTCGAGGGCCGCGCAGCGCCGGTGCAGATCTACTACCAGATCGGGCTGCCCTATTGGCCGATCGCCAATATCGACGCGGTCTTCCGCACCGAATGCTACGACGCGCGGCGAGACGGTTTCGACCCGGCGGTGTGCTTCGATTTGGGCCTCGGACACTGGCGCCACCCTGAGTACTCGCCGGCCGTCGCCGACACAAGGATCGCCGCCGAACGTGCCCGCTTCCCGGCGGCGCGCCATCTGATCGGCACCTACGGGCGCCTCGCCAAGCTCACACCGGATTTCCTCGAAATCCTCGAGACCCTGTTGGAGCGGCACCCGCAGCTGGTGATCGTCCTCGGCGGCAATGGCGATGGCGGCCTGGTGCGCGATTTCATCGCCGCGCGCGGCTTGGCGGGCCGGCTCGTGCTGGTCGACCAGTGGGTCGACGCGCACCTCTGGGGCCACCTCCTCGAGGTCTTTCTCGATACCTTCCCCTCCGAAGCGGGGCTCGCCGGCCGCGAAATCATGGCCAAGGGCAAGCCGATCGTCGCGCTGCGCAGCCACTACGTCGAGCGCGACCGCGTGCCGATGCTGATCGCCGACGATCCCGGCGGCTATGCCGATCTGGTGTCGCGGCTGCTCGATGACCCTGATTTCTACGACGCCGCCTGCGCCGCGACGCGCGCGTTTGTCGCGGCGCAGCCGGGCGAAGCGGAATACGCCGCGGCAATCCATCAAGCCCTGAACAAGATCCTGCAGGCCGCCCGGGAAGAATTGTCGATGCTGTCGCGAGACGCGACGCTGAGCGGGCGGATCGAACGCTTGCGGGCGCTCAGCAACGACGACGTCGCCCGCCTCGGCATGGAGCACGTCGTCGCCGAAATCCGCGAGATCCTCGACGCGCCGGCCTTCCTCGCCTGGCCGCTTGCGATGCAGCTGCCGATGTTGCGGCGGGTTTACGAGATTTACGGCGGCCATTGGCATGCCAGCGGGCATGCGCTGATCCCGACGATCGAAGCCTTCTTCCGCCGCGCGCTGGCGAGCCCAGGCGTTGCGCTCGAAACGCTCTGCCTGTTCTATGACCTGCTCTACCACCTCTATTTCTTCGTCACCAGCGACTACGCCCTGATGCGGCCGGTCGCCGAGCGCGTCATGCAACCGTTCACCGCCGCGATCCGCGACGGGTTGCCCCGCGGCCTGCCAGCGGTGACGCAACGGCAGCTGGGCGTGGCGCCGCTGCGGCTCGGCTATCTGTCCTATTTCCCGGACTGGCCGATGGGCGCGACCGCGGAGGGCGTGCTGGTCAATTTCTCACGGTATTTCCCGGGAAAGTACCGCCTGGTGTTGTACGCCTGGGCCGGACACGATGACGAGGCGCTGGCGGCGTTCGCCGATACCGACATCCTGGTGCACCGCTTTGCCCGCGGCTCGACCGCCGAGCGCATCGCCGCGCTGGCCGCGGCGATCGCGGCGGACGAGATCGACATCCTGATTAGCGACATGAACATGGCGCTGCCGACCGTCCTCTTCGAGCTGCGGGCGGCGCCGGTGCAGATCTTCCTGCAGGTCGGTCTGCCGTTCTGGCCGCTCGCCAATCTCGACGGGGTCTTTCTGCAGGACGAACTCGACCCGGCGTGGCAGGCGTTTCCGCCGGAGAAGTGCTTTCGGATGGATCTCGGGGCCTGGTACCCGAGGGTCTATGCCCCCCCGGTCGATCCCGAGCTGGTGGCCGAGGAGCGCGGCCGCTTTCCGCGGGACGCGAAGCTGGTCGGAACCTATGTGCGGTTCGCCAAGATCACGCCCGCCTACCTCGAGGTGGTCGGCGAGCTCCTCGCCCGCCACCGGCAGCTCGTCGTCGCGATCGGCGGCACCGGCGACGCCACCATGATCCGCGATTTCATCGCCGCGCGCGGCGACGATGGCCGGCTTGTGCTGATCAACGAGTGGGTCGACGGGCATGTCTGGGGACACATGTTCGACGTCTTCCTCGACACCTTTCCGATCCCGGGCGGCGTCGCGGGCCGCGAGGTCATGGCCAAGGGTTATCCGGTCGTGGCGATGCGCGTTCCCTGGCTCGAGGGCGACCGGGTGCCGATGCTGATCGCGGACGACGCGGCGGCATACGTCGCCCTCGTGTCGCGGCTGCTCGAAGATCCGAGCTTCCATGAGGCGGCCTGCGCCGCGACCCGCGCGTTCGTCGCCGAGCGGCCGGGCGAAGCCGAGCACACCGCCACGATCGAAACGGCGGTCACCGCCGTCGTGGATCGCGTCCGCCGGGCCGCCTCGCCATGCTGACCCAGGATTTGGCCCGCCGCCCGGCCACCAGGATCATCCACCCCCCGTAGCGGCGCGGCAGACCACGACCAGATTTCGCGATTTGCCGGTAAACGGCGAGCGGTCGAAATCGCCGAACCGATGCACCGCTGCCAGGCCCGCGTCGCCCAGAGACCGAAAAATCTCGTCCGGCAGATACTGCCGCATCCGGTAGCGCAACCTACCCAAAGGCGCGGTGGATTCGTCCGGCGAGACCAGCCGGCGATCGAGCGTCAGGATTCGGGTTGCCGCGTCATAGGACCAATCGCCGCGGATTTCGAACGACCGGCCGTCCACGTCCTTCACCCGGCTTATCAATCGGTCCGTCTGCGGTCGCTTTAGCTCAGCAAAGCGCGGCTGGATGACATCGAACGCGAAGACACCTTGCGGCGCCAGCAAACCGCGCACCACGCGGAACGCCGCCACCAGTTCATCGTCGCCCAGCACGTGCTGCAGCGCGTAAAAGCAAGAAATTACCATATCGTACGGGCCGCTCACGCGCGGGGACCGGAAGCTCCCCTCGACCCATTCGATGCGCCGGTCGCGAGTCCGCGCAATGCGCAGCATCTCCGGCGAGACGTCGACGCCGCTGATGGTGATGCCATAGTAACCATTGTGGCATTTTGCCATGATCTGCGACAAGGCCGCGGTGATCGCGCCGGTGCCGCAGCCGAGTTCAAGCAGCGATCGGGTTTGCTGTGTAATCAGGCTGCCGTAAAAGCCGAGCAGGCTCGCGTTGTCACGGCCGCCTTCGACGAGATCGTAAAATTCGGCCCAACTGTCGTAATCAGCAACCATGATGACGCCTTCGTGCCGCCAATCATCCGGCGCGGCCGCACAACATTATTTGCTTTTTCGAGCTGTCGGTGAACGGCGAGCGGTCGAAATCGCCGAACCGCTCGATGATCGCGAGACCGGCGGCCGCGAGGAAGCCCTCGACTTCGGCAGCGAAATATTGCCGTAAGTGATAGCGCATCGTGGCGAGCGGCGCGGCGGGCCGGCGCGGATCGATCAGCCGCCAGTCGAGCGTCATGATGCGCGATTGCGGGTCGTAGGCGAAGGCTTCGCGCAACTCGGCGGCCTGCCCCTGCGGCCCGGCGACCCGCCGCACCAGCCGATCGGATTGCGGCCTCGCCAGATACTCCAGATTGGGCTGGTAGATGTCGAAGGCAAACACCCCGTCGGATTTCAGGTGCCGTCGCACCGCTTCGAACGTGCTGCAAAGGTCCTCTTCGCTGTGCAACAGTTGCAGCGTATTGAAAGCGCAGAGCACGAGATCGTACTCGCCGGCGATCGGCGGCGCGCGAAAATCGCCCTGCACCCACTCGATCCCGGCGTCGCGCGCCCGGGCAAGCCGCAGCATTTCCGCCGATTCGTCGAGGCCGGTGACGCGAAGCCCGGCATCGCCGTTGTTGAATTCGGCCATGCGCCGGGCCAGCGCGGCCGTGATGACGCCGGTGCCGCAGCCCAGTTCAAGCGCCGAACGCGTCTGCGATCCAATCAACGGCACATAGAAATCGAGGAAAATACTCCGATCACCTTCCGCAATATCATAGTATTGCGCCCATTGATCGTAAGTGGACTCCATAGAATCCCCGGAAGTGTTCGACACTGGACAGACGTTACCTCTTAGGTTCATATTACCGGCTTGTCAATACCGGCCACCCATCAGGAGTTGCGGGACAGCAGGCAGAGAAGAGTGGTCGAAGACATCACCATTTTTGCATTGGCCGAGCGCGACGACTGGGTCGCCGCGCACCGCGACGGCGGCCTGCCCTCCCAGTCGTGGGATTATGCCTGGGGGCTGAGCGCCTCGGGTGCGGTGCCGCAGCTCGCCATCGTTCGCGCCGCGGGTGCGCGCATGCTCCTGCCGTTCGTCGAACGCCAGTGGCTGGGCAGCACCGACATCTCGACAATCCTGGGAATTTCCGGCGCCTCGATCGCGCCCGATTGCGGCGCGCCACTGGCGCTGTGGCACGAGTTCGCGGCGTCGCGGGGCTGGGTCGCCGGCTATATCCAGCTCGCGGTCTCGGTCGCGCTTGAGGACTGCGCCTTCCCCGGCCGCCTCGTCGCCAACAACACGACCTTTCTATTCGATCTGCGAAATGAACCGACGCCCAGCTCTCTGTCGCAGGCGATCCGCCGCAAGATCCGCCGCGTCGAGAGGATCGGCGCCGTCCTCGTCGACGACATCCCCATCCTGGTCGAGGCACTGCAGCGGCTTTACCCGCCGGCAATGCGGCGCCTCGGCGCCGCGCCCTATTTTCGCTTCGCGCCGGTGACCCTCGCGCGCTGGGCCGCCAGCCCCACGGCGATGATCCTGGGCGCGCAAGTCGATGGTGTGATCGAGGCGGTGTATCTGTGCCTCCTCGCCGACGGCCACGCCGAGTTCCATATTTTCGCGGCCAGCGAGATCGGCCGCGGCCTCTCGGCCTGGCTGATCTGGCAGGGCATGCCGCGCCTGCGCCAGCGTGGCGCAACCTGTCTCAACCTGACCGGCGGGATGCGGCCGGGCGACGGGCTCTACCGCTTCAAGGCAGGGTTTAGCGGTGCGCCGACGCCGCGCCGCGCCGTGCATCAGGTATACGATCAGGTCCGCTATGACGAATTGTGCCTGCGGTCCGGCGCCACTGCGGGCACCGGCTGGTTTCCGGCCTATCGGGCGCCGCGCGAGAGCGCCGCGGCGCTCTCGACACAGGAGAGTGTGCCCCCGTGACGGAAGAGCGGTCGCATATCTCCCTCTTCAACGAGGCGCGCTACCAGCGGTGCAACCTGCAACCCCGGCAGCGTCTCTTCCGCTATGACCATTGCGCCGGCGGCCGGCTGGTCGGGACGCTGAGCGGGGTCGTCGAGGACCATCAGCTGGTGTGCGGGCACAGCGCGCCCTTTGGCGGGATCGACTGGGTGCGGCGGCGCGAGCCGGTTGGCGCCGTCGTCGAGCTCATTGCAGCGGCGGCGCGGCGCGCCCGCGCGGAGGGCATCGGCGCCATCGTGATCCGGGCGCGGCCCGCCTATTTCGGGGCCAACGAGGCGGCCCTCGAGTTTGCCTTGCACAAGCTCGGCGCCGTGGTGCAATCGTGCGAATTGTCGCTGGGGATCGCCGCCGGCCGCTACCGCACGCCGGCGGATTATGTCGCCGCCCTCAAGTCGCCGGCCCGCAATCGTCTGAACCACGGCCTGCGCGCCGGCCTCCTCTGCAGCGCCGCCGAGGGCACCGCGGAATGGGCGGCCTGCTACGACATCCTCGCCGACACCAAGCGGCGCCGCGGCACCTGGCTCAAGTTTTCGCTCGACTATCTCCTCGGCCTCCGCCAAATCTTCGGCCCGTGCATCGCGATGCACAAGCTCGTGCGCGACGGCGAGATCGCCGCCGCGTCGCTCGTCTACCGGATCGCGCCGGGCTGGGACTACCTGGCGGCCTGGGGCGACCGGGTCGAGCATCGCGGCAACGAGGTGATGAACGTCATGGCCTACCATCTGGTCTGCGAGGCGATCGCCGGGCAGGTCGGCGTCATCGATCTCGGCATTTCCTCGGTCGATGGCGTCGCCGATGACGGCCTCATCCAATTCAAGCGCAGCATCGGCGGCATGACCGGGCTGCGGATCGATTTCCGGCTGTCGCTCGACCGCGCCGACGCCGGCATCGGAGCCGCGTGAACCTGCCGGCGGCGGCCCGGCGGCCGAACCCGCAAGCGGCGGCGCATATCACGCTGTTCAACGACGAGCGGTTTCAGCGCTGCAACCTCGCCGCGGGGCAGCGCCCTTTCCGCTATGACCATATCGTCGGCGGCCGGCTGATCGGGACCTTCAGCGGCGTCATCGACGGCGCCGTGCTCGATTGCGGGCACAGCGCGCCATTTGGCGGGATCGATTTTACCCGCCGCGGCGAATCCGCGGGCGCGATCGCCGATCTGCTGCGCGTCGCCGCGCTTCGGGCGCGCGAAGCCGGGGCGAGCGAGCTCCGGGTGCGGGCGCGGCCGGGCTATTACGGCCCCAACGAGACCGCGGTCGAATTCGCGATGCTCAACCTGGGCGCCGCGGTCGACGCCTGCGAGCTCTCGCTGGGGATCGAAACCGCCCGCTTTGGCTCGCCGCAGGCCTACGAGGCGGGGCTCAAATCATCGGGCCGGCGAACCCTGCGCCACGGTCTCCACGCGGGCATGGAATTCGCCGCCGCCGAAAGCGCCGCGGAGTGGGCGGCCTGCTATGCGCTGCTCGACGAGACGCGGCGCCGCCACGGCGCCAGGCTGCGCATCTCGTTCGACTATGTGATGCAGCTGCGCGAGATGTTCGGACAGCGCATCGCGATGCACCGGCTGCGCCGCGAGGGCGAACTCGCCGGCGCGGCCTTGGTCTACCGCATCGCCCGCGACTGGGATTACGTCGTCGCCTGGGGTGACGATCTGCGCCATCGCCCCTACCGGGTCGTCAATGTGCTGGCGCACCAGCTGGTCCGCCAGGCGATCGCGCAGCGCCTCAGCGTCGTCGACGCCGGGGTGTCCTCGATCGCCGGGGTTGCCGATGACGGGCTCATCCACTTCAAGCGCAGCGTCGGCGCCACCACCGGGTTGCGGCTTTACTTCCGCCTGCCGCTCGGGTGAGATCGGCCAATGAGCGAGGGCGACCATATCGAGACCTACCGCGAGTTCCGCGAGCTGGCAAAGGACCCGGCGCTGAGCCTCAACGAGAAATGCGGCTACGCCGATGCGTGGCGCGGCGGCCAGGCGGCGCGCATCTACGCCGACATCCGCGCCAAATTGGGCGTCCTCGACACGCTTGGCGCCAAAATCCTCGATATTGGCCCCGGATGCAGCGAGCTGTCGCAATACATCGTCGAAGCGACCGCCGCGCAGCAGCAATGCCTGACCGTCATCGATTCGCCCGAAATGCTGCGCCTGTTGCCCGATCGGACGCATCTAACGAAGGTCGAGGGCCCGTTTCCCCGCTGCTTGCAGCGGAAGGGGGGCGGGCTCGGCCCGTTCGACGCGATCCTCGCCTACAGCGTCGTGCAGACGGTTTTTGTCGAGGCCAACCTCTATGCCTTCATCGACGCCGCCGTGCAGCTGCTGGGCGAAGCGGGGCAGCTGCTGATCGGCGACATTCCGAACGCGACGATGCGCAAGCGCCTGATGGTGAGCGACGCCGGCCGGGCCTACCACAAGCTCCACTACGCGCATCTGCCGGAGCCTAACGTGGTGTTCAACGCGCTCTCGCCGGGCGAGATCGACGACGGCGTCGTGCTCGGCCTTGTCGCCCGGATGCGGGCGGCCGGCTTGCACGCCTTCGTCGTGCCGCAGGCGGCCGACCTGCCGTTCGCCAACCGCCGGGAGGACATCCTGGTCGTGCGGCCCTGACGAGGCCGGCAATGGGCGCTCTCCCCGAGGCGGTCGTGCTGTTCGGCGCCGGCGGGTTCGTCGGCCGCAACCTGATGGCGGCCTTCGCCGGGCACGTGCCGCTGATTTACGCAGTCACTGCGTCGGGCGGGCCGGTGCCGGGGGCGACGCACAGCCTCCCCTTCGCGCGCCGTGCCGACCTCCCGCCGCTGCCGGCCGACACCATCGTCGTCAGCGTCGCGGCGCGCCGCCACGACGCCGGCAGCTTTGCCCGCGAACAGAGCGCGATCCTGGCGCACAACAGCGAGATCGCGACCCGGGTCTACGAATTCTGCGTCGCGCGCGGGGTGCGCGAGGTGCGCCTCGCCAGCTCGGTGGCGGTCTACCCGGCTGAATGGGAATTGCTCGACGACGAGCGGGCGATCGACCTCGCCGCGCCGCCGCATCAGGGTGAAGCCGGCTATGCCTGGTCGAAGCGCTGGGCCGAGATCGTCGCCGACCTGCACGACCGGCTTTACGGCATCGCCACGCTGACCTTCCGCCTGACCAACCCCTACGGCCCCCATGACAGCCTCGACCCGGCCGCGGCGCATGTCGCGCCGGCCTTCGCGATGAGGGCGCTCGCCCCCGGGCCGCTCCTCGAAATCGCCGGCAACCCCGACGCCGAGCGCGATTTTGTCTATGCCGGCGACGTCGCCCGGGTGTTCCTCTTGAGCCTAGAGCGGCGCGGCCAGCACGACAGCTGCAACCTGGCGCAGGGCGAGACGCACACCATCCGCCGCCTCGCCGAGGCGGCGGTGGCGGCCGCCGGCGGCGGCAAGAGCGTCGCCGTCAGCGGCCCCTCCGGCAGTGGTGTCGCGGTGCGCCGGGCAAGCGGCGCCAAATTGCGCCGGCTGTTCGACCCACCGCCGTTCCGCACCCTGGACGACGGCATGCGCGAGACCGTCGCCTGGTACCGCACCGCCCTCGCCGCGCGGCGCTGAGCCTCAGCGGCTGCTGCTGGCGTGCCGGTCCGGCGCCGTGAGATAGGCGATGATGTCGCGCCGTATCGTCGGATCGGCGACGCTGACCCCCATCCGCGCGCCGGGGAGGAATTGCTGCGGCCCGGCCAACCAGCGGTTGAGCGCCTCTGCCGACCAGCGGATCCGGGCCGCGCGCAGCGCCGGCGAATAGTCGTAGCCCGGAGCGCTGCCGGCGGCGCGGCCGACGACATCGCCGAGCAGCGGCCCGATCTTGTTGCGGTCGAGCGCGTGGCAGGCGGCGCAGCGCTCGGCGAACTGCACCGCGCCGCGCCGCGGGTCGGGCTCGGCGGCGGCGACAAAGCGCGACAAATCCTTGGCGCCCGCGGGATCGGGCGAATGGAAGAAGGTATAGGACAGCGTGATCGTGTCGACTTCGCGCGTCTCGGGATCGCTACCGAGCTTCGGATCGACGTAGAAATCGACCGGCATGTCGACCCGGGCATTCGGGTCGAGCCGCTCCTCGCTGAAGCAGAAGCACTGGATCTTGTTGAAATAGATGCCGGCCTTGGTCGGCGTGACATTGAACGTGGCGTGCCCGACGAGCGCCTTGTCGGTCATATTCTCGGCCGAAAAAAACACCAGCTTTTCTTCCCCGAGATGGATTTTGACCTCGGGCTGCTCCGGCGCGAAGCGCCACGGCAAATCGGGCGCGACATCGGTGGTGAAGCGCACGGTGACGACACGGCTCGAGACCTTGCGTGCCGCCGCCGCGACCCGCTGCGTCGTGCCGCCGAACCCGGTCGCGGCGCAGAATAGCCGGTAGAGCGGCACTGAAAACGAGACCAGCGTCACCATGGCCGCGAGAATCGCGGCGAGCCCCGCCACGGTCGTCCATTTTCGCCGGCGCAGCCGCGGCTCGACGGGTCCCTGCATTCGCCTCTCGTCCGCTGCGCCGCGAAGCTTAGCGCCGCCGCCGCGCCGACGCACTGCGACATAGGCGCGGGCGTCATTACGCCGGGGTCATTGCGCCGGGACGGTCCACTCCTCAGCGCTGGCGCCGGCCAGCGCGCGCACCCGTTCCTCATCCTGCCCGAACTCGCCGGCCGGCCCGGAAAAGACGACGCGGCCGTCGTCGAGCACATAGGCGCGGTCGGCGATCGCGACCGCGGCCCGCACGTTCTGCTCGACCAGCAGCACCGCGATGCCCTCGGCGCGCGCCGCCGCGACGACCCGGAAGACTTCCTGGACGATCAGCGGCGCCAGGCCCTGCGACGGCTCGTCGAGCAGCAGGAGCTGCGGGTTGAGCAAAAGGGCGCGGGCGATCGCCAGCATCTCCTGCTCGCCGCCCGACAGCTGGCGGCCCTTGTTGGATTTGCGCTGCGCGAGCCGCGGAAAAAGGTCGTAGACCCGGGCGATCGTCCACGGTCCCGGCCGCTCCAGCGGCACCAGCAGGTTTTCCTCGACCGTCAGGTTGGAAAAGATCCGTCGGCCTTCCGGCACATAGCCGACGCCGAGCGCGGCGATGCGATAGGGCGCCCAGTCGGTCGTCGCCTGGCCGAAGATGCGCACCACGCCCTGCCGCGCCGGCGTCAGGCCCATCAGGCTGCGCAACGTCGTCGTTTTGCCCGCGCCGTTGCGGCCGAGCAGCGTCACGATCTCGCCCTCGCGCACCTCGAGTTCGATGCCGTGCAGGATGTGGCTCTTGCCGTAGAAGGTATGGAGGCCTTCGACGTTAAGCGTGGGGCCGGTCGTTGGGCCGGTCATGCCGCCTTGCCGAGATAGGCCGTCTGCACCGCTTCGTCGCGGGCGATCTCCTGCGGCGTGCCGTCGGCCAGCATCGCCCCCTCGGCAAGCACCGTGATACGGTCGGCCAGGTGAAACACGACGCGCATATCGTGCTCGATCAGGATGATCGTCAGGTTCTGCTCGCGGTGCAGGCGGCGGATCAGCCGCGTGATGTCATAGGTTTCCTGTTCGCCCATGCCGGCCGTCGGCTCGTCGAGCAAGAGGAGGCGCGGCTTCAGCGCCAGCGCCATCATGATTTCGGTGGCGCGCTGGTCGCCATGCGCCAGTTCGCCGACCAGCCGGTCGGCCGCCTCGCTGAGGCCGCTCAGGTCGAGCAGTTCGCCGACCCGGGCGCGGACTTCGCCGTCGGCCTGGCGCGACAGCCACGGCCGCAGCCGATAGCCGGAAGCCGCCTCGACCGCGATGCGCAGGTTCTCGCGGGTCGTCAGCTCGGGGAAGACTTCGGTGATTTGGAAGGTGCGGGCGATGCCGCGCCACACCCGGCGCGCCGGCAAGAGCCGCGTGATGTCCGCGCCGTCGAACACGATGCGGCCGGCGGACGGGCTCAGGAAGCCGCTGATCATATTGAAGAAGGTGGTCTTGCCGGCGCCGTTGGGGCCGATCACGGCGCGCAACTCGCCGGCCGCGACGCTCATGGACACGTTGTCGACCGCGACAAGGTCGCCGAAGCGCTTCGAGATATTGGCGACCTCTAAGAGCGTCACGGCGCGCTGCGCCGCCTGACGATGCCGAGCACGCCGCGCGGGAAAAACAGCACGACCAGCACGAAGAAGAGGCCGATGAACGACATCCAATTCTCGGTGTGGCTGGAAATATAGTCCTGCAGCACGAGGAAAATCGCGGCGCCGATCAACGGTCCCCAGAAGCTGCGCATGCCGCCCAATACCGCCATGATGACGAAATCGCCCGATTGGTCCCAGCGCAATGCGCGCGGATCGACGAAGTTGTTCATCAGCGCAAAAAGCGTGCCGGCGAGGCCGGCGAAGGCGCAGGAAATCACCCACGAGATCCAGATGTGGCGGTCGACCGGAATGCCGAGAAAGCGCGCCCGGCGCTCGTTCTCGCGGATCGCCAACAGGGTGCGGCCAAACGGCGAGCGCAGCAAAAACGCCATCAGCGCCGCGCTGGCCGCGAAGATCGCCACCGCGAAGTAATAAAACGCGGCGGGATTGTTCAGGATATCGATATGGAAAAAGCCGAAATCGAGCGGCATGCGGTGCCAGGCACTGACCCCGTCATCGCCGCCGGTCCCCGAGCGCCACTGAAAGGCGATGAAATAGAACACCTGGCCGAAGGCGATCGTGCACATCGCGAAATAGACGCCGCGTAGCCGCACGATCATCGGCCCGATCAGCGCCGCCGCCGCGGTGCTGACCGCGACCCCGACCAGCATGCCTACGGGCGTACTGGGATAGAGGTACTTGATCGTCATCGCGGTGCCGTAGGCGCCGAGGCCGAAATAGGCGGCGTGGCCGAACGACAGGACGCCGGTATAGCCGAGCAGGAAATTGAGCGCCATCGCCGCCAGCGCGTAGACGACGACGTGGCTGCCGAGCTCGACGTAGCTGCCCACCGCCGGCAGCCAAAAGGGCGCGCTCAGCAAGAGGAACCAGATCAAGACGTCGCCGGCGCGCTTGTCGAGCGCCGGCATCAGAAGCGCCCCTCCTCGCCCAAGAGCCCGCGCGGCCGCACGATCAGCACCGCCGCCATCATGACGTAGATCACCGCTTCGCTGGCCGACGGGAAGAAGACGCTGGTCACCCCCGAGGCGACGCCGATCAGCAATCCGCCGATCAGCGTTCCAGGCAGGCTGCCGAGCCCGCCAACGATAATCGCGATAAAGCTCGGCATGATCAGATTGTCACCGACCGTCGGCTCCAGCCCGAGCATGCCGACGGCGAGCACGCCGGCCAGACCGGCGAGATATATCCCAAGGCCGAAATTGAGGTTGCGCAGCACGCGCACGTTGACCCCCAACACCGAGACGGTCTCGAGGTCGAGCGTGCCGGCGCGGATGCGCAAGCCGAGCCGGGTATGGTTGAGGATCAGGAAGAGGCCCAGCACCGCCGCCGCCACCAGCACCATCATGAATACGCGGTAGCCGGTCAGGAAAAAGTATTCGGCGCTGAGCGGCGCCGCGAGCCAGTCGGGGATCTGGTAGGGCAGGCTCTGCGCCCCCCAGATGAAGCGCGTACCGTCCTGGATCATGAAGGCGAGGCCGAAGGTCAATAGCAGGCTATAGAGCGGGTCGCGCCCATAAAGTGGCCGGATCAGCACGCGCTCGATCAGGATGCCGATCGCCGCCACCAAAAAGGGCGAGACCAGCAGCGCGCCCCAGAAGCCGACATAGGGCACCAGCGTGTAGGCGAGATAGCCGCCGATCGCGAGAAAGCCGCCATGCGCGAAGTTGATCACCCCGGACAGGTTCAGGATGAGCGACAGCCCGAGCGCCATCAGCGCATAGAACGCGCCGATGATCAGCCCGTTGACGACGTTGAAAAGCAGCAGCTGCGTCATGCGGCGGGCTGGGCCGCTGCAGAGCCGGGCGCCACCCGGCAAGTGCTCGCCATGCCGGGGCGGACCGGGACCGCGATCTCGGGCGCCGCCGGCCGCATCGCTACGACGGCCAGACGATCTTGCAGCCGGTGTCGGCGACCGGCAGCGCCGCCACGTCGCCCTTGACGAGCTGCGTCACCTTGAACAGGTCTTCCGGATCGCCGCCTTTCGGAGCCGGCTGCGATTGCCCGACAAACAGCGTCGGCATCAGCTGGTTGTCGCCCTCGCGGTAGTAGGGATTGTTCGGCATCAGCGCCACTTCCGGCGGCAGCACCAAGCCCTGCATCGCCTTGGCGAGCTTCACTGCCTCCAGCGACTTCGCCTTTTCGGCGGCAAGCCGGCAAGTCCAGATCGCAGCGTAGCCGAACCAGGTGCGCGCGGTCGGCACCTTGCCGCCGCTCCTTTTGCGGATGTCGGCGACGAACTCGTCGACGTGCGGCACGCCCGGCTGCTTCCAATACCATTCGAACACCCAGTCGCCGAACAGCGCATTGGGCGGCAGCCCCTCGTTGACCTCGAGCTCCTGCTGCGCGCCGGCGATGTGGAGCTTTTTGTCGAGGCCGAATTGCACGGCCTGCTTCAGGCAGTTGATCATGTCGTCGCCGGCGAGAAGCAGGATCAGCGCGTCAGGCTTGGTCGACTGCGCCTTGATCAGGTTGGCCGAGAAGTCGGTGGTGCCGAGCGGCGTGAAGTCGGCCCCGAGCTTGACGCCGTTCGCCTGCTTGAGGCTGGCCTCGAAGCCGTCTTGCAGCGAGTGGCCGAAGGCATAGTCGGTGGTGATGAAATACCATTTCTTGCCATAACTATCGAGCAGCAACTTAGAGACCGAATTGGTCTCCATGCGCGTCGTGTTGCAGACGCGAAACACATTCCAGTGGCATTGCGTGCCGGTGACCGAGTCGGTGTGGCCGCCGGGAACGATGTGAAACATGCCCTTCTGGAAGCTGGTGTTGGCCATCGCCTGCGCCAGCGCCGAGTTGATGTTGCCGATCAGGAAATTGACCTTGTCGCGGTCGATCAGCTTCAAGGCTTTCTGCACCGCGGTGGCGCTGTCGCCGCTGGTCGAATCCTCGACCAAGAGCTGGACCTTGCGGCCGAGGATGCCGCCCTTGGCGTTGATCTGTTCGACCGCCAGCTGGGCCCCGATCAATTCGTTTTTGCCGAGGGCGGCGAAGGTGCCGGTCAGCGGATTGTCGAGGCCGATCTTGACCGTGTCGTCAGCCCGGGCGGAAATCGCAAAGGGCGCCGCAACCTGAGCGATGCCGGCCGCGGCGGCAGCCCGCAGGATGGTGCGCCGCTCGATCGCGGGCGCCCGCTTCAGCTCGGTCATCGTCGGTTCCTCCCCATTGTGCTTGGCGCGCGTCGTTGTTTGTTCATCATTTCACTTTGGGACTGACTGATAGCGCCTATCAATCGCCAATCTCAAGAACATTTGCGCAAATCGCGCATCTGTCGAAAAGGCCCTCCAGCGCCGACGGTAGCCCTCTCAGTCCGCCGCCGTCACGCGGCGAACGCCAGCGTCGCGTTGCACGCAGCACCGGCCGGCACGACCACACGGCGCGCTTCGAATTGCACGCCCGGCACGCCGCGCAACCGCTCGGCTGTCTCGTCGATCGCAGCGACGCCCAGTTCGAGCGCCGCCAAATACTCGCTGCGCCCGGCCGGATCGGCCGCCGCCGCGCCGAATTCGTCGGCGATTGCTGCCGCCGTCCTCAGCTCGACGCGCGCCGCGCCTGCCGCCACGACGCAGCCGCCGCCCGGCTCACCGCTGACCGAACCCGCGCCGAACAGCGCGCGAAACAGCCCCGCCATGCGATCTGGATCGGCGGTCGCGACAACCACCCGGCGGATCGTCCGGGCGCCGTTCGGGTGGACCAGCCACTCGGGCCGCCACACCAATTCCGGCGTCAGGTGCTCGCAGAAATAAACCCGGCCCATTGCGATCTTGGCCGGGTCGAGCCGGGTCGTGCGGAAGCGAGCATCGCGATGCTCGCCGTGCACTTCGACCGGTCGCGAAAACGCCTGCACCGGCAATATCGGCAGGCCGGCCGCCTGCGCATGGGCGTAGACCGCGTCGGCGTCCGCGGTCTTGAAGACGAGGCCATTGAGCCCCACCGGAAACGGCGCCAGTTCCGGCCGGCTCTCCCCAGCGGGGCCGAAGCCCAGGAGCTCCAGGTAATCGGTCGCGAACATCGCGAGGTGGTTCATCGAGCCGAGCGTGTGATGCCCGCGCGGCGTCAGGGTGAAGCCGAGCGCGGCAAAAATGCGCGCGGCCTCGCCCATGCGGTCGCGCACGTCGATCACGACATGGTCGAGGACGGGCGGCGGCAGCGCCATGTCACACCGGCCGGTCGCCGTTGACCGTGACGCGGTGCATGACGCGGCGCTGGCCGTGATAATCGTTGAGCGCGTAATGCTGCACGCAGCGATTGTCCCAGAACGCGACCGAGCCCCGCTCCCAGCGGAAGCGGCAGGTGAATTCCGGCTTGACCGCGTGCTCGTAGAGGAAATCCAACAGGGGCCGGCTTTCCTCGACCGTCATGTCCTTGAAGCGGACGGTGAAGTTGCGGTTGACGTAGAGCCCCTTGCGTCCGGTTTCGGGGTGGGTGCGCACGACCGGGTGCTCCGTCTCGCGGTGCGCTGCCTCGCTGTGCTTGATCTGCATCGCCGAGAGGCCGTCGCGGCGCGCATAGGAATTGTCGGCGTCGATCCCGTAAACGCCGCGCGCGCTGTGGACCGCGACGAGCCCGTCGAGCATCCGCCGCATCCCCGGCGACAGCGCCTCGTAGGCGAGATACTGGTTGGCGAACATCGTGTCGCCGCCGTAGTCCGGCACTTCGAGCGCGTAGAGGATCGAGCCCAGCGCAGGCTCGTCGAGATAGGTCACGTCGGAGTGCCAGCCGCCGCCGAAATTCTTGGTGTCGCCCTCATATTTGGCGACCACCAGGATCTCGGGGTGACCCGGCATCGCCTCGACGAATTCGTGCACGTTGAGCGTGCCGAAGCGCCGCCCGAGCGCCAGATGCTGATCGGGCGTCATGCGCTGGTCGCGCAGGAAAATGACGCAATGGTCGAGCAGCGCCTGGTGCAGGTCGGAGGCGGTCGCGTTGTCGAGCTCGCGCGACAAATCGATCCCGTCGATCACGGCGCCGAGCGCCCCGCTGACCGGCTTCGCGTTGATCGTCTGGTAGGTCATGCCCATCGTCCTCCTTTGGCGAGCGGCACGATGATTTGCCTGGTCTCGGACCCTGACAAGAGGATTCTGGGTAATCGCCGAGCATGAGGCTGCATCGGCCTCCGGCGTCCTTCGAGACGCGCTGCCGGCATACGCCGGCAGCCCTCCTCAGGATGACGTACAATGAACAAAGACGTCATCCTGAGGAGACCGCGCAGCGGGCGTCTCGAAGGACGCAAGACGCCCACCCAGCTTGGCGGCGGACGACTGCCGGCTTGCAGGCCACAATCACCGCCGCGCCTGGAAAAACCGCCGCAGGAGCTCGGCGGCGGCGGCTTCGGCGATGCCGCCGTAAACTTCCGGCCGGTGGTGGCAGGTCGGTTGGGTGAAGATGCGCGGCCCGTGCTCGACGCCGCCGCCTTTGGGGTCCCAGGCGCCGAAATAGAGCCGGCGGATATGCGCCAGGCTGATCGCCGCGGCGCACATCGGGCAGGGCTCCAGCGTCACATAGAGGTCGCAGCCGGCGAGCCGCTTGGCACCCGCTCGCGCCGCGGCGGCGCGCAACACCAGCATCTCGGCATGCGCGGTCGGGTCGCGGTCGCGCTCGACCCGGTTGCCGGCGGCGGCGACGGTCGCGCCAGCCGCGTCGACCAGCACCGCGCCGACCGGCACCTCCCCCGCCGCCGCCGCCGCCGCGGCCTCTCCGAGCGCCAGCGCCATCGCGCGATTGCCGAGAGCCGCGCCTCGGCCTATTTCGTCATCAGGCAACATTGTTCGCACCAATTATGGCACAGCCCGTTAACGAGAGCATCGCCCCGGAGCGCATCGCCAAAGTCATGGCGCGGGCCGGCTTGTGCTCGCGCCGCGACGCCGAGCGCTGGATCGCCGAGGGGCGGGTCGCGGTCGACGGCGCGGTGCTGACCAGCCCCGCCGTCACGGTCACCGCCGAAAGCCGGATCCGGGTCGACGGCAAGCCACTGCCCGAGCCGGAGCGGGCGCGCCTGTGGCGCTACCACAAGCCGCCCGGCCTCATCACGACGCACCGCGACGAGCACGGCCGGCCGACCGTCTTCGCCGCGCTGCCGGCCGAGTTGCCGCGCCTCGTCTCGATCGGCCGCCTCGACCTCAATTCCGAGGGCCTTTTGTTGTTGACCAACGACGGCGCGCTCGCGCGCCGCCTCGAACTGCCGTCGACCGGCTGGGTGCGGCGCTACCGGGTGCGGGTGCACGGCTTTGTCGACCCGGAGCGATTGGCGGCGCTCGCCCGCGGCACGACGGTCGACGGCGTCGCCTACGGCCCGATCCGCGCCGCGCTCGACCGCCAGCAGGGCTCCAACGCGTGGATCACCCTCTCGCTGCAGGAGGGCAAGAACCGCGAGGTGCGGCGCGTCCTCGAGCATCTCAATTATCCGGTGACGCGGCTTATCCGCCTCGCCTACGGCCCCTTCCAGCTCGGCCACCTCGCCCGCGGCGCGATCGAGGAAGTGCAGAAAAAGGTGCTAGCGGACCAGCTCGGCAAGGGTGGCGGCAAGGCTGGCAGCAGGGGCGATGCGCATCGTCGGCGGTAGCCATCGCGGGCGGCGGCTGATCGCGCCGCCGGGAGAGGCGGTGCGGCCGACCAGCGACCGGGCTCGCGAGGCGCTGTTCAACATCCTGTCGCACGGCGATTTCGCTGCCGCGGGGCTGCCTTTCGCCGAGCGCCCGGTGCTCGACGCCTTCGCCGGCACCGGTGCCTATGGCCTCGAAGCCCTGTCGCGCGGCGCCGGCATGGCCGTGTTCATCGAGAGCGACCGCGAGGCGCTCGCCGCGTTGCGCCGCAATGTCGCCGCGCTCGGCGAGGGCGAGCGAGCGCAAATCGTCGCCGGCGACGCGACCCGGCCGCCGCGCGCGGCCTTTGCCTGCGCCCTCGCTTTTCTCGACCCGCCCTATCGCAGCGGCCTCGCCGCGCCGGCGCTCGCCGCGCTCGCCGCCGCCGGCTGGCTGGCGCCCGCCGCACTCGTCGTCATCGAGGTCGCGGCGCGCGAGGAATTGCCGCCCAGCGCCGGCTTCACCCTATTGGACGAGCGCGTCTACGGCGCCGCCCGCCTCGTCTTCCTGCGCCGCGAGGCGCCCCCCAGCGGAGAACCGCGATGACCGAAAGCCTGCCGATGGTGACCTTGCCGAGCGGCGAAGCCGTGCCGGCTTTCGGCCAGGGCACCTGGCACATGGGCGAGGACCGTCGCCGCGCCGCCGACGAGGAGGCCGCGTTGAAGCTCGGCATCGAGCTCGGCATGACCCTCATCGACACCGCCGAGATGTACGGCGGCGGCGTCGCCGAGGAGATCGTCGCACGCGCCTCGACCGGTGTCCGCGACCGCCTCTTCATCGTCAGCAAGGTGTTGCCCAACAACGCCTCGCAAAAGGGCGTGATCGACGCCTGCGAGCGCTCCCTCAAGCGCCTCCAGACCGACCGGATCGATCTTTACCTCTTGCATTGGCGCGGCGCGGTGCCGCTAGCGGAGACGCTCGCCGGCTTCGCGCGCCTGCAGCGCGACGGCAAGATCCGCCACCACGGCGTCAGCAATTTCAGCGCCGAGGATATGAGGGAGTGGGTCGCCCTCGCGGGCGGCAACACCGTCGCCTCCAACCAGATCCTCTACAATCTCGGCCGGCGCGGCCCGGAATGGGACACCATCCCGTGGTGCCGCGAGCGGAACATCTCGATCATGGCCTATTCGCCGCTCGAGCAGGGCCGCATCCTCGGCAACCGCGCGCTCGGCGAGGTCGCCGCGCGGCACGGCGCAACCGCGGCGCAGGTCGCGCTCGCCTGGCTCCTGCGGCAAGAGGGCATGATAGTCATCCCGAAGGCGACCAGCGCGGCGCATGTCCGCGACAACCGCGCCGCCCTCGATGTCACGCTCGACGCCGCCGACCTCGCCGCGCTCGACCGCGCCTTCCCGCCGCCCAAGGGCCGCACCGCGCTCGGCATGCTATAGCGCGAGGTTGTTCGCCGCCGCCGATCTCCCTAGGGTGCCTGCTCAGGGATTGGGCATCAGGGAGCGAATTTGGTGGCGGATCAGGCAGTCGTCGATCAAGCGCGGCCGGCGGTCGTCGTGCCACGCCGCGGCATGGTGCTCGCGGCGGCGCTGATGGCGACCTTCATGCCGGCGGTCGAGAGCACGATCGTCGCCACCGCGATGCCGACGATCGTCGCCGACCTCGACGGCTTCAGCCTGTTCAGCTGGATCTTCGCGACGCCGCTCCTGACCTTCGCGGTGACGGTGCCGCTCTACGGCCGGCTGGCCGACGTCTACGGCCGCCGCCGCATCTTCTTCATCGGAACCGGCATCTTTCTGGTCGGCACGACCTTGTGCGGCTTCGCCCGCAGCGCCGTCGTGCTGATCCTCTTCCGGGCGATCCAGGGCTGCGGCTCGGGCGCGATCCAGCCGATCGCCGCGACGATCCTCGGCGACATCTATACCCCCAGCGAGCGCGCCCGGGTGCAAGGCTGGAGTTCGAGCGTCTTCGGCGTCGCGGCGGTGGTCGGGCCGGCGCTCGGCGCCTTTCTCGTCGTCCATGTGCACTGGTCGGTGGTGTTCTGGGTCAACCTGCCGGTCGGCCTCGCGGCGATCGCGATGTTCTGGGTGTTCCTGCCCGAAAAGGTCGAGAAGCGGCCGCACCGCATCGATTATCTCGGCGGCTTTCTGCTGGTCGTCGGGGTCGGCGCGTTGATGCTGGCGCTGGTTCAGGCCGCGACCCTCGAGCGCACCGCGATCCTGGCGCTGGTCGCGCTCGGGCTCGCCGCGCTCGCCGCCCTCGTCACCCACGAACTGCGCACCCCCGAACCGATGTTTCCGATAGCGCTGTGGCGCCGCCGCGTCATCGGCTTGAGCAACCTCGCCGGCTTCGGCGCCTCGGCGACGATGGTGGCGGTGACCGCGGTGCTGCCGGCCTACGTCCAGGGCGTCATGGGGCGCAGCCCGGGGACGGCCGGGTTTGTCGTCGGCGCCGCCTCGGTCAGCTGGATGTTCGCCGCGATCATCGCCGGACGGCTGATGGTGCGCACCTCCTACCGGCTGACCGCGGCGATCGGCGGCGTCGCGCTGGTCGCCGGCGCCGCGGTGCTGCTGACCCTCGACGCGGGCAGTTCGCCGCTGCGCCCGGCCGCCGGCGCTTTCCTCATTGGCATCGCAATGGGGTTCTGCAACACGACGTTTCTGGTCGCGGTCCAGGCGGCGGTCGGGCGCGGTGAGCGCGGCATCGCCACCGGTTCGCAGATGTTCACCCGGATGATCGGGCAGGCGGTCGGCGCCGCGCTATTGGGGGCGATGCTGAACTGGGGGATCGAGCGCCGCCTGCCGGGCGCCGGCGGCCAGGTCAACAAGCTGCTGCGCCCGGCCCTGCGCAGCACCCTGCCGCCCGGCCAGCTCGCGCGGCTCGACCACGCCTTCGCGCTGGCCGCGCACGAAGCCTTTTTCGTCGTGCTGCTGGTGGCGTTGGCGACCTTCGCCTTGACCCTCGCCTTCCCGCGCCGCCTCAGCCCGATCCGCTTGCGCTAGCCCCTACCCGCCGGCGAGCGCCCTCTTGTAGGCGCGCACCGCGGCGGCGAAGCCGATCACCAGTGCATCCGCCGTCAGCTCATGGCCGATCGAGGCCTCGGCGAGCGACGGCATCGCCGCCACGAGCGGCGGCAGGTTGTTTAGGTTGAGGTCGTGCCCGGCATTGACGACGAGCCCCAAGGCCGCGGCGCGCGAAGCGGTCGCGGCGCAGGCCCGCAACTCGGCAGACGCGTCGCCGGCGCGACAGGCCGCAGCGTAGGTTCCGGTGTAGATTTCGATGCCGTCGGCGCCGCTCGCCGGCACGCGCTCGACGACGCCCGGGTCGGGGTCGAGGAACAGGATGACCCGGCAGCCGAGGCCCTTCAGCGCCGCAACCGCCGGGTTGACGACGCCCGTATCGCTGGCGTCGAGCTTCCAGCCCTCTTCCGAGGTAAAGGCGCCGGGCGGGTCGGGCACCAGCGTGCATTGCTCGGGGCGGACCTCGCGCACGATCTCCAGGAGCCGCGCGTCGGGGTAGCCCTCGATGTTCAGCTCGCAGGCCGGGCGCCATGGCCGCATCAGCGCCGCGATCGCCGACACGTCGGTGCGGCGGATATGCCGCTCGTCGGGCCGCGGGTGTACGGTCAGCCCATCCGCCCCGGCCTCATGCGCCAGCCGAGCGAACTTGAGGACATCCGGCACGCCGGTATGCCGCGAGTTGCGCAGTAGCGCGATCTTGTTGAGGTTAACGCTGAGCCGGGCCATGCCGCACTATAGGCGCCTCGCGCGGCGCGCAAAAGCCGATGCCAGCCTCCCGGGGACCGGCCCGGCGCGGGATCGAAACCGGCTGGCCCTCGTTCCCATAGCGGGGGTCGCAGCATCGAATGGGCCAGTGATGGTTCAGCACATCGTTTCGACACCGGAAAAGGCCCGTGGGGCGCACAAGTTCGGGGTGATGCGCTATGTCCTGGCGATATCGCTGCTGCTGGTTGTTATTCTATTCGCGGTTGCTTATGTGATCTCGGTCTAGCCGGAGAAAACCGATGACGCTGATCCGCCGCGGCTTGGCCTTCGCGCTGGCGTTGGGCGCCTGCGGCTGCGTCGCCGGCGCGCCCGAGCGGGCGAGCGACATCCAGAACCTCAACGCGATCGGCGACGACATCTCGGCGGTGACGATGACGCAGTCCGAGACGACGCGGGCGCGCGACCCCAATGTCCTCTCGACGTTGCCGAACCATTACGAAACACGATAGCTCCGGTGGGGCGGCCGGCGGGTGATGGCTGAGGCCGCCGCCGGCGACACGCGCGGCCTCTTCGCCGCCTGCGAGCGCGCGCTCGTGGCGGCCGATGCGGTGCTGCGCGCGGCGCGCGCGCGGGTCGCCGAACGGGTCGCGCCGGGCGGCGCGCTCGACCCGGCGCTGGTCGACCGCGAGCAGCTGGCGGCGCACGGGCTTGCCTGGATGGCGACCTATGTCGGAGCGCTGCGCCAATTGCGCGAGTGGGCCCGCCGGCTCGACGCGGCGAGCGAGTTCGGCGACACCGAGGCGCTGATCCTGCGGCTCGCCTTCGGCGAATACCTGGCGCAGCTCTCGGGCGGCATCGCGATGGCGCCGGGCGAGATCGTGCGGCCGCAGGATTTGGGTCTCTCCGATGACGAGCTGGCGCCGTCGCGCAGCGGCGACGCCGGCCGCCTGGTGCGCGGCCTCGGCGACGCGCGCAGCCGGCTCGCCGCGCTCCTCGCCGAGGGGTCGCCGGCGGCCTTCGGACGGGTCGGGCTCGGCGACCTGACCCTCGAGATGATGCAGGACCAAATCCGCCGCTTCGCCGAGCGCGCCGTCGCGCCGCATGCCCAGGAGTGGCACCGCGCCGACCGGCTGATCCCGATGGAAGTGATCGACGAACTGGCGGCGATCGGCGTCTTCGGCATGACGCTGCCCGAGGAATTTGGCGGGCTCGGCCTCGGCAAGAGCGCGATGTGCGTCGTCTCCGAGGAGCTCTCGCGCGCCTATATCGGGGTCGGCTCGCTGGGCACGCGCTCGGAGATCGCCGGCGAATTGATCCGCCTCGGCGGCACGCCGGCGCAGCAGCAGCGCTGGCTGCCCGGCATCGCCTCGGGCGCGGTCTTGCCGACCGCGGTCTTCACCGAGCCCAACACCGGCTCCGACCTCGCCAATCTGCAGACCCGCGCGGTGCGCGAGGGCGACAGCTACCGCATCTACGGCGCGAAAACCTGGATCACCCACGCCGCGCGCGCCGATTTAATGACGCTGCTCGCCCGCACCGGCCCGCCAGAAAGCGGCTACCGCGGCCTCAGTATGTTCCTCGCGCCGAAGCCGCGCGGCACCGACGACAACCCGTTCCCGGCCGAAGGCCTCGACGGCACCGAGATCGCGGTGCTCGGCTACCGCGGCATGAAGGAATACGAGATCGCCTTCGACGGCTTCGCGGTGCCGGCCGATTGCCTCCTCGGCGAGGTCGAGGGCCAGGGCTTCAAGCAATTGATGGCGACCTTCGAGAGCGCCCGGGTGCAGACTGCCTCGCGTGCCGTCGGGGTGGCGCAGAACGCGCTGGAGCTGGGCCTCGCCTACGCGCTCGAGCGCCGTCAGTTCGGCCGGCAGCTGGTGGCCTTCCCGCGGGTCTCGCACAAATTGGCGATGATGGTTGTCGAGACCATGCTGGCCCGCCAGCTGACCTATTTCGCGGCGCGCGAGAAGGATAGCGGCCGGCGCTGCGACATCGAAGCGGGCATGGCCAAGCTCCTGGCCGCCCGCGTCGCCTGGAGCAACGCCGACAACGCCCTGCAGATCCACGGCGGTAACGGCTACGCCTTGGAATACCCGATCAGCCGGGTGCTGTGCGACGCCCGCATCCTCAACATCTTCGAGGGCGCCGCCGAAATCCAGGCCCAGATCATCGCCCGCGGTCTCCTCGCCCGCCGCAATTAGGCCCGCCGCAAACCGTGACACGCGCCGCCGCCGCCATCATATTGCGGCGATGACGGTCTTTCTCACGATCCTCCTGGTGCTGGCGATGCTCGGCGTGCTGGGGGTCCTCGGCTTCGGCGTCGCCAACATGATCCGCGGCGGCGACGCGCGGCGCTCGAACAAGCTGATGCAGGCGCGCGTCGTGATGCAGGGCATCGCGCTCTTGGTGCTGGCGCTCTTGATGATGCTGGCCGCGGGCGGCCACCGCTGAACCGCGATGGTGCGCCTCACCCGCATCTACACGAGGGGCGGCGACAAGGGCGAAACCTCGCTCGGCGACGGCAGCCGCGTGCCGAAACAGGCGCTGCGGGTGGAAGCGTTCGGCACGGTCGACGAAGCCAACGCCGCGATCGGCCTGGCGCGCCTGCACACAGATGGCGACGCCGAGGCCGATGCGATGCTGCGGCGCATTCAGAACGATCTGTTCGACCTCGGCGCCGATCTGTGCACCCCCGAGGACGGCAGCCGCGCCGCCGGCGCCTTGCGCATCGTCGCGGCGCAAGTCGCGCGCCTGGAACGCGAGATCGACGCGATGAACGCGGCATTGCGCCCGCTCGACTCGTTCATCCTGCCGGGCGGCAGCGCCGCGGCGGCGCACCTCCATCTGGCGCGCACCGTGACGCGGCGCGCCGAGCGCCTCGCTTGCGCGCTCGCCGTCGCCGAACGGGTAAACCCCGAGGCGGTCAAATACCTGAACCGCCTCTCCGACCACCTCTTCGTGCTCGGCCGCCGCCTCAACGACAACGGCGCCCGCGACATCCTGTGGCAGCCCGGCGCGACGCGCTGATCCGGCGGCGCCATTCGGCCGCGTCAATCACGACGGAGTCCCCCAAAAATTGGTGTAATGTCCAATTCCCGGGAACGGCCGGGGAGCGATCGGGGGGGGGTTAAGTTATGAGCCAACTCTTTCTCCAGCGGTACCAGTATCGCGCCGCCACGAAATCCGAATTCGATCAGGCCTGGACGGTTGCCGCCGAGGCCTTCGCCAGGACCGGCAATTTCGGCGCGGTCGAGTCCGGGGTTCGACACCTCAAGGGCTATGGAACGGGTTGGGGCGGCTATTGCCTGATTGAAGTCGACGATCCGGCGGCATTCGCCCGCTATCAGCTCTTCCACAACCAGAATTACGGCCACATGGCCGACGTCACGTTCGAGCCGCTATTTGATAGCGACGCCGCACTGGCGCCAAGAATAAACGAGCTCAAGCGATAGTCGGGGGGTCGCACCCCCACAAAACAGGGGCCGGAGCGCGCCTGATCGGGCGCGCGACGCGCCACGCACCGTGCGAAGGAGGTCCGCGATGGTGACGATCGAGCGGATGCGGGCGATTTCGGCCGCGTTCAACAGCCGCGATGTCGAACGCATCGTCGAGTGCTTCGCCGAGGATGGCGTCTTCTGCCTGGCCCGCGGCCCCGAGACGGTCGGCCGCACCCTCAAGGGCAAGGCGGCCATCAGGCAGGCGCTCGGCGACCGCTTCAAGCAGATCCCCGACATGCGCTGGGATAACGAGGAATACATCCTGGCGGGGGACAAGGCGATTTCGCTGTGGACGGTGCGCGGCAAGGGCAGCGACGGCGAGGCGCTCGACTATCAGGGCTGCGACATCTACCGCTTCCAGGGCGACAAGATCATCCACAAGAACACCTTCTGGAAGATCGTCGAATTGAAGGACCGGCTGTGATGCGGCTGGGCCTCTTGCCTTCGCGCGGCGGCTGCACTATGCCGCGCGCGGGGCGTGAGCCGGAGCGAGGGTGAGATGAAGGCGCTGGTCGCGGTGAAACGGGTCGTCGACTACAACGTCAAGGTGCGGGTCAAGGCGGACCACAGCGGGGTCGAGACCGCCAACGTCAAGATGTCGATGAACCCGTTCGACGAGATCGCCGTCGAGGAGGCGCTGCGTTTGCGCGAGGCGGGGATCGTCGAGGAGGTCATCGTGTTCTCGGCCGGCGTGCAGCAATGCCAGGAGACGATCCGCACCGGGCTGGCGATGGGCGCCGACCGCGGCGTTCTCGTGCAGACCGAGGTTGAGCTGCAGCCGCTCGCCGTCGCCAAGCTCTTGAAGGCCGTCATCGAGAAGGAAAGCCCGGAGATCGTCATCATCGGCAAGCAGGCGATCGACGACGACTGCAACCAGACCGGCCAGATGCTCGCCGCGCTGCTCGGCTGGCCGCAGGCGACCTTCGCCTCCAAGCTGGCGATCAGCGGCCGGCATGCCGAGGTCACGCGCGAGGTCGATGGCGGCCTGGAGACGATCGCGTTCGAATTGCCGATCGTCGTCACGACCGACCTGCGCCTCAACGAGCCGCGCTACGCCTCATTGCCCAATATCATGAAGGCGAAAAAGAAGCCGATCGACGAGAAGACCGCCGGCGATTACGGCGTCGACGTCAAGCCCCGGCTCGAAGTGGTCAAGACTTCGGAGCCGCCCGGGCGCAAGGCCGGCGTGAAAGTCAAGACGGTGGCAGAACTGGTCGACAAGCTGAAGAACGAGGCCGGGGCGATCTGATGCGTCGGCCCGCGCTCAAATCCGGCATCCACGCCAGTTCCGCGCCTGCGCACCGGAAGCACTGATGCCGACCCTTCTCCTTGCCGAGCATGACAACAAGGCGCTCAAGGACGCGACCGCCAAGGCGCTGACCGCCGTCAAG
>DATGFP010000034.1:0-90558 GCA_035309005.1 Allostellaceae bacterium | reverse complement strand
CCTGGGACGGGTCCTCCAGCACTTTTCCTTCCGAGGACGAGTGCAACAGGTTCGCATCCACCGAAAACGGCGCCTCGCCGCGCTTGTCCTTGGCGATCGGGATCTGGTTGGCTTCCGCGAATTCCAGCAATTTGGTGCGGCTGGTCAGGTCCCATTCCCGCCAGGGCGCGATCACCTTGATGTCGGGCTTGAGGGCATAATAGCCCAGCTCGAAGCGCACCTGGTCGTTGCCCTTGCCGGTGGCGCCATGGGCGACGGCATCGGCGCCCACCTTCTGGGCGATCTCGATCTGGCGCTTGGCGATCAGCGGCCGGGCGATCGAGGTGCCGAGGAGATAGGTTCCCTCATAGAGCGCGTTGGCGCGGAACATCGGGAAGACGAAGTCGCGCACGAACTCCTCGCGCAGATCGTCGATGAAAATCTCGCGCGCCCCCATCGTCTCGGCCTTCTTGCGCGCCGGCTCCAGTTCCTCGCCCTGCCCCAGATCGGCGGTGAAGGTGACGATTTCGCAGCGATAGGTTTCCTGCAGCCAGCGCAGGATGACCGAGGTGTCGAGCCCGCCCGAATAGGCCAGCACGATCTTTCTTACCGGCTCATTCATGCGTCCTGCGCTCCCGACCGCCCTCACCCGCCTCGCTGCCCTCGGCACCCTCTCCCGCAATGCGGGAGAGGGGGGACCGGCCGCAAAGCGGACGGTGGGTGAGGGCGGCAGGCAGTGCTTGCGCCGCGTCTAGTTCAAAACCGCGGGCGCGGCAATCGTTTCGGCAGCCAGCGGCGCCGGGGTTGTCCGGCGGGGGCGGCTGCTGGCGGATTTCAGTTGGCCGCAGGCGGCAAAAATGTCGCGGCCGCGCGGGGTGCGCACCGGGGCCGAATAGCCGGCGGCGAAGACGATGTCGGAGAAGGCCGCGATCGCTGCGTCGGTCGAGCACTCGTAGGGGGCGCCCGGCCACGGGTTGAACGGGATCAAATTGACCTTGGCCGGGATGCCCTTCAAGAGCTGCACCAATTCGCGCGCTTCGGCCGGGCTATCGTTGATCCCCTTCAGCATCACATATTCGAAGGTGATGCGCCGCGCGTTGCTCGACCCCGGATAGCTGCGGCAGGCGTCGAGCAGCTCCCGAATCGGGTATTTCTTGTTGAGCGGCACGAGCTGGTCGCGCAACTCGTCCGTGACCGCGTGCAGCGATATCGCCAGGTTGACGCCGATCTCGGCGCCGACCCGGGCGATCATCGGCACCACGCCGGCGGTCGACAGCGTGATCTTGCGGCGCGACACCGCGAGGCCCTCCGGGTCCATCACGATCTTCATCGCGGCGGCGACGTTGTCGTAATTGTAGAGCGGCTCGCCCATCCCCATCAGCACGATGTTGGTCAGCTGTCGCCCCTCGGGCGGCGACGGCCATTCGCCGAGCGCGTCGCGCGCCACCATGATCTGGCCGACAATCTCGGCCGCATCGAGGTTGCGCACCAGGCGCTGCGTGCCGGTGTGGCAGAAGGTGCAGTTGAGGGTGCAGCCGACCTGCGAGGAGACGCACAGCGTGCCGCGGTCGCTTTCCGGGATGTGGACGGCCTCGGCTTCCTGGCCGTCATCGAAGCGCAGCAGCCATTTGCGCGTGCCGTCGGCCGAGGCCAGCGCCTGCGCCACCGCCGGGCGGCGCAGCGCGTAGTGCTCGGCGAGCTGGCCGCGAAAGCCCTTCGCGAGATTGCTCATCGCGGCGAAATCCTGGGCGCCCCGGTGATAGATCCAATGCCACAGCTGGCGCGCGCGAAACGGCTCGGCGCCCAAGGCGGCCATCTCCGCGGCCAGCGCGGCGCGGCCGAGCCCGACCAGGTTGGGGCGCGGCTCGGGCGCGGGCGTCGCGCGCTCAATTAAGCTGGAACTCAATGGGGTTCCGCCTCGGGTTTGGGCCGCGGATGGGTCGCCGGGCGGTGCACCGGATGGTGCGCCGGGTGCGCGGAGTGCGCCGGGTGGGGAGCGGCCTCCTCGCGCTTGACGCCGCAGGCCTTGTCGATCGCCGCGAGCGCCTTGGGAAACCCGGCGAGCGAATAGACGTCGCGCGTCTGCGCGCCCTTCTGCGGCACCCCCGTGACCACCGCCTGCTCGGCTCCGGCCAGCGCCGTCACGATCGTCCGGTCGAGTTCGGAGGTGCGCGCCCAGGCGCTGTCGGCGTTGGTGAACAATTCGAACTTGCGGTGGCCGATTTCGAGGATCGCATCGCTGCCGTCCTTCAGCGGATAGCCCGCGACAAAGCTGACGACGTTGGCGATGTGTTCGGCCGGGCGGTGCGTCACCATCGCCATCGGCGGGTTACGGGCAAAGCTCGCGGGCTCGCTCTTCTTCGGCGCGCCGGCGAGGTAGCAGACCCGGCCGGTCTTGTCCTCCGACGCGTAGGCCGTCCAGGCATCGAAGGTACCGAGCGCGCGCGCCGCCGGCACCGCGTCCTTGGGCGACGGTGCGGCGGCATGCTTGGAATGTCGGGCGGCATGCGCCGGCGCCGCCAGCAGCGCGACGGCGACCGCCAGCCCGCCGATCAGGGTAGCGCCAGCTTTGATCATCGCCGCACCATATAGCCGCCTCCGCCCCGGAATGCCATGCGACCGGGTGCGCAACCCACTCCCCAGGCGACGCAAAAGGGGGCAAGATAACGCGGCCATGGACGAGATCACGATCCGCACCGCCCGGCCCGGCGACGCCCGCCGCATCGCGCGGCTCGACGTCGAGACCTGGCGCGCCGCCTATGCCGGCATCCTCGCGACGCCGTTTCTCGTCGGGCTGTCGACGCAGCGGCGCGAACTGGGCTGGGCCGCGGTCATCGAGCGCGAGCCGCGCGACGTGCGGGTCGCGGTCGACGGCGACGGCAATATCCTCGGCTTCGGCAGCTGCGGGCGCAGCCGCGGCGGGGCGGAATTCACCGGCGAAGTCTTCACCCTCTACGTCGCGCCCGACTGGCAGAACCAGGGGATCGGCCGCCGCCTGCTGCTGGCGCTGTTCGAGCGCCTGGTCGCGCAGGGCTGCGGCTCGGCGATCATCTGGGTGCTGCGCGACAATCCGGGGCGGTTTTTCTACCAGCGGGTCGGCGGCCGCGAGGTGCGGCACCGGCGCTTCGCGGTCGGCGGCAAACAGGTCGAGGCGGCCGGCTTCGCGTGGCACGACCTGCCGCGCTTTCTCGAAACCGCGGCCCGCGCCGACGGCACCCCGGAACCCTGATCCCCGCGGCTATCGCGCCGCGATACCCGGCCAAATTGAATCGTCATTCCCGCGCAAGCGGGAATCCAGGGCAACAAACCGTCGCTTGCTCTGGACCCCCGCTTGCGCGGGGGTGACGGGGACGTTCCGATCCCACCGGATCATGCTTCAGGGCGCCTTTACCGGCAGCGCGAAGGGCTTGCCGGCGGGGGTGCTGCCCTCCCGCCAGCGTCCGGCCTTCTTCAATGCCTCGGCGACCTCGGGCGGCATGTATTTCTCGTCGTGCTTGGCGAGCACGCTGCTGGCGGCGAAGACGCCGTCTGGCCGCAGCCGGCCCTCGGCGACGATGCCCTGCCCCTCGCGGAAGAGATCGGGCAAGACGCCGTCATAGGTGACGGCGATGTTGGTCTTGCCGTCGGTCACCCGGAAATCGACTTCGCGGCCGCTCCCGTCATGCTTGACGCTGTGCTCTTCGACCAGTCCGCCGATGCGAATGCGGCGCCCCGGGGCAATGCTTTTCGCCGAGAGGTCGCTCGGGCTGTAGAAAAATACGAGATTGTCGCTGAACGCCGCCAGCACCATCGCGGTCGCGGCCCCGAGGAGGCCGAGCCCGATCACCAGCGCGACGAGGCGGCGCCGTTTGCGGGTCATCGGCGCCCACCCCGCCCGCCGCTGCGCCCACCGCCGCTGGGCGGCTGCAGCCGCGTCAGTTCGTCGCCGCTCTGGCGGTGGCGGCGCCAGGCATGGACGGCCATCCCGCCCAACACCGCGACGGCCACGCCGTAGGCCGGCCACACAAACATCGCGTAGCCGCCCATCGCCGCCCACCGCGCGACCGTTTGCATCGGCGGCCTCAGCGCCAGGCCGGACGCGCGTCCGGCGGCGGCGCCTCGCGCGCCGCAGGCTCGCCATAGAGCCGCAACGCGCGCGCCTTCCTTTCGCTGAGCGCGGTGCGCATGCGCAATAGCAGGAGCCAGGCGAAGAGCAGCATGAAGCCCGCCGCCATGACGAAGAGCGGCAGCAGCATCGACAATGCGATCGTCGGGCCGCCCATGCGCATGATGCTGGCCGGCTGGTGCAGCGTGTTCCACCAATCGACCGAGAATTTGATGATCGGCAGGTTGACGACGCCGACCAGCGCCAAAAGCGAACCGGCGCGGGCGCCGCGGCTCTGGTCGTCGAACGCGTTCACCAGCGCGATATAGCCGAGATAGAGGAAAAACAGCACCAGGACCGAGGTCAGCCGCGCGTCCCACACCCACCACGCGCCCCACATCGGCCGCCCCCATAAGGAGCCCGTCGCCAGGCACACGAGGGTGAAGGCGGCGCCGATCGGGGCGGCCGCCTGGGCCGCGATCTCGGCCAAGGGATGGCGCGCCACCAGCGCGACGCCGCTCGCCACCGCGACGAACAGATAGACCGACAGCGCCAGCCACGCCGCCGGCACATGGATGAACATGATCCGCACGCTCTCGCCCTGCTGGTAGTCGGGCGGCGCGAAAACCAGCGCCCAGACGAGGCCCGTCGCCAGCACCAGGGCCGCGGCGGCGCCGAGCCACGGCAGCACCGCGCCGCTGATGCGCATGAAGCGCGCCGGATTGGCCAGGCGGGTCAGCATCGCGGCGCCTCTCAGGACCGGGAGCAGCCATTATAGGGCATCGGCGTTCTGCCGTCAGTGCGGGCCACCGTCGCAGCGCATCAATCGAGCGCCTGGCGCAGCGCGGCGGCGGTGGCCAGCGGCGCCAGCGGCAGCGCGGCGAGCGTCACCGCGCCGAGCAGCAAGAGGTGCGCCCGCGCACCCGCGCCGGCCAGAATCGCCTCGACCGCGCCGCTGCCGAAAATGAGCGGCGGCAGGTAGAGCGGCAGCGCCAGGAGCGCGACCAGCACGCCGGGCCGCCGCGCCCCCAGGGTCAGCGCCGCGGCGATCGCGCCGACGAGGCTCAAGGCCGGCGTGCCGATCAACAGCCCGAGCATCAATACGGGAATCGCGCCGCGGTCGAGATCGACAAACACCGCCAGCACCGGGCTGATCAGGGTCAGCGGCAGGCCGGTGGTCACCCAGTGCGCCGCAACCTTCGCCAGCACCGCGAGTTCGAGCGGCGCCGGCGACAATAGGATCAGGTCGAGGCCGCCATCGGCGTAATCGGCCGCGAACAGCCGCTCCAGGCTCACTACCGCGGCGAGCAGCGCCGCCACCCAGATGATGCCGGCGGCGATCCGCCCGAGAAGCTGCGGCTCCGGCCCGACGCCGAACGGATACAGCAGCACCGCCAGCACGAAAAACCCGAGCACCAGGCCGACTTCGCCGCCCTGCCGCAGCGCGAGCCGCAGGTCGCGGCGGAAGAGGCCGAAAAAGGCCGCCATCACCACCAGCCCGCCATCACCACAGGGCCGCGAGCGCCGCGAGGCTCGCCTCGGGCGGCGCGGCGAAATCGTCGAGCACGATGGTGGCGGCGTCCCCCAGCGCCAGCTTCTGGTGCGTCGCCAGCGCGACCCGGCCGCCGGCGCCGCGGTGCTCGGCGATCGCCGCGACGAGGCGCGCTTCGCCCTCGGCGTCGAGCGCGGCGGTCGGCTCGTCGAGCAGCCAGATCGGCGCCGGCGCCGCGACGAGGCGGGCCAGCGCCAGGCGCCGCCGCTGCCCGGCCGACAGCCAGCGGCACGGCCAATCGGCGACCGCGGCGAGGCCGAAGCGGTCGAGCGCCGCCTCGATCGCCTCGGGCTCCGCAGTCTCGCGCAGCGCCGCCCAGAAACCCAATGTCTCGCGCGGCGTCATCGCCGGCTTGGTCGCGTCGAGGTGGCCGACATAGTGGAGCTGCGCGCGATAGCCCGCGGAATCCTCCGCTACCGGCGCGCCGCCCCACAGGAGGCGGCCGGCGTGCGGCGCGAGCAGCGTCGCGAACAGCCGCAACAGGCTCGATTTGCCGCTGCCGTTGCTGCCGGTCAACACCAGCGCGCCGCCGGCCTCCAGCCGGCAATCGAGCCCGGCGAAGACGAGGCGCTCGCCGCGCCGGCAGGCCAAGCCCTCGGCGACCAGCGCCGGCGCGGGCGTTGCCGAGGCCGCCAACTCAGAGAAAGCCGCAGCCGCCGAGCACCCCGCCGGCGGCGACCAGCCACAAGGGGCTGACCCGGGTGCCAAGCAGGAGGGCCGCCGCGCCCGCCGTCAGCGCGATGCTCGGCCAGCCGCCGGCGCCGGCCCGCGCCATCACATAGCCGCCGGCGATGACCAATCCGATCGTCACCGGCGCGAGACCCAGCCGGGCGCGGCGCTGCCATGCGGTGTCGCGAAAGCGGTCCCAGAAACGGAATGTCGTGTAGGCGATCGCGCAGGACGGCGCGAAGGTCGCCAGCGCGCTGGCGACCGCGATCGGCAGGCCGCCCACCTGCCAGCCGATAAAGCTCATCATCAGGATCATGTTGGGGCCGGGGATCGCCTGCACGACCCCGAATGCATTGGCGAAATCCCGGTCGCTGACCCAGCCGTGCGCGCGCACCACATAATCGTGCAGATCGGGCAGCGCCGCCGGGATGCCGCCGAAGCTGACCGCCGACAATTCGGCGAGGTGCGCGACGAGCGCAGCCGAGGCGCTCATCTCCGGTCCCTCATGCCGGGGCCCTCATGCCGAGGCCCTCATGCCGCCACCGGCTCGGGGCGCGCCGCGAGGATGCTGAACGGCACCAGCCCAAGGACCACCAGCAGCAGCGGCAGCCGGGCGAAGGCTAATCCGGCGAAGGCCAGCGCGGCAAACAGCAGCGCCGCCGGCCGGGCGCGATGCGGCATCATCAGCCGCAGGCCGGTGGCGATGATGAGGCCCGCCGCCACCGCCGAGACGCCGCGCAGCACGTTCTGCAGCACCCCGACATGGGCGTAGTGGAGAAAGAGCGCGCCGAGCGCGAAGCCCACCGTCCACGGGATCAGGATGAAGCCGGCGAGCGCCGCCAGCGCGCCAAGGGGCCCGCGGAACTTCGCCCCGACGCAGACCGTGATCGCGACGACGTTGGGGCCGGGGAGAAACTGGCAGAGGCTCAGGATGTCGGCGAATTCGCGGTCCCCCAGCCAGCGGTAGCGCTCGACCAAAAAGCGCCGCGCCCAGACGATCGGCCCGCCAAAGCCGCACAGCGAAATCAGCAGAAAGCCGGTGAAGAGCGCCGGCAGCGTGACGCGCGGGGCGCCGCTGTCGGCCTCGGTCGCCGCGGCGCTCGCCATGCCGGGGTCCGCGCTCAGGCGAAGGCGCGGCGGAACGCGGCGGCGACGGCGCGCTGCGCGTTCATCGCATCCTCGACCGCCGGCACCATGCCGAAGAAGGCGTGGATCATGCCCTGGTATTCGCGGTATTCGACCGGGACGCCGGCGCGGCGCAAGGCCGCGGCGTAGGCTTCGCCGTCGTCGTGCAGGACGTCGCATTCGGCGGTGACGATGATCGCCGGCGCGACGCCCGCAAGGCTTGCCGCCTTGATCGGCGAGGCGCGCCAATCATCGGCGTCTTCCGGGCCGCGCAGGTAATAGCCCTGGAACCACACCATCGCGGCGCGCGTCAGCGGGCCGTAGCCCTCGGCGAATTTCGCGTAGCTGTCGCCATTGAGCGCATAGTCGGCGATCGGGTAGACCAGCGATTGCAGCCTGAGCGCGATGCCCTTGTCGCGCGCCAGCAGCGCCATCACCGCGGCGAGGTTGGCGCCGGCGCTGTCGCCGTGGACGCCGAGCCGGGCGGGGTCGGCCCCGAGGCTCGCGGCGTTTGCCTGCAGCCATTCGAGCGCGGCGAACGAATCCTCGACCGCCGCCGGAAAGCGGTGCTCCGGCCCCATCCGGTAATCGACCGAGCACACCACCATTTGCCCGAGCGAACACAGATTGCGCGCGATCAGATCGTGCGTGTCGAGGCTGCCGATGACGTGCCCGCCGCCGTGGTAATAGGCGATTGCCGGCACCGCCCCAGTCGCGTTCGGCGGCCAATAGAGCCGCAGGCCGAGCGGCCCGGCCGGCCCGGCAATCGTGCGGTCCTCGACGCGCGCCACCGGCAAGGGCTCGGCCTTGCGGCTCCGCGCGGTCTCCTCCATCTGGGTGCGCGCCTCTTCCGGGCTCATCGCCTCGATCGGCTTCAGCCCGAGCTGCCGCATGATCTCGAGCGCCCTCACGATCTGCGGATGCAAATTCGGCATAGGCTCCCCCGATATTTCGCGGCGGCGGATCGCGAAACTCCACCGGCGAGATTGCGTCGTCGCTGCGCTTCCCGCAATGACGCCCTTTTTCTGTCATTGCGAGCGCAGCGAAGCAATCTCGTTGAGTGGCGGAATGCGCTTCGCTTTTCCACCCCACGCTGGCATACCGGCACTGCGAGAGGAGAACCCCCGTGGCAGCCGCCGCTAGCCCGTTCCGCCTCGACGGCAAGATTGCGCTGGTCACCGGCGCCGGTCGCGGCATCGGCCGCGCGGTGGCGCTGGCGCTGGCCGATGCGGGGGCCGAGCTGGTGCTCAACAGCCGCAGCCCAGCGGAACTCGAAGCACTCGCCGCCGAGATCGCCGCGCGCGGCGGCCGGGCGAGCGTGCTGCCGTTCGACGTCACCGACAGCGCGACGGCGCGCGCCGCGATCGCCGGCCTCGCGGGCCTCGACATCCTCGTCAACAACGCCGGAATGAACCGGCCGCAGCCCTTTCTCGCGGTCGACGAGGGGACGCTCGACCGGATGATCGCGCTCAACATCAAGGCCGCTTTCGTCGTCGCGCAGGCGGCGGCGCGGCCGATGGTCGAGCGGGGAAGCGGGGTCATCGTCAACGTGTCGTCGCAGATGGGCCATGTCGGCTCCGAGCGCGACCGCACGGTTTACGTCATGACCAAGCACGCGCTGGAGGGCCTCACCAAGGCGATGGCGGTCGAGCTGGCGCCCCGGGGCGTGCGCGTCGTCTCGATCGCGCCCACTTTTATCGAGACGCCGCTGACGAAACCCTTCTTCGACGACCCCCAAACCCGCAAATGGATCCTCGACCGCATCCCGCTGGGCCGCGCCGGCACCCTCGACGAGGTGGCGCACGCCGTCCTTTTCCTCGCCTCCCCCGCCGCCGGCCTCGTCACCGGCTCCTCCCTCCTCGCCGACGGCGGCTGGACCGCATGGTGAAGAACAACGACCCGCCATTGCGAGCCCAGCGAAGCAATCCCGCTCCGACCACCCGGCGCAGAACCCGCGCCTCGGCCGCCACGCCACGCACCTCTCCCTGCGCCGAAAGCGGTCCTTAGTTAGCTGGACGGCAACCGGGCTACCGGGTTCGACCTATTGGGGACCATTGGCGTCCGGCGGAGGAGGCTTCGTTTTAAAGCTCCAGTTCGTAGGGCTCACCCTTCTTCATCCGCTCGATTAGCTCGACCAGATGGTCAGAATATTTGTGTGCGAGGGAGGTCGCTTTCTTCCCCGTCTTAGTAGCAGAATGATATCGATTGTCGCTGCGTTTGATATCGACCTCCTTTTCGGTCTTAATGCGTTCAATGTATTTTTGTGCTTCAGACCAGTATGCGCCCTCTTTTCCCGTAATCTTCTCCGCAACGAGGCTTATCGTATAAGGATAGTCGGCAGAGTTGGACGATGGCTTGCTAACCGTCGTTATGCCAAACAATTTAGCGAAGCCCGCATTGGTGTTAATGGCTCGCTCCAGCATCTCGAAATCCGCCTCGACCGTCTGGCGGGGAATATCGTGGCGCACGAGGTCGTAGGATCGATGCAGCAGGGCCCGCAGTATCTTGGGACTGACCGCGTTCAGCGGCTGATGCGCTGCGAAGGCCGAGAAGACCCAGCCGAAATCATCTGTTTCGATAGCTTTGACTCTCACCGACCGGCCTTCGTCTATCGCTATCAGTGTCTCGCGCGGTGGTACGTAGTCCAATGGCATAGGCGTGCGCCACTCAAGAATATAGATGTTTGGAATGAGGGCGCCTGCTGGTCCAGGCCTCGGAATACACTCGTCGATATCCGATAGAATCGCGCGAATGTTGGGGTCAGACGCGCTGTATCCAATGAATAGGAGGGGGTGTTCACTGAAGTACGTTAATAATTTCGCGCTAAGATACTTCTTCTTTCGGATGAATTCATCGTAATCGCGTTGCGTGAACACCAAACTTCCGTAATCAGATACGCAGCCGTGGATCTTGAAAATTTCGCCAAATAGAACCTGCGTACCATGGATAATGCTCTGACCGATTACAGGTTGATATTCTGGAAAAACTAATTCGAGAAATTGATCGTAGTTAGTCGTGATGACAGCATGCGGTCTGATACGCTGAAGAGCGGCTATTTCATCCTGCAACATCTTACCGGCGATGTCTGAAAGCTTATTTGGCGTTAGTGCGGCCAGACGCTGAGAAATTGTATATTTTATATACGCTTGGTCAGGCACTGCGTCGCTGAACATTTCGGCGGGGAATTGATTTTTACCTTTGCCCCACGCCCATTGCTGGTAGAGACGCGCAAATTCGTCGCCGATGACGAGCGGTTCTTTCAGTGTCTGCTTGTAATAGGCGTAATCCTTCTCGATCAGCGGGCACTGCTTGGCGAGGGTGGCGAGAAGCTCATCCCACCTTGGACCCGAGAAGTAGCGCTTTGACAGGCCCGAACCGACGAACAGGATTGGCTGACAACCCATGTCTGATACACAAGCTTCGATGTCAGCCTTAATCTGCGCCCGGTAGTCGAACCCGGTCTCATGCTTCCCTGTGTCGGCCATGCCGTTCGCTCGACTTGAACTGAGAGCACTTTACCACGGCCGGGGGGCGCCGAAACGGGTAATTCAAACAACGTGCCAGCGGGTCAATCACGGAAATTGGCGAAATGCGCCGCGCTTTTCCGGCCTACGTCCGCTTCGCGATGGCGTCGGTAATGGCCCTCGTGGGGGCAACTGCGGCCAATCGAGAGTGGGGCTCACCTTCGCTCGTAAAATCGCCAAAATTCTGTCGTATGGTCGGTTGCCGGCGTAGTCACCGGGCGTGCACGCTCCCTGCTGAGTTTCGGCGGGAGCGGCAAGTGGCGGAGCCGGAGCTGGCTGTAAATCCGCTGTAGAAGCAGCCAAGAAATGCTTTCGAGGAGGAACCGATGCCGCGACACATCAAGACGGCCGCGCTGGCGGGCCAGCAGGAAGAGGCGGACGCCAAGGTGCGCGCCACGGTCGAAGGGATCATCGCCGAAATCAAGGCGCGCGGCGATCGGGCGGTGCGCGAATTGTCGGAGAAATTCGACAAATGGTCGCCCGAGAGCTTTCGGCTCAGCGAGCGCGAGATCGCCGCGCTGGTCGCGCAGGTGTCGCCGCGGGCGATCGCCGACATCGAGTTCGCGCAGGCGCAGATCCGCAATTTCGCATTTGTCCAGCGCGCGGCGCTGCAGGATGTCGAGGTCGAGACGCTGCCGGGGGTGGTCCTCGGGCATCGCCACATCCCGGTCGGCAGCGTCGGGTGCTACGTGCCGGGCGGGCGCTATCCGATGGTCGCGTCCGCGCACATGTCGATCGTCACCGCGAAAGTTGCCGGGGTCGGCCATATCGCGGCCTGCACGCCGCCCAACCAGGGCGGGCCGCACCCCGAGACGATCGCCGCGATGCATCTGGGCGGCGCCGACGAAATTTTTGTCCTCGGCGGCGTCCAGGCGGTGGCGGCGATGGCGCTCGGCACCGAGACGTTCGCGCCCGTCGACATGCTGGTCGGCCCCGGCAATGCCTATGTCGCCGAGGCGAAGCGCCAGCTTTACGGGCGCGTCGGCATCGACCTCTTCGCCGGGCCGACCGAGGTGCTGGTCATCGCCGACGAGACGGCCGATTCCGAGATGTGCGCGACCGACCTCTTGGGCCAGGCCGAGCACGGCCCGACTTCGCCGGCGATCCTGCTGACCACGTCGGAAAAGCTGGCGCACGAGGTGGTGCACGAGGTCGCGCGGCAACTGCACGTGCTGCAGACCGCCGATGTCGCCGGCGTGGCGTGGCGCGACTATGGCGAAATCATCCTGTGCGCCGACGACGAGGAGATGGCGCGGGAGGCCGACCGCATCGCCGCCGAGCATGTCGAAATCCTGTGTCGCGAGCCGCGCTGGTGGCTGGCGCGCCTCAAGAATTACGGCGCCCTCTTCCTCGGCCCCGAGACCAATGTTTCCTACGGCGACAAGGTGATCGGCACCAACCACACCCTGCCGACCAAGGGGGCGGCGCGCTATACCGGGGGCCTGTGGGTGGGAAAATTCCTCAAAACCTGCACCTACCAGGAGGTGCGCACCGCCGAAGCCAGCGCGATGATCGGCGAATATTGCAGCCGGCTGTGCGCGATCGAGCGCTTCTGGGGCCACAAGGAACAGGCCGATTTGCGGGTCCGCCGCTACGGCAGGAAGAACGCGGCGGAGTAACCCCTTCCGTCATCCCGGCGCAGGCCGGGACCCATGCAGGCCATAGGTTCGATGTTCTACGTCTACCTCCTCGCCAGCAAGCCGCATGGAACGCTTTATGTCGGCGTGACGTCCGATCTTGTGGCGCGGATGTGGCAGCACAAAACCAAAGCCTTTGGCGGCTTCACCGCGCGTCACGGTGTTGATCGGCTTGTCTGGTACGAGGCGCACCAAAGCGCTGAAACTGCGATCCAGCGCGAGAAGCAGATCAAGCAGTGGAAGCGGGATTGGAAGATCAACCTGATCGAGCACGACAATCGTTATTGGATCGATCTGCATGCCGCAATCGCGGAAAGTCCAGCAGGCGAGAGCGCGGCGGTATAGGCACCGGCCTTCGCCGGTGTGACATGGTGAGAAAGAGCGCGGCGAGCCATATCTCGCCGCGCGCCACCGACAACCTCACCACTCGAGCGCGTTGTCTGCGGCGTTGCCGAACTCGGGCCACACCAGGGCGTCGTCGCCCGATCCGGCGAGGTCTCTCGACGCCGCCGCCCATCCGGCGCGCGCCGGACGCTGCAGCGGCGCCAGCACGATGCGCCCCCCTTCAAGCGTCAGCTCAACCGCGTCGCCTATCGCGACCCCGGCCTCCTCAAGGAGCGCTCTCGGGATGATAACTCCCGATGAATTGCCCAGCTTGCGCACCGCCGCCCGCATCGTTCGTCTCCTGGCGTACTACATTGTTGTAACGACCGAGGAGGCAACCTTCAAGCATCGGGGCGCTTATAAAGCGCGCCATCCTTGACGATCATCGCGAGGTGGCCGCCCTCGCCGTCGAGCAGCGAAATGTCGGCCAGCGGGTCGCCGTCGAGCGCGATCAGATCGGCGCGGGCGCCGGGCGCGACGACCCCCAATTCGCTCTCGCGGTTCAGTAGCGCGGCGTTGATCGTCGTCACCGAACGGATGATGTCGAATGGCGCCATCGCCTCGCGGCGGATCACGAATTCGCGCGTCTGGTAGCGGTGCATCGGGCCCAAAAGGTCGGTGCCGTAGCCGATCGGCACCCCGGCGGCGGCGAGGATCTCGAGCGAGCGCAAGCCGGCCTCGCGCACATCGGCGAGCTTCTCCAGGCTCACTTCGGGAAAGCCGAGCTCGCGGCCGAAGCGGTGCAGCGTGTCGTAGGTAACGAGCGTCGGCACCGCGAAGCCGCCGGCCCCGGCCAGCCGCTCGGCGGTGGCGCGGTCGATCAAATTGGCGTGCTCGATCGAGCGCACCCCGTTATCGAGCGCGCGGCCGATCGCCTCCGAGGTATAGGCGTGCGCCATCACGTAGGTGTGCCAGCCCCGCGCCTCGGCGACGATCGCGCGCATCTCCTCGTCGCTGTATTGCAGGTTCCACACCGGGTCGTAGGGCGAGGCGACGCCGCCCGAGGCCATGATCTTGAGCTGGGTGGCGCCCTTGCGCAGTTCGTCGCGGGCGGCGCGGCGGCATTCGTCGACGCCGTCGGCGATGCGCGCGAGACCGGCGCCATATTCGCAGCACGCGCAGCTCGTGACCGAACGGGTGCGCGGCCGCGCGTCGCCGTGGCCGCCGGTCTGGCTCAGCGCCTGGCCGGAGGGAAAGATGCGCGGCCCCGGCACAAAACCCTGCGCGACCGCGTCGGCGAGGCCGCCATCGGCGCCGCCGGCGTCGCGCACCGTGGTGAAGCCGCGCTGGAGCATGCCCTCGAGCACCCGCCCGGCGCGCAGCGTCACCAGCGTCAGCGGCTCGTCGCCGAGCCGCGCCAGCGCGAGGTCGACCGCCATCACATGAACATGCGCGTCAATGAGCCCGGGCATCACGGTGCGGCCCTTCAGGTCGAGCGTCTCGGCCGCGGCGCTTTTGAGCGGCCGGTCCGACACCTCGCGGATGCGGCCCTCCTCGACCAGCACATGATGGCCCTCGCGGCGTTCGGCCCGCGTGCCGTCGAGGATTGCGCAATTGGCCAGAATGATTGCAGGCATAACCCGCCTCAACCTCAGTTGGACACCACCGATTTTGGCATGGTGAATTGCTGGCCGGGGAAGATCAGGTTGGGGTTTTGGATCTGCCCGCGATTGGCGGAATAGATCGCGGTATAGCGGGTGCCCTCGCCGTAAAGCTGGCGGGCGATGACCCACAGGCTGTTGCCCTGCCGCACGACATAGCTGCCGCCTTTCGCCAGGGAAACCGCGGTCGGCGGCGCGAACGGCACGCCGATGCGGCTTTCGAGGCTGCCGTCGGCGGCGAGCTGATCGACCCACAATTCGAGGCCGCCCTCGGCCACCGGCTGCGGCGCCGCCAGCGACCAGCGTCCGGCGGCATCGGCCCGGGTCGTGCCGAGCAGCCGGTCGCCGGCGTAGACCCTGAGCTGCGCCCCGGGCGCCGCGTGGCCCGACAGCGCCAGCCGATGTTCGCCGCCGTAGCTCGCGGTATCGACCGACAACAGCTTGCCGACGCTGGCCGCCCAGCCCGGCTCCTGCAGCACGCGGGCCGGCTGGTTGGCGTCGCCCGGCAGCAGCACCGCCAGCGCCGACGAACTGCCGGCGGAGGTGCCCGGCCGCAGCACCGACAGCGCGACGACGTCGTCCGAGCGGCGGGGCGGGCCGTCGCCATTCGCGCCGGTCGCTTCGAGGCTGAGCTGGCGATTGCCCGGCGGGATCGCCGCCTCGGGCACCAGCACCCACTCGCCGCGCGCGTCGGCCGTCACCTCGCCGAGCGGTTTGTCGCGGTCGAGGATGCGGACCCCGTCGCCCGGGGCCGAGCGGCCGGCGATCACCGCCTGGCCCTTGGGGTCGACCGTGACGACATCGAAGCTCGGCTTGACCGGCGCGGCCGGCGCCGCGGCCGGCTTCGGCGGTTGCGCCGCCGCGACCGCCGGCGGCGGGGAGGGCGGCGCTGACGCGCTGTTGCCGGGGGGCGCGGTGCCGCGCAGGCCGATCACCGCTGCCGCGACGATCAGCAATGCCGCCGCGCCCGATCCGAGCCAAACGATGCGCCGCACCGATTGCGTACTCACCAGCGGAGTCTATGGCGGCAGGGCGCACCTTGCAATCGCCGGCGGATCGGAGGAAGAGGGAGCCGCTCCCGGACAGGCAGCGAGGCGCCGTGCTTCAGGTCAAGCGAGTATGCCTCTATTGCGGCTCGGCCGGCGCGGTCGACCCGCGCTACCGCGAGGCCGCGCGCGAGCTCGGCCAGTCCTTTGCCGCCGCCGGCATCGAGCTGGTTTATGGCGGCGGCCGGGTCGGGTTGATGGGGATCGCCGCCGACGCGGCGCTGGCGGCGGGCGGCAGGGTCGTCGGCATCATCCCGGCGAGGCTGCGCGACGCCGAACTCGCGCACGAAGGCGCCAGCGAACTGGTGATCACCGCCAGCATGCACGAGCGCAAGCAGGTGATGGCCGAGCGCGCGGACGCCTTTGCGGTGCTGCCGGGCGGCATCGGCACGCTGGACGAGACCTTCGAGATCCTCACCTGGCGGCACCTGGGCCTCCACGACAAGCCGATATTCCTGGTCGACGTCGCGGGTTATTGGCAACCGTTGCGGCAGCTCTTCGATCATCTGGTCGCCGCCGGTTTTTCGCCGCCGCTGGTGCCGCGATTGCTGGTCGTCGTCGACAGCGTCGCGCAGCTGATGGCGGCGCTGACGCCGGGCCCATGAGCGGCGCGACCCGTCCGGCAACGATCTGAGGCTTCTCGATAATCCGCAGCGAAACCGAAGGTTGACGGGCATCCGGCGGCGACTCTGGAGAACTCTGTGGAAAACCGCCGGGCCGCGGCCGGGCTCCGGCATTGCGGCAAAACCCAGGCGGGCCGCCCCCGCGCGCCCGCGTACCCTCGTATGTCATTGGCAACAAACGATCTTAGCCTGGCCGCCTGTATCGTTTTGTAAACAGCAAGTAAATCATCTGTCATAAAACCGACATTCCCGCCCTGGGCAAAGGCCCGCGCCGGGCTGTTCATAACCGCCCTCTATGGTTAATGCGGGAGGCTACGCCGGGGCTGGCGCGGCTCCGTTATGCCGGGCTTGCCCCTTGCTTGCCTCGGCGCAGCGCGCCGATTATGGTCGCGCCCCGGCGGCAGCCGGCCGGCGCGCGGAGGTGCAAGCAATGTCAGATCTCGAAATCGTTTGGACCAAAGTTGACGAAGCACCGGCGCTTGCGACGTTTTCCCTGCTGCCGATCGTCGAAGCCTTTGTCGGGGCGGCCGGCGTGAAGATGAAGCTGAAGGACATTTCGCTGTCCGGCCGCATCCTCGCCAACTTCCCCGACAAACTGACGCCGGCGCAAAAGATCAACGACGAGCTCGCCGAACTTGGCCAACTTACACTGCGTCCCGAGGCCAACATCATCAAATTGCCCAACATCTCCGCCTCGATCCCGCAGCTGAAGGCAGCGATCAAGGAGTTGCAGACGAAGGGTTACGACGTGCCGGACTATCCGGACAGCGACGCGACGCCGGCGGACAAGGACATCCGCGCCCGCTACGGCAAGGTGCTCGGCAGCGCCGTCAATCCGGTGTTGCGCGAGGGCAATTCCGACCGCCGCGCCGCTGGCGCCGTGAAGCAGTACGCGCGCAACAATCCGCACAAGATGGGCGCCTGGACGAAGGAGTCGAAAACCCGCGTGGCGCACATGCCGGGCGGCGATTTCTACGGTTCAGAGCACGCGACGACGATCGCGGCGCCGACCAATGCCCGTATCGAACTGGTTGGTGGCGACGGCGCGGTCACGGTGCTGAAGGCGAAGACGCCGCTTCAAGAGGGCGAGATCATCGACGCGGCGGTGATGAACCGCAAGGCGTTGCGCGCCTTCTTCGCCGCGCAGATCGACGCCGCGAAGAAGGACGGCGTCCTACTTTCGCTGCAGGTCAAGACGACGATGATGAAGATCTCCGATCCGATCATCTTCGGTCATTGCGTTTCGGTGTTCTTCGCCGATGTGTTCGAGAAGCATGGCGCCACGCTGACGCGCCTCGGCGTCGATCCCGACAACGGCGTCGCGGACATGCTGACCCGGATCGAGACGCTGCCGGAGGCGGAAAAGGCGGCGATCAAGGCCGATATCGAGGCCGAATACGCGAAGCGGCCGGGCCTCGCCATGGTCAATTCCGACCGGGGAATTACCGGTCTGCACGTGCCGAGCGACGTGATCATCGATGCATCGATGCCGGCGATGATCCGCGAATCCGGGCGCATGTGGGGCGCCGACGGCAAGCTGCACGACGTGATCGCCGCGATCCCCGATCGTTGCTACGCGCCGCTGTTCGAGGCCGTCATCGAGGACTGCAAGGCGCATGGCGCCTTCGACCCGAAGACGATGGGCTCGGTGCCGAACGTCGGGTTGATGGCGCAGCAGGCCGAGGAATACGGCTCGCACGACAAGACGTTCGAGGTCGCCACCGGCGGAACGGTGCGCGTCGTCGCCGATGACGGCACGGTTCTGCTGTCGGAGCCGGTTGAGACCGGCGACATCTTCCGGATGTGCCAGGTCAAGGACGCGCCGATCCGCGACTGGGTCAAGCTTGGCGTGCGCCGCGCGCGCCTGACCAACACCCCGGCGGTCTTCTGGCTCGACGCCAAACGCGCGCACGACGCGCAGTTGATCGCCAAGGTCGAGACCTACCTGAAGAACGAGGACACCACGGGTCTCGACATTCGCATCATGGCGCCGGTCGAGGCCATCAAGTTCTCGCTCGATCGCATCCGCAAGGGGCTCGACACGATCTCCGTCACCGGCAATGTGCTGCGCGATTACCTGACCGATCTTTTCCCGATCATGGAGCTGGGCACGTCGGCCAAGATGCTGTCGATCGTTCCGCTCTTGGCGGGCGGCGGGCTGTTCGAGACCGGGGCGGGCGGTTCGGCGCCGAGGCACGTCGAGCAGTTCCAACACGAAGGCTATCTGCGCTGGGACTCGCTGGGCGAGTTCCTGGCGCTTGGCGCGTCGCTGGAACATCTGGCGCAGACCAGCGGGAACAAGGACGTGCAGGTTCTCGCCGAGACGCTCGACGAGGCCAACGGCAAGATCCTCGAGTACAACCGCTCGCCGGCGCGCCGGGTCGGCGAACTGGATAATCGTGGCACCCACTTCTACCTGGCGCTGTATTGGGCGCAGGCGCTGGCCGCGCAAACCAAAAGCCCGGCGCTGGCGGCCCGCTTCAAACCGCTGGCGGCGGCGCTGGCGGCCAACGAGGCCAAGATCAACGCCGAGCTGATCGCCGCGCAGGGTAAGCCCGTAGATACCGGCGGTTATTATCTGCCCGACCCGGCGAAGACATCGGCCGCGATGCGGCCGAGTGCGACGCTGAACGCCGCCCTCGCCGCTCTCTGACGCACCATCCCGGAGCAGGCCGGGACCCAGGCGTCCGCGTTCCGAGTGTCGGATAAATGGGTCCCGGCCTGCGCCGGGATGGTCGTTTGAGGGTTGCCTGAAGGTTGGTCAGGCTGGCCGATAGATCTCCCTGATGACATCGGCCAGCGCCGCGCGCCATGGTCGCGGCGCGATGCCGAACGCCGCGGCGATTTTGCTGCAATCGAGCACCGAATTGGCCGGGCGGCGCGCCGGGGTCGGGTAATCGGCGGTGGTGATCGCCTCGACCCGTGGCGGGGGGCCGCGCCACGGCTCCGCCAGATCGAAGATGGCCTCGGCGAAACCGTGCCAGGTGACCGCCCCGGCGCCGGCGAAATGATAGGTGCCCCAGTTGGTGTTGCCGGCTGCGAGGCGCTCGACGACCCGGGCGATCGCGGCCGCGATGTCGGCCGCGCTGGTCGGCGAGCCCTCCTGGTCGGCGACGACGCGCAGCACCGGATGCTGCTCGGCCAGCCGCAGCATGGTTTTCACGAAATTGCGGCCGTGCGCGCTGTAGACCCAGGCGGTGCGCAGGATCACATGCTGGGGAAGCGCCGCGCGCACCGCCCGCTCGCCGGCTTCCTTAGTCCGCCCGTAGACGCCGAGCGGGGCGACCGGGTCGTCCTCGCGGTAAGCGCCCCTCTTCGTCCCGTCGAAGACGTAATCGGTCGAGATGTGCACCAGCGCTATCCGCGCGTCGCGGCAGGCCGTGGCAAGGTTGGCCGGGCCGGTGCAATTGGCGGCCGAGGCGACCTCGGGCTCGCTTTCGGCGCGATCGACCGCGGTATAGGCCGCCGCGTTGACGACGATGTCGGGCCGCTCGCGCGCCACCGTTGCAAACACCTGGTCGCGCGCCGCGATGTCGAGGCCGGCGCGGTCGAAGGCGGCAACTTCGCAGCCCGCGGGCCAGGCGACGCGGCACAGCTCGTGCCCGACCTGGCCGCCGGCGCCGAGCACCAGGAGCTTCACGACCGCGGCCCGGGCTATTCGTAGCGAAAATAGGCCGGCAGATCGGCCAATAGCGGCTGGCGGCGGTCCTTGTCGGACAGCACCGCCGCGCCCCCCTCGACCGGCCAGGCGATGCCGAGTGCCGGGTCGTCCCATGCCATGCCGCTATCGTGCTCGCGCGAATAATAGCGGCTGACCTTGTAGTAGACCTCGGTATTGGGCTCGAGCGTGCAAAATCCGTGGGCAAAGCCTTCCGGCACGTAGAGCTGGTTGCCCTCGGCGGCGCTCAGCACGACCGCGACATGACGCCCAAAACTCGGCGAGCCGCGGCGGATGTCGACCGCGACGTCGAGCACCGCACCGGCGCCGACCCGCACCAGCTTTGCCTGGGCTTCGGGCGGGGTCTGGAAATGCAGGCCGCGCACCACGAAGCGGTCGACCGAGAGGGAATGGTTTTCCTGTACCCACGCCACCTCGACGCCGTGCTCGCGCAACACCGCCTCGCGAAAAATCTCGGAGAAAAAGCCGCGCGCGTCGCGGTGGCGCACCGGCCGGATCTCCTTGACCTCGGCAATCGCGGTCGAAACGACTTGCATCGAGCAATCCCTCAGCCCGGCGACAACGGGCGGCGCGGTTATAGCCGCAATGGCGCCGCCGGCGAAAGGCGTCATCGCCTCGGCCGCCGCTTGCCGCGAGCCCGCGCGGTGTGCCAGACTCGCCCGATGCGAGCGCCCAATTACTATGCCCATCCTGGCTTCGAGCGGGCCGGGTTGCGGCGCCGCGAGGCGGAATGGATCCGCAGCCGGGTGCTCGATCCGGCGAGCCAATTCGTCCCGGTATGGCGCAGCCAAAACCTGGTCGTCGAGGTCGAGGGCGGCGAACCGCGCGCCGTGGTGCTTGGCGTCGAGGCGGTCGCTGCGCTCTTCAACAGCCTCACCGGCGCCGAAATCGACGAGCGCCTGGCGCACGGCCAGTTGGTCTTTCTCGGCCTGATCGACGAGCGGGCGCATTTCGCCCTCGATGTATCCTCGCACGATGCTTCGCCCGAGGCGCTGATCGACGCACTGCGCTCGCCCGCCCTGGCCGCCGCCGGCATCGCCGAAGCGGCGCTCAAGTTCGCGGATCTGCGCCACCTGGCGGGTCGCCTCGAGCGCCACGAGGGGGCGCTCTTGGCGCTCGCCCGCGCGATGCTGTTCTGGCATTCGCGGCATCGCTTTTGCGGCATGTGCGGCGCGCCGACGCGTAGCGAGGAAGCCGGCCACATGCGGCGCTGCACCGATGCCGCCTGCGCCGCCATGCATTTCCCGCGCACCGACCCGGCCGTCATCATGCTGGTCAGCGACGGCGACCGCGTGCTCCTGGGCCGCAACCGCAACTTCGTCGCCGGCATGTATTCGACGCTGGCCGGCTTTGTCGAGCCCGGCGAGAGCCTCGAAGACGCGGTGGCGCGCGAGGTGCGCGAGGAAACCGCGATCGAGGTTTCGGCGGTGCATTACCACTCCTCGCAGCCCTGGCCCTTCCCGGCCAACATCATGCTGGGGTTCTACGCCGACGCATCCTCGACCGAGATCACCGTCGATCGCAGCGAACTGGAGGACGCACGCTGGTTCGAGCGCGCCTGGCTCAAATCGCACATCGACGACGACAGCTTCCGCCTGCCGCGCCGCGACTCGATCGCCCGCCGCCTGATCGGCGACTGGCTGGCCGGCTGAGCCGCGCGCCTCAGAGCAGCCGAACGATAATCCCGATCAGCGCGCCGACCAGCAGCACCGCGGCGCTGGCAAAGCCGACCATAAACCCCGGTCCGCGGCTCTCCGGATCGCGATAATAGGAGCGGGCGTAATGCGCCCGCCCGGCGATCCATACCAGGCCGATCAGCCCGGCCCACAACGGCGAGACATATAAGCCAAAGAGCCACAGCGCCGGGATGAACCACACCAGCTGTTCGAGCGTGTTCTGCTGGACCCGCAGGGCGCGCTCGAATTCGGGCGGGCCGGTAACCGCCGGCGCCTTGACGTCGTAGCGGTGCCGGGCGCGCCCCGCCGCGGCGAAAACCCCGACATAGAGCAAGAGAGCGAGGGCGAGGACGAAGGCTGGAAAGGCCATTACAGGGGCTTCCGATCAGACTGGATCGATTCTTATATTATTCGTCTTGGCCGGGCTTGACCCGGCCATCCACGAGAAGCTCCACCTGGATCCCCGGGTCAAGCCCGGGGATGACGATTTTGGGGTGAATCGAACCTCAACTGATGCAGCTCTGGCCCATCGCCTAGCCCGGCAGGTTCCAGCCCAGCCAATCGCACACCGCGCGGCCCATCACGAGGTCGCGGTCGCGACCCTTGAGCCACGGCAGTTCATCGGTGAAGAGCGTCACGCATTGCTTCCACGACACCGGCATGCGGGTGATGTCGGTGCCCCAGAAGGTGCGCGTGGGGCCAAAGGCGTCGTAAAGCTGCTTCAGGTATTTGTGGATGTTGGTGAAGGGATAGGGCTGGCTCGACTCGCCCGCCGCCCCGGTTGCCTTCAGCGCGACGTTGGGGAATTTCGCGAGCGCGCAGACCTGCGCGATATTGGCGAAGGCGGCGTCGTCGCGGCCGCCGCGGGCGCGGCCGAGATGATCGATAATCAGCTTCAACCCGGGATGCTTCTCGGCGATCTGCGCGACCTGCGGCAGATAGTTGGAGGCCATCAGCGCGATCGGAATCTGGGCCTTCTCGCAGGCCGGCCACAGCCAGTCCATCGTGCCGTCGGTCATCCAGTTGGCCTGGTGCGGCTGGGTGAAGGCGTAGCGCAAGCCGAGCATCCCCGGCCGGCTCTTCCAACCGGCGACGAGCGCGCGACTTTCCGGCTTGTCGAGCGGGAAATTGCCGAGGATCGCAAAACGGTTCGGGTATTTCCTCGCCGCCGCCTCGGCGATCGCGCCGGAATCGGGGTCCCAGCCCGGCGGATGAATGAGCGCCGCATCGACCCCGCCCGCGTCCATCTCTGCCAGACAATCCTCGGCCGTGTAGGAGGTGATCTGGCGGTGCGCCGCGTTGCCCGGCAGGTTTTGGTGCCACAGATGGATTTGCGCGTCGACGATCAGCATGCATTCCCTCCATTCATTGCTCGGTCGCGGGCTCGGCGCACGCCGAGCGGTCGAGCGGCCTGTGCATGGTAGGATGATCTTAACCACTCCGGCATAGTGCTTTTCTCGTCACCGTGACAAGAAAGATCGGTCGTGCAGGAAGTCAGCGAGCACCTTGGGCAACCGGCGCATGACTTGCTGGAATGCTGGAAGGCGCTGCCGCCACGCGACTGCGTTCCCGATCGTCGAGATTTTGATCCGATGGCGATCCCGCATGTGCTGCCGGTCGTCACCCTGCTGCAGCGATCGGCCGACGGCGCGTGGCGCTTCCGGGTTGCGGGCACCGAGATCGAGCGGCGGTGGGGCCGAAATTTCACCGGTTTGGACTATCTCGGCATCGATATCGTCTCGCCGCGTGCGGCGGCGACGATGCGGCGCGAATTCGAGCTGGTCACCGAATTCCCGTGCGGGTCATGGTCGCGACGGCGCGTCCAATTCCATTCCGGCCGCAGCGCGATCATCGAAACCCTGCGCCTGCCGCTGCGCGGCAACGACGGCGCTGTCAGCCTGATCCTCAGCTGCAGCGAAGAGCTCGGCGACGGAAGCGCGGAGCCCACCGACGCCGCCTACGAGATCATAACGATCATCGATCAGCGCTTTCTCGACATCGGCGCGCGAACCCCTGCCGAGCCCGCACCGGCGGAAGCTCAGCGCTGCAGGCCCTCGGCGCCGGCCGGCACATCGTAGAAGGCGAGCGTCATCGAGACGCTGGTGTAGAAGCCCATCAGCGTGATGACGTCGGTGATGCCGACATGGCCCAAGGCTTCGACCGCGCGGTCGTAGAGCCCCCGCGACACCCAACGCGACTCCGACAGGCACTTCGCCATCTCGTAGACCACCTGCTCGCGCTTGTCGTCGAACGAGGTCGGCAGGCCCGACAGCAGCGCCTCGACCTTGTCGTTGGGCAGCCCCGCGGCCTTGCCGGCGCGCTCGTGCGCGTTGGTCGGATAGGCCGAATGGAACTTGCTGTTGATGATGACGACGGCGATCTCGCGCTCGCGCTCGGAGAGCGAGTAGCCGGTCCGGAAATGCGCCCCCAACGGCCCCATGACCTTCGCCAGCTTGGGGTTGTGGACGTAGATCTTGTTGGGGCCGGGCAGCCTGCCGCGCGTCTCGATCAAGGAGCGGTAGGCGTCCTGCTGCTCCGGCGTCATCTGGTCGTAGGGGATTTCGGCATAGCGTCCGAAGGTCGGCGTCTCGGGCATCGTCGGTTTCCTCCGCTGCAGAATTGCCCGAGCATAGCGGCTCGCACGGCCGGGCGCGACCGGAGGATCACCCAAGAGAGATTTTAGTCGGGCGCCGGCAGCCGGCGGCCAGCGGGAAGCAGCGTCAGATCGCGTCGAGCTGCCAGGCGACGTCGTTGGCGATGCCCCACAGCCAGCCGATATCGGTCTTGCCGACCAGCGCATAGGCATGCCCGTGATGGCGCCAATAGAGCAGGTTGACATCCTGCCGGCGGTCGAAGGTCGGCGGGATGTCGGGCTGCTTCGAGGCGCCGATGACCAGCGTCAACGGGCCGATCGCCTTGTTGTCGCTGACATAGACGAGCTGCGCCGCCGGGCGGCCCTCGGCGGCGACTAGCCGGGCGCCGCGGAACGTCAGGCCCCACGGCTTCAGATCGGGCAGCCGCACCTGCTGCGGCAGGCTTTGGCTGATCTTCTGCAGCGCCTCCTTGGGGTCGCTGCTGGCCGGCACGTCGATCAGCATCGTGTCGCCGGCGCTGACGCTCAGCTTGTAATAGGCCGCGGCGTTGTCGAGCCAGACGTTGTTCTCGACCGCGGCGATCTGGCTCTCGCCGGCATTGCCGCCCGAGCCCAGCATGCCGACGCCGAGATAGGTGCCGCCGCCGCCCAGCACGATGCCGAACAGCCCGGCCGCGGCGGCAAGGCCGATCTGCCAGCGGCGCTGCGGCGACGGCAGGGCGACGCGCCCCGGCCGCTGCAACACCAGTATTTCGGCTTCCTGCGGCGGGTTCGCGGCCCCCGTGGTGGCGCCGCGCGCCGCGGCGATCAGCCGCTCGGGGACCGGTTCGTCGACGATGTCGGCATAGGCGCTGCGCAAAAGCGCGGCCGACCGGGCGAGCATCGCGAGCCGCTCGCGCGCCGTCGGCTCGGCGTCGAGCCAGGCGTCGACATGGCGACGCTCGGCATCGCCGAGTTCGCCGTCGAGATAGGCGACCAGCGCCTCGTCACTATGCATTCTGCGCCCTCCTGCGGACACCGCCGCCGGCGTCGAGCAGCTGCTGCAGCGCGATCCGCGCGCGCGCCAGCCGGCTCATGATCGTCCCCACCGGCACTCCCGCAACCTCCGCCGCCTCCTTGTAGCTGAGCCCCTCCACGGTCACGAGCATCAGCGTCGTGCGCTGGTCGGGCGGCAACAGCTCGACCGCGCGGCGCACCTCGTCGAGCGCCAGGCGCGCCTCGACGCCGCGCACCGCCGCATCCGATCCGAGACGCTCCTCGGCGACGTCGCCGTCTTCCTTGCGGACGTCGCGGGCGCGCAGCTGGTCGATCCAGATCGTCTGCACGATGCGAAACATCCAGCTGTCAAACCGCGTACCCTCCTCAAACTGATGCGCCCGCGCCAAGCCTCGCTCGCAGGCCGCCTGCACCAGATCGTCCGCCTCGGCGGCCGAGCCGGCGAGGCCGCGGGCAAAGCGCCGCAGCCGCGGCAACACGGCGACCAGCTGGTCGCCGAATCGCACGCTGGCGCCGCCGCCGCCCTCGGCGCGGGCCGGCGTCTCCGCTCGCTTCCAACGCAACGACAACGGCGGTCCTCTTCAATTATTCCGCGCCGCTCTGGGCCGCGGCGGGGGCGCAGCCTAGCACGCGCTGCGGCATGTTCAAAAGCGGCCGGCTTCGCTCTTCACAAAGCCGGTGCGGCGCGGCATACCTGGCGTGATGAAGATCGCCATCCTCAAGGAGCGCCGCCCGCATGAGCGGCGCGTCGCCGCCACGCCCGACAGCGTCAAGCACATGGTCGGGATGGGCCTCGAGCCGATTGTCGAGATGGGCGCCGGGGTGGAGGCCAATTTCCCCGACAGCGCCTACAGCGCGGCCGGCGCGACGATTGCCGCCGACGCCGCGGCGGCGCTGGCCGAGGCGGAGATCGTCCTCAAGGTGCAGCGCCCGCTGGTGGGCGGCGCGAAGGGAGCGGACGAATTGCGCCTCATCAAGCGCGGCGCCGCGCTCGTCGGCCTCCTGGCGCCATCGCAAAGCCCGGCTGAGGTCGCGGCCTACGCCAAGGCCGGCATCGCCGCCTTCGCGATGGAGCTGATCCCGCGCATCACCCGGGCGCAGACGATGGACGTCCTGTCGTCGCAGGCCAACCTCGCCGGCTACAAGGCGGTGATCGACGCCGCCGGCGAGTTCGGCCGGGCGCTGCCGATGATGATGACCGCGGCCGGCACAATCCGGGCGGCGCGCGTTCTGGTGATGGGCGCCGGCGTCGCCGGGCTGCAGGCGATCGCGACGGCGCGCCGCCTGGGCGCCATCGTCAGCGCCACCGATGTGCGCGCCGCCGCCAAGGAGCAGGTCGAAAGCCTCGGCGCCAGCTTCATCACGGTCGACGAGGCCGCGATGCGCACCGCCGAGACCGCCGGCGGCTATGCCCGCGAGATGGACGCCGATTTCCAGCGCCGCCAGCGCGAGGCGATCAGCGAAGCCTTGCGCCTTACCGACATCGTGATCTGCACCGCGCTGATCCCGGGCCGCAAGGCGCCCATCCTCTTGACCGAGGCGATGGTGGCGCAGCTGGCGCCCGGCTCGGTCGTCGTCGATCTCGCGGTCGAGGCCGGCGGCAATGTCGAGGGCAGCCGGCCGGGCGAAATCGCGACGACCGCCGGCGGCGTCAAGATCGTCGGCCACCTCAACATGCCATCGCGTGTCGCGGTCGACGCCAGCCAGCTCTACGCCCGCAACCTGCTGGCGTTTCTGGCGCTGATCGTCGATAAAGAGGGCCGGCTGCACATCGACACCGCCGACGAGATCGTCAAGGCCGCGCTGCTGACGCTCGACGGCGCGGTCGTCAGCCCGGCGCTGGCGCCGGCCGCCGCGCCGGCCGCTCCTGTCGAAGCCACCTCGGGCGATGCAACCCCGGGTGATGCAACCCCGGGCAACACCACCAGCTGAACGGAGACCAGATGGCCGATCCTGCAGCGCTGGCGCAGCGCGCCGGCGAGCTCTCGGGCGACGCCGCCCAGTTGGCGCACCGGCTCGACGAACTGTCGCAGCAGCTCGCCCTGGCGACGCAGCAGAGCGCGCATGTCGGCTCGCCCTTCGTCTTCGAGCTGACGGTCTTCGTGCTCGCGGTCTTTGTCGGCTATTACGTCGTCTGGCGGGTGACGCCGGCGCTGCATTCGCCGCTGATGAGCGTCACCAACGCGGTTTCCAGCGTGATCATCGTCGGCGCCCTGATAGCCGCCGGCCCCTCGGGCATGAGTTTTGCGAAGGTCATGGGCTTCTTCGCGGTGACGCTGGCGGCGGTCAACATTTTCGGCGGCTTTATCGTGACGCAGCGCATGCTGCAGATGTTCCAGCGCAAGAAGTAGCGGGCGCCGGGGTCCACCATGAGCGAAAGTCTGTCGGCGCTCTTCTACCTCGTCGCGGCGGTGTGCTTCATCATGGCGCTGCGCGGCCTGTCCTCGCCCGATACGGCGCGCGGCGGCAATATCTTCGGCATCGCCGGCATGGCGATCGCGATCGCGACGACGCTGGCGACGCCGCAGATCGTCAGCTTCTGGCTGATCCTCGCCGGGATCGTCATCGGCGGCGCCGCCGGCGCCTACATCGCGCGGCAGATCCAGATGACCGCGCTGCCGCAGCTGGTCGCCGCCTTCCACAGCCTGGTCGGCCTCGCCGCGGTGTGCGTCGCGACCGCCGCCTTCGCCGCGCCCGAAGCCTACGGCATCGGCATCCGCGGCGCGATCGAGCGCGCCAGCCTCGTCGAGATGGCAATCGGGCTGACGATCGGCGCGATCACCTTCACCGGCTCCGTCGTCGCCTTCGCCAAGCTCCAGGGCCTCGTTTCGGGCCGACCCTTGACCTTCCCGATGCAGCATTGGCTCAACGGCGGCCTCGCGATTCTGCTGATCCTGCTGATTGCCGCCTTTGTCTTTACCGAGGCCGGCAGCCTCTTCGCGCTCCTGGTGATCCTGTCGCTGGCCTTCGGGTTCCTGTTGATCGTGCCGATCGGCGGCGCCGACATGCCGGTCGTCATCTCGATGCTGAACTCGTATTCGGGGTGGGCCGCCGCCGGCATCGGCTTCACCCTGTCGAACAGTCTCCTCATTATCACCGGGGCGCTGGTCGGCTCGTCGGGCGCGATCCTCAGCTACATCATGTGCAAGGGGATGAACCGCTCGATCATCAACGTGATCGCCGGCGGTTTCGGGACCGAGAGCGGCGCCGCGCCGGCGGGCGCCGGGGCGGGCGACCGGCTGGTCAAATCGGGCAGCGCCGAAGACGCCGCCTTCATTCTCAAGAACGCCGGCTCGGTCGTCATCGTGCCGGGCTACGGCATGGCCGTCGCACAGGCGCAGCACGCGCTGCGCGAGATGGCCGACGATCTGAAGAAGGACGGCGTCAAGGTCTCTTACGCGATCCACCCGGTGGCGGGGCGCATGCCGGGCCACATGAACGTGCTTCTGGCCGAAGCCAACGTGCCCTACGACGAGGTTTTCGAACTCGACGAGATCAACCGCGATTTCGCCGCGACCGACGTCGCCTTCGTGATCGGCGCCAACGACATCACCAACCCCGCCGCCAAGACCGACCGCGCGTCGCCGATCTACGGCATGCCGATCCTCGACGTCGAGCACGCCAAGACCGTGCTCTTCGTCAAGCGCTCGATGGCCTCGGGCTATGCCGGCGTCGAAAACGAGCTGTTCTACCGCGACAACACGATGATGCTGTTCGGCGACGCCAAGAAAATGTGCGAGGAAATCGTCAAGGCGCTTGAATAGGCGCCGCCCTCCGCAGCTCAGTTCCCGGCCTCAGTGGTGGGCCTCAGTTCCTGGGGGCGTGCTTGCTGAGGATGCGCTGCAGGGTGCGGCGGTGCATCTTGAGGCGCCGCGCGGTTTCCGAGACATTGCGCTCGCACAATTCGAAGATCCGCTGGATGTGCTCCCAGCGCACCCGGTCGGCCGACATCGGGTCCTCGGGCGGCTCCGGCGTCTCGCCTTCGCGGGCGAGCAGCGCGCGCTCGACCGCGTCAGCATCGGCCGGCTTCGGCAGATAATCCAGCGCCCCGGCCTTCACCGCGGCGACCGCGGTCGCGATGTTGCCGTAGCCGGTCAGGACGACGATGCGGGCGCCCGGCCGCGCGGCGCGCAGCGCGCTGACGACTTCGAGGCCGCTGCCGTCGCCGAGCCGCAAATCGACGACCGCATAGGCCGGCGGCTGCGCCGTCGCGGCGGCGATCCCGGCGGCCACCGCGTCGGCGGTCGAGACGACAAAGCCGCGCCGCTCCATCGCGCGCGCCAAGCGCTGGCACAACGGCGCATCGTCATCGACGATGAGGAGGGTGCGCTCGGATTCGGGCTGCCCGCGCAGCGGCACGGCTTCGGCTTCCGCTTCGGCGCTGCCATTTCGCTGGGCTCGATCGCTAACGTTCATACTTCTTGCCTCTGATTGCCTGTGACATCGCGCCGGGCCGCGGCATCGGGTCGCGCCTGCGCCTCCAAATTGGCACGCCGCCACGAAATGACAACATGCGCGCCGCCTTCGACCAGATTGTCGAAGACCAGATCGGCGCCGCTGCGCTCGAGCAGGCTCTGCGCGATGAAGATGCCGAGCCCCATGTGGCCCGAGGCGCCGGCCCGGGTCGAGAGGTAGGGTTCGCCAAGGCGGCCCAAGAGATGCGCCGGAAAGCCCGGCCCGTCGTCGGCGACCTCGACCGTCACCGCATTCTTGTCCCAATGGGTCGCGACGCTGACTTCGCGGCGGGCGAATTGCACCGCGTTCTGGATCAGGTTGTTGAGCCCGTGCATGATCTCCGGGCTGCGGCGGACGAGGGGCTCGTCGGCGGCCGGCTCCCCGGTGATCGCGAAAATGAGGCGGATGCGCGGATCGTGGTAGAGCGCGCCGGCCGCCTCGACCAGCGCCGAGATCGGCAGGCGCGTATAGGGCGAGGCGCCGTCCTCGTCGGGATGCCGCGACAGCTGCGCCAGGATCTCGCGGCAGCGCTCGGACTGGCTCAATAGCAGCTGGGCATCCTCGGCGTGTGCGGAATCGGCCGGCAGATCGTGCACCAGTTCGCGCGCGACGACCGCGATCGTCGCCAGCGGCGAGCCCAATTCGTGCGCCGCCGCCGCCGCCAGGGCGCCCACCGCCGAGACGCGCTGCTCGCGCGCCAGCGCGAGCTGCGTTGCGGCGACCGCGTCGCGCAGCCGCCGCGCCTCCTGCGCGACGCTCCACGCATAGCTGCCGATGAAGACGGTGGCGAGCACCAGCGCGGTCCATAGCCCGAGCACGATCTGCGGCGGGAAGACCAGCGGCTCGGCCGCGGCGCGCCACGGCAAATGCAAATGCCACACCGCGAGCAGCGAGATCACCGCGACCGCCAGCGTCGCCAGCGCGATCAGCGGACGCAGCGAGAAGGCCGTCGCCGCCACCGTCACCGGCGCCAGGATCAGGATCGCGAACGGGTTCTGCAACCCGCCGGTTAAATAGAGGAGGAGGCCGAGCTGCAGCAGGTCGTAGCCGAGAAACGCCGCCGCCTCGCGCTCGCCGAGCCGCGTCGCCGAGCGCCGCGCCAGACTGATGAAGAGGTTGAGCCCGACCGAGCAGCCGACGACGCCAAAGGCCGGCGCCAGCGGCAGGTGGAAGCCGAGGGCGTAATGCACCGTCAGCAGCGTCACCGCCTGGCCGGCGATCGCCACCCAGCGGATCAGCACCAGCCGGCGCAAGCTGATGCGGTCGAAGGCGGCCGGCGGCTCGGGCCGGGCGGCCAGTTCGGCGAGGCTCATCGCATTGTCTCCCCCAGTGATCGCGGCGGTTGCATCACGGGCATCGACCGCGGCTCCCTGGCGGCTCCCTGGCGGCTCCCTGACAGCTCACTGACAGCTCCCTGGCCGATCCGCCGATCCTGCGCCATATAGGGGCGATGTCCGAACCCGTCATCCTGGTTGAGCGTCTCGTCAAGCGCTACGGCAAGACCGTGGCGGTGGGCGGCATCGACTTTAAGGTCGAGCGCGGCGTCACCGCGGCCCTCCTCGGCGGCAACGGCGCCGGCAAGACGACGACGCTGTCGATCCTCTTGGGCCTCTTGCTGCCGACCTCCGGCACCGTGCATGTCTTCGGCGAGGACGTGCTGAAGCATCGCTACCGGGTCTTGCCGCGGATGAATTTTTCCTCGCCCTATGTCGACCTGCCGCATCGCCTGACGGTGCGCCAGAACCTCGCGATCTACGCCCGGCTCTACGGCCTCGCGCGGCGCGAGGAGCGCATCGAGCGGCTCGCCCGCGACCTGCAGATCGCGCCCTTCCTCGACCGCCCGGCCGGCAAATTGTCGTCCGGCCAGAAGACCCGCGTCGCGCTCGCCAAGGCGCTCCTCAACGAGCCCGAGCTCCTCCTCCTCGACGAGCCGACCGCTTCGCTCGACCCCGACAGCGGCGACTGGGTGCGCAGCTACCTTGAAGATTACCGCGCCCGTAGCGGCGCGACGATCCTCCTCGCCTCGCACAACATGGCCGAGGTCGAGCGGCTGTGCTCCGAGGTCATGATGATGCGGGCCGGCCAGATCGTCGATCGCGGCAGCCCCGACGCGCTGATCGACCGCTACGGCCGCACCAACCTCGAAGAAGTCTTCCTCCACATCGCGCGCGACAAGCCCGCCGTGCTGGAACCGGCGCAATGACCAACCCGTCGCGAACCCCTCTCCCGCACTGCGGGAGAGGGTGGATCGCCCCGGCCGGGGCGAGACGGGTGAGGGTGCCTGTGCCGACTCCGCCGCCGGCCCCCTCACCCCGACCCTCTCCCCCGGTGGGGGAGAGGGAGGCCTTCGTAGCACGGCGCCGCCGGCTTGCAACTGCGAGATGATGCTTGAAATGCTAGGGCAGAAACGCAACCACCTCGCGATGCGCCGCGCCGGCGAGGCGGCCTTCTCGCCGGCGCGGGTGTGGGCGATGCTGCTGCGCTATCTCTATATCCTCAGGAGTTCCTGGCCGCGCACCCTCGAATTGCTCTACTGGCCGACCCTGCAGATGATGATCTGGGGGTTCATGAGCCAGTTCCTGCGCGGCAACAGCTCCTATATCGCGCAGGCCTTCGGCGTGCTTCTCGCGGCGGTGATGCTGTGGGATCTCCTGTTCCGCAGCCAGCTCGGCCTCTCGATGTCGTTTCTCGAAGAGATGTGGTCGCGCAACCTGGGGCAGCTCTTCGTGACGCCGCTCAGGCCCTACGAATGGGTCATCTCGCTCCTCGCGATGAGCCTGATCCGGGTGACTATCGGCATCGTCCCGGCGGCGCTCTTGGCGATCCCGCTCTACCATTATTCGATCTTCGACATGGGGCTGCCGCTCGTCGCCTTTATCGCGGTGCTGATGGCGATGGGCTGGGCCCTGGGGCTGGCGATCTGCGGCGGCATCTTGCGCCACGGCATGGGCGCGGAAGGCCTCGCGTGGAGCGTCATCTTCGCGATCGCGCCCTTGAGCTGCGTCTATTACCCGATCACGATCCTGCCGGCCTGGCTGCGCCCCTTCGCCTGGGCGCTCCCTTCGACCCACGTTTTCGAGGGCATGCGCGCGGTCATGTTCGAGCACATTTTCCGCACCGATTATTTCCTCAGCGCGGTGGCGCTCGACCTCGTCTACCTGGCGGTCGGCGCCCTGATCTTCTCGATCGCTTTCCGCGACGCCCGCCGCCGCGGCGCCCTCTTGCAGATGGGGGAGTAGCGGGATTGGTTACACCGGGGCTTTGCTTAATTGAAGGGGTTAAGAATGGCTTACCTCGACGTATTTCGTACAAAAACGGCGCTCATCAAGCAGCTCGGTGAGGACAAAGCGCACCTCGCCTGGGTCTTAGCGCTCTACTTGGAAGAACCGGATGTTGAGGCTCTGGCCTCAGAAGCAATCACAGATGGGCATAATGACAAAAAACTTGATGCCATTTACCTGGATCGGGATGGTAAGAGAATTGTCTTGGCTCAAGGCTTCTTTGCGCAAAGAGCAAGGGATTCGGCACCTGCGAATAAAGCATCCGATCTGAACACAGGCGTCGCATGGTTGATCTCCGGTGACGTTGAATTGGTTCCCGACGCCCTGAAACCGGCGATTGAAGATTGTCGTGGGGCAATTGAGGATGGCGATATCGACAATATAGACCTTCTGTATGTGCATAATCTGCCGGAATCGGTGAACGTGACTCGCGAACTGCAAACTGTGGCGGAGCATTTTCGAACGGCGCTCGGCGATGGGGCGATTACAATCACTTCAAGGGAACTCGGCTCGTCGACGATAGATCATTTGTTCACTACGCAAGAATCGCACATTGACGTAAAGGATGAGACATTGTGTCCAGCTCAAGTGGCTTTCACCGAAACAGGGCCTAAATGGAGGCCTCCATAACATCGGTGCCCGGCTCGTGGCTGCGAGAACTTTATGAGAAGCACTCCGAACGCCTTTTTTCTGCAAATTACCGAGGCTTCCTGGGAATCACCCGTCGCCGGCGGATAAATACCGGAATTCGGCAATCTGCAGAGTCAAAGCCCGCTGATTTTTGGGTTTTTAACAACGGCATCACGCTATTGACACTTGGAGCAAAGCCTTCAAAGGACGGGGTGGAGCTAACAGGCATATCAATCATAAATGGGGCTCAGACAACCGGTTCGATTGGGTCGATTGACCGCCGCAGGTACGATCTTAGCAATGTCAAGGTCCTTTGCCGTATAATCGAATGTACGGACCCAGAGACGATCGACGATATTGTTAAATTTAATAATACCCAAAACGAGATCATGACTTGGGATCAATACGCGAATGATCCGGAACAGAACAGGATCGAACAAGAATTTGCGGAGCTTGGTCATGTTTACAGTAGAAAGCGCGGCTTTCGCTCCGGTGGCAATCAGATAGGAATCGAGGAAGTCGCGCAGCCGCTGCTCGCATTTCACGGACGCTACCTCGATGCGGTCCGCGGCAAAAATCTGATATTCGATCGAAGACCGCTTTATTCGAACGCCTTTGAGAGCAAAAAGGCGCGTCATATACTTTTCGTGTACTCACTGGCGCGGGCGATCGACGAGCGGCGGATCGCACTGAAGACCAAATCAACGGACGGCACTATTATTGCGATGGAGGAGGAGCAACTGGCGCTGTTACGGAACCTACGAGTTAAAGCGTTCCTAATCGCGGTTACAGCGAGGACATTGGAGTCGATCATTGGAAGAAAGGTTGATCCCTTTACGGTTGCGTTTACACCAACTGCGGCGAACGTGCGGAATAGCAGCTTGGTCGATCTTACGGCGCGGTGGACGCCACTTGTTGAAGCTGTACTCACGTTCGTATCAACGCGAGTTGCGGCCGGCCAGTTTTCCCAAAAGCTTCAGGAGGAGGATTTTATTATCGAGATTTCCAAGCAAGTCAGCGCGTTACTTTATGCTAGTGACGCCGCTCGTCGCCACACAGAGTTTTCCGCGCTAGTTGCGGAATCGTGATCCGCGCTGTCAGGCCGGGCCGCTGACGCCGGCGTCGCTGAAGGTCGCCATGCCGGCGTGGCAGGCGGCGGCGGCTTTGAGGATCGCCAGCGCGAGGGTGGCGCCGGAGGCTTCGCCGAGGCGCATGCCGAGGTCGAGCAGCGGGCGCTTGCCGATGCGGTCGAGGAGGCGGCGGTGCCCGGGCTCGGCCGAGACGTGGCCGGCGACGCAATGGTCGAGCGCGCGCGGGGCGGCGGCATAGAGCACCGCGGCGGCGGCGCCGGAGCAGAAGCCGTCGAGCACCACCGGCACGCGCCCCATGCGCGCCGCCAGGATGGCGCCCGCCATCGCGGCGAATTCGAGGCCACCGAGGCGGCGCAGCACTTCGAACGGGTCGCCGGCCCGGTCTTGAGTCCCTGGCTTGTGGCGGGCGACGGCGGCGGCGACCACCTCGCGCTTGCGGGCGAGCGCGACGCCGGCAACGCCGGTGCCGGGGCCGGTCCATTCGGCCGCCTCGCCGCCGAACAGGGCCATGCACAAGGCTGCCGCGACCGTCGTGTTGGCGATCCCCATCTCGCCGACCGCCAGCGCGTCGATGCCGGGCTCGACCGCCATCATGCCGTAGGCGAGGGCGCGGGCGCATTCCGCTTCGGTCATCGCCGGGCCGTCGACGATATCGGCGGTGGGCTGGTCGAGGTTCATCTCGTAGACTCTGAGGTCGGCGTCGATCGTGCGGCACAATTGGTTGACCGCGGCGCCGCCGGCGATGAAGTTCTGCACCATCTGCGCCGTCACCGCCGCCGGATAGGCCGAGACGCCGCGCGCAGCGACGCCATGGTTGCCGGCGAAGACGACCACCCGCGGATGGTCGATCCGCGGCGGGTGGCGGCCCTGCCACCTCGCCAGCCAAGCCGCCAGTTCCTCCAGCCGGCCGAGCGCGCCGGCGGGTTTCGTCAGCTGCGCCTCGCGGGCCGCCGCGGCGCCGCCGGCGTCGAAATCGGGGCCGGGCAGATGCGCCAGGAGGGCGCGGATTTCGTCGAGGCTCGCGACCGGCTCGGGCATCGCGTCAAGCCGGCCGGGCGCGGTGGTCGGCCAGCACCTGCGCGATGACCCGGGTGATCCGCCGCCCGGTCGGGATGTGGAGAAATTCGTTGGGGCCGTGCGCGTTGGAATGCGGCCCGAGGACGCCGGTCACGACGAATTGCGCGGCCGGGAAACGCTCGCCCAGCATCGCCATGAAGGGGATCGAGCCGCCCTCCCCCATATAGGCCGGCGGCGCGCCGAACGCCGCTTCCGACGCGCGCGCCAGTGAGGCGGCGAGCCACGGCGCCAAGGCCGGCGCGTTCCACCCGGCGGAAGCCGCCTGCGGCGTGAAGGCGATCCGCGCGCCCGATGGCGGGTCGGCCTCGAACAGCTTTTGCAATGTCGCGCCGGCGGCTTCGGCATCGAGCGTCGGCGGCAGGCGCAGGCTCAGTTTCGCGGTGGTAAAGGGCAGCAGCACATTGCCGGCGTCGGCCGGCTGGGGCAGCCCGTCGATGCCAATGACCGCGAGCTGCGGCCGCCAGGTGCGGTTTAGCACCAGTTCGGCCGGGTCGTCGGCCATCGGCCGGGTGCCGCCGACAAACGGGAATTTGGTGTAGACGCTGGCGCCCAATGCCGCCGCGGCGCGCTTCGCCTGGTCGATCCGTTCGGCCGGGATCTGGGCGTAAAGCGCCTCCGGGCGAACGGCCCCGGTCGCCTCGTCCTCGAGCCGCGACAGGAGTTGCCGCAGGATGCGGAAGCTCGACGGCACCACCCCCGAGGCGTCGCCCGAATGCACCCCCTCGTCGAGCACCTCGACCTTGAGCGTGCCGGCGGCGATGCCGCGCAATGAGGTTGTCATCCACAGCTGGTCGTAGTTGCCGCAGCCCGAATCGAGGCAAACCACCAAGGACGGGCTGCCGATCCGCGCCGCGAGGTGGTCGATGTAGAACGGAAGATCGTAGCTGCCGGATTCTTCGCAGGCCTCGATGACGACGACGCAGCGCGCGTGTGGCACCCGCTGGTCGCGCAAGGCGGTGAGCGCGGCCAGCGCACCGAACATCGCGTAGCCGTCGTCGGCGCCGCCGCGGCCGTAGAGCTTGTCGCCGTCGAGCCGCGGCTGCCACGGCCCGTAACCTTCCGCCCAGCCGACCATCTCGGGCTGCTTATCGAGATGGCCGTAGAGCAGCACGGTATCGGTGCCCTCGCCCGGCACCTCGATCAGCATCAACGGCGTGCGCCCCGGCAGCCGGACGATCTCCAGCGTCGCGCCGGGCAATGCCGCGAGCCGCTGGCGCGCCCAGCCCTCGAACAGCCGGACGGCTTCCTCCATATAGCCGTGCGCCGCCCAGTCGGGGTCGAAGGCCGGCGATTTGTTCGGAATCTTGATGTATTCGACCAGCGTCGGGACGATCGCGTCGCCCCAGCATTGATCGACGATTTTTCCGAGCCTGGCGGCGTCCAGCATGCGACCCATCCCCGTTTGCGGCGCGCCATGCTACCACCGGCGGGCAACCCGGTCGAAGGCCGCGCGCCGTGATCCTCGTCTTTGGCTCGATCAACATCGATGTCGTGGTGCCGGTGCCGCATTTGCCGCTTCCGGGCGAGACCGTGCTCGGCGGCGACTACGCGCTATTGCCCGGCGGCAAGGGCGCCAACCAGGCATTGGCGGCATGCCGCGCCGGGGCGGCGGTCGCAATGGCGGGCGCGGTCGGCGGCGACGCCTTCGCGGCAATCGCGCTGGAAAACCTGCGCCGCGACGGCGTCGATCTCGCTTTGGTGCGGCGCGTCGCGCGACCGACCGGCTGCGCCGCGATCATGGTCGGGAGCGCGGGCGAGGGTCGCGGCGAAAACCTGATCGCGGTCGCCTCGGGCGCCAATCATGCGGCCGACGCGGCGGCGGTGCCGGACGCGCTGCTCGGCCCGGACGCGACGCTGATCTGCCAGATGGAGGTGCCGGCGACCCAGAACTGGGCGCTAGTTCGCCGCGCTCGCGCCGCCGGCGGCCGCACGATCCTCAACCTCGCGCCGGCGGCGGCGATCGAGCGATCGATCCTCGCCGAACTCGACATCCTCGTCGCCAACGAGGGCGAGGCGGCGGCGCTCGGCGGCGACCCGGCCGGGCTGGCGCGCCGGCTGCGCCTGGCGCTCGTCGTGACACGCGGCGCCGCAGGCTCGATCGCCTACCTCGCCGATGGCGGCCGCATCGGGACGCCGGCGCTGGCGGTGACGCCGGTCGACACCACCGGCGCCGGCGACACCTTCGTCGGCGTGCTGGCGGCGGCGCTCGACGATGCTCAGGCGCTACCCGAGGCGCTGCGCCGGGCCAGCGCCGCGGCCGGGCTTGCCTGCCTCGCGGCGGGGGCGCAGAGCGCGATGCCGGACCGGGCCGCGATCGCCGCGGCGGCGGCGCGATTGCCGAGGTGAGCGCCTGTTACACGATTCCGGCAGCGCGCAGCGCGGCGATTTCCGCCGCCCTGTAGCCGAGCTCGCGCAACACCGCGTCGCTGTCGGCGCCGATCTCCGGCGCCGGGCGGCGCAGGCGGCATGGCGCATCCGCGAACTTGATCGGGAAGCCCAGCATCTTGACCGCGCCGTGCCCGGGATGGTCCTGCGTCAGCACCATCTCCTGGTCGACGATTTGCGGGTCGGCGAAGACTTCCGCGAGCCCCATGACACGGCCGCACGGCACGCCGGCGGCGTTGAGCTTGGCGATCCAATATTCGGTCGTATTGGCCATAAGCCGGGCCTCGACCGCCGCGTTGATCGCGGCGCGGTTGGCGACGCGCAGATCGTTGCTGCGAAAGCGCGGGTCGTCGCGCCATTCGGGCGCCGCCAGCGCGTCGACCAGGCGCTGGTAGGATTGCTCCTGCGACGGCGCCAGCGCCACTTCGCCGTCTTTGGTGCGGAACATGCCGTAGGGCGCGACGATCGCGTGGTCGTTGCCGCTGCGCCCCGGTTCCTCGCCGGTCGCCAGATGATTGGCGGCGAGAAAGCCGAGGAGGCTCACGAGGCCGTTGTTGAGGCTCGCCCCGACCCGCTCGCCGGCGCCGCCGCGGCCGCGCTTGACCAGCGCCGCGCACACGCCCAATGCGCCATAAAGCCCGGCGACGAGGTCGGCGATCGGCGGGCCGGCGCGCAATGGCGGCCCGTCGGCGCCGCCGGTCACCGCCATGAAGCCGCTCATCGCCTGCGCGATAAAGTCGAAGCTGGGGCGGTCGCGATAGGGGCCGCTGGTGCCAAAGCCGCTGATGTTGCAATAGACGAGGTCCGGCTTCAGTTGCTTCAGGCGCGCTTCGTCGAAGCCCATCTGCGCCATGACGCCCGGGCGGAAATTCTCGACCAGGACGTCGCTCGCCGCGATCAGCCGCGCCAGCACGGCCTTGCCTTCATCACTGCGCAGGTTGAGCGACAGCGAGCGCTTGTTGCGGTTGAACGCGGCGAAATACCACGAGAGGCCGTCGCGGGTGACGCCCTGGCCGCGCAGCGGGTCACCCACCCCGGGGGTCTCGACCTTGACGATGTCGGCCCCCTTGTCGGCCAGCATCATCGTGCAGAACGGCCCCGCCAGAATGCGCGTCAGGTCAACGACCCTGATCCCCGAAAGCGGCACGCGGCGAGCCTCCTTTTTTGAAACATAGGACCGGAACGGCTGGATTGCGCCGTTGCGTCCTTCGAGACAGCCGCTTCGCGGCTTCCTCAGGATGACGTTCTTTCTTGCTGCCATCCACAACGGACCGTCATGCTGAGGAGCGCGCACAGCGCGCGTCTCGAAGCACGCCCGTCGGCGATGGACGATATCGAATGCCTCGCGATCGGGGCGTGGATTCTCGGCACCGGCGGATGCGCGAGGCGCCACCCTGACCGCTACGGCGGGAAGAGGATCGCTTCGCGCTCGTAGAGACGGAAGCCGAGCAGCAGTAGCAGCCCGGTCGCGGTCAGCGTCGCCAGCGCGGTAATGCCGACAAACGCGAGGCTGACATCCTCGCTGCGCACCAATTGGCCCATCAGCAAGGTCTGGCCGAAGGTCGGGATCGCGGCGAGGAGCGGGCGGGCGTTGACTGGCGCCAGCGCCAGCACCATGCCCGCGATGCCCGGGATCAGCGGCAGGAGCCCGAGATAAGTTTGCGCCTCTTTCATGCTGCGGGTGACCGCCGAGATCAGTAATTGCGTCGCCGCGGCGAGCACGACGAGCGGCAGGCAAACCGAGACGATCAATAACAGGCGCAGCGTGGTTGGCGGCGCGATCAGCCCAAGCGAATCGCGCGGCACCGAATGCAGCATGACCCAGAACGCGACCGCCTGCACCCCGACCGCCATCAGCGTGAAGACGATCGTCGCGCCGAGCTTGCCGGTCAATACCTGGACGCGGGTCACCGGGTTCATCATCAACGGCTCGAACGAGCCGCGCTCGCGCTCGCCGCAGGTCGAATCGAGCGCGACATGCACCCCGCCGGTGAACAGCGTGAAGATGATGAATGGCGGGATCATCGCGAGCAGGATGACCGATGGGCCGGCGGCGCGGCCGACGTTCTGCTGCTCGATGTCCAAGACGTTCATCACCGCGGCGGGCAGCCCGGCGGCCTGCAGCCGGCCGCGCAGCGCCTGACGCTGGTAATCGTTCAAGAGCCCGATCATCCGGCCGGTTGCGACGATGCTGTCGACGCGCGACGGGTTGGTGACCAGGCGCACCCGGGCCGGGACCTGCCCGCCCGCCTCGGCCTTGACCGGCAAGATCATCGCAAAGGCTGCGCCGCCGCCCGAAACCAGCGCCGTCGGATCGCTCGACAGCTCCTCGATCGTCGCGCCCTGGCGCTCCAGGAAGCGGACGAGATCGGGGGCGTTGCCGGGATTGACGACCGGCACCAGCAGCGGGGCGGCTTCGTTGACCCGGATCGAGCCACCGACAAACAGGATCATCACGCCGAGCAGCAGCGGCCCCATCAGCGGATAGATCATCGCCACCAGGATGCTGCGCTTGTCGCGCAGGTGGTCGACCATTTCCTTGCGGAACACCGTGAGGATGGCCCGCATCCTCACTCCCCCGCGGCGAGCGCCGGCGCGGTCGGCGCGGCCGCCGCTTCCTGCGTCGCCGCCATGAAGATTTCTTCGAGGTCGTCGAGGCCGGTGGCGCGGCGCAGTTCGTCCGTCGTCCCGGCGAGCACGATGCGGCCGCCGAGCAGCACGACGATCCGGTCGGCCAGCGCCGCGACCTCCTGCATGATATGGCTGGTCAAGAGAATGCAGCGGCCTTCGGTGCGAAACTGCCGCAAGAGGTCGCGCACCGCGCGGCTGGACGCCACGTCGAGGCCGTTGGTCGGCTCGTCGAGCATGATGTTGTGCGGCCGGTGCACCAGGGCGCGGCCGAGCGCCACCTTCATCTGCTGGCCGCGGGAAAAGCCGCGCGCCCGGCGATCGATGAAATCCTCCATGCGCAGCGTCTCGACCAATTCGTCGATCCGCGCTTCGAGTTCATCGCGCCCCAGCCCATGCAGCCGGCCGAAATAGCGCAGATGCTCGCGCGCCGTCAGGCGGGGATAGAGCCCGCGCACATCGGGCAGAACGCCGATCCGCCGGCGCGCCGCCAGCGGATCAGCCTGCGAATCGATGCCGTCGATCAAGGTGGCGCCCAGATCGGGCCGCAGCACCGTGCAGATCAGGCGAAACATCGTGGTCTTGCCGGCGCCGTTCGGGCCTATCAGACCGGTGATCTCGCCGTCCCGCGCGACGAAACTGACGTCCTGAACCACCCGCAGATCGCCGAAAGATTTCGTGAGACTGCGGACCTCGATCATTCGCCTGCCATGGGACGCCAGCGCTCAATTCGACGCGACGCCGCCCCGCCGGTCAAGGCGATCGTTGCCAATCCTGCGCGAATTCGCGCAGCTGGCGCAGTTCGAGGTCGGACACCGCCCACAGCGTCATGCCGCCGGTTGTCCAGTGTACGAGGTTGTAACCCTGCCGCTCGGCGGTGTCCGGAGGCTGCGCCGCGCCAGGCGTCGCGGACCAGACGAAGAGATCGATCAGGTGCTTGTCGCGCTGATAGACCAGCGCCGCGACCGGCCTGCCGTCGAGGTAGTCGAGCCGGCCGCCGCGCAACGGGAAGCGCTCGGCCGCGAGGTCCTTGACCGGTGGCGCGAAATCGATGCGGCCGTCGAACCACGGCTTGACCGTGTGCTGGTCGGTCGAGACGACGTCTTCGAGGTGGCCCGGCTGCAAGGCGCGGATGTGGCTCGCCACCAGCTGATCGACGAGTTCCGGCTGGCGCGGCGTCAGCGTCAGCAAGAGGAGCGCGGCGGCGCACGCCGCGCCAAGCCCGAAACCGGCGGCCGATTGCCACCACTTCACGAACAGCGAGCGGCCGCGCGGAGAATCGCCGGCGGCGCGGCGCGGCGCCGCGGCGGCGATCTGCGTCGCGATGCGGGCACGCAAGTCCACCGGCATCGCCTGGTAGAGGCTTGCACCGGCGACCAGCCGGCGCGCGGCGCTCAGCTCCGCCGCGGCCTCCTGGCAGATCGGGCAACCGGCGCGGTGCGCCGCCAGCGCCGCCGCGGCAGCGGCGTCGAGTTCGCCGTCGAGCTCGGCCTGGACCAGCAGAACCTGGTCGCAGTGGGGTGCCGCCGCGTTCATCGCCCGTCGCACTCGGCGGCGGCCCGCGCCAGCAGCCGGCGCGCCCGAAACAGCCGCGACATCACGGTGCCGATCGGGACACGGGTGATCTCGGCGATCTCCTTGTACGACACCTCCTCCAATTCGCGCAGGACGAGCGGCTCGCGCAACTCGACCGGCAGGGCGGCGATCAACTTGTGCACCTGCCGCTCGCCGCGCGCCCGGATCAACGCCATTTCGGGATCGTCCGCATCCGACACGAGATCCTCGGCCGCGACGGCGCCCAGCTCTCCGGCCTCCCCGATCGGCACGAACTGCACCCCGCGATCGAGGCTGTGCGAGGCGTAGGCGGTATTGCGCACGATCTGCAGCAGCCAGGCGCGCGGATTGACGCCCTTGAAGCTCGCGAAATATGTCAGCGCGCGCAGAACAGCCTCCTGCACCACATCCTCCGCCGCCGCCGCGTCGCGCGTCAGCCAGCGCGCCAAATTGTAGGCGGCATCGAGATGCGGCAGCACAACCGCCTCGAACGCATCGTCACGCAATGAACCCGGCACGGCACCCGTCAGCCCGATCAGCCGCCGACATATCCGACTCGATGGCGGCCCGGCTTATTCTGCCGCGGCGGAATATTTTTCGCGCGACGAAATAAATCGCCAGCGGACCCGGTCTCCATCGCCGTCGGACGATTCCGACGATGGAGGGAATGATGGACGAGCCGAAGGACCGCGGCAAATCGGGTGGTGGTGAAGTCAGCCGGCGCGGGATGTTGCAGTGCATGGCGTGGGCCGGCACCGGCGTGGCGTGGACGATCAGCGGCGGAGTGCCGCGCACCTTGGGGCTGATCGGCGAGGCATCGGCCGCCGAGGCGGCAAAGGGCAGCCTCAATTTCGTGCAGATCAGCGACAGCCATATCGGCTTCCACCTGCCGGCCAACCCAAACCCGGCGGGCACCCTCTCCGAGGCGATCGGCAAGATCAAGGCGATGCCGACGCAGCCGGCTTTCCTGATCCATACCGGCGACATCAGCCACCTCTCGAAAGAGGAGGAGTGGGACACCGCCGACCAGATCATCAAGGGGGCCAACAAGGAGGTCTTCTACATACCGGGCGAGCACGACGTCGCCGACGTCGACAACGGCAAGGCCTATCTCGCCCGCTACGGCAAGAAGACCCAGGGGCGCGGCTGGTACAGCTTCGATGTCGCAGGGGTGCATTTTGTCGCCCTCACCAATGTGTTCGATTTCAAGCCCGGGTTTAAGTCCGCCGGTCTCGCGCAGCTCGGCGACGAGCAGCTGGAGTGGATGGAAAAAGACCTCGCCCCCCGCACCGCCAGCACGCCCATTGTCGTGATGGCGCATCTGCCGCTGTGGACCCTTTATGCCGATTGGGGCTGGGGCACCGCCGATGCGCCGCGCGCGCTCGGCTACCTGAAGCGGTTCGGCTCGGTGACCGTGCTGAACGGCCACATCCACCAGATCGCCCAGAAGGTCGAAGGCAATATCACGTTCCACACCGCGCGGGGGACGGCCTATCCGCAGCCGGCGCCCGGCGCGGCGCCGAACCCCGGTCCGCTGCAGGTCCCGGCCGAGGAGCTGCGCAAGTATCTCGGCGTCCGCACCGTGGCTTTCGCCGAAAGCAAGAAGGGCGCGCCGGCGCTGACCGAAAGCCCGCTCGCCGTCTAGGCCGGCGCCCCGACCGTCATTCCCGCGAAAGCGGGCAACCCGGAGCCACAAATTCGAGCCCGCCACCCTGGACCCCCGCGTATGCGGGGGCGACGGGGGTTGCTGCGCCTCGATCGGATCGAATTGCGCAAAGGAGATTATCGATGCCCAAGATCCTGCTGATCGCGGCGGCGCTCGTCGCCATACCCGCCGCGGCGTTCGCCGCCGACGCGACGCCGGTCGCGGCCAACACCGCGGTGGTCGAAATCCACGGCATGAAGTTCAATCCCACGACCCTATCGATCGCCACCGGCACCAAGGTCACCTGGGTCAACGAGGACGAGCAGCCGCACACCGTGACCGACAGGGGCAAGGTGTTCCGCTCGGCCGCGCTCGACACCAAGGACAGCTTCTCCTACACGTTCACGGCGCCAGGCGAATTCACCTATTTCTGCACGATCCACCCGATGATGGTCGGCAAGATCGTCGTGCGGTAAGGCCGCTTACCGGGGACGAAACAGCCGGCCGCCGCACACCGAGTGCGGCGCGCCGGTCGTCGTCGGCAGGCTCAACGGCAGGCCGTGCAGCGAGCGCACCGCGAGATAGGCAAAGGCCTGCGCCTCCAGCGCGTCGCCATCCCAGCCGACATCCTCCACGGGCCGCACCGGCGTCCCGAGGCGGCGGGCGAGCGCGGCCATCAGCGCCGGGTTGCGCCGGCCGCCGCCGCACACCAGCCACTCGCAGGGCGGCGCGGGGAAATGCTGCAGCGCCGCAGCGACGGCGGCGGCGGTCATCTCGGTCAGCGTCGCCGCGCCGTCGGCAGGCCCGAGACCGTCAGGCAGGGCATCGCGGAAATCGTCGCGATCGAGCGATTTCGGCGGCCGGCGCGCAAAATAGGGCTGCTGCAAAAATGCCGCGACATGCGCCGCTGACGGTCGCCCGGCGCGCGCCAACACCCCGTCGAAATCGGCCGGCTTGCCGGTGTGGCGACGCGCCCAGTCGTCAATGAGGGCGTTGCCGGGCCCGGTGTCGAAGGCGAGGATGTCGTCCGCGGCGGCGCCGATCCCCGTGCCGACCCACGTCACATTGCCGACGCCGCCGAGGTTGAGCACCGCCACCGGCTTTGCCGCATCGGCCGCCAGCGCGGCATGGTAGAGCGGCGCCAACGGCGCGCCCTCGCCGCCGGCCGCCACGTCGGCACTGCGAAAATCGCCGACGACATCAATTCCGACGAGCCGCGCCAGCAGAGCGCCGTCGCCGATCTGCCAGGTGCGGCGCTCCGCCGGACGATGCAGAATCGTGTGGCCGTGGAAGCCGACCAGATCGATCGCGACATCGGGGTGGCGCCCGCGAAACTCGCTGATCGCGGCGGCATGCCGGTGGGTCAGCTCGGCTTCGACGTCGCCGATCGGCCCGCTGCCCCCGAGCACACTGCGCAACTGCTCGCGGAAGCTGTCGGGATACGGCAGCGTCAGTGCCGGACCGGCCGCGACGCGGCGCTCGCCATCGGTCGCGATCGCCGCGACATCGATGCCGTCGAGCGAGGTGCCGCTCATCAGCCCGACCGCGTGCCTCATTTTTGTGTTAGATGAGCCGGCCATGTCGAACCACCGCTCCGCCTTCCTCGCCGCCGCCGCCGAGCGCGGCTTTATCCACCAATGCACCGACGCCGCCGCGCTCGATGCGCGCCTCGGCCAGGTCAGCTCCGCCGGCCCGCTGAGCGCTTATGTCGGCTACGACTGCACCGCCGACAGCCTGCATATCGGCAACCTTATGTCGATCATGCTGCTGCGCCTTTTTCAGCAAACCGGCAACAAGCCGATTGTGCTGATGGGCGGCGGCACGACCCGGATCGGCGATCCCTCGGGCAAGGACGAATCCCGCCAGCTGCTCGACGATGCGACGATCGCCCGCAACATGGCTGGCATCCGCAAGGTCTTCGCCAATTTTCTCGAGTTTGGCGACGGCCCGACCGATGCGGTGATGGTCAACAACGCCGATTGGCTCGACGAATTGCACTACATCCCGTTGCTGCGCGATGTCGGCCGGCATTTCTCGGTCAACCGCATGCTGACCCAGGACAGCGTCAAATTGCGCCTGGAGCGCGAGCAGCCGCTGTCGTTCCTCGAATTCAACTACATCGTGCTGCAGGCCTACGATTTCGTCGAGCTGGCGCGGCGCATGGGGTGCGAATTGCAGATGGGCGGCTCCGACCAGTGGGGCAACATCGTCGCCGGGGTCGAGCTCGGCCGGCGCAGCGACCAGCGCACGCTCTTCGGGCTGACGACGCCGCTCGTCACCACCGCCTCGGGCGCCAAGATGGGCAAGAGCGCGCAGGGTGCGGTGTGGCTCAACGCCGAGCGGCTCAGCGCCTACGATTATTGGCAATTCTGGCGCAACACCGAGGACGCCGATGTCGGCCGCTTCCTGCGGCTCTTCACCGAACTGCCGCTGCCGGAGATCGCCCGGCTCGAAGCGCTCGCCGACGCCGAGATCAACGACGCAAAGAAGGTGCTGGCGACCGAGGCGACCGCGCTCGCCCATGGCCGCGCCGCCGCCGAGGCTGCGGCCGAAACCGCGCGCGAGGTGTTCGAAACGGGCGGCGCGGGCGAGGCGCTGCCGCAGGTCGAGGTGGCGCACGACGCGCTGTCGCGCGGCCTGCCGGCGTTCGAACTCTTCGCCCGCGCCGGCCTCGCCGCCTCCAACGGCGAGGCGCGGCGGCTGATCAAGGGCGGCGGCGCGCGCATCAACGACGCCCCGGTGGAGGGCGAAATGCAGCGGGTCTCGCTCGCCGACCTCGACGCCGAGGGCGTCATCAAGCTCAGCGCCGGGCGCAAACGCCACGCGCTGGTGCGGCCGGCGGGTTGAGCCCCTCAGTGCAGCGCTTGTTGGGCGTGCTGCGGCGCCGCCGGGATGTCGGTGATCGGAGCGAAGAGCTGGCGCAAGATGCCCGGCGCCAGGGCCGATAGCGGGTTGACCGTAACCTGCGGATCGGCGCTCGGCCCGCCGAGGCGATAATTGGCGGCAAATAGGCCCTGTGAGCCGCCGCCGAGCAACGGCCCGATGACCGGAAAATTGCCGATGATTGAATTGAGCAGATAGGACGGCGCGACGGTGCCGTGCAGCTCGAGCCAATCGCGGTCGAGATCGTCCCAGCCGTTGGCGGTCACCCCGAGCGCCTCGCCGAACGCCAGCAACCGCTCCAGAACCAGGCGGCCGCCGCTGTAGGTGAAGTCGCCGCGCAGCGTGGTGAACGGCAGCCCTGAGCCGGACAAGGTGCTGGCGAAGCCGGTCAACGAGGGGAGCGCCAGCAGCCGCGCCATGACCGGCGTCCGCGCCAGCGTATAGTTCTGGCCTTCGATATGGGCGCGCAAGGTGCGCTTGCCGGCCGCTTCGGTGATGCGGCCGTCGAGGCTCAGACGCCCGCCGGTGACCCCGTCGGTGATGTCGAGCAGCTGCAGGGCGGCCCCGAGATCGTCGGACTGCAACAACAGGCGGTGGCCGTCATCCTCGCCGAAGCGCAGCGACAAGCGGTGCCCGTTGAGGTAGCGCCCGTCGATCTTGCCCGCCTGCCAGACGCCGCCGGTGCGCAGCAGCTGCGCGCTGACCTGCTGCAGCTCGCGGCGCGGCCCGAAGGCCAGGCGATCGATCCGCGCATTGACCGCGAGTGGCGGCGATTGCACCACCGGCGCATCGGCGGTCGCCTCCTTGATGAGGTGGCGGGCGTCGACCCGCACGGCATGGATATCGGCGCGCCAGCCGCCGCCCTGCCGGCGCCCGACGAGGCCGCTGACATCGCTTTCGCCAACTGCGAGGCGGTGGATCTGGATGCGCTCGAGCTGTTTGTGGTCGTTCGTCACCTGCGCCGCAAAGCTGCCGTCCAGCCCGGCTGCCTTGATTTCGATCTGCGGGATCCGCGTGATGGCATCCTTGTCGAGATCAACGACGAGCTTGGCTGTACCCGGTTGTCCCGCCGCCTTCTTCCAGCCCGCTTCGGGGATCGCGAGCGTGGCGTCGCGCAAATCGAGCAGCGCGGTTGCCTGGCCCTGACCGTCGGCAAAGGCCGAGTATGTCGCATCGACCTTGACCGGACCGCTCATTCGATCCGGCGCGAAATCGAGCCCGAATTTTGCTTGCGCCGCCTGGTCGAGCGTCAGGCCGACGCGATAAGCGGCGCGCGGGCCGTCCTTCGGCTGGAAAAAGATGTTGGCATCAAGCTTTCCCGGGACGCCGTCGAAATGGGCCGTCCCGTGGAGGTGAGCGCCGCTGTGCGAAACCTCGAGCGCCAGATTACCGTCGCTGATGCCGCGGTCGAGCGCGATCTTGTTGATGCTCGCGCCGGTGATCACCGCCTTGGCACCATATTCGACCGCGGCCAGCTTGAGGTCGGCGAGCAGCGGCAACTTGAAATGCAACTGGGTGGCCGCACGGCCGGCGACATAGGCCGGATCGACCCCGGCCGCGTGGCTAAAGCGCAGCGGCTTGGCGTCGATCACTTCGAGCGCGTCGCGCAGCGGCCCGCCGACCGACAGATCGATCGTCAGCCATTCAACCGGCCCTTCGAGATCGCTGATCCGCATCTGGCCGCCCGTCACATGGAGGCCCTTCAGGGTGCCGCCGGCCGGGGTGAAATCGATGTGGTCGCCGGTGAAGCTCGCGGTGCCGTCGACTTTGCGGACCGGCGGCAGCCCGTCGAAATAATTGATCGTGAGATCGTGGTAGCGCAGGTCGCCGTTGGCGTTCAGCACATTGGCGGTATGCACCGCCGGATCGAGATCGACCCCAAGATGCACCGAGGCTTCGTCGAGAACGCCGTCGCGGATGTTGGCTAGCGCCCACTGCTTTCCGCCAGGACTCAGCGCCGCCGGCCACAGCGCGCCAAACCGTGCCACCGGCACATTGGATAGCGTCGCGGCGAGCTTGCCGGTGACGTGCCCCGGCGGCGGTGCATTCACCGGCGCGGCGACCAGTTCGGGCGTCACTCCGCCGAACACCCCATCGAGGGTGAGCCGGCTGCCGCCGGAATCGAGCGCCAGCCTGTCGAGGCGCAGCTCCGAGGTTTCCGGGGAATAGACCGCGTGCAGCTCGCCTTTGCTGATGGCAAGGCTGCCGGTCGGTAACCATTTGCTGTGCAGTTGGCCGCCGCCCAAGGTCAGATCGAGGCGCGAACCTTCCGCCCGGTGCGCTCTAAGGTCGATCCGGGTGCGCAGCGTCCCCGATATCGGCGCATCGATATGCTGCAGTTGCGCGAGCTCCGGGATCAGCGGCGGGATGGCGGCCGGCTGAACCCCGTCGACCGACATGTCGAGGTCGAGCACCTGGCGATCGGCGAAGTAGCGGTAATTGGCATGAAGCTCTGGCAGGCTGTTGCCGATCTGGACGGCCAGCGAGAAATCGCCCCGCACGCCTTTTTCGCTGCGGTTGACCGCGAGATCGACGCGGTCGGCCCGCCATCTGTGCGCGCTGCTCTGATCGTCGACGATGACCGTCGCGCCGCGAATATCGAGCCGCCGCAACAATCCGAGGGGCGCATCGCGCTCGCGCGGTCCGGCCAGTTGCTCGAGCATCTGCGGCCCGAGGTCCGGCGTGGTCTCGCTGTCGCCGCCGATGCGCGCGCTGATCGACCCGCCGGCATCGCGCCGCAGGTGCAGCACCGGCCGCTCGATCAGCACCCGGGTCGGCGCGAGCTGGCCATGCAGCAACGCACCGAGAGCGAAACTTGTCGCCATTTCGGGGAAAATCGCCAGCGGTCCGCCGCCGGGCAGCGACACCCGGACATTCTCGGCGCGCAGATCGAGCTGATGCGTGCTGCGGTCGATCGCCAGCCGTACCCCGGAAATCGCCACCTTGAGCCCGACCCCCGAATGGTCGAACCCGGTCTCGACGTAGGGCGTCAGCCAATTCAACTCGATCGGGCCTTGCATCAGGCGCCAGATGGTGAAGAGCGCGGCGAGGATCAGCACGGCCGCGAGCGAGCCGAACCAGCGCAGCAGGTGGTGCGCGCCGCGGCCGACATGTCGCGCGGCCCGCCGGTGCAGCGGCCGCCGGCGGGGCAGGGCGAGCGGTCCCGCGATCACCGGCGCTTCGCGGCGGCCTTGACGCTCACTTCCAACCGGCCGAGGTTCCCCGCCCTCGCGCAATTCGTCCGATGAAGCTGTTATCCCCTCTCTCCACCAATGTTCACCAGCTGCCCCGGCCGGCGGACCCGCACCTCCTGGCTCTCGGCCTCGCCGCTTGGGAGACGACCCTTGCCGAAGCGGCAGACCAATCCGGCGCCGCCCGCGCCCGCGCCTGGAGCACCACGCCGGCGGGCAGAAATCTGCTGGCCGCGCTCTTCGGCAACAGCCCGTTTCTGAGCGGCGTCGCAATTGCCGAATGGAATTTCCTGAGCCGGCTGGTCGAGCAGGGCGCCGATCCGCTGTTTGAAGAGATTGCCGGGACGACCGAGAGACACCAGGAACGCGGCGAAAATCGGGCGGCGTTGATGCGCCGCCTGCGCATCGCCAAGCGGCGTGTCGCGTTGCTGGCCGCGGTCGCCGAACTTGCCGGGCGCTGGACCGTCGAGCAGCAGATGGCCGCGCTCAGTCGCTTTGCCGAGGCGGCGATCGGCGCGGCGGTGCGTCATCTGCTGCACGCCGCGGCCGAGGCCGGGGCGCTCGCCCCGAGTGACACCGATGACCCGGAACGCGGCAGCGGTCTCATCGTCCTCGGGATGGGCAAGCTTGGCGGCGGCGAACTGAACTTCTCGAGCGATGTCGACCTGATCCTCCTCTACGATCCCGCAAGCGAATCGGGCGTTGCGCGGGACACTGCCCAATCCTCGTTTGTGCGGCTCGCCCGCGATCTTGTCCGTATTCTCGACGAGCGTACCGGCGATGGCTACGTTTTCCGCACCGATCTGCGCCTGCGTCCCGATCCGCGCTCGACGCCGCTCGCAATTTCGGTGCCGGCGGCGCTGACCTATTATGAAACCGTCGGGCAGAACTGGGAGCGCGCCGCCCTGATCAAGGCTCGCCCGGTGGCCGGCGACCGCCTTGCCGCGCGGCGGTTTCTGGCGGAGCTGCAGCCCTTTATCTGGCGCAAGCACCTCGACTTCGCGGCGATCGCCGATATCCATTCGATCAAGCGCCAGATCGAGGCGCACCAGGGCGGCGGGCGAATCGCGGTCGCCGGCCACGACATCAAGACCGGCCGCGGCGGCATCCGCGAGATCGAGTTTTTCGCCCAGACCCAGCAGCTGATCTGGGGCGGAAGGCTGCGCGAATTGCGGGTGGCGCCGACCTGCACGGCGCTGCGTCGCCTCGCCGCTTGCCGGCGCATCGACGGACGCACCGCCGAGACGCTGATCGCCGACTACCGCTTTCTTCGCACGGTGGAGCATCGGCTGCAGATGCGCGATGACGCCCAAACCCACCGCCTGCCGGCCGATCGCGAAGCCATCGAGCATCTCGCGATCTTTCTCGGCTACCGCGATGCAGCATCGTTCACGGCGGAGCTGCACGCCCGTCTCGGGTCGGTGGAGCGCCACTACGCCGAGCTCTTCAAGGAGGCGCCGAGCCTTTCCGGACCGGGCAACCTGGTCTTCACCGGCGCCGACGACGACCCCGAGACGCTTGCTACGCTGGGCCGGCTCGGCTTTCGCGAGCCGGCGCGCGCCGCCGCGATGGTGCGCGATTGGCACCATGGCCGAATGCGCGCGACGCGCAGTCAGCGAGCGCGCGAGATCCTGACGGAATTCGTCCCCGAGCTGCTGCGCACCTTCGGCACGACGACGCATCCCGACACGGCGCTCTTGCGCTTCGACCAGTTCCTGTCGCGGCTGCCGGCCGGGGTGCAGCTGTTTTCCCTCTTTGCCGCCAACCCTGGTCTGTTCGCGCTGGTCGCCGACATCATGGCCGAGGCGCCGCGGCTGGCGGAAAGCCTGGCGCAGCGCCCAGCCCTGCTCGATGCGGTGCTGACCGCCGAATTCTCGGCACCCTTGGCCGATCGCGCCGGCCTCGCCGCCGATCTCGCCGGCCTCGTGGCCGCGGCGCACGATTTCGAGGACACGCTCGACCTGGTGCGCCGCTGGACCGGCGAGCGGCGGTTTCAGGTCGGCGTCCAGCTGCTGCGCCGGGCGATCGAGGCGGGCGACGCCGGCGCCGCGCTCGCCGATATCGCGGAGACTGCGCTGGCCCATCTGCTGCCGGCGGTCGCCGCCGATTTCGCGCGGGCGCACGGCGAGGTGGCGGGCGGCGCCTTCGCGATTGTCGCGATGGGCCGGCTCGGCAGCCGCGACATGACGCTCGCCTCCGACCTCGACCTCATTCTGATCTATGACGCTCCCGCCGACAGCCCCGGCTCGACCGGCCCCCGGCCGCTTGCCGTGACCGCCTATTATGCCCGGCTGAGCCAGCGGCTGATCTCGGCGGTCACCGCGCCGACCGCGGAGGGGCCGCTCTACGCGGTCGACATGCGGCTGCGGCCCTCCGGCGAATCGGGGCCGATCGCCTCGAGCCTTTCCGCATTCGCGCGTTATCAGCGCGAATCCGCCTGGACCTGGGAACACCTGGCGCTGACCCGCGGGCGGCCGGTGGCCGGCGATTCCGGCCTGTGCGAACGGATCGCCGCGGCGATCGTCGCCGCCCTGACCGCGCCCCGCGACCGCCAGCGTCTGGTCACCGACGTCGCCGACATGCGCCGCCGGATCGCCGCGGCGAACCCCCGCCCGGCGGCGTGGGATCTGCGCAACCGGCGCGGCGGGCTCATCGACCTCGAATTCGTCACGCAATACCTGATGCTGCGCGAAGCGGCGCGGACGCCCGCGGTGTTGCGCCACGATCCCGCCGCGGCGCTCGACGCGCTCGGCGCCGCCGCAGCCTTGCCGCCGCAGGGTGCGCGCGAGTTACGCGAGGCCTTTGTACTGTTGCGGCAATTGCGCGAGTTGCTCGCGCTGCTGTTCGCCGGCGCGTCGGATCCGGCGGCCCTCGCGGGGCCTGAGGGAGCGACCCTGGCGCGCCTCGCCGGCGCGGTTGACTTCGCGCGGCTCGAAGCGGATATGACTGGCGCCTGCGCCCGCGTCCGAGCCTGGTACGATCGGCTGATCGCCCGCCCGGCGCGATTGGCGGCCCGCTCGGCGGCGCGGCGCGCGGCGCAATCCCGCGAAACGGCGACAGGGGAGAGGGCGCGATGAGCGTCAATGTCGGCGACAAGGCCCCCGATTTCACGATGCCGACCGACGGCAACGGCACCGTCACGCTGTCGCAGCTGCGCGGCAAGCCGGTGGTGCTGTATTTCTACCCGAAGGACGACACCTCGGGCTGCACCGCGGAAGCTTGCGGGTTTCGCGATTCGTTCCCGGATTACGGCAAGACCGGCGCCACCGTCATCGGCGTCTCGCGCGATTCGGTCGCCTCGCACGACAAGTTCAAGAAAAAGCACGCGCTGCCGTTCATCCTGGCGTCCGACGCCGACGGCAAGGTGACCGAAGGCTACGGCGTGTGGGTCGAGAAGAGCATGTACGGCCGCAAATACATGGGGATCGATCGCAGCACCTTTTTGATCGACAAAGAGGGCGTGGTGCGCGGCGCCTGGCACAAGGTCAAGGTGGGCGGCCATGTCGCCGAAGTCTTGAAGGCGGTGCAGTCGCTCTGATCGAGGCCGAAACCATTCTCCCGGCGAGCCTCGCCGCAGGGGCGGTGGCGGTCCTCAACAGCGCCGAACCGACGCAAAAAATTGCGCTGAGCCGAAGGCTTGCGGCGCGCTGGCGCTCCGGTGACCTGGCGGTCGGGCGGGCAACCCCGCCGATGCGCCCGGCGCGGCCGCAGCGCCCGGTGCTGCTGCCGCCGCGCGACATGCCGAAGCGGCGCCATTTCGGCTCGTCGCCCGCGCGGACCGCGCTGTTGCACGCGCTGGCGCATATCGAATTCAACGCGATCGACCTCGCCTGGGACCTCGTCGCGCGGTTCGGCGACAAGGGGCTGCCGCGGGCGTTTTTCGATGATTGGGTGGGGGTGGCGGCCGAGGAAGCCGAACATTTTGCGCTGCTCACGGCTCGCCTCGGCGCGCTCGGCACGGCCTATGGCGCGCTGCCGGCGCATGACGGGCTGTGGGAAGCGGCGGTCGCGACGGCCGATGATCTGCTTGCCCGCCTGGCGGTGGTGCCGCTGGTGCTGGAAGCGCGCGGCCTCGACGTGACGCCGGAAATGACCCATCGCCTGGAGCGCGCCGGCGACACCGAAAGCGCCGCCATTCTCGCGCTCATTTATCGCGAGGAGGTCGGCCATGTCGCGGCCGGCGCGCGCTGGTTCCACTGGCTCTGCCGCGAACGCGGCCTCCACCCCGAGGCGACCTTCCGCGACCGCGTCCGGCAACATTTCGCCGGCATGCTGAAGCCGCCGTTCAATCGCGACGCGCGCGAGGAAGCCGGCCTCCCCGCCGCCTATTACGAGCCGCTGGCGTGCTCGATCGCCGCGCCTTCATAAGCGCCGGCCTCGCCATCGCGGCGAGCCTGTGCGCCGCCCCTGCCCGGGCACAGGCCGCGCCGATCCGGGTCGTGCGGCCGCTCGATCTGGTGGTGCTGCCGCTTTTGGTGATGGAGCACGAGCATCTGATCGAGCGGGTGGCCGAAGCGATGGGCCTCGGCAGCGTAACGGTCCATTGGACAACGCCGGGCAAGGACGTGCCGCTCGACGGGCTCGGCGCCGGCGCGAGCGATTTCGTCGCGGCCGGGATTGCGCCTTTCCTCGTCGCCGCCGACGCCAGCGCCAGCCAGCCCGCGGAAGTCCGCGCGCTGGGTGCCGTCGCGCAACGGCCTTACGTGTTGGTAACCCGCAATCCGGCGATCAACACGATCCGCGATTTTACGCCGAAGGACCGCATCGCGGTGCCGGCTCTCAAAACTTCAGGGCCGGCGCTGATGCTCGAAATGGCGGCGGCCCAGGAATGGGGGCCGGAGCATTACGACAAGCTCGACGCGCTGGCGGTGGCGCGGCCCGACGCCGCCGCCGCCGCGGCGCTGATTTCGGGCAAGGGCGACATCGACGCGCATTTCTCGCGCACGCCCTACGTCGACGACGAACTCGGCGATGCGAAAATCCGCCGGGTCATGGATTCCTTCGACATCGCCGGCCCGCACAGCGTCGTGATGTTGGCCACGACGCTGCGTTTCCACGCCGCCAACCCGGAACTCTGCAAGGCGATCCTGTCGGCCCTGCAGGCGGCCGACGACATCATCAAGAAAGCCCCGGGGGCGGCCGCCGAGATGTTCGGCGCGATGGTCAAGGACCAGGACACCTCGCTCGAAGACCTGAGCGACATGCTCGGCGATCCCGATCTCGCCTATAGCGCGGCCCCGGCGGGGGTGATGCGGCTGGCCGAGTTCATGCACCGCACCGGGCGGCTGAGGCGCGCCCCGAAGGCATGGCACGATCTCTTTCTACCCGAAGCCCGCGACCTTGCTGGAAGCTGACCCTATCGGCGATTGCGGTTTGCAGCGGGACGGATTCGCGAGATAACACGCCATGCGGCTGCGCGTGCGCTCGATCACCTATCTGGCCGAGGCCGTCAACGGCTACGAGCTCGTCGATCCGAACGGGCGCGATCTGCCGCGCTTTGCCGCCGGCGCGCATGTTGGCGTGCGGCTCGGCGAGGGGGTCTGGCGCGACTATTCATTGTGGAACGACCCGGCCGAGCGGCGGCGCTATTGCATCGCCGTGCTGCGCGAGAGCCTCGGGGAGGGCTCGCGGCAGCTGCATGACGCGGTGCGGGTCGGCAACGTCGTCGAGGTGTCGCTGCCGCACAACCACTTTGCGCTCGCCGAGGCGGCCGAGCGCCACCTCTTGCTCGCCGGCGGCATCGGCATCACCCCGATCATGGCGATGATCGCCGAATTGCGCCGCCGCCGCAGCGAATTCCACCTGCATTACTGCACCCGCGCCCCGGAGAAGACGGCCTTTCGCGAGGAGCTCGACCTGCTCGCCGCGATGGGGCGGGTGGTGTTCCATTACGATGGCGGCGACCCGTCGCGCGGGCTCGACATCGCCGCTCTGCTGCGCGACTGGCAGCCCGGCACGCATCTCTACTATTGCGGCCCGGCCGGCATGATGGCGGCGGCGGCCGCCGCCTCGGCGCATTGGCCCGCCGGCAGCGTGCATTGCGAATATTTCTCCGGCCCCGGCGCGGCCCCGCCTTCCCGCGTCGAGGAGGACCGGCCGTTTCGCGTCCGCCTGGCGAAGAGCGGCGCCGAATACGACGTGCCGCCGGGCGAGACGATCATCGACGTCTTGCGCCGCCACGGCGTCGAAGCCCGCACCTCGTGCGAACTCGGCTATTGCGGCACCTGCCTGACCCGCTACATCGCCGGCGAACCCGACCACCGCGACCCGATCCTCGCCGAAACCGCCCGCCGCACCCACCTCTTGATCTGCTGCTCGCGCGCCCTCAGCGACGTCCTCGTCCTCGATCTTTGAGCCTCTGCAACGGCTGCGTCTGGTGCTGGTGCAGTTAGCCGCAGCTAAATCCGGTATCTTAATCAGCAAGCCTTGGTGCGCTGCGGAGCGTGGAAAATGACGAGTTCGACCGCCGAACGGCCCGCAGGGCGCGTCGGCACTGCAGCACTCTGCCTGTTGCTGCCGGCGATCGGCTATTATGCCCTGCTCCTCACCGCCGGCGGCACCAGCGGGCTGTTCCAACCGCTGCCTACCGGGCTGAACTTCAACAGCATGCTTCTGCATATGCTGCACGGCCGGTTCGATGTCGATCCGGCGGCAGTCGGCCTTGAGGGCTTCCGACGCAACGGCGCGGTCTACTCTTATTTCGGCATCTTCCCGGCGCTGCTGCGCGCGCCGTTGCTGGTGCTGCCAAATTTCGCGACGACCGATTTTACCCGCCTCAGCTGCCTGGTCGCCGATTCGTTGATGGCGCTGTTCAAAGTGATGTCCGTGCTTGTCCTATGGCGCAGCGTCGACATGCCGCGCCGGCCACTGCTGCTGTGGCTGTTGATCGCCGCCATCCTGGCGAGCGGGCCGCAAGTGCTGTTTTTGCGACCGTCGATCTACCAGGAGATCCTGCTGTGGGCGGATGTGTTTGCCGCCGCCTTTGTGTTGCTCGTCCTACAAGGGTGGACGCGGCCGGACGGTTTTTCGATCCCGCTGATGTCGACGCTCGCGGCGGTTGCCGGTCTATGCCTGTTGACGCGCGTCTCGACCGCGCTGGGGCTCTACGTGGCGCTTGGTTTGATTTGGCTGTGGCGCGGCTGGGCAGTGGCGAAAGCGAACGGCGCCGGTGGCGTGTGTAGCAGGCTGCTCTCGTCGTGCCTGCCGCTGCTCATCCTGCTGGCGTTTGCCGTGGCTACCGGGATCGTCAATCAGCAGCGATGGGGCAATCCGTTCGTCTTTATGGATATGAACCGGTCACTGATCGAAACGCCAAACCCGGCGCATGTCGCCGCACTCCACGAATATGGCGAATTCAATCCGATCCGGCTGCCGTTTGGTCTCCTTTATTATTTTTTCCCTCTATGGGCACTGCGCGACGGCTCGGGGCAATTATTGTGGTCGGGGTTCGTCGAACGGACGATGATCGACGTCGAGCTGCCTCCAAGCAGCTTTTTACTTTCCGATCCATTGCTCATCGGCCTCGGCATTTACGGCGCCGTCCATCTGGCGCGAGGGAGGGCGATGCCACGCCGCGCGCCGATCGCGCTGGCCGCGTGCGGCCTCCTGATCCCGGCGCTGCTGATGCTGTGCGCGATCGCGATGACCTACCGCTATCGGATGGAGTTCTATCCGCTCCTCGAACTGGGCGCGTTCATCGGGTTCTGGTGCCTGCTGGCGGTCCCCGGCCGAGGCGGCAACCGGCTGCTCGCCAGCGCCGCGCTGGTCGACATTTTCGCCGCCCAATTTCTCTGGCTGATCTACATGCTCTCGCCGTTCGGGATGGCGAGCGATCGGCTAGGGCAGACCGACATCTTTCGCTATTACGGCTGCCTGCTGCATCGCTGCCCGTAGCGCGAGCATACGGCGGAAATCTGCCGGTCAATCGGGTGCGCCGCAGGACGGCTCGCCTCGCGCCGCCGCGAGCCCAGCATCGCCGGGTGACGCCGTCATTTCCCGCCAGGCGCGGGCGGCGGCGAGCGCGAGGAGCACGATCGCGGCGAGCGGGAAGGCGGGCACTCGCCAATGCTCGGCGAGGCCGCGCCCATCGAGCACCACCAGGTAAAGCGCCGCCAGCACCGCGCTCTCCCAGCCGGCGGCGGCCGGAGAGCCGCGGTCGCGGACGAGCCAGGCCGCCGCGATGGCGGCGAGCATCAGGTCATAAAAGAGCGCCAGCGGCGCCGCGACGATCGTCGCGGCGGCGAGCGTCGCGGCGCGCGTCGGCAGGCCAAGGCCGCGCCGCCACACCGCGACGACGACACCGGCCGCGGCAAGGCTCGCGACCGCTTGCATCGCGTAGGCTAGCGGCGGGCCGGCGCCGAGCAGGCGTGCCGCGCCGAAGGAATTCGCCATGCCGACAAACAGGATGCGCCCCGATTCGTACATTGCCGGCGAGTTGCCGGCGACCTCCAGGAAAGCCTGCCAGGTCCCGGCCCCGAACAGCGCCAGCGACAGCAGCACCAAGACGGTCGCCGAGACGGCCGCCGCGGCGAAGGCGCGCCATTGGCCGGCGGCGGCCAGCGCCAGCGGCACCATCAGGCCGAATTGCGGCTTGTAGCAGAGCGTGCCGAAGAAAAGTCCGGCGACAACCGGGCGGCGGTCGATCACCAGCGTCGCCGCACCGAACAATCCGGCCGTCAGGAACGCATTCTGCCCGATGCCGAAATTCCAGAACACCATCGGGAAGCCGAGCAGCACGACAAGCGCGACCCCGCTGCGCTCGCCCAGGATGCGCGTGGCGACGCAAAGATAGAGCACGAGCGTCGCGGTCTCGAACGCGACGAATGCCAGAAGATAGGGCAGCATCGCGAGCACCGCGCACAGCAGCAGGTATACCGGCGGGTAATTGAAAAACTGATACACGATGCCGATTCCGGCGACCTGCTCCTCGGCCGCGAGATGCGCCGCGCGATCATAGGCGAGGGCCGGGGTTCCCGCCTCGGCCAGCCGCCCGGCGGCATAGAAGCTGACGAAATCGGTGGTCGTCGGCCCCTTCAACGGGGTGATCCAGCCGTGCGTGCCGGCGACGATGAAGGCGAACCCGGCAATCTGCACCGCCAGCAGGATCGCCGCGGCGATGCCTATCCGCCGGCGGGTGAGCCAGCGTCCGTCGCACAGGCTGGCGACGGGCCTCAACGCACCCTCATGCGATGCCGTCGGACAGAGCTGGCAGCCCGCATGATCCAACCTTCCGCCTATCGCCCGCGCCCTCGGCGCCGCAAACTGATGCTATCTAAAGCTCGGCCGTTAACCATGACTTAAGGCGCCTGCATCAGCCTTGCCGAGCCGCGCCAAAGGTGGAGATCATGTCGGGCGAGCCTGCCGGGGCCCACTTTGCCGCGCCGATTGGCGGCGACGCGGCCGCGACGGTCGGGAGCGACGGCGCGCCCCATTGGCCGCTGTCGCCGAAGCGGGCGGTGACGCTGGCACTCATCTGCGGCGCGGCCGGGCTGGCGGCCTGGGCTCTTTGGATTTGGGTGTTCTTCCGCGATCCCGGCCAGGACTGGATGGTCTTCTATACGGCGGCGCGCGCTTATTTCGACGGCAACCTGCCGCTCGTCTTCGACGGCCGAACCCTGACGGCCGCGCTGAACCAGCGCTTCGCCCTCTGGCTGTCGCAGCCGCTGATCCTGCACCCTTGGGTTTATCCGCCGAGCTTTCTCCTGCTGTTTCTGCCGTTCGGGCTGCTGCCGCCGGCGGCCTCGCTGGCGGCCTTTCTGCTGATTGGGTTTGCCGCCGCGATCCTCGCCGCCCTGCTGCATTTCGGCCGCGGCATGCCGCGCTGGATCGCGGCGTTCTCGCTGCTGTTGTGCCCGGCCGTCCCGTTCGACGTGATGACCGGACAGAACGCCTTTTTCACGAGCGCTCTGCTGCTCGGCGGCTTCGGATTGCTGGGCCGCTCCCCGGTGCTCGCCGGCGCGCTCTTCGGCGTGCTGACGCTGAAGCCGCAGCTCTGGCTGCTGGTGCCGGTGGCGCTGCTCGCGACGCGGCAGTGGCGCGCCCTCGTCAGCACCGCGGCGAGTGCGGCGGCCCTGGCGCTGCTGAGCCTGGCGGTGTTCGGCCCCGGCATCTGGCAGGCGTGGATCGCGATGATGACCGGCGCCGACGAGGCCTACCGCGCCTGGGTGACCGCCGGCCGGCTCAACGGAGTGAGCGTCTTCGCCTGCGTCAGCGCGCTCAACGCGCCGCAAGCCTTGGCGAGCCTCGCGCAGTGGGTCGCGGTCGCGCTGGCCGCCGCGTTTGTCTACGAGACCTACCGCCATCGCTCAATGCCGTCGCTGCAGCTTGCCGCGCTGCTGGCGGCGACGATGCTGGCGGCGCCGCATGCCTCGGCGTCCGATGCCGTTCTGCTGGGACTGGCGGCGGGCCTCTTCATCACCGCACCGCGCATGAGCGGCCTGCGCACTTCGGAAATCGTGCTCGCCGCCGCGGTGTGGATCAGCCCGCTGTTCGCCCCGCCAAGGTTGCTCCCCCCCGGCGCCCTGACGCCGCTATTGATCCTGCTGTTCCTCGCCATGGTGATGGCTGCGATGCGCCGGTACGCTGCCGACGTGGTCGATCCCGCCGGCGTTGCCGCCTCGGCGGGACAGTAGCGGCCCGATGCACTGGCCCATCGCTGACCGTGAGCCGGCGCCATGGCGCGCGAAATGGCGATGACCGGCCGCCATTGGGGGTGCGGCCTGGCGTTGCTGGCCAGCGCGGCGGTCTACGCCCTATTCGCCAAAAGCTTCTTTCCGAACCCGGCCGGCCGGGTCGGCGAGGATTATTCCTACTTCCTGCCGCTGATCCTCGCCGGCCGCTATTGGATCACCGCCAACGGCCTCTTCGCACTGCCGGATTTCTCGCCCGCCTTCTGCGGCGGACTGCCCTTCCTCGCCAACCCGCAATCGATCTTCTATTCGGCGCCGCAAGCGCTCGCCGAATTCGTCGATCCGCTGACGAGCGTTTTTCTCACCCTAGTGCTGTTCGCCTGGCTGGGCGGGCTCGGGACGTTCGTGCTGCTGCGCCGGCGCTTCGACACATCGCTGGCGGCCGCTGCTCTCGGGGCGGTGATCTTCCTGTTCAACGGCTTTTTGCTGTACCGGATGGCGATCGGGCAGGTCACCTATCACGCGGTCGGGCTGCTGCCGCTGCTGTGCTTTGTGCTGTTGACCCCGCTCGACGGGCGCCCGGATTGGCTTCGCCGCTTCCTCGTGATGACCGCGCTCGGCGGGGCGATTCTCACCTATGTCGTCTATTGCGGCGCGCCCAACATCATCGTCCCCTTGGCCCTGGCGGCGCTCGCCGTCTGGCTGCTGCACGCCCTGGCATGCCGGCCGGTCATGTCATTTTGGCCGTTGGGCCTCGGCGCCGGCCTCCTCGCCGCGGCGGCCGGCGCGGCCAAGTTGGCGCCAGCCCTGGTTTTCGTCAGCGAATTTCGCCGCGACGGCACGCTGTTCATTTTCCCCGACCTCGCGACCGCATTGCCGGCGCTGTTCCAGGCGTTTTTCCTCCCCTCGGCGCTGCCGCAATTCGCCGAACGCCACGAATTCGAATTCGGCCTCGGCCTGGTGCCGCTGGTGCTGCTTGTCGGCGGCGCCGGCGCGGCTCTCGCCCGCGGCGCGTTGCGCCGCCGGCCGCCGCCGCAACGCTGGCTCGCGGCGATCGGCCTCGCCGCGGTGCTGGCGATCCCGCTGTGGCTGAATTGCGGTGGCCCGCAATTCGCGGCCTGGCTGAGGACCCTGCCCTATATCGGCGAAAACGGCATGCTGGTGCGCTGGTTTTTCGTCTACCTGCTGCCGCTGGCGATCGCCGCCGCGTTGATGCTGGACCTGCTGTTCGCCGACCCTCGAGTGCGCGGCGGCGTGGCGCTGATCGGCATCCTCGCGACGGTCGGCCAGGCATTGGTTGCCGACACGACGCATTACCGTCAGCAGCCCTACGATCCATCGCCGATCCTCGCGGCCGACCGCGCGCTGCGCCGCACCGGACTGCCACCGCCGGTCACCGCGATCGCCGCCGGCCGCGCCTTTCCCGACAACGATCTATTGGCCGCCGGGGCATCGGCCTTTCCGTGCTACGAGCCGCTGTTCGGCTACAAGCTGCAAACCTTTCCGTGGGGCCTTCGCCTCGGCCCTTTGTCGCTGCCCGACCGGCACCTGCGCAACCCGGCCTGCTACATTTATGGCCGCGACAATTCCTGCTCGCCCGGCGACGGCTTTGCCGCCGACGCGGCCGCCGCCGAGACCGCGTTTGCCGCTTACCGGCCCTTCGCCTATCGCCGGCCCGAGTGGCAGCTTGCGGCCGACATCGCATCGCTGGTCGGCTTGGGCGCAATCCTGGCGGGGATTTGCCTTGGCATTTACGCGCTCTGTCGCCACTTATCGGTGTCCGGGCGCAAGCGGCCGGCACCGCGGGCGATCTCGCGCTAGCCGGCGCCGCGCAGCGCCGTCAGCCGCCATGCGCCGCGGTGGGGAGAGACGAGAGCGATGCCAGCCTTGCAGCCGGTGCGCGGCACGCAGGATTTGTTGCCCGAGACGATGCGGCGACACCGCCGGATCGGCGACACCGCGCGCGACTTGGCGGCGCTTTACGGTTTCGCCGAAATCGCGACGCCGATCTTCGAATTCACCGAAGTGTTTTCGCGCCCGATTGGCGAGCACACCGACATCGTCTCGAAGGAGATGTACACCTTCACGGACCGCGGCGGCGAGGAAGTCACCTTGCGGCCGGAAAACACCGCCGGCGTGGTCCGTGCGGTGCTGTCGAACGGGCTGACGCAGTCGACGCCGCTCAAGTTCTTCTATTCGGGGCCGATGTTCCGCTACGAGCGGCCACAAAAGGGCCGCTTCCGCCAGTTCCACCAGATCGGCGCCGAATTGCTCGGCGTCGCGACGCCGCAGGCCGACATCGAGATCATCGCGCTGGGCCAGCGCATCCTGAGGGAACTCGGGGTTGGCGAGCGCGTGGTGCTGGAGCTGAACACGCTGGGCGACCCGGAAAGTCGTGCCGCCTACCGCGATGCCCTGGTCGGCTATTTCTCGGCGCGACAGTCCGAATTATCGGAAGACAGCCGGCGCCGGCTCGCAGCCAACCCGCTGCGCATCCTCGACTCGAAAGACCCCGGCGATGTGCGCATCAACGCCGATGCGCCGCGCTTTGAGGAGTTCCTCAACCCGGCATCGCGGCAATTCTTTGCGGGCGTACGGGGCGGCCTCGATCGGATCGGCATCGCTCATCGCATCAACCAGCGCCTTGTGCGCGGTCTCGATTACTACACGCACACGGTTTTCGAGTTCGTCACCACCGATCTTGGCTCGCAGGGCACCGTGCTCGCCGGCGGGCGCTACGATGGGCTGGTCGAATTGATGGGCGGCCCCGCGATGCCGGGAGTCGGTTGGGCCGCCGGCATCGAGCGACTGGCCATGCTGATCGATGAACCGCCAGCGCCGAAGCGCCCGGTGGCGCTGATCCCGATCGCCATTGTCGATGAGCTGTGGCCGATTGATCTGGCGGAAAAACTGCGCGATGCCGGCTTCGTCGTCGATCTCGGCTATTCCGGCAATTTGCAGCGGCGGATGCGGCGGGCCGACCGGATCGGCGCTCGCGCCGCGGTGCTTCTCGGCCAGGACGAGCTGGCGCGCGGCGCCGCGACGGTGCGCGATCTCGACAGCGGCGCACAAAGCGAGGTCGCGCTCGATAACCTGCCGGCGTGGCTCGCGGCGCTCTACGGCTGACGCGCGATGGAGAGGGCGCTCGAATCGCGGTTCGACCAGCTGCGACGCAGGCATGCAGAGCTCGGCGCGGCCTTGTCGGCCGCCGGGGTGAGCGGCGCCGATTTTGCCCGATTGTCGAAGGAATACAGCGAGCTCGACCCGATAGTCGGCGGCATCGAGAATTTGCGCCGCACCGAAGCCGATCTCGCCGCCGCGGCCGAGATGGCCGAAGCGGCCGACGACCCGGAAATGAAGGCGCTGGCCGAGGAAGAGGTGCAGGCGCTGCGCCAGCGCCTGCCCGAGCTTGAAATGCAGGTCAAGCTGTCGCTGTTGCCGAAGGACGAGGACGACGAGCGCAACGCGATCCTCGAAGTGCGCGCCGGCACCGGCGGCGACGAGGCGGCGCTGTTCGCCGCCGATCTCTTCCGCATGTATCAGCGCTACGCCGCGCTGCGCGGCTGGCGTTTCGAACTGCTCGATCTATCGGAGACCGGGATCGGCGGCTTCAAGGAGGCGGTCGCCTCGATCACCGGCCGCGACGTCTTCGCCCGCCTCAAATACGAATCGGGGGTGCACCGGGTGCAGCGCGTGCCGGAGACCGAAGCCTCGGGCCGCATCCACACTTCGGCCGCGACCGTCGCGGTATTGCCCGAGGCCGAGGAGGTCGACGTCGCGATCGACGACAAGGATCTGCGGATCGACGTATTCCGCGCCAGCGGCCCGGGCGGGCAATCGGTCAATACCACCGACAGCGCGGTCAGGATCACCCATCTGCCCTCGGGGCTGGTGGTGATCCAGCAGGACGAGAAATCGCAGCACAAGAACAAGGCGCGGGCATTGAAGGTCTTGCGCGCCCGGCTCTACGAGATGGAGCGGCAGGCGCTCGCCGCGACGCGCGCCGCCGACCGCAAATCGCAGGTCGGCAGCGGCGACCGCTCCGAGCGCATCCGCACCTACAATTTCCCGCAGGGCCGCGTCACCGACCACCGCATCAACCTGACGCTCTACAAGATCGACAAGGTGCTGTCGGGCGAAGCGCTCGACGAGGTGATCGACGCGCTGACCACCGCCGACCGCGCCGCCAGGCTGGCGACGGCGGCCGAGTGAGGCGGACGGTCGCCTCGGCGCTTGCCGCCGGCGCCGCGGCGCTGGCCGCCGCCGGGTTCGAGGAGCCGCACCGGCAGGCCCGCCGCCTGCTGGCAGCGGCGCTCGACCTGTCGAGCGCACAGGTTTTCGCACATCCGGAACGCCCGCTCGCAGCGGCCGAAGAGGCGCAGCTCGCGGAGATATTGCGCCGGACGCTGGACCGCGAGCCGCTGAGCCGGATTGTCGGCCGACGCGAGTTCTGGGGGCTGGAGTTTCTGCTGTCGGCCGACACGCTCGACCCCCGGCCGGACAGCGAAACCGTCGTCGCCGCAATAGCGGCGCGGCTGCCGGACCGTGCCCGGCCGTACCGCTTTCTCGATCTCGGCACCGGCAGCGGCTGCCTGCTTCTTGCGCTCCTCAGCGAGTTCCCGCGGGCGAGCGGGATCGGCGTCGACATAGCGCGCGGCGCGGCGCTGACGGCGCGCCATAATGCCGAGCGGCTCGGGTTCGGCGGCCGCGCACATTTCACGGTCGGCGACTGGGCGACGGCCTTCGCCACCGGGTTCGACGCCATCATCGCCAATCCGCCGTACATCGCGACGCGGGCGATCGCCGAGCTGCCGAGGGAGGTTCGCGCCCACGATCCGCGGCGCGCGCTCGACGGTGGCGCCGATGGGCTGGCGGCCTACCGGGCGATCGCCCCGGATTTGCCGCGGCTGTTGCCGCCGGGCGGGATTTTCGCGACCGAACTCGGCGCCGGCCAGGCCGACGCGGTGGCCGCGATCCTGCTGCGTCATGGCCTTGGCGTCGACGGGTTCGCACCCGACCTCGCCGGCATCGCGCGCTGCGTCGTCGCGCGCGCCTCGACGGGCGGCATTGCTGGCCCGGCGCGGCTCCGTTAGGCTGCCGCGGCATTTCCGCCGATGAGAGGACGAGGCCGCCGATGTCTGACGACGACAATCTCGAATACCGCTTTCAGAACCTGCACGAGTTCGTCAAGGTCGCGCGCCAGAACCTCAACCGCAACAACTGGGACTATCTGATCGGCGGTTCGGAGACCGAGACAACGCTGGCGCGCAATCGCCTGGCGCTCGACGCGATCGGCTTCCGGCCGCGCGTGCTGCGCGACGTGTCCGATGTCGACTGCTCGCGCGAGGTGTTCGGCCGCAAGCTGCGCATCCCGGTGCTGTGCGCGCCGGTCGGCTCGCTCGAGAATTTCGAGCCCGGCGGCGGCGGCACGGTCGCCGCCGCGACGGCGCAGTTCGGCAACGGCATGATCCTCTCCTCGGTGTCGCACCCCGGCCTCGAAAAGACCGCGGAAGCCGCCGGCGACGGGTTCCGCATCTTCCAGCTTTACGTGCGCGGCGACGAAGCCTGGGTCGACGACCATGTCCGGCGCGCGGTCGCCAACGGCTACAACGCCTTCTGCCTGACCGTCGACACCGACAGCTATTCGCGACGCGAGCGCGACATCGCCAAGCGCCACGAGCGCCGCCGGGTCCGGGCCGGCGATGCGCGGATCTACCAGGCGCGCTTCAACTGGCGCGACATCGACCGCATCAAGCGCCTGTCGAGCATTCCGGTCATCATCAAAGGCATCGCGACGGCCGAGGACGCGCGGATCGCGGTCGATCACGGGGTCGACTGCGTCTACGTGTCGAACCATGGCGGCCGGCAGCTCGACCAGGGCGTCGGCTCGGTCGACGTGCTGCCCGAGGTCGTCGAGGCGGTCGGCGGGCGCGCCCGCGTTTTTGTCGACGGCTCGATCACCCGCGGCACCGACGTCGTCAAGGCGATCACCCTCGGCGCCGACGCGGTGGTGGTCGGCCGGCTCTATGTCTACGGCCTCGCCGCAGCCGGCGGCCCGGGGGTCGTGCGGCTGTTCGAAATCCTTGAGGACGAGATCCGCATTTGCCTGTCGCTGCTCGGCGTCACCCATTACGGCGAACTCGACAAGAGCTACATCCGGCCGGCGCGGCAGGTCGTGGCGCCGCATGTCCACAGCCCGTTCCCGCATCTCGACCTGCCGCGGGAGACCTACTGAGCAGCAGCCATCCGGGTGATTTCGCGGCGGCGATATAGCGTTTCTTAAGAATCAGCTGCCAAGTATTTCAACTCTTTGGAGCTTCGGGTAACCGACCGCCGCCGCGGTCGTTTACCTGCTGTTGCGATCGTCAGTCTGTCGCGAGGTGGGGCCGTGCCGAAATTACGATTGACGCGCGGCATCCAGCGAAAAGGTGCCGGACAAGCGGCCGCGGCCTTGAATACGACCTGTTGGCCATCACCTTATCGGCAAGCGGTTCAGCTTCCCCCAGAACCATCCTGGTCAAACGGATTTTCAGCATGACACGCTCGACCACGGGCCGGGAGCGCGGGCTTACGCTCGTCGGTATCGCGCTTTGCTTGACGCTTGCGGCGCTGTCGCCGCGCGCCGTCGCGATGGGCAGAGGCGGCACCGAGACGGTGCGCAGCCTCTACACGACGCTGCTCGCCACGATGCAGAACGGTTCGGCGCTCGGAGCGAGCGGGCGCTACGCGCAGATCGAGCCGGTAGTCCGCCGCGCTTTCGATATCCCGCTGATGACGCGGCTCGCCGTCGGGCCCGATTGGGCCAGCCTCAGCGAGCCGCAGCGCCAGCAGGTCAGCCAGGCCTTCGCACGCTACATCTCGGCGATCTATGCCGAGCGCTTCAACAGCTATGCCGGCGAGCGGCTGCAGGTGACCGGCGAGCAGGCATCGGCTGGCGGCACGATCATCACCAGCCAGATCATCAAGTCGGACGGCGAGCCGGTGAACATCAATTACCTGATGCGCGACAATGGCGGGATGTGGCAGATCGCCGATGTCTATCTCGACGGCACGATCAGCGAATTGGCGACGCGCCGCTCGGAATTCGCCTCGATCCTGCGGACCCGCGGCATCGATGGCCTGATCCAGGCGCTCAACACCAAGGCGGACGCGCTGTCGCGCGCCTCCTAGCCAAGCCGCACGCACCGCAACGCTACGACGCCCCCAGCAGCCAATCGCGGATGCGCAGGCTGGCGCGGCCGTCGCCGTAGGGGTTATGGGCGCGGGAAAATTGCGCATAGCGGGACGGCGAGTCGAGTAGCTCGGCCGCCGCCTCGTGGATCCGCCGCCGGTCGGCGCCGACCAGCGCCACCGTCCCGGCGGCGACCGCCTCCGGCCGCTCGGTGAGGTTGCGCATCACCAGCACCGGTTTGCCGAGCGATGGCGCCTCCTCCTGAACCCCGCCGGAATCGGTCAGGATGATGTCGCTGCGCATCATCAGATAGACAAACGGCACGTAGTCGAGCGGCTCGAGCAGATGCACATTGGGCAGGCCGCCGAGGATGCGCCTCACCGGGGCCTGCACCGCCGGGTTCAGGTGAACCGGATAGACGATCTGCACATCTGGCCGCGCAGCGATGCGACGCAGGCCGGCGCAGATCTCTTCGAAGCCCCGGCCGAAGCTTTCGCGGCGGTGCCCGGTCACCAGGATCAGCCGCTTCGCCGGCTCCAGGAAGCTGAACGGCGCCGCGGTGGCGCGGGCGAGCGCCGCGTCGCTTTCGAGGCGCCCGCGCACCGCCAGCAGCGCGTCGACCACCGTGTTGCCGGTGACGACGATCCGTTCGGCGGCAAGATTTTCGGCGAGGAGGTTGCGCTGCGCACTCGCGGTCGGCGCGAAGAGGCCGTCCGCGAGGCGATCGATCACGCTGCGGTTCATCTCCTCGGGCCAGGGTTGCCGCAGATCGCCGGTGCGCAATCCGGCTTCGACATGGCCGATCCGGCAGCCGGCGTAGAACGCCGCCAACGCCGCCGCCAGCGCCGAGGTGGTGTCGCCGTGGACCAGCACCCAGTCGGGCTTTTCCGCGGCAAGCACACCCTGCACGCCGGTCAATACCGCCGCCGTCACATACGCGAGAGCCTGCGCCGGCTTCATGATCGACAGGTCGTGATCGGCGCCGAGCCCGAAGAATTGCAGGACCCCGGCGAGCATCTCCCGGTGCTGGCCCGTCAGGCAGATGATTGGACGGATGGCGTCGCTGGCCGCCAGGGCCTGGACCACCGGGGCCATCTTGATGGCCTCGGGCCGGGTGCCGAAAACGACGAGAACTTTGATCACACGCCACGGACCATCGGTGGGACGGTGCAAACCTCTGGTCGCCCGATCGCAAAGTTCGACGGACCACGTTTTCCCCGATATTCCCCCATCCCGGCGCAGGCCGGGACCCATGCATCAACCATCGCGACCGCTGAGCGATGGGTCCCGGCCTGCGCCGGGATGGACGAAATGGGGGGACATCAGGTGCGTCCGGGGTTGTCGTCGGCCTCCACCATCATGGTCACCAGCTCGGCGAACCCGACTTGTCGCCGCCAGCCCAGCACGTCCTGTGCCTTCTTTGGGTTGCCGACCAAGAGATCGACTTCGGCCGGGCGATAGAACGCCGGATTGACCCGAACGACCGTCTTGCCGCTGCGGCGGTCGATGCCCCGCTCGTCGGGGCCGGCGCCCAACCACTCGATGTCGAACCCGAGCCGGCTCGCCGCGATCCCGACAAACGACCGCACGCTGTGCGTCTCGCCGGTGGCCAGCACGAAGTCCTGCGCCTCGGCTTGCTGGAGGATCAGCCACATGCCTTCGACGTAATCGCCGGCAAACCCCCAATCGCGCTGGGCATCGAGATTGCCGAGTTCCAAAACCTCCAGTTCGCCGCGGCGGATCGCCGCCAGCGACCAGGTTATCTTCCGGGTGACGAATTCGCGCCCGCGCAACGGCGATTCGTGATTGAAGAGGATGCCCGAACTGGCCGCCAGCCCATAGCTTTCGCGATAGTTTACCGTCGCCCAATGCGCCAGCAGCTTGCCAATCCCGTAGGGGCTGCGCGGGTAGAACGGGGTCGTCTCGTCCTGCGGGATGGCCTGCGCCTTGCCGAACATCTCCGAGGTCGAGGCCTGGTAGAAGCGGGCCGTCGGCACCGCCTGGCGGACCGATTCAAGGATGCGCAGCGGGCCGATCCCGTCGATGTCGACCGTGTATATCGGCTGCTCGAACGACAGGCCGACAAAGCTTTGCGCAGCGAGGTTGTAGATCTCGTCGGGCTTCACCTTTTCCAGCACGCGAAGGATGTTGGTGATCTCGGCCAGATCGAAATCGACGAGTTCGATGTGCCCGGCCACCTGAAGCGCCTGCAGCCGTTCCAGCGCGCCGCTCGACGAGCGCCGCCGGGCGCCGACGACGCGATAGTTTTTTTCGAGGAGGAGCTTCGCGAGATAGGCGCCGTCCTGCCCGGTTACGCCGGTGATCAGCGCGGTTTTCGGCACGATGACATCCTTCTTAAGTCGGTCCTCGGCCGAGCCGCCCGGCGGCCTTGCGCCGGCGGCCTTGCGAAGGAGCCTCTTCCGTTTATGCGATGGCTAGGCCGCCGCGCAAGCCTCCCGGATCAAGCGGTCGATCCGCTCCGCCGAGTAGTTCGCCGCGATATGCGCCTTCCCGGCCGCGACAGCGCGCTGATACTCGGCGTCGTCGCCGCACAGCCTCGCAATTCGCTCCGCCAGGGCCCTCGGATCGTCGGCAACGAGTGACAGCAACTCGGGCGGCAGTTCGATGCCCTCGGCCGCGACCGTCGTCATGACGCACGGGATGCCGGCGGCAAGGCTCTCGAGCACCTTACCCTTGAGCCCGGCGCCGAAGCGCAGCGGCGCCACCGTCAACCGGACCCGCTCGAAGACGCTGTCGAGCGAGGGGACGTAGCCAACCGGAACGATGTCGCGCGCCGAAAGCCCGGCGACCTCCGCCGGCATGTGGCTGCCGACCAGCAACAGCTCAATCCCCGGCACCTGCTCGCGCAGCCGCGGCATGATGCTCTGCGCCGCCCATTTGGCGGCATCGATGTTGGGGGTATGTCGATAGCCGCCGATAAAGGCGATCGACGGCGTGGCCACCGGCGGCTTGTCGATGTCGCGCGGCGCGATGGCCCAGGGCACCACCTGCACTTCGACACCCGGCGCAATCTGCCGCAACAACTCCGCTTCGGCGCTCGAATACACCAGCACGCAATCGACGAACGACATCGCGCCGAGTTCGAGCCGCCGCATCTTTTCGGCCTGCTCGCGCAATTCGGCGTCGTCTTCCAATTCGGCCTGGCGTTCGAGCCGCAGGAAATGCAGATCGCACACGTTGTAAAGCAGGCGCGCCTTCGGGAAATGCTGGCGGATCATTCCGGCATATTTCGAGGCGTTCGAATAGCGGTGCAGATAGACCACCTCGAACGGCACCGGCTGGCGCTTCACCGCATCCTCGACCGAAAAATAAAACGGATGATAGAGGCACTCGATGCCGCGGCGCTGCAAATCGGCCGTATAGGGATCGAGGCGCGCCATGTTGTCGGCGGGGATGAAGCTCACCTTATAGCCGAGGCGCTGCAGCGACAGCATGTGCTGGAACGCGGCGTTGGAGCCGGCGTCCTTGTCGGGCTCCGGCACCGAATCGTCGATGAAGAGCGCGCGTTGCCGGACGTTGCGCTCAGCTTCGAGTTCGGGCATCTCGCCGTTGAAGCGGTGGGTCGCCAGAACATCCTTCCAGCGCGTAAAGAACTTGCGATGATTGATCGCCTGGAAACGCTTCATGCCGGTCCCGGCGACATTGGTCCCGGCGCTCGCGCCCTCGAAGTGGACAACCTCGGAGGTCGGCTGCACGACCACGCGGTAGCCCCGTTGCCGCGCGCGGAAGCACAGTTCGACATCCTCGTAATAGGCCGGCAGGTAATGCTCGTCGAATTTGCCCAACTCGGCAAATAGGCTCGCCTTGATCATCAGCGCGGCGCCCGACACATAGTCGGCATCGCGCATATAGGAAAATCGCGGATCTTCGGCCGGTTGGCCGCGTCCCCAGTTCCACCCGTCGCCGAGCCGCCAGACGACGCCGCCCGCTTCCTGCACCGTGCCGTCGGGAAACAGCAACTTCGCTCCGGCGACGCCGATCTTCGGGTCGCGCTGCATCGTCTCGTAGAGCTCGTCGAGCCAGCGCGCTTTCACTTCCGTGTCGTTGTTCAGAAAGACAATATAGTCGCCGCGTGCGGCATCGAACCCGCGGTTGCAGGTCCGAATGAAGCCGCAATTCTCCTCGTTGCGAATGAGCCGGATGCCGCGGCCGAACGCCAGACCCGCCAGCATCGTTTCATCGCGCGAGCAGTCGTCAACGACGATGATTTCAAACGCCAGCTCGGCGCCGTGCTCGACAACCGATTTGATGCAGTTGTAGGTCAAATCGAATTTGTTGAAGACCGGAATGACGACCGAGACCACGGGCTCGCCGACGATCTCATGGTGCAGCGGCGGATATGCCCACTGCAGCGACTTGATCAACGCCTGCAAGTGCGGGGTGAATTCCGCCGGATCGAGCAAATCGGCGGCGCTTGCCTCGCTCTCCCCGGCGAGATCGAAGTAGCGCGCCAGCGCCGCATCGAGAAACGTCACCAGCGAGGTAACGATCGGCGCCAGATCCTCGACCTTTTCCGCCCGCGCGGCGCCAGCCACGATGTTGCCGAGGACAAATTGCACGGTCGGATCGGGCCCCGCCTCTTCACGCGTCAGGACGCGCGGAAACGAAGGCAGCTCGGCCGTCGAACCGACCGGCCGCAGGTGCAGGACATGGCGGGCGTAAGGCAATAGCGTCTCGCCGAACGCGAACGAAAAGCCATGCCGTCCGTCGCCGATGCCGGCGCGCTCGAGGTCCTCGCGATATTCGTTCGCCACGACGGTCGCCAACGGCGTATCGCCGTCCAGCAGTTCGAGCGCAATTCGCTGCTGCGGGCGCCGCGGGTTCCACACCCAGCCCCGGATGCCACTCCACTCGGCGAGATCGATGTTGCTTTGCAGCGTGGTCTCTGCACTCGCGGCGAATGCCGCTTGCGGCGCGCGTGAGCCCTCGAAGAGGGCGTGGATTTCACCGCTCGGCGGCGGCACCACCGGCTCGGCAGCGCTAGCGGCGACAGGCGGTGCGGTCACCGGCGTGGCGGGCGCGGTGATTTCGGCGGGCATGCCGCCAAGCGCGGCGAAGCGGTCGACGGCGAGCTCCGCCGGCACATACGGCGGCGCGGGTTCGTAAAAACCCGGCGCCGCGGCAGGCGCCGCCGGCTCTATGACGATCGGCGATCCCGGCACCTCGATTTCGGTATCCGCCAAACGCAGATGCAGAACATGACGCGCCTGCGGCGACAACCCGTCGCCGAGCGGGATCGCAAAGGCGTATCGGCCATCGCCGATGCCGGCATCGCGCAAATCCTTGCGGTACCCGTCGGCCGTCACTCGCGCAAGGCGCGCGCCGCCGCCGAGCAGTTCGAGCTCGATCCGGGTGTGCGGCTGCAGCGGGTCGCAGATCCACCCCTTGATCCAGCCGCCGCCCACTTCGTCGATATAGCCGCGCAAATTGTCGCGCAGCGGCGCCGTGGGGTCTGCCGCTGCCGCATTGACGTCCGCGTTACCGGCTTCCTCAGGCGCCGCGACGGCAGCGACCGTTTGCTCGACCGCACCCGGCGCCTGCATCAGCCGCTGCGGAGGCGTTACAGGATCGCTCGGAGCAGCGGCGCGAACCGCGGTATCTCTCTTCGCACGTGCAGCTTTCGCCATGTCTCCCCTCGGGCCGGGTCAAAACCGGAGCCGCCGGAGCGCGGCGGCCGCCGCCCAAAATCCTGTCGGATTTTGCCGTTGTGTCGCCTAACTGGCCGAATTGCGAGCGATGCCCGAGCCATTATTGCAGCGAGACGTCTGCGGCTGTTCGATCCGGACGGGTTCAGCACCGCGGCGGCGACTGCATTACGAACGGCTAGGACGGATGCGGCTTATATCATACAGAGGTATGTGGACAACAGCCTTGGTCCCGCCCACGGACCCGGAGAGCGCGATGCAAACCCGCACACCAGCCCGCACACCAGCCCGCCCGGAGGCGCACTACGAGATCGCCGGCCGCGAGATCGTCGCCGAGGGCGCCGACTTGCGCGTGCAGGTCCTCACGCTCGACCGCGGCCAGTGCGTTCCGTGGCATTACCACAGCGACATCACCGACAGCTTTGTCTGCCTCGAAGGCCCGATGGTGGTCGAGACCCGGGCGCCGCGCCATACCTACCGGCTCCTGCCGGGTCAGCGCTGCGCCGTGCCACCGAAGACCGCGCACTACGTCCACGGCGAACAGGATGGCGCGTGCAAGTTCCTGATCGTCCAGGGCGTCGGGATTTACGATTTCGTCCCGGTCGGCGGCTGATTTTTAGGGCGCCGCGACCCGCACAACCACCGACGCCACGGCGGTATCGCGGCCGGGGCCGGACTTGAGCGAATCGACGATATCCTTGGCGAGGGCGCGCGTCGTCGTGCCGAGCTCGGCAAAATCGGCGGCGCCTTGGGGCTTGCGGCCGAACAGCCAGGAACTCCCGTTGGCCGAGGCAATAAATTCGAACAGCACTGCCCCCGGCTGGTCGCCGCTTAGCCTGGTGGCGACGCCGGGCGCCGGGATGCGCAGCGGCGAATTGGCGGCCACCTGGGCGCCCGGCTGCGCTTTATTGGGAAAGACCAGCGTGGTTGCGCCATTCGGCAGCACCCGCAGAACCGCGACGTAGGCCACCCGGTTGACTTCGGCCGACAGCACGATCGGCTCGCCGACCCGGTAGGCGCGGTCAGCCCGGTCGACGCCGCCGGCGATCGTCAGGCCGGATGGCCCGATCTTCATATCGGCGATGACCTGCTGGGCGTCGCTCAGCCTGTCGCCGCCGCCGACGACGCTGCACGCGGTCCCCGCCGCAAGCCACCCGGCGAGCACCAGCGCGGCGCGCCAGCCGCCAGCGGCCCCGGTAAACGCCCCGGTCACCGCCCCGGCAGCGACGCGGCGAGCGGCGGCCGCCGGTGGTGGAATTCGGTTCCCTGCTCGAAGGCGTACCCGACGCGCAGCACGTTCGCCTCGTCAAACGGCTTGCCGGCGATCTGGAAGGCCAGCGGCAGCCCGTCCTCGAAACCGATCGGCACCGACAGCGCCGGCAGGCCGGTCACGTTGTAGGGCGCGGTGTAGGAGGCGCGCTCAACCACGCCCCACAGCGGCACCTGGTCAATCCGCGGCGCCGGCCCGGTTGCGTTGGCCGAAACCAGCACATCGACGCCGGCCAGCGCGGCGGCGGCTTCGAGGCACAACTCGCGGCGCAGCCGCACCGCCTCGATATAGTCGGCGGCGCTGAGAAACGCCCCGAGGCCGATGCGGGCGAAGACGTGGCGACCGAACAAATGCGGCCGCTCGCGGAAATCCGTCTCGTGCAGTGCGTAGGCCTCGGCCAGCATGATGACCCGGTTGGCGTCGGCAAAATCGAGGAGCGGGGACAATTGCAGGTCGACCAGGCGCGCGCCGAGGCCTTCAAGGGTGCGGCAGGCGGCGTCGAACGCCGCGGCGTAGGGTTCCGACGGCGCATTCTCCGGCCCAAAGCCCGCCACCGCATCCCTCTCGTGCCAATGGCGCACGACGCCGACACTCATTCCGTCGAGCCGCGGCGCCAGGGCCGCGCGGTAATCCGCAACCGGAACGTCGGCGGAGGCGGGGTCCTGCGGATCGTGTCCGGCGAGCACCTGCAGCATCAGCGCGCAATCCTCGACGGTACGGGTCAAGGGACCGCAATGGTCGAGCGTGTAGGACAGCGGGAAGACGCCGCGCCGGCTGACCCGGCCGTAGGTCGGCTTCAGCCCGATCAGCCCGCAATAGGCGGCCGGGCCGCGGATCGAGCCGCCGGTATCGGACCCCATGCCGGCAGCGCACAGATGCGCCGCGACCGCCGCCGCCGTGCCGCTCGACGAGCCGGCCGGGTAATGCGCGGTGTTCCACGGGTTGCGCGCCGGCGGGAACGGCAGTGTGAAATCGGGGCCGCCGATCGCGAATTCGTGGGTCTCCTGCTTGCCGAGGAGGATCGTGCCGGCGTCGCGCAGCCTGACCCAGGTCGCGGCGTCCTCGTCCGGCACGTGATCGAGATAGACGCGCGACCCCGCGGTGGTGCGGATGCCCTTTGTCTTGTAGATGTCCTTGAGCCCGATCGGCACGCCGTGCAGCGGCCCGCGCGACCGGCCGGCGCGGATCTCCTGGTCGGCGGTGCGCGCCGCCGCCAGCGCCTCTTCGCGCAACACCAGCACATAGCTGTGCAAGTCGCCGTCGAGCGCGGCGATGCGTTCGAGATAGGCTTCCGTCAGCGCGACCGGCGACAGATCGCCGGCGGCGATGGCGCGGCCCGCCTCGGCGGCGGAAAGCTGGGTCGGATCCATCTCGCCCTCTCAGGGCTTCGGGTGGACGAAGATGTGCGCCGGCTCGGCGCCGCGGTCTCGCGGTTGCCCAGCGTGTTTGCGCCGCACGCTCTCCTTGAAGCGCGCGAGGAAGCGGGTGCCCTGGCGCAATTCCTCGAAACGCTCGGCGCCGATCTTGGCCGGGTCGAGCCCGGCGCGCTGCGCGAGAAACGCGAAATCGGCGGGGGAAAAGGGTTCGGCCATGCTGGGTCTCCGTTGGGATGCGCCGCCGGGCTTCAGGGCGCCGCGAGGCGGAAGCCGGCGAGGCCGTCGCGGGCGATTTCGTCCGGCAATTCGGTCTCCCAGCGCAGATAGCCGCGCATCGCGTCCGCGTTGCCGGCGTGGCGGTCGTGGTTCCAGAAGATGTAGTCGATGCGCTCGGCATCGGGCGGGTCGCCGGGCGATGCGACAAAGGGGTGCCCGGCGGCGCGCCACGCGCTAGTTCCGCCCTGCACGAGGGCCACCGGTCCGGCCGCGAGCTCCGCCAGATCGACCGCCGCCAGCGCGCCTTCTTCTGCATCCTCGGCGAAGACCGCGATGCGGCTCGCGCTCAGCACGCCCGAGGGCAGCCGGTCGAGGCGCGGCCGCACCGCCCAGATCGCATTTTCCGGATGCGCCTCGCGGTAGGCCGCGCTCGGTCCGATCACGATCGCGGCGGCGCCGCCGGTCAGCCAATCCGCCGCCTCGGCGACGGTGATCGCGGTCACCGTCGGGAGGGCCGGCGGCGGCGCTGCGGCGGCGCCGCTGTGCAGGGCTTGCCCGTCGAAGGGCCCATCGAGAACAACCACATCCCAGCCCATCTGCATCAGCCAATGCGCGCTCATGATCGCCCGCGTCAGACTGTCGTCGACGAGCACGAGGCGGGCGCCGCGGGTCCCGACCCAGCGGTCGATCGCCTGCACCAATTGCCCGCCCGGCGCAGAGACCGAGCCCGGTAGATGCCCGGCGGCGTATTCTTCCGGGGTGCGCACGTCGAGCAGATAGGTCGTCCGCGATTCGTTCTCGCTGTGCCAGTCGACGAGAGTGGGATGATCGATCATCCGCACGCCGAAGCGGGTCGCGACGTTCTGCGCCAGCTTGCGGGCTGCCGCAGATGCCGCCTCGCTGACCGGCGCCAGCGACGCCTTTGTGTCGCGCTCCAATTCCAGCCCGTCGAGGCGCCAGGCCTGCGTCCCGCCTTGCAACGACACGACTTTGTTGGGAACGCCGGAGTTGATCAGCGATTGGGCGCCGATGATGCTGCGGGTGCGGCCGGCGCACGACACCACGACCAGCGTGTCGCGGTCGGGCACCAGATCGGCGAAGCGGTGCACCAGCTCGGCGCCCGGGCAGGTCACCGCGCCGGGCACGTGGAAGCGGTTGAATTCGTCGACCGTGCGGCTGTCGAGCACCGTCAGCTTCTGTCCCTCGCGCCGCAGGCGGTCGAGCTCGGCTGGGGTGACGTGCGGCGTATGACGGTCGATCTCGACGAGTTCGGCGAAGGCCTTGCTCGGCACGTTGGTGCTGGGGAACAGCGGATGACCGGCCGCCGACCAGGCGTCGACACCGCCATCGACAACGTGCAGCGCACTGTAGCCGAGCGTGGCGAGCCGGCCCGCCGCCCGGTCGGCCACTGCGTCGCCGCCGTCCAACAGGACGATCCGGCACGAGCGCCGCGGCACCAGCTCGCCGATCGCGAGTTCGAGGCGGCTATAGGGCAGGCTGACAGCGAGGAGCGGATGTCCGTCGCCGTGCTGGCCTTCCTCGCGGACGTCGATGAAAGCGATCTCGCCGCCGTCACCGAGCCAGCGCCGCACGGTGGCGACGTCGACCCTGGCGGCCATCGACACACTCGGCATGCCCGCGGCCCTCCCCTAGCTAAGGCTTTGCCAGGCCGGTCAGACCCGGCCGTGACAGTGCTTGAATTTCTTGCCCGAGCCGCATGGACAGACCGCGTTGCGCGGCGTCCCGGCCCACGGTGCGCGCGGCGCCGCGAGCCGTTCGCCGGGGTCGCCGCCGCGCTCGCGCTCGCTGCCATAGCCGTTGCCGTTGCGCCGCCCGCGTGCGGCACCGACGCCGCGGCCGGCGGGTGCCGCGGCTTCGGCCAGCGCTTCTTCGCGCTCGGGCGGCGCGGCGTCCGCGAAGGTGTATTCCGCGAAGGGCGGCGGCGCCGGCTCGGGCGGCGCGAATTGCATCTCGAGGTGAGCGAGGTGCGAGGTTACCTCCTCGCGCAGGTGAACCAGCATGCCCTCGAACAGCGCGAAGGCTTCGCGCTTATATTCGTTGAGCGGATCGCGCTGGGCATAGGCCCGCAGATTGATGCCCTGGCGCAGATGATCGAGCATCAAAAGATGCTCCTTCCAGGTGTGGTCGAGCAGCTGCAGCAGCAGGCTCTTCTCGGCCATGCGCATCAGGTCGCTGCCGTAATTGGCGGCCTTTTCGGCCATCTTGCGGTCGGCCGCGGCGACGATGCGTTCCTCGAGCGCCGCGGAGTCGATGCCTTCCTCCGCGACCCATTCGGCGAGCGGCAGGTCGAGCGCCAACAGGCGCTCGCATTCGGCGTGCAGCCCGGCGATATCCCATTGCTCGGGCAGCGCATTCTCCGGGATCGCCCGTGCGATCGCCTCGGCGACCGTGTCGTTGCGCATGTCGGCGATTGTCGGGGCGACGTCGCGCGCGTTCATGATCTCGCGGCGCTGTTCGTAGACGACCTTGCGCTGGTCGTTCATCACGTCGTCGTATTTTAACAGCTGCTTTCTGATGTCGTAGTTGCGCGCCTCGACCTTCTGCTGCGCCTTGGCGAGCGCCTTATTGACCCAGGGATGGATGATTGCCTCGCCCTCCTTGAGGCCGAAGCGCTGCAGCATCGAATCCATGCGCTCGGAGCCGAAGATCCGCATCAGATCGTCTTCGAGCGAGACGAAGAATTTGGAGGCGCCGGGATCGCCCTGGCGGCCCGAGCGGCCGCGCAGCTGGTTGTCGATGCGGCGGCTCTCATGGCGCTCGCTGCCGAGCACGAAGAGCCCGCCGCCTTGGCGCACCACCTCGCGGGCCGCATCGATCTCGGAGCGGATCGCCGCGGCGCGCGCCTCGCGCCCCTCGGGGTCCTCGTTCGCCGCCAGATCGGCCTTGAGCCGCATCTCGAGATTGCCGCCCAGTTGGATGTCGGTGCCGCGGCCGGCCATGTTGGTCGCGATCGTCACGGTGCCGGGGCGGCCGGCCTGGGCGATGATAAACGCTTCCTGCTCGTGGTAGCGGGCGTTCAAGACGTTGTGCGGGATCTTCATCTTCTTGAAGAGGGCGGACAGCGCCTCGGATTTTTCGATGCTGACGGTGCCCACCAGCACCGGTTGCTGCCGCTTGCGGCACTCGAGCACCTGTTCGGCGATCGCCTCGAATTTCTCGCGCGTCGAGCGGTAGACCTCGTCATCGCTGTCGGCGCGGCGCACCGGCTCGTTGGTCGGCACCTCGATGACCTCAAGCCGGTAGATGTCGTTGAATTCTTCGGCTTCGGTCATCGCCGTGCCGGTCATGCCGGCAAGCTTCGGGTACATCCGGAAGTAGTTCTGGAAGGTGATCGAGGCGAGCGTCTGGTTCTCGTTCTGGACGGTGACGCCTTCCTTGGCTTCCAACGCCTGGTGCAGCCCCTCGGAATAGCGCCGTCCCTCCATCATGCGACCGGTGAATTCATCGATGATGATGATCTTGTCGTCCTTGACGATGTAGTCGGTGTCGCGCGCGAATAGTTTGTGCGCCCGCAGCGCCTGGTTGACGTGATGGACCAGCGTCACATTGTGGATGTCGTAGAGCCCGCCCTCGCTCATCATGCCTTTCTGGCGCAGCAGCGCCTCCATCTTCTCGACCCCGGATTCGATCAGCGTAACGGTGCGCTGCTTTTCGTCCTTCTCGTAATCCTCCGGGGCGAGCGAGGGGATCAGCGTGTCAACCTGGATGTAGAGTTCCGAATTGTCCTCGGTCGGACCCGAGATGATCAGGGGCGTGCGCGCCTCATCGATCAAAATCGAATCGACCTCGTCGACGATCGCGAAATGGAACGGCCGGTGGACCATCTCCTCCAGCCGGAACTTCATGTTGTCGCGCAGATAATCGAAGCCCAGCTCGTTATTCGTGCCGTAGGTGACATCGCACAGATAGGCCTGCTGGCGCTCGCCGTCGTCGAGGTCATGGACGATGCAGCCGACGCTCATGCCCAGGAACCGGTAGATCTGGCCCATCCATTCGGCGTCGCGCTTGGCGAGGTAATCGTTGACCGTGACGACATGGACGCCGTTGCCGCTGAGGGCATTGAGATAGACCGGTAGCGTTGACACCAGCGTCTTGCCTTCGCCGGTCTTCATCTCGGCGATCATGCCGCGATGCAGCACAATGCCGCCCATCAGCTGCACGTCGAAATGGCGTTGCCCGAGCGTGCGCTTCGCCGCCTCGCGCACGGTCGCGAAGGCGTCGACCAGAAGGTCGTCGAGCTCGGCGCCCTGCTCCAGCTTTTCGCGGAACTCGCCGGTGCGCGCGCGCAATGCCTCGTCCGACAGCTTTTCGAGCTCGGGCTCGATTTCGTTGATTTGCGCGACCAGCGACCCGAGGCTCTTGATGTAGCGATCGTTGGCGGAGCCGAACAGCCGCCGGGCTAAGGCGCCGAACATGGGAACCTCGGAATGCGGGTGGGATGGACCGGACAGCAGCGCACGGCGACGGTTGACAGATAGGCCCCTGCCGCCGGGGTGTCAATTCGCCGGGCCGGTCGCCGGGCCGGCGTCCGGCGCGACCGGAAACGACAGGTACGACAAGAGTAACGCCGCAACCCGCGGTGGGGTTTCAAGGCGCGCTACGCCGCGGCGTGCGACGCCAGCTCCTCGCCGGCGAAATCGTAGCGGGTGTTGCAGAATTCGCAGGTGACCGAGATGACTTCTTCGCGCCGCATCTCATCGACGTCCTGTTGCGGGAACGAGCGCAGAATGCCGGCGATGCGCTCGCGCGAGCAGCGGCAGCGCGCTTCCAGGGGATGCGTCTCGAACACCCTGACGCCGTCTTCGTGGAACAGGCGGAAGAGCAGCCGGCGCGGCGTCAGGTCGGGATCGACCAGCTCAGCGGGTGTCGCCGAGCTCATCAGCACCATCGCGCGCCGCCAGCCATCCTCGACATCGTCGGCGATGACCGAGTAGCCGCCCTCGGGCGGCACCCGCTGCAGCATCAGCCCGCCGGCCCGCCAGGCGCCGTCAGGTCCGGCGCGCGCGACCGACAGTTTGATGCCGGCCTGAATCTGCTCGGATTGCCGGAAATAGTGCTGAGCGCATTCGGCGAGGGTCGCCCCGATCAGCTCGACGATGCCCTGGTAGCGCTCGGTATCCTCGCCCTGGTCGACGGTGAAGGCGATATAGCCGCGGCCAATGAGCTCGGGCACCGAGGGGCTGGCGCCGGGGCGCGCCGGCACCTCGCCGAGGCGGCCGCGGTCGTATTGGGCATAGCCGCGCACCGCGCCTTCGGTCGAGACATCGGCGACGATGAGCCGCACCGGCCCGTCGCTCTTGGTTTGCAGCGTGAAGATGCCGTCGTATTTCAGCGCGCCGGCGAGCACCACGGCCAAGGTGATCGCCTCGCCGAGGATCGCCGCCACCGGCTCCGGGTAATCGTGCTGCGACAGGATGCGGTCGACCGTCGGCCCGAGCCGCACCAGCCGGCCGCGCAGGGCATAGGGGTCGATGCGAAAGGGCTGAACGAGATCGTCCGGTACGGGGTCGTTCTCAACAGGCAATAAAGACTCCGGCTCTGAATTAAAGCGAAAATGTCATTGCGAGCGCAGCGATGTAAATCCGGTCGAGATTGCGTCGTCGCCGCGCTCCTCGCACTGCCGCCCAGGGCTTACCCGAGGCACCAGGCGAGGATACCCTTCTGGGCATGCAGCCGGTTTTCCGCCTCGTCCCAGACGACCGATTGCGGGCCATCGATGACCCCCGCCGTTACCTCCTCGCCGCGCTTGGCGGGGAGGCAATGCATGAATATGGCGTCGGGCTTGGCGATTGCCATCAGCCGCTCGTCGACGCGGTAGGGCGCCAGCAGGTTGTGGCGGTTGATTTCGGCTTCGACGCCCATCGACACCCAGGTGTCGGTGACGACGCAATCGGCGCCGGCCACCGCCTCGTCGGGTTCGCCGGTCAGGCTGACCCGGCCGCCCTCGCGGCGCGCCCAGGCCAGCACCGGCTGCGGCGGCTGCAGCGGAAGCGGGCAGGCGAGCCGCAATTCGAAGCCGAAGCGCACCGCGGCGTGGATCCAGCTGACCGCGACATTGTTGCCGTCGCCGCTCCACGCCACGATCGTGTCGGCGACCGGCCCCTTCTGTTCCTGCAAGGTCATCACATCGGCCATGATCTGGCAGGGGTGCGACGCGTCGGTCAGGCCGTTGATCACCGGCACGCTGGCGTAGCGCGCCAGGTCGACGAGCTTTGCCTCGTGGTTGGTGCGGATCATGATGGCGTCGACATAACGCGACAGGACGCGCGCCGTGTCGGCGATCGTCTCGCCGCGGCCGAGCTGGCTGTCGGCGGTGCCGAGCACGATCGAGCCGCCGCCCAATTGGCGCATCGCGACCTCGAAGGAGACGCGGGTGCGGGTCGACGGCTTCTCGAAGATCATCGCCAGGGTCTTGCCGTCGAGCGGCCGGTCGCGCCGGCCGCTCTTATAGGCGAAGCCGAGGTCGAGAATGCTGCGCAACTCCGCGGTTTCGTACTGGTCGATATCGAGGAAATGCCGCGGCGGGCCGGCTTCCCGCCGGCCCCCGAGCAACGCCGCGCCGGCGGCGGTAGCTCTCACGTTTGCGGCCATTCCTGGGCGACGCTGCGCAGGATGCGCATGCCCTCCTCGATCTCGCCCTCGCTGACGACCAGCGGCGGCAGGATGCGCAGCACGTTTTCGCCGGCGGTCAGGCACAGGAGCCCCTGGGCGCGCAGCCTGGCGACGATGTCGCCCGCCGGCACGTTGCAGCGCAGCCCGAGCAGCAGGCCCGACCCGCGCAATTCGGCGAAGACCGTCGGGAACGCGGCGACCAGCGCCTCGAGCTTGCCGCGCAACAGCGCCGACACGCGCTGCACCCGGTCGAAAAAGCCGGGCTCCAGCATCACGTCCATGACCGCGTTGCCGGCCGCGGCCGCCATCGGATTGCCGCCGAAGGTCGAGCCGTGCGTGCCGGCGACCATGCCGACCGCCGCTTTCTCGCTGGCGAGGCAGGCGCCGATCGGGAAGCCGTTGCCGAGCGCCTTGGCGACCGCCATCACGTCGGGCGCGACGCCGGCCCATTCGTGCGCGAACAGCTTGCCGGTGCGCCCCATGCCGCACTGCACCTCGTCATAGACGAGGACCAGGCCGTATTCGTCGCAGATCGCGCGCAAGCCCTTGAGATAATCCGCGGACGGGGCGCGCACGCCGCCCTCGCCCTGCACCGGCTCGACCAGGATCGCCGCGGTCTCGTCGGTCACCGCGGCGCGCATCTCGTTCAAATTGTTGAAGGCAACGTGGTCGAAGCCGTCCATCACCGGGCCGAACCCCTTGAGGTAGGCCTCGGCCCCGGCCGCCGCCAAGGTCGCGAAGCTGCGGCCGTGGAACGAGCCATGGCAGCCGATCACCCGGTAGCGCTCGGGGTGGCCGGTCGCGCTCTGATACTTGCGCGCGACCTTGATCGACAGTTCGACCGCCTCGGCGCCCGAATTATTGAAGAACACGGTGTCGGCGAAGCTGTGGGCGACCAGCCGCTCGGCCAGGCGTTGCTGGGCCGGAATCTGGAACAAATTCGAGACGTGCCACAGCTTTTGCGCCTGCGCGGTCACCGCCGCGATCAGATGCGGGTGGCAATGGCCGAGCGACGTCACCGCGATGCCGCTGGTGAAGTCGAGAAACTTGCGGCCGTCGGTGGCATAGAGATAGCAGCCCTCGCCCCGGTCGACGGCGACGTCCCACCGGGCATAGGTCGGCATGACAGCTGGGATCACTTGAGTTCTCCTGCGCGAATAGAATTGCGGAAATGAGGACGATCGACGCGGCCTATCGTCGTCGTCGTTCCGCCGGCGGCGCGCTTCCTCGAGCCGCCGTTCCGAGCCGGCTGGTGCTGCCGGGATCGCGCATCGTCGCCACCCTCTCGCTGCGGCAAAATCCGGCCGCCGAAGGACCGAGCAGGAAAGCCGCGGAGTATGGGGATCGCCGCCGGCCCTGTCAATTCGTCCGCTGCAAAGGTCCCCCGCCCCGTGTTCACTACCTTAGGTTGTGCTAGGTATTCGTCGTTTGCTGCACCTGCAGCAGCTTTACGCCCAGCCTCACGTTAAAGTTGTGGCGTGTTCGTCCGTCTCGATCCCGATCGTGGCCGAGGCTAGCACCACAATGCGGCAAATTTAGCGCCTTGTCCGATCAGATTGAACCGCCCCCTACTCGTCTTGGCCGGGCTTGTCCCGGCCATCCACGTGGATCCCCGGGACAAGCCCGGGGATGACGAAATGAGGGTGATCGAACTTCAGTGGATGCCGGCCTAGCGCCGTCCGCTCCCGCCCTCTTCGCCTCAGTTTCGCCTCAGGCGGAGGCCGGCGACAGCGGGGTGATGTTCTGGTTGAGGCGGAAGAAGTCGGTCGGGTCGTATTTGGCCTTCAGCGCGGCGAGGCGCGGGTAATTGGCGCCGTAGGCGCTGCGCACCCGGTCCTCGCCCTCGTCACCCAGATCGTTGACGTAGGCGGCGCTGGCGAGATGCGGCTCCCAGGCGGCGAAGAGGTCGCGGGTCCAGCGGATGTTGCGCTCGCTGTCGGCCCGGTCGGTCCACACCGAGAGCGCGATCAGATCGTATTGCATGTCGCGGTGAAAGTACGCGGTGTCGGTTTTGCCGACGCGGCTGTAGGCACCGTGGAGTTCGGCGAAGATGATGACGGTGTGCGGCGAGGGCACCCGCCTGGCGAATTCGACCGTGTCGGCGATCACCCGGTCGTCGATGCGGTTGGTCAGGCCGGTTTTCCAGTAGGTCGGCCGGCCGGGCGGGAACGCCGGGTCGAACATCTGCTGCACCGCGACATAGGGCATCGGCCCGATCGTGTCGGCGAGCGGCTTGCCAAAGCGGCGCAGCGGCGCCAGCAGGCGTTCGCCCTCGGCGATGGGGCCGACATAGCAGGGGATCAGCGCGACCACCGCGTTGCCGTCGGGCGTGGTCAGGATGCCGGCCCAGGTCTGCAATTCATCGGGCTGGGAGGCGGTAAAGTCGCGGTAGAAGCGCAAGACCTCGACGCCCTCGGACAGCGGATGGACCACCATGCCGCTCAGCACCGGCCCGACCGGGTGCAGGCGGTATTCGAACGAGGTCGCCACCCCCAGATTGTGCCCGGCGCCGCGGATCCCCCAGAAGAGGTCCGCTTCCTGCGTCGCGCTGGCGGTGCGCAAAATCCCGTCGGCCGTCACGATGTCGACCGACAGCAGATTGTCGATGGCAAAGCCGTATTTGCTGCCGAGCCAGCTCTGGCCGCCGCCGAGCGTCAGCCCGGCGATGCCGGTGGTCGAGACGGTGCCGACCGGGGTTGCCAGGCCAAAGGCCTGCGTCTCGTGGTCGAGGTCGCGGCCGAGCACGCCCGCTTCGGCGCGGACGGTGCGGCCGGCGGGGTCGACGCGGATGCTCCGCATCGGCGACAGGTCGATCATCAGGCCGCCGTCGGAGACCGCCTTGCCGGCGACGCCGTGGCCGCCGCCCTTGACCGACACCAGAATGCCGTGCTCTCGCCCGAACTCGACCGCGGCGACGACATCGGCCGCTCCCGCGCAGCGCGCGATCAGCGCCGGGCGATGGTCGATCAGCCCGTTCCACACGGTGCGCGCGTCGTCATATCCCGCATCGCCGGCGCGCAGCAGCTTCCCGCGCAGCCTGGCGCGCAGCGCTTCGACCGCGGCGTCGGCGATCATGACGTGGCCGCCGGGGTTCGCGGCAATCGGCAATTCGCTCATTCCCCTCTCCCGTTCGCGGTCGCGTTTTTTCTTTGATCTTACGCCGACGCGAGCCTCAGGGGGCCACGAATGTGCGCCATGTTCGCAGAAATGTGTCCGCGTCCGCGGGCCGCCGCGGCCGGCCGCCTCAGTGGGCGGTTTCGGGGGGGAGCTGGAGGGCCTGGAGCTTGGCGCGGGCGACGCTTTGGCGGCGCTCGGCGTGGCGCAGTTCGGCGGCGAGGCGCTCGCGCTCGGTGCCCTGGGCGCGCGCCAGCTGCTCGCGCAAGCTCGGCAAATTGCCCTCGATCTCGGTCAGTTCGGCGTCGAGCGCACCGCGGTCGAGGGCTTCCGGGGCCATCGCCTCGTCGGCCAAGACGGTGCAGCGCTCCGGCGTCACTTCGGCGATGCCGCCGACGACAAAGATGCGCTCGGTGATCGTGCGGCCCTCGTAGATGTCGATGGTGCCCGGGCGGATCGTCGAGATGAACGGCGCGTGACCCGGCAGGACGCCGAAATTGCCCTCGGTCCCCGGCACCACGACCATCTCGACTTCGCGCGAGACGAGGAGGCGCTCCGGCGTCACCAGCTCGAACTGGACGCGATCAGCCATCAGCGTGGTTCCCGCGGTAGGACAGCCCTCTCCGCCCTGCAGGGGGGGAGAAGGAGGGACCCATCGCGCAGCGATGGGAGGGTGAGGTGGGCAGTGGCGGCGCTCGCCGAGGACATCACGCGGCTTCCGCGGCCATCTTGCGGGCCTTGTCGACCGCCTCCTCGATCGTGCCGACCATGTAGAAGGAGGCCTCCGGCATCTCGTCGTATTCGCCGGCGACGATGCCCTTGAAGCCCTTGATCGTGTCTTCGAGGTTGACGAAGACGCCGGGGCTGCCGGTGAAGACCTCGGCGACATGGAAGGGCTGCGACAGGAAGCGTTGGATCTTGCGCGCCCGCGCCACGGTCATGCGGTCTTCTTCGGAGAGTTCGTCCATGCCGAGGATCGCGATGATGTCCTGCAAGGATTTGTAGGTCTGCAGCACGCGCTGCACGTCGCGCGCGACCTGGTAGTGCTCGTCGCCGACGACGCGCGGGTCGAGCATCCGCGAAGTTGAATCCAAGGGATCGACGGCGGGATAGATGCCGAGTTCGGCGATCTGGCGCGACAGCACGGTCGTCGCGTCGAGATGGGCGAACGAGGTGGCGGGCGCCGGGTCGGTCAGATCGTCGGCCGGCACATAGATTGCCTGCACCGAGGTGATCGAGCCCTTCTTGGTCGTGGTAATGCGCTCCTGCAGCGCGCCCATGTCGGTCGCCAGCGTCGGCTGGTAGCCGACCGCCGACGGGATGCGCCCCAAGAGGGCCGACACCTCGGATCCCGCCTGGGTGAACCGGAAGATGTTGTCGACGAAGAAGAGGACGTCCTGGCCTTCTTCGTCGCGGAAGTATTCCGCGAGGGTGAGGCCGGAGAGGCCGACGCGGGCGCGCGCGCCCGGCGGCTCGTTCATCTGGCCGTAAACGAGGGCCGCCTTGGAGCCCGGGCCGTCGGGCACGATGACCCCGGATTCCATCATCTCGTGGTAGAGGTCGTTGCCCTCGCGGGTGCGCTCGCCGACCCCGGCGAACACCGAATAGCCGCCATGCGCCTTGGCGATGTTGTTGATCAGCTCCATGATGATGACGGTTTTTCCCACCCCGGCGCCGCCGAACAGGCCGACCTTGCCGCCCTTGGCGTAGGGCGCCAAGAGGTCGACCACCTTGATGCCGGTGACGAGGATCTCCGCGTCGGTCGATTGCTCGATGAATTCGGGCGCGGCGCGGTGGATCGGCATGCGGCGGTTGGTGGTGACCGGGCCGCGCTCGTCGACCGGCTCGCCGATCACGTTGAGGATGCGCCCCAAGGTCTCGGGGCCGACCGGCATCATGATCGGGGCGCCGGTGTCGGTGACCTCGGCGCCGCGCACGAGGCCGTCGGTCGTATCCATCGCCACCGTGCGCACGGTGTTTTCGCCCAAATGCTGCGCCACTTCGAGGGTCAGCGTACGGCCCGCGTTGTCGGTGTGCAGCGCGTTGAGGATCGAGGGCAATTCGCCCTCGAAATGCACATCGACGACCGCGCCGATGACCTGGGTGATCGTGCCGACGATATTGGTCGACGTGGTTTGCGCCATGTTCTGGGTATTCCTTGCCTAAGCCAACATTGCCGCGTCATGCCCGGCCTTGTGCCGGGCATCCACGCGCAACCGGAATGCTGGTTTCACGTGTCCGTGGATGGCCGGGACAAGCCCGGCCATGACGAATATGGAATGTAATGGGGACGACATCACAGCGCCTCGGCGCCGGAGATGATCTCGATCAGCTCCTTGGTGATGACCGCCTGGCGGGTGCGGTTGTAGTTCATTGTCAGGCGGTCGATCATGTCGCCGGCGTTGCGCGTCGCGTTGTCCATCGCGGTCATCCGGGCGCCCTGCTCGCTCGCGGCGTTTTCGAGGAGCGCCGTATAGATCTGCACCGCGAGGTTGTTCGGCAGCAATTCGGCGAGGATTTCCTCTTCCGACGGCTCGAACTCGTAGACCGCGCCGGCGAGGCTCTGGGTCACCGCTTCGGCTTCGGCGGCGGGCGGGGCGAACGGGATCAGCTGCTGCACCGTGACGATCTGGGTGATCGCCGAGCGGAAGCGGTTGAAGACGATCGAGCAGACGTCGAATTCGCCCGCTTCGTAGAGCGCCAGGATGCGCTGCGCGATGTCGCGCGCCTCGTCGAACGAGACGCGGCGGCGGCCGATATCGGTCAGGCTGTCGTGAATGAGGCGGCCGTAGTCGCGGCGCAGCCCGTCGCGGCCCTTGCGGCCGATGGTCAGCAGCTTGACCGTCCGGCCGGCGTTGTCGTGCTCGCGGATGCGGCGGCGCGCCTCGCGCAAGATCGTCGCGTTGAAGCCGCCGGCGAGGCCGCGATCGGAGGTCGCGACGACCACCAGGTGTACGTCGTCCCTGCCGGTGCCGGCCAAGAGCGGCGGGGCGCCCGGCATCCCGGCCATGCCGGACGCGAGCGACGCAAGCACCCGCTCCATGCGCTGCGCATAGGGCCGCGCCGCCTCGGCCTGCTCCTGGGCGCGGCGCAGGCGCGAGGCGGCGACCATCTTCATCGCCGCGGTGATCTTCTGGGTCGAGCGCACGCTGCGGATGCGGACCCGCAAATCTTTCAGGCTGGGCATTGCTGCAACCCGCTCAGGGAACCCCCAACGCCGTCATGCCCGGGCTTGTCCCGGGCATCCACGGCAACGTCACCGCCAGTGGGCGTGGATGGCCGGGACAAGCCCGGCCAATTCGAGGATAGTTGAGGGGTCACGCGAAGGTCCGGGCGAAATCGTCGAGGAAGGCGGCGAGGCCCTTGTCGGTGGCGTCGGTGATTTCGCGCTCGTCGCGGATCGCGCCCAGGAGTTCCGGGTGCTTGGCGCGCAATTCGCCGAGCATCGAGGTTTCGAAGCGGGTGACGTCGGCGATCTCGACGCGGTCGAGATAGCCGCGCGTGCCGGCGAAGATCGAGACGACCTGCTCCTCGACCGGCACCGGGGAAAATTGCGGCTGCTTCAGGAGTTCGGTCAGGCGCGAGCCGCGCGCCAAGAGGCGCTGGGTCGCCGCGTCGAGGTCGGAGGCGAATTGCGAGAAAGCCGCCATCTCGCGGTATTGCGCGAGCTCCAGTTTGATGCGCCCGGCGACCTGCTTCATCGCCTTGATCTGCGCCGCCGAACCGACCCGGCTGACCGACAGGCCGACATTGATCGCCGGCCGAATGCCGCGATAGAACAGATCGGTTTCGAGGAAGATCTGGCCGTCGGTGATCGAGATCACATTGGTCGGAATGTAGGCCGAGACGTCGCCGGCCTGCGTCTCGATGACCGGCAGGGCGGTCAAGGAGCCCGCGCCGTGGTCGTCGTTCATCTTGGCGGCGCGCTCCAGGAGCCGCGAATGCAGGTAGAACACATCGCCTGGATAGGCCTCGCGGCCGGGCGGGCGGCGCAGCAATAGCGACATCTGGCGATAGGCGACCGCGTGCTTCGACAGGTCGTCGTAGACCATCAGCGCGTGCATGCCGTTGTCGCGGAAGTATTCGCCCATCGCGCAGCCCGAATAGGGCGCCAGGAACTGCAACGGGGCCGGCTCGGAGGCGGTAGCGGCGACGACGATCGAATAGTCGAGGGCGCCGTAATCCTGCAAGGTCTTGACGATCTGGGCGACGGTCGAGCGCTTCTGGCCGATCGCGACATAGATGCAATAAAGCTTCTTCGACTCGTCGGCGCCGGCGTTGACCTCTTTCTGGTTCAGGATCGTGTCGATCGCGACCGCGGTCTTGCCGGTCTGGCGGTCGCCGATGATGAGCTCGCGCTGGCCGCGGCCGATCGGCACTAGCGCGTCGATCGCCTTCAAGCCGGTTTGCACCGGCTCGTGCACCGAGCGGCGCGGAATGATGCCCGGCGCCTTCACCTCGACGCGCGTGCGCGTCACATCTTTCAGCGGGCCTTT
>DATGFP010000033.1:0-3756 GCA_035309005.1 Allostellaceae bacterium | reverse complement strand
CCTCACCCGGCTGCAGGCTCTTGCCCTCTGCCCGGCGCTCCGCGCGCTTTGCCTCGGTCTTTACGTCGTCAAGCGCCAGCAGCAGCGTTGTCGCCGGCAGCTTGCGGCGCCGGTCGATGCGGACATACATGTGGTCCTTGGCGTCGAACTCGAAATCGAGCCAGGAGCCGCGATAAGGGATGACGCGGGCGGCGAACAGGTACTTGCCCGACGAATGCGTCTTGCCCTTGTCGTGGTCGAAGAACACGCCCGGGCTGCGATGCATCTGCGAGACGATGACGCGCTCGGTGCCGTTGATGATGAAGGTGCCGTTCTTGGTCATGAGCGGCATGTCGCCCATGTAGACGTCCTGCTCCTTGATGTCGCGGATCGAGCGCGAGCCGGTGTCCTCGTCGACGTCCCACACGACGAGGCGCAGCGTTACCTTCAACGGCGCGGCGAAGGTGATGCCGCGCTGCTGGCACTCGTCGGTGTCGTATTTCGGGGTCTCCAATTCATAGCGGACGAATTCCAATTGCGCGCGCTCGGAAAAATCGCGGATCGGGAAGACCGATTTGAAGACCTCCTGCAGCCCGACGCTGACGCGGTCCTCGGGCTCCACCCCCATCTGCAGAAAATGGTCGTAAGAGCTGCGCTGCACCTCGATCAGGTTGGGCATCGGAGCGACCTCGGGAATGCGCCCGAAGCTTTTGCGGAGCCGTCTTTGACCGTTCAGGGAAATCGCCATTTACATCCCTCGCTGTAGACCGCCCGAACTCATCGTCGAGCGGGCGGTCCAAGACCCGCGTGATCGCCGCGCCTCGCCGCCGCGCGGCCCTGTGAAGCCGCCGCGCAGCACGCCATTCGCCCCTCGCGACGGCAACACCGGGCGTGCGAACGATTTCGCACCCCGGTTCGGTACTCTCAATTTAGTGGCGGCGCCCTGGCGGCGCCGCTGCGCGCTGCAGAAGGTCGTGGCGGACCTACCTTATTTCGACAGTCGCCCCCGCATCTTCAAGCTGTTTCTTGATTTTCGCGGCCTCTTCCTTGTTGACGCCCTCCTTGACCGCCTTCGGCGCCGCCTCGACAAGGTCCTTGGCTTCCTTCAGCCCGAGCTGGGTCAGCGCGCGGACTTCCTTGATCACATTGACCTTTTTCTCGCCGATCGCGGCGAGGATGATGTCGAACTCGGTCTTCTCAGCCGGCGCCTCGGCGGCCGGCGCCGCGCCGGCGGCGGCGACCGCGACCGGCGCGGCGGCCGAGACGCCCCACTTCTCCTCGAGCATCTTCGCCAGTTCCGCCGCCTCGATCACGGTCAGCGTCGACAGATCGTCGACCAGCTTTGCCAGATTAGCCATCTTGCCACTCCCGATTATGCCCTAAAGGCTTGCGTCTCACGAATTCTCTTGGGTTGCTTCCGGCGCCGCCTCGGGCGCTTCGGGCGCCTCGGCCGCTGCCTCGCTCGCCTCCGCCACCGTTTCGGGCGCCGCTTCCGCGGCGGGCGCGCCGTTCGCCTCGGCATAGGCGGCCAGAACCCGCGCCAGTTGACCGCCCGGCGTCTGCAGCAGCACCGCGAGCTTGGTCGCCGGCGCGTTGAGGAGCCCAATAATTTTGCTGCGCAATTCGTCGAGCGAGGGCAGCGTCGCCAGCGCCCTGACCGCGGCCGCGTCGAGCAGCTGGCCCGAGAGGCCGCCGCCGACGATCGTCAGCTTGGTGTTGCGGTTGGCGTATTCGACCGCGGCCTTGGCCGCCGCCACCGGGTCCTGCGAGAAGGCGATCGCGGTCGGCCCGGTGAACAAGGGCGCCAGCCCGGCGAACGCGGTGCCTTCCAGGGCGCGCCGCATCAGCCGGTTCTTGGTGACCCGGTAGCGCGCCCCGGCGCTGCGCATCTGGCGCCGCAGCTGGGTCACCTCGGCGACCGTCAGCCCGGTCTGATGGGTGATGACGACGCACACCGTGTCGCTCAGATCCTCGTGCAGGCTCGTCGTCAGTTGCAGCTTTTGCGCTCGGTCCACCACTCAACTCCAAACTTCATCCAGCCGCCTCGTGCTCTCGGCCGAGGCCGGCCGCCGGGCGGCGACTAGGCCCGCGTCTCCTCGGCGAGACCGGCGAGGTCGACCTTGACCGCCGGCCCCATCGTGGACGAAAGGCTCACCCGCTTGATGTAGGTGCCCTTGACCCCGCTCGGCTTGCCGCGGGTGATCGCGCCGACAAAGGCGCGCACATTATCGACGAGCGCATCGTCCGTAAAGCTCGCTTTGCCGACCCCGGCATGGACGATGCCGGCCTTCTCGGCGCGAAACTCGACCTGGCCGCCCTTGACCGCCTGCACCGCCTCGGTGACGTTCTGCGTCACCGTGCCGAGCCGCGGGTTGGGCATCAGGCCGCGGGGTCCCAGGATTTTGCCGAGGCGTCCGACCACCGCCATCATGTCGGGGGTCGCGATCGCGCGGTCGAAATCGATGTCGCCCGCCTGCACCTTCTCGGCGAGGTCCTCGGCCCCGACGACGTCGGCGCCGGCGGCTTCAGCCTCCTTCGCCTTGTCGCCGCGCGCGAAGACCGCGACCCGCACGCTCTTGCCGGTGCCGTGCGGCAGCATCACGGTGCCGCGCAGATTCTGGTCGGGCTTGCGCGGATCGAGGTTCAGATTCATCGCGATCTCGACCGTCTCGTCGAACTTCGCCGAGGCGCGCTCTTTGATCTCTTTCACCGCCGCGTCGACCTTCAGCGGCGCCGCCTCCGGATCGATGCCCTCATATGCCTTCTGCAGCCGCTTACCGTTTTTTGCCATCTTCCGCTCCCGACCAAATTTATTCGACGACCTCAAGCCCCATCGAGCGCGCCGAGCCGATCACCATGCGGCACGCCGCATCGAGGTCGTTGGCGTTGAGGTCGACCATCTTTTCCTGCGCGATCTCGCGCACCTGCGCCATCGTGACGCGGCCGACCGTGCCGCCCTTGCCGGTGGTCTGGGCGCCTTTCTCGATGCCAGCCGCCTTTTTGAGGAAAAAGCTCGCCGGCGGGGTTTTCGTGACAAAGGTGAAGCTGCGGTCGCCGTAGGCGGTAATCACCACCGGGATCGGCATGCCGACTTCGAGGTTCTGGGTCTGCGCGTTGAAGGCCTTGCAGAATTCCATGATGTTGAGGCCGCGCTGGCCGAGCGCGGGGCCGATCGGCGGCGACGGGTTGGCCTTGCCCGCCGGCACCTGCAACTTGATCAACCCGACAATCTTCTTCGCCATGACTACCCCTTATGCCCCTCAGTCGTCATTGCGAGGAGCGCAGCGACGAAGCAATCTCATCGGGCCGAGGTTCAACCGGCACGAGATTGCTTCGCTGCGCTCGCAACGACAGCTCGCGTGGCTCACACTTTTTCGACCTGCGAATATTCGAGTTCGACCGGGGTCGCCCGGCCGAAGATCGACACCGCGACCTTGATCCGCGACTTTTCCTCGTCGACCTCCTCGACCACCCCGTTGAACGAGGTGAACGGCCCGTCCGACACGCGCACCTGCTCGCCGATCTCGAAGGTGATCGACGGCTTCGGCCGCTCGATCCCCTCCTGCACCTGCCGCATGATGCGCGCCGCTTCGCCCTCGCTGATCGGCGACGGGCGGCCGCGGCCGCCCAGGAAACCGGTGACCTTGGCGGTGTTCTTGACGAGATGCCAGGTCTCGTCGTCGAGATCCATCTTGATCAGCACGTAGCCGGGGAAGAATTTGCGCTCGGAGGAGACCTTGGCGCCGCGCTTGACTTCGACGACCTCCTCGGTCGGCA
>DATGFP010000032.1:0-33387 GCA_035309005.1 Allostellaceae bacterium | reverse complement strand
AGGCGCTGGCGGTCGACCCGCTCGACCACGCGAAGTGCCTGGCCGCCGCCAAGGCCCGGGGCTGGACGATCACCCAGATCCTCAACACCCACCACCATCGCGACCATACCGGCGGCAACGCCCAGGTCATCGCCGCGACCCATGCCAAGCTCCTGGCGCATGCCAACGCGAAGGACCAGATCGACGGGATCGATCGCGGTCTCGCAGCCGGCGACGTGATCAAGGTCGGCCGCAGCGTCGAATTGGAATGCCTCGATACGCCGGGCCACACGATGTCGCATATCTGCGTCCTGTCGCGCGGCGACACGCGCGCGCTCTTCAGCGGCGACACGCTGTTCAACGCCGGCGCCGGCAACTGCCACAACGGCGGTCACCCGAACGAGCTCTACAACACCTTCGCCGCCCAGCTCGCCAAATTGTCGGATGCGACGCTGGTCTATCCCGGCCACGACTACATCTGCAACAACCTGCGCTTCACGCTCGACCGCGAGCCGGACAACGCGCGCGCGGCGACATTGCTGCCCGAGATGGAGCGGCAAGACACCAACCGGCCGATGGTCACGACGCTGGGGCTGGAGAAACAGATCAACACCTTCTTCCGGCTGTCGAGCCCGAGCGTGATCCGCCGGCTGCGCGACGCCTTTCCGGATCTAGGGGAGCAGCCCGACCAGCAGACGGTGTTCTTGCGACTGCGCGAATTGCGCAACAAGTGGTGAAATTTTCCAATCGTCATTGCGAGCGAAGCGAAGCAATCTCGTGCCGATCGCACGCCTAACATCGAGATTGCGTCGTCGCTGCGCTCCGCGCAATGACGGCTAAGAGGAGGCCCCGATGGCAAAGCATTACGACCGCAAGGCCGAGGATCTCGGCAACATCACGATGCTGGAACACGTCAACCTGCAGATCCCCGACCAGGCGCAGGGCAATCTGTTCTACGTCCAGGGGCTGGGGCTGACGCGCGACCCCTACATGAACACCGGGCTCGCCAACATGTGGATCAATGTCGGCAAGAGCCAGTTCCACCTGCCGACCGGCGACCCGTGGGTGCTGCGCGGCGCGATCGGGCTGGTGACGCCGGACCGCGCGGCGCTCTTGAAGCGGCTCGACGCGGTCAAGAAAGAGCTCGCCGGCACCAAGTTCGCGGTCCACGAAAAGAACGACTATGTCGAGGTGATCTGCCCGTGGGGCAACCGCTTCAACATGCACGAGCCCGATGTCGAGCGCTTCGGCGCGATCAACCTCGGCATGCCCTATCTCGAATTCGACGTGCCGGCGAAGACCGCGAAAGGCATCGAGAAATTCTACCGCAAGGTGTTCGGTGCCAAGACCAGCCTCGACGGCAACGGCTCGGGCCGCACCGCCACGATCAATGTCGGCTACCACCAGGATCTCTACTTCCGCGAGACCGACAAGAAGATCCCGGCCTATGACGGCCACCACATCCAGGTCTACGTCGCGGATTTCTCCGGCCCCCACAAGGAGCTGGCGAAGCGCGAATTGCTGACCGAGGAGAGCAACGCCTACCAGTACCGCTGGGAGAACATCGTCGACCTCGACGACAACGAGACGCTGTTCGAGATCGAGCACGAGATCCGCAGCATGACCCACCCGCTCTACGCCCGCCCGCTGATCAACCGCAACCCGATGCAGAGCCAGCAGAGCTACGAGATGGGCGGCGACGCGTGGGATTGGGAGCTCCGCCGCACCAACGTCCGCCTGGAGGGGGTGCCGCCGCCGCCGGGGCCGAGCGCCGCGACCTACCAGAAGCGCCGCGCCGGCTCCGGCCGCATGGCGCGGCCGGCGATGTAGCGCGGACGGCGCGGGTCCTCGGGCGTGGCGGTCGAGATCCCCTACCGGCGCGAGCTGGCGTTCGAATACGGCCGGCTCGAACCGGTGGCGCCGGGGGTGCGCCGCATCGTCGCGCGCAACCCGGGGCCCTTCACCTACAAGGGCACCGGGACCTATGTCGTCGGCGAGGGCGAGGTCGCGGTGATCGACCCCGGCCCCGATCTCGCCGAGCACGTCGCGGCGCTGCTCGCAAGCCTCGCGGGCGAGCGGGTCAGCCATATCCTCGTCACCCACACCCACCGCGACCATTCGCCGGCGGCCAAGCCGTTGCAGGCGGCGACCGGCGCGCCGACCTACGGGTTTGGGCCGCATGCTGGCGGGCAGCGCGGCGAGGCCGGCAGCGAAGCAGGCGGCGATTGGGATTTCGTCCCGGATGTCGTCGTGCATGACGGCGACGAGATTGCCGGCGGCAACTGGCGCTTCGCGGCGGTGCACACGCCGGGCCACACCTCGAACCATTTGTGCTTCGCGCTGCCCGATGCCGGGATTTTGTTTTCGGGCGACCATGTGATGGGCTGGTCGACCAGCGTCATCGCTCCGCCCGACGGCGACATGGCGGCCTACATGGCCTCGCTCGACAAGCTGCTGGCGCGCCCCGACAGCGTCTATTGGCCGACCCACGGCCCGGCGATCACTGAGCCCCAGCGCCATGTCCGCGCCTTTATCGCGCATCGCCGCGAGCGCGAGGCCGGCATCCGCGAGTGCCTGAAAGCGGGCTGCGAGACGATCGAGGCGATCGTCGGGCGGCTCTATGTCGGGCTCGACCCGGCGTTGCGCCCGGCCGCCGGCCGCTCGGTGCTGGCGCACCTGATCGATCTCATAGGCCGCGATATCGTCGCGGTTGACGGACCCCCGACAATCGCGGCTAACTACCGCCTGCGCTTCGGTGCTCGCGCCGGCTGAGCGATTCGCCCGGCGGCCGGGATTCCCGCCGGTTTCCGGGGCAGCCGCAGCGCGAAAACGACGCAGCCGTCAACAACCTTCAGGAAAATCCAACTCGCCGCTTTAGTCGAATGAACGGAAGTGCTATGTGCACGTTATTGTCATATGGTGCTGCCCAACTGGGGAGAGGGTCGTGGTCAAGTTAGCTCAACCGCTGTTTGTCGCCGCCGCCGTGGCGCTGCTCGCCGCCTGTTCGCCGTCGCCGCCGCCGCCGGCACCCCCACCGCCGCCGCCGCCGATGGCCGCCCCGGCACCGCCGCCTGAAGCGCCAATGGTGGCGCCCGCGCCGATGATGCACAAGCATTACGCTCACCGGCACCACCGGCACGTCGTGCATCATCACGTCGTGCACCATGTGCACCATCACGTGGTGCATCATAAGGCCGCCCCGGAATCAGCGGCGCCGGCCCCGATGGCCCCGGCCCCGATGGCCCCGATGCCGGCCCCCGCGCCAGCGGAGGGTCCGCGTCCGAGCGGGAAGTAAGCCTGGTTTAAGAGTGGCGGGCGCAGCCTCGGCTCGCCCGCCAAGCCGGCTGCGGGCTCGTCAGCCCAGGTGGCTCCGGTACTGCGCGACGAAGTCGCAATCGACGAGCCGCGCGTAGGCTTCGGTAATCCGTTGCGTCACCGGCCCCGGTATCGGGGCCGGTAGCGCGCGTCCGGCGATGCTGCGGACCGGGCAGACGCACAGGCTGGTCGAGGTCATGAAGATTTCGTCGGCGGTCGTCGCATCGTAAAGATCGAGGTCGCTCTCGCGGCAGGCGATGCCGACCTCGTCGCACAGCGCCATCACCGTGGCGCGGCTGACCCCGGGCAGCACCCAGCGCGCGTTGGGCGTCGCCACCGCGCCGTCGCGCACCACGAAGATGTTGCTGCCGATGCCCTCGGCGAGGTGCCCTTCGGCGTCGAGCAGCACCGACCACGCCTCCTTGTCCTGCGCCTTCGCTTCGAAATCGGCGAGGATCAGGTTGAGGTAATTGTGCGTCTTGGCGCGCGGGCTGAGCGCCTCGGGCGCCACCCGCCGGGTCGCCGGCACGACGATGTCGATGCCGTCGCGGAAGAGGCGCGCCCGCGCCTTCAAGGGCAGCGGCACGCATTCGACGATGACGTTGGGGCCGGTGTGCTCCCAGCCCTCGTCGCCGACCGCGTCGACCCCGCGCGAGACGCGCTGGCCGAGCCAGTAATCGGTGTCGGGGGTCAGGAAATGGCGGTTGCGCTCGAGCACCTCCTCGCTCGCCGCGATCATCGCGGCCGGGCTGAGCCCGGGGTCGATCCGCAGATAGCGCAGCGAGCGGTAGAAGCGCTCGATATGCTCGGCGAGCTTGAACGGCCTTCCGTGGAAGGTGCGGGTCATGTCGAAGGCGGCGTCGCCATACTTGAAGCCGCGGTCGCGGAACGGCAGCACCACCTCGCGCTCCGGCACGATCTTTCCATTAAAATACGCGACCCGGTGGTTGGCGCGAGCTTCGGTCATTCATAGCTCCATCGCACAAGCCCCTCTCCCGCATCGCGGGAGAGGGTGGCGGGCGCGTCAGCGACCGCCGGGTGAGGGTCTGCGAGGCGAGTGCGGCGTCTGCCCCTCACCCCAACCCTCTCCCCCGTTGGGGGAGAGGGGGTTTTACGTGAACAGCGGCGCCCGCGTGTCGACGAACTCCTGGACCGCGGCGACCAGCTTGTCGGCGTCGGCGTCGTCGAGCGCGATCGACAGGGCCATCATCCCGCGCTTCGCAATCCAGATGCCGCGCGCCAGGAGATCGAAATAAAAGAGATCGAGCAGCGCCGCGTCACCCTTGGCCGCGTCGGCCGCGTTGCGGATCGGCGCGTCGGTCATGTGCACCCCGATCATCGAGCCGATGCCGGTGAACTGCATCGCGACGCCGCGGCGCCGCACAATCGCGTTGAGCCGCTCGCGCAAGCCGTCGCCGAAGCGGTTGAGGGCGACTGCGCGCTCGGGCGTATAGATTTCGGTCAGCCCGGCGAGCCCGGCCGCCATCGTCAGGACGTTGTTGTTGAAGGTGCCGGCGTGCTGGAAGCCGCCCTCGCGGCGCGGATCGAACCATTCCATCAGCTCGGCCTTGCCGCCGAACGCGCCAAAGCTCATGCCGCCGCCGACGTATTTCCCCAGCGTCGTCATGTCGGGGGCGATGCCGTGCACCTGCTGCAAGCCGCCCGGCGCGAGGCGCGAGGTCATCACCTCGTCGAAAATGAGGATGGCGCCGGTTTCGCTCGCCAGCGCGCGCAGATCGGCGAGAAACTCCGGGGTTCCCGGGATGCAGCCGCTGCCGCCGAGCATCGGCTCGACGAGGATCGCCGCGAGGTCGTGCGCGTGCGGCGCGACCAGCGCGCGGGCGCCGGCGATGTCGTTGTAGTCGCCGAGGAGGAACTCGAACGGCGCGTTGACCTTGCTGCCCTTGCCGCGAAAGTAGAAGACGCCGCCGTGATAGCCGCCCTTGAAGACGAGGATCTTGTCGCGGCCGGTCAACGCCCGCGCGAGGCTCACCGCCATCAAATTCGCTTCGGTGCCGCTGTTGGTGAAGCGCACCAGTTCGATCGCCGGAAAGCGGGCGCAGATCGCCGCGGCAAAGCGCGCCTCGGCCGGTCCCTGTGCGCCGAGGTTCCAGCCGTTGTCGAGCGCGCGGTCGACCGCCTCCCGGATCGCCGGGTGCGAGTGGCCATAGAGCCCGGCGGTGAACTCGCTGAGGAAATCGACGTATTCGTGGCCGTCTAAATCCCACAAATGCGAACCCTCGCCCTTCACCATGGTCAGCGGAAAGGGCTCGGCGAAGATCGAATGACGGGTGTTGCCGCCGGGCAGCGAGCGGCACGCCGCCTCGTATTGCGCCAGGCTTTTGGGGTTGCGCGCACGGTAATCCTCCTGCGCCTCGGCGAGCGCGGCGGCGATGTCGATGTTGGTGGGGCGCGTCTCGGCCATCGCAGTCTCGGTCATCGCATCTCCTCGCGGCGGCGCGCCTCAGCCGGGATAGGCGCGCCGGCCATGGTCGCGCAGCCACAGGCGGACGAGATGGCGGCGGCGCTCGGGCTCGGGGAAATCGGCGAACTCGGTGCGGGCGTGCCCCAGGACCCGGTTGTCGACGAATTGCAGCTGCCCCGGTTCGAGGTCGAAATCGGCCGACAGGGTTTCGTCCTCGAAGACGTCGAGGAGGGCGGCCAGCGCGCTCGCGCCCTCCTCGTCGAGCGGCTCTCCGGTCAGCGCGTAGCCGCCGCGGATCTGGTGGGCGCTGAAGCGGGCGCGCAATTCCTCGCCGGCGGTGAAAACGGGCGCCGCGAATACCGGCTCCTCGCCGGCGTGAAACTCGCGCTGGCGGTCGAAGCGGAACGGAAGGTAAAGCCGCGGCAGGATTTCCGGCCGGCGCGCCAGGAGCGCGTTGTAGAGGGTGTGAAAGCTCGCCACCCGGCTGTGCCCGCCCGCGCGCGCCTGGCGCAGGCAGAGCAGCACGACGTATTCGGGGGGTGCCTGATTGTAGGAATTATCGGTGTGGAACTTGAGCTCGATATTGGTCTGGTCCGGCCGCACCCCGGAGCCGGGCAAGGCGGCGCGGCCGGTGTCGAGCACATCGTAGACGAGCCTTCCGTCGAGGCTCTGCGCCACCGGCCGCGCGACCAGCGAGGACAAGAGCCAATAAATCGCGATCGCCGCGTCGGCGCCGATTTCGTCGAGCGGCAGGCGGTCGACAATCGCAAAGCGCACGCCGTAATCGAGGATGCAGCGCACCTCGGCCATCGCGGCGCGGCAGGCCGGCAGGTCGAATTCGTTCGGCCGGCGCACGATCGTCGGCAGCGGGAATTGGCGCAGCTCGTCGGCGGCGCGGCGGATTTCCTCGAGACAGGCGTCGGGCAGCGCGATCCGGTAGTGTTCGGGGCGCAGTTGGCCGCGCTGCCAGGCGCTGGGGCCTTCGATCGGGTTGGTCAATCGCCGGGTCCTTGCCGATAATCGCCCGCGATAAAACAATGTCCGAGGCCGGCGCCGCAAGCGCTTCGCCAACCACGGGGCTGACAACGGGGGTCATAGGATGGACGCTCTCACCCGAATCCGCGAACAGATGCTGCCGTTTGCCGCGCTCCTCGGCATCGAATTCGTCGCGGCGTCGCCCGAGAAGGTGGTCGCCGAGATGGTGGTGCGCGAGGATCTGTGCACCCGCCCGGCGGTGCTGCACGGCGGCGCGATCATGGCCTTCGCCGATACGCTCGGCGCCACCGGCACGATCCTCAACCTAAGGGAAGGGGCGGGCACGACGACCATCGAGAGCAAAACCAATTTCATCGCCGCGGCGCCGCTCGGGACGCGCCTCACCGGCGAGGCGACGCCCTTGCATCGCGGCCGCCGCACCCAGGTGTGGCAGACCCGCATCGCCACCGAAGAGGGCCGCCTCGTCGCGCTCGTCACCCAGACGCAGCTGGTCCTCGAAGCGCCGCGCCCGGCGCTATGAGGCGCCGAAGTGGAGCGCGGCGGTGTGCTGCAGGATTTGCGCCGAGCCTTCCCACACCATGCGCAGCGCGATGAAGGTGACGATGCCGAGGCCGACCCACGAGATCCAGAAAAACCGGTCGAGCAGCTTGGCGATGTAGGTCGAGGCGACGCCCATCAGCGCTACCGACAGGATCAGCCCGAGCGCGAGGACATAGGGGTGGTCGCGGGCCACCCCGGCGACCGCCAGCACGTTGTCGAGCGACATCGAGAGGTCGGCGAGGACGATCTGGGTCAAGGCCTGCGCCTGCGTCTTCTCGCGCCGCCGCGCCTTGAGCGCGCCGCCGGCAGCGCTGGCCACCAGGTCGGCGTCGCGGATCTCGCGGTACATCTTCCAGGCGACCCATAGGAGCAGGAGGCCGCCGGCCAGCGTCATGCCGGTGGCGGTCTGCAGCAGCGCCACCGCGACGAAGGCGAAAAGCACCCGCAGCACGGTCGCCGCGCCGACCGCGAGCGCGATGGCGCGGCGGCGGCGCGCTTCCGGCAGCGCGGCGGCCGCCATGGCGACGACGATCGCATTGTCGCCGGCGAGCACGACGTCGATGATGACCACCGAGACGAGCGCGCTTGCCTGGTTGAGGGTGACCTGGTTCAGGGTAAACAGCACGCCCGCGACATAAGCACGAAACCGGGCGTCGTCGAGGCCAACGCGGATGACGATATGGGAGATGCCGCAGCAACGAGAGGGCTAGCCGCCCGGCTCGCCACCTTCTACGCCGCGAGCTTCCTGGTGGTCGGCATCCAGCTGCCGTTCTGGCCCTTGTGGCTGGCCGGGCGCGGGCTCGACGCGCGGCAGATCGCGACGGTGTTCGCCGCCGCGATCTGGGCCAAGGTGGTCGCCACCCCGGCGCTGGGAGCCATCGCCGACCGGCTCGGGCGGCGCCGCGGCGTGATGATCGCGCTGGCGGTGATATCTTGGGCCGCCTATGCGGGGCTGTGGCCGGTCGCCGGGTTCTGGGCGATCCTGGCGCTCAACCTCGCCGGCGGCGCCGCGCAATCGGCGCTGATGCCCTTGGGCGACAGCATCACGCTGGCGGCGGTGCACCGCGACGGCCTCGATTACGGCCGGGTGCGGGTGTGGGGCTCGATCAGCTTTATCGTCGCGGCGATCGGCAGCGGCGGGGTGCTGGCGCTGGCGCCGCCCGGCGGCGCCGCGGGATGGCCGGTATTGCTGCTGGTGCTGGCGGCCTCGGCGGGGCTCCTCGCCGCCTGCATCGCGATCCGCTCGCCGCCGCAATCGCCCGCCGCTGGGCGCGCCCGCTGGGCCGCGCTCGGGCGGCTCGCCGCCGACCGCCGCTTCTGGCTCTTCGTCGTCAGCGCGGCGGCGCTGCAGGCGAGCCACCAGCTCTATTACGGCTTCGGCACGCTTTATTGGCGCCGGCTCGGCTTCGCCGACCCGGTGATCGGCGCCTTGTGGGCCGAGGGGGTCGCGGCCGAGATCGCGCTCTTCTGGTTCAGCGCGCCGCTGGTTGCCCGGCTCGGGCCGTTGGGGCTGATGGCGCTGGGCGGCGCCGCCGGCATCGTGCGCTGGAGCCTGATGGGCGTCGCGCCCGGGCTCGCCGCGGCGGCGGCGCTGCAATTGCTGCACGCGCTGACCTTTGGCGCGAGCCATCTGGGGGCGATGCATTTCATGGCGCGCAATGTGCCCGCGGGGGCGGCGGCCAGCGCGCAATCGCTCTACGCGGCGCTGTCGGCCGGGTTTGGCAGCGGCCTCGTGATGCTCGCCGCCGGGGCGCTCTACGCGGCCTATGGCGGACAGGCCTATCCCTTCATGGCGCTGTTGTCGGCGGCCGGTTTGTGTGGCGTCCTATGGCTCAGGCGGATGCGATAGCTAAAAGGATCACCCGATGTTGCGAAATTACGAGGGCGGCTGCCATTGCGGCCGGGTGCGCTTTCGCATCGCGGTCGATCTCGACGAAACCGCGATCGGCGAGTGCAACTGCTCGATCTGCACCAAGAAGGGCATCCTGCACCTGCCGGTGCACCGCGACCGGCTCGAAATCCTCAGCGGCGCCGACGCGATGACAACCTACCTGTTCGGCAGCGGCACCGCCAAGCACACTTTCTGCCGGCATTGCGGCATCCACGCCTTCTACCAGCCGCGCTCCGACCCCGAAAACTACAGCGTCAACGCTCGCTGCCTCGACGACTACGACCCGGCCATGATGCAGCCGCGCCGCCTGTTCGACGGCCAGCACTGGGAAGCCGCCTTCGCCGCCCGCGGCGCCGAGTGGGAGGCGAAGCGCTAGCGTCCCGATTCCGAGGTTTTGCCGATCGAGCAACCCCCTCTCCGTCCATCCCGGCGCAGGCCGGGACCCATGTGTGGACGGCCGCGATGGCTGAAGCATGGGTCCCGGCCTGCGCCGGGATGGACGGATATGGGGGAAACCATGGGGGGCGAGCGAACCCCGACCGATCCTGCGCCAGAAGACGCTACAGCACGATTTCGCGGCTGAGGCCGCGCAAATCGACCTCGAAATCGAGGCCCTCGACCGGCGGGCGCGCATAGTGCCAGGTGAGGCCACCAGCGGTCGCGCCGCGCCGGACAAATTCGTCGGCGAGGAAGGAGTGGATGTCGAAGACCGTGTAAAGCTGGGTGCCGGTCACTTCGGCCCAGCCGACGCCGAGCGCCGCCATGCGCGCTTCCATGATGTCGAGGACGCAGCGCGCCTTCGCCCGCATGCCGGCGGGCGACTGGTCGCCGAGCGCGACGATGCGCTCGGCATAGCCGCCGGCGCCGTCGCGCGCCTCCCCGCTGCCGGCCGCGACAAAGCCACCGGGTGGGCCGCCGCCATCGCTGGGCACGGTGTAGCTGAACGCGTAGAACGAGGGCTCGGCCGGCGGATCGATCTCCGGACAGACGTTCGAGCGGGCGACCGGGTTTACCTCGTCGCGGAAGGAGCCCCACTTCGCCAGGCGCTCGACATAGCGGCGGTTGAACGCGATGAACCCGGCCTCGCTGAATTGCGCCGGCGAGCGCAATTCGCAGGCGCAGAACGCGGTCGGCGGCCGGCCGAGCCGGGCGAGGTGCGCTTCCACCGCGTCGAAGCCCTGGGCCAGCGGCAGCAGCCGGGCGAAGCGCGCCCGCTCGATGCGGAACCCGGGCTCCGCCACCACCCCGCCCGAATACTGGAACTGGTAGGGCATGAAGCGGTATCCCCCGGCGGGGAAGGGCTGGGTCGTCAACATCGGCGGCATCGGCGGCTCCTCGAGGTGGGCGCGGCGCAGCATCGCGCAGCCTGACCAAGTTGTCATCCCACCGGGTCATCCCACTGGGTCATCCCGCCGGGCGCCCGGCGCCGGACGGCGCCAGCGGCCTGGGGACGCTCGCCCCTCAAAAGGGCGTATAACCCCCTGGCATAGGTTGTGTCGCGGGGGCGGTCCGGGGCAAGCTGGCCGCAAATCGCAGGGGGGAGGCGATATGCCGATCGAGCGGATGCTCAGCGAGGAGCTGCCGGCCCGCGTGCTGGTGGCGCGCGTCCTGGCGGAAGCCGGCATCGAATACGTTTTCGGCATCTCCGGCGGTCATACCGGCCGCATCGTTTCCGGCCTCAGCCAGGTGCAGAACCAGGTGCGCATGGTGACGGTGCGCGAGGAATCGTTGGCCGGGGTGATGGCCGAGGTTTACGGCCGGCTGACCCGGCGGCCCGGCGTCATGCTCGGGCAGGGGCCGTGGGTGCTCGGCAACGGCCTCATTGGCACGCTCGAAGCCTTCCTTTCGAGTTCGCCGATGCTGCTCCTCACAGATTTCAGCGACGCGCCGCGCTTCAGCCTGCACGCGCCCTACCAGCAGGCGACCGGCGACTATGGCAGCTGGGACGCGCGCCGCGCCTTCGGCGGCGTTACTAAGCAGGTCATGCAGGCGCAGGAGCCGATCGCCGCGGTGCAGGCGACCCAACTCGCGATCAAGCACGCGATGGCCGGGCAGCCGGGGCCGGTGGCGGTGTTGTTCAGCCACGACGCCTTGGCGGGCTCGGTCGCGCCCGACTCGCAGCCGGTGCTCTATCCGACCCGCTTTTATCTGCCGCCCGCCCCATCGCCGGCCGACCCCGGGCAGATCGCAGCGGCGGCCGAGCGCATTCTGGCGGCCGAGCGGCCGGTCATCGTCGCCGGCAACGGCGTGCGCATCGCGCAGGCCTACGAGGAACTGCGCGAGCTCGCCGAACTGGCCGGGCTGCCGGTGGCGACGACGGCGGCCGGCAAGGGCTGCTTTGCCGAGACGCACCCCCTGGCGCTGGGCGTCTTCGGCACGTTCGGCACGCCGGCCGCCAATGCTTGCCTCGGCGAAGCCGACCTCGTGCTGGTGGTCGGTTCCAAGCTCAGCCCGAGCGACACCGCCTGGGAAAATACCAAGCTCTTGGACCCGACGCGGCAGCATTTCGTGCAGATCGACATCGAGCCGCGCCATGCGTCGTGGAACTTCCCGGCCGAGACGGTCGTTCTGGGCGACGCGGCGCAGGCGCTCGCGCAGCTTTGCGAGGCGGTGCGGCCGCGCGCCGGGCAACGCGGCGACGCAGCGATTCGCCGGGTCGCGCGACATCGCGAAAATAAAGGTTTCTTTAATGGGGCAAGCTATACAGCTGACGACCAGCCGATCCTGCCGCAGCGGGTCATCGGCGAATTGATGCGCACCCTGCCGCAGGGTGCGATCGTCACCTGCGACGCCGGCGAGAACCGCATCCTGATGACGCATTTTTATCAAACCAAGGCGGCGGGCGGCTTTCTTCAGGCGGCCGGGTCGGGGCCGATGGGGTTCGCCATTCCGGCGGCGCTGGCTGCGAAGCTCGTGCATCCCGAGCGGCCGGTCGTCGCGGTGTGCGGCGACGGCGGCTTCGCGATGACGATGAACGGGCTGATGACGGCGCTGGAGCACGACATCCCGATCACCGTCGTGGTGTTTAACAACAAGGCGCTCGGCTGGGTGCTGCACGGTTCGGGGCCGTTTGCCGCCGAATTCAACGATTTCGATTTTGCCGCGATCGCCCGCGCGATGGGCTGCAACGGCCAGCGGGTCGAGGACCCCGCGGGGTTGGCCCCGGCCTTGCAGGAAGCCTTGGCGGCCCGGGTGCCGACGGTGATCGACGTGCGCACTTCGCTCGCGGTATCGTTTGCCGACATCACCTCGCCCTTGGCCAACGAAGCCTCGCCGCGGCGGCGCTGAACCGGGAGGAACCAGCGGCACCGCCGCCTCAAAGGAATTATGAAACAGAACACTGGCCTCTCCTTTATCGCGCGCTACTTCGCATCGCGCGTCACCGGCGCGATCAATCGCAATAGCCGTAAGGTGAGCGCCGCGCGCCGGCCTCTATGGTTACCGCAACATTGCTTTCTCAACGGCTTGCACAGCGCCTTTCAGACCTGTAACTTGCTGTGCGGGGCGGGCACCTTCGCATCCACCACTTTGCACACTGACAGGGGGCTATGGGAGCATCGACCATAGTTGTCGCGCGGGAAGACTTATCGATTCCCGGAGCGGCGGACGCAGGAACCGCGGCCGACGTCGAAACGCGTTTCTTTAACGTCGTGCGACAGCACAATCCCGATGTTGTCGTCCTCGACCTGACCGGTTCCGCGGGCAATGGGATCGCCACGATCCTCAAGATCCGGCGGCGCAGCGGCGTGCCGATCCTGGTGGTGTGCGGGGTCGAGGACCCGCTGATGCGCGAATATTGCCTGGCGGGCGCCGCCGAATGCATGCAGGCGCCGGTCGATATCATGCAGCTGAACCAGACCGTGCAGCAGATCATCCAGCTGTCGCAGAATTCGCCCGGCCCGCCCGCCGCCGAGCCGAGCCCGAGCCAGCCGATCCACTTTTCCGCGATGACGCTCTATCCGCACGAGAACCTGCTGATCGGCACCGACGGCTCGGCGACCAAGCTCACGACATCGGAAAACCGGGTGCTGGTGCATTTTGTCAACAACCCGTGGACGCTGTGCAGCCGCAACGACCTCGCCGAGGCGCTCTACGGCCCGCGCCGGCCGAACAGCGACCGCGCGATCGACGTCATCGTTACCCGGCTGCGCAAGAAAATCGGCGCCGCCGGCGGTCCCGTCGGACAGCGCCTGATCAAGACCGAATTCCGCCGCGGCTACGTCTTTGTCGCAGAGGTTTCAGTGGGGCCGCTGGTCGCGGCGCAGTATGCCGATCCGCCGCTGCGGGCGCGCAGCGCCTGACCGGCGATCGTCGCGCCGTCGGGCTTGCCGCGGAGCGCGAAACCATGAGCAAGACGAGATGGTGAGACCGTGAGCGTGGCGCTGAACGAACCATCCGACCTCGTGTTGCTCGACGAGAGTGAGAACGCGACCGGCTCCCTGCTCGGCAGCCTGGTCATCGTCGCGCGGCACCGCGGGGTGCACCTGTCGGTGGCGCAGCTGGTCCGCGACCACCAGTTGACGGCGGGCGACGCGTCGCTCGCCGAATTGCTGCGCATCGCCCGGGCGTCCGGGCTGCGCGCCAGCGCGACGCGGCTGCGCTGGAGCGACCTCTTCAACATGGGCCGCGCGCTGCCCTCGATTGTCGTGTTGCGCAACGGCGCCGCGATGGTGCTGCTGCGCACCGAAACCAGGCTGCACGGCTGGCCGCCGGTTGTCGTGCTGCGCGATCCCAACGGCGACCCGGACGCCCCGATCCTGCTCGACGAGGCGCGCTTTAGCGCCGCCTGGGACGGCCAGGTGGTCCTCGTCAAGCGCGACTACCGGCTGCGCGACGAAGACCGGCCGTTCGGGATCGGCTGGGTGGTCGGGCAATTGCTGCGCGACAAGCGGGTGGTGCGCGACCTCGGCGTTTGCGCCGTGCTGATGGGCTTGCTGGCGATATCGCCGGTCGTCTTCTGGCGCGTGATGATCGACCGCGTGCTCTATTACGGCAGCCTCAGCACGTTCACGATGCTGTGCATCGCCTTCGCGATCCTCCTCGTTTTCGAAACGGTATTCGGCTATCTGCGACGATATCTGATCGTCTTTATCGTCTCGCGGGTCGACGTCAAGATCTGGACCCACATGTTCAACAAGGTGTTGAACCTGCCGATCGACTTCTTCGAGCGGACCCCGACCGGCGAAGTCATCCATGACATGTACGAAATCTATCGGGTCCGGACATTTCTGACCGGCCAACTGTTTGGCACGATGCTGGATTCTTTCGTCATCGTGATCTTTCTGCCGATCATGTTCATGTTCAGCACGATCATGACGGCGGTGGTCTTGGGGCTGTGCCTGTTGATCTGCATCTGGCTGGTGGTGATGCTGCCGACGGTGCGGCGCAAGGTCGGCCTGTCGGTGCAGGCGGAGACCCTGCGCGGCACCTTTCTGGTCGAGGCGGTGCACGGCATCCGCGCGATCAAGTCGCTGGCGCTCGACGCCCGCCAGCGCCACGAATTCGACGTGCACGTCGCCCGGGTGGCCAAGCGCCGCTTCGACGAGGGGTGCACCACCAACCTGATCCAGACCATCGTGCATCCGCCGCAGATCCTGATGACGCAGGGGATCGTCGCGGTCGCGGTCTACCTCGCGCTGGTCAACCACGACACGATGTACATCGGCGCGATCTTCGCCTTCATGATCATGTCGCAACGGGTGACGATGCCGGTCGTGCAGGCGGCCCAGGGCATCGTCCAGATCGACGAGGCGCGCTCGGCGATCGCGCTGGTCGCCAAGGTCGTCAACCAGGACCCGGAGGCCGGCCGCTCGGGCCGCGGCATTCGCACCCCCTTTGCCGGCCGCGTCGAATTCAACGAGGTGACCTTCCGCTATCCGGGCGCGACCTCGCCGGCCCTCGACCGGGTCTCCTTCGCGATCCCCGAGGGCACGATCTTCGGCGTGGTCGGGCGCAGCGGCTCGGGCAAGACCACCGTGACCCGGCTGCTGCAGGCGCTGCACAGCAGCTACCAGGGCCTGATCAAGATCGACGGCAACGACCTGCGCGAGATCGACGTCGATCACCTGCGCTCGAGCCTCGGCGTCGTGATGCAGGAGAATTTCCTGTTTCGCGGCTCGATCCGCGACACGATCGCCGCCGCCAAGCCCGACGCGACCTTCGAAGAGGTGGTCCAGGCGGCGCGGCTGGCCGGGGCCGAGGAATTCATCGAATTGCTGCCGGCCGGCTACGAGACCTTCATCCAGGAAGGTTCGAGCAACCTCTCGGGCGGCCAGCGCCAGCGCCTCGCGATCGCCCGCGCCCTGATGGGCAACCCGCGCATCCTGATGCTCGACGAGGCGACCAGCGCGCTCGACGCCGACAGCGAAGCGATCGTCAACGCCAATCTGCTGCGCATCGCCCAGGGGCGCACGCTGATCATCATCTCGCACCGCCTGTCGGCCCTGGTTGCCGCCGACGCGATCATGGTGCTGGAACGCGGCGCGGTGTACGACGTCGGCCGGCACGAGGAGCTGCTCGAGCGGTGCGACATCTACGCCGGCCTGTGGCACCTGCAGCACCGGCACCTCCACGCCAGGCCCTCATCGCATGAAATCATTCCGCTCCGCCCAAACGCAGCGCAGTGACCCGGCGGCCGAGAAGATCGTCCGGCTGTTTCAATCGGAAACCGCCGAGATCCTCGAGGCCCCCGAACCGCGCGGCGTGCGCTCGCTGATCTATGTGCTGGGCGCCTTCGTCGTCGCGCTTGTCCTGCTGTCGCTGGTGACCCGGCTCGACCGCGTCGTGACGAGCATTTCGGCGCAGATCGTGACGACCGAGCCGACCGTCGTAGTGCAGGCGCTCGACCCCTCGATCATCAAGACGATCGACGTGCGCGAGGGCCAGCGGGTCGCCGCCGGCGACGTACTTGCGACGCTCGATCCGACCTTCGCCGCCGCCGATGTCGACGCCTTGAAGCTGCAGGTCGCCAGCCTCGATGCGCAGATCGCGCGCTGCGAAGCCGAACTCGCGCATCAGACCTACGCGCCGGCGCCGAACGCCGATCCGGCCGCCGCCCGCTACGCCCAGCTGCAACAGGCGCTCTACCAGCAGCGCCAGGGCCAGTTCAACGGCCAGCTGCACGCCTATAACGAACAGATCGCGCAGCAGACCGCGACCGTCACCAAGTTCGCCAACGATTCGGCGCGCTATGTCGACCGCGCCCAGATCGCCAAGGAAGTCGAGGCGATGCGGGCGACGCTGGCGGCGGCGCAAGTCGGCAGCCGCCTCAACCTGTTGGCGGCGACCGACCAGAAGACCGAATTGTTGCGCAGCGTCGAATTCGACAAGAACAGCCTCCTTGAGAGCCGTCACCAGCTCGAGGCGACGATCGCCAATCGCGACGCCTTCACCGAGCAGTGGTTCGCCCAGACCAGCCAGGAGTTGGTGACCGCCCGCAACCAGCGCGATACCGCCCTGCAGCAGCTCGAAAAGGCGACCCGGCACAAGGACCTCGTGCACCTCGTCGCGCCCGAGGATGCGGTGGTGCTGCAGATGGTCAAGCTGTCGGTCGGCTCGGTGCTGAAGGAGGGCGACCCGCTGCTCTACCTGGCGCCGATGCGCTCGCCGGTCGAGGCGGAAATATGGATGTCGCCGCGCGATGTCGGGTTCGTCCGCGTCGGCGACCCGGTGAAGCTCAAGCTCGACGCCTTCAACTACATCGAGCACGGCATGGCCGACGGGTCGGTGCGCTGGATCAGCGAGGGCGCCTTCAGCACCGACCCCAACACCGGCCAGGCGGTGCCGCCCTACTACAAGGTCAGGGTCGCCCTGACCGACGTCGCGCTGCGCAACGTGCCGGCGAATTTTCGCCTGATCCCCGGCATGACGCTGTCGGCCGACGTGCATATCGGGACCCGCTCGGTTCTGATGTACATCGTCAACGGCGCGCTGCGCGGCATGAACGAGGCGATGCGTGAGCCTTAAGGCGGCGCGCGCGCTCCTCGCCGCTCGATCGGGGGCCACCGGGCGGCTGGTGGCGAGCGGGCTCGCCGCCTACGCCAGGGGCGACTTCAAAAAGGCGTTTCGCGCTTTTGCCAAGGCGGCCGCGGGCGGCGACGCCGAGGGGCTGTTCCGCCTCGGCCTCCTGTATGCCCGCGGCGAGGGGGTCATCGGCAGCCTCAGCGATGCGGCCGTCGCGTGGCGGCAAGCCGCCGAGCAGGGCCACGCCGAGGCCCAGCATCAATTGAGCCTGGCCTATATGCGCGGCGGCCAGACCGCCGGCGGCAGCGGGGCGTGGTTCAACAAGGCGGCCGCGGTCGACAAGGAGATCGCCGAGCGCAACCGCGAGCTGCTCTTTCCCAACGGCATCGCGGTCGCCGCCGACCCCGAGGAAGCGCTGCGCTGGTGTCGCGCCGCCGCCGAGCAGGGCCACGCCGGCGCCCAGGCCAACCTCGCGCTGATGTATGCCCGCGGTCTCGGCTGCGAGATCGATTACGCCGAGGCGCGGCGCTGGTACGCCGCCGCTGCCGAGCAGGGCAATTCGGCCGGCGAACTCGGCCTCGGCGTCATCCATGCCAACGGCTTTGGCGTCGAAATCGATTTGCCGGCCGCGGCCGGCTGGTACGAGCGGGCGGCGGCGCGCGGCAACGTCGATGCGCAGGTCGCGCTGGCCCTGATGTGCGATTCCGGGCAGGGCGTGGCGCGCGACCCGGCCCGCGCGGTGGCGCTCTTTCAGCAGGCGGCCGACAGCGGCAATTTACGGGCGCTCTACCAGTTGGCGATGCACCAGCTGTCGGGCGACGGGGTGGCGCAAAACCTGATCATGGCGGAAACCCGGCTGCGCCAGGCGGCGCGCGCGCAGTATACGCCGGCGATGCTCGCGCTGGCGCGGATGCACACCGCCGGTCAGGGCGAGACCCCGAGCCAGGTCGAGGGCGCGCTGTGGTACCGCGCCGCGGCCGACGCCGGCGAGGTCGAGGCGCAGTTTGCGATCGGCGCGCTGCACGCGCGCGGCGAGGGCGTGCCGGCGCGGGTCGAGGACGCGGCGCGGTGGTTCGAGCGGGCCGCCGAACAGGGCCACCTCTCGGCGCAATTCAACATCGCGGTGTTCTATCTCAACGGCAGCGGCGTCGAGCGCGATCCGCAAAAGGCCGCTTCGTGGCTCGCCCGCGCCGCCGAGCGCGGTCTCGCGGTGGCGCAAAACAAGCTCGGCCAGCTTTATCTCAGCGGCGAGGGCGTGCCGCAGGACGCACAGCTCGCGGCGGAATGGCTGCAGCGGGCCGCCGCGGCGGGCGAAGCCGAAGCCGAGACGACGCTGGCGATCCTCCATTTGCGCGGCAGCGGCGTCGCGCGCGACCCGGCAGCGGCCGAAGCGCTGCTGCGCCGCGCCGGCGAGCGCGGCTACGGGCCGGCCCTGCTGCAGCTCGGGCATTTCCACGCGAGCGGCGGTTCGGCCCCCAACCCGGCCGAGGCGGCGCGCTGCTACCGCGCGGCGGCCGAAGCGGGGGTTGTCGCCGCGCAGCTCATTGTTGCTCACAACTCGCTGGCCGGCGCCTGGGGCCCGCCCGACGCGGCGGCGGCGGCATCCTGGTACCGCAAGGCGGCCGAAGCCGGGCACGCCGCCGCGCAATTCCAGCTCGGCGTCATGTACTGCACCGGGCAAGGCGTGCCCCGCGATCTTGCCGAGGGCACGCTATGGTATCGCCGCGCCGCCGAGCAGGGCGAGCGGGTCGCGCAGTTCAATCTCGCGGTCATGCTGTTTCGCGGCGACGGCGTCGCGCGCGATACCGATGCGGCGCTGCAATGGTACGCCAAGGCCGCCGAGCAGGGCATGCCCGAGGCGCAGACCGTGCTTGGCGATCTCTACGCGGTGGGCCTCGGGGCGGCGGCCGATCTCGAGGCGGCGCAGCGCTGGTACGAGATGGCGGCGAGCCAGGGGCATGCCCCGGCGCAAGCCAAGCTGGCCGCGTTGCGCGGGCCGCGGCTGGTCGGCGAGGTCGGACCGCGGCAGGCCCTTACCGGGTCCTGAGCGCGGGCTCGGCCAGCGCTGCCTCAGCCTGCAACAAGCTGTATCAAATTGAAACATCTCGCGGCCATTCGAGACATGAACTTCTAACCATCAGCGGCTATCATCCGCTTAAGGCTGGTGCCGCAGGTCGGCGCCGCATTTCGTGTATCAAACCGGGCGGGGTAATCAGGAATGGCATCACCCACTGGCGGGCAGTTCGTCTTCACGGTAGACCAGTCGGGCACCATTGTAGCAGCCGGCCTCGGCATCAATAACGGGACGGCGCACACGGCGGGAACCCCGGCGGCGCCGGTCAACATCGAGGTCTTCACCGCGCCGGGGCTGACCACGATCCCGGCGCTCGATACGGGCTTCACCGACGGCGTCCTCGACGCCGGCGGCACGCTGGTCAACAACTTCCTGACCGGCCCGCACCTCGTCCTCGGCACCGGCAATTACATCCTCAACGATTCGTCGACCGGCTCGTCCGCCCAGTCGGCCGCCCTGATCGATCTCGGCTCCGGCAACCAGAACGTCATCGGCGCGCCGGGCGACACGCTGAAGGGCGGCAGTGGCGTTCAGGTCCTCAATGGCCTCATTGGCGGCAGCCAGACGATCGTCGGCGGCAGCAACACCGATTCGATCTGGGGCGGCAGCAACGATTCGATCGTCGGCGGCTCCGGCGCCGGCACGCAGATCGCCGTCGGCCTCACCAACACGGTGGTCGGCGGCGCCAGCGGCTCGGAATCGATCTCGGGCGCGGGCAGCGAAACGGTGCGGGCTCTGGCGGGCAACGCCAGCCTCGGGGTCAATGCCGGCGCCAACAGCCTGGTCGATCTCTCGGCCAATCACGGCAACAGCTTCATCATCGGCGCCAGCGGCAGTACGATCACCGGCGGCAGTGGTACGACCGCGATCGACGGCAGCCTCGGCGGCATGGGCATTACGCTGGTGGCCGGGGCCAATAACGTCAGCGGCACCGCCGGCGGCGGCGACACGATTACCGGCACCGGCAGCAGCACGCTCAATTTCAATGTCGGCACCGGGGTCGGCGATTCGATCGATCTGTCGGCCAGCAGCGGCAACGCGACGGTCAATGCATTTGCCCTGTTCTCCGGCGGCCAGCATGATTCGGCCCTCGTCAACGACACGATCATCGCCAGCAATGGCGCCGATTCGGTCTGGGGCGGCAACGGCGACGTGATCGGCGTCGGCGCGAACAGCCCGAGCGGCACCGGCCTGTTCGATCACTCGACGACGGTCGCGGGCGCCGAGATGCGCTTTGGGACGTTCGACAGCGTCGCGGGCTCGTCGACCGCGACCGACACCGTGACCGGCTTTGCCACCACGGCCGGCGCCAACGATTCGCTGTTCTACCAGAACGAATCGGCCGGCGGAAATACCGCCATCCTGGCATCGGCGACCGACAGCGCCGGCGGCGCGGTCGTGACGCTGCCGGACGGCTCGGTGCTGACGCTGGCCGGCGTCACGGTGGCCGAGCTGACGACGCTCAACACCGGCGGCGTGCTGTTCAAGCCGGCGTAACCCGCCGCGCCGCGACCCACCAAAGAAAGCGCGCCTTCGGCAACGGGGCGCGCTTTTCGTTTGGTGCGTCGCACCCGGCCCCGCGCGCCGCCTATGGGTATGATCGGCTGGGATCGAAACACGTCCCGTCACCCCCGCGCAAGCGGGGGTCCAGGGCAAGCGACAGTTGGTTGCCCCGGGGTTCCCGCCTGCGCGGGAATGACGATTTAATTTTTCCCGGGCGCCGCCTATTGGGCGGTCGGCGGGAACATCACCTGGCCCTGGCTGAGGCAGCGCTGGCAGATGTCGCGCTCGACGCGGCCCTGGGCGAAGGCGTCGCGCATCGCGCGGATCCGCGGGCCCGATTCCCAGAGCTCCTTGAGCGGCGTCGCCGCCGCTTCGTCGGCGCTGGCGAAGGTGGTGCCGCCGCTCAGATCGACGCAGCAGGCGCCCAGCGTGCCGTTGCTGTGGATCACCAGCTGGCGCCACGGCGCGTCGCAAAACCCGGCGGTCGCGCGCGGCCGCTCGAGCATCTTGCCCTCCTCCGGGTAGAGGCCGCCGATCGAAACGCGCTGTTTCAGGAAATGCAGGCCGCCGGGGTGGCCGCGCCGCAGGAAGCGGTAATCCTCGTCCTCGACCGAGCTCTCCTCGCTGCAGCTCTCGTAAAGCCCGGCGCGCCGGCAGAATTGGGTGAGGAAGGCGTTCTTGCGCTGGCGGTAGGCGAGTTCGGCCGCCGCATCCGCTTGCGGATAATGAATGATCTGGAAAAACAAATTCTGGCGCGACTGCGAGCGCGCCCAGGCGGCGGCGTAGTCGGCGACGCGCTCGACGTAGCGGTCGAAATTCAGCTTGTTGTGCCGCTTGGCGAGTTCCTCGGGCAAGGTCGACATCGAGATCAGCGGGTCCATCCAGATGTCGAGAAAGCTCGGATCGAGCAGCGAGCCGTTGGTCGCCAGCGCGATCGGCAGGCCGTGTGCGTTGGCCAGCAGCGCCATCTCCTTGAATTGCGGGTGGCTGGTCGGCTCGCCGTCGATGTGGAGGCGCAGCGGGTTGGTGGTCAGCTCGGCGATCTCGGCGACGACCCGGCGATAGGTGTCGAGCGACATCTGCCGCTTGTCGCGCAGCTTCATCGGCGAGACGCAATAGGTGCAGGCGAAGTTGCAGATCGAGGTGATCTCGATAAAGACCACCGGGTTGGCGAGGCGCTCCGGCAGCCGGGCCGCGACGCCGAGCTGTGCGAGCTCGCGCATGACGGCGCCGCGAATGCCCTCGACCGCAGCCTCGGCGTCGCCCGGGCGGCCGAGGCAACGCAGCGCCCGGTCACGCCCAACCAGCGCCCCCTTGTGCTCGGGGAAGACCGCCAGCATCGCCTGCCAGCGGGCGAGCGCGGCCTGCCAATCCCGCCGGTGCTCGGCGAGTTCGGCATGGCGAATGAGCGTCCACTCGTCGCGCGGAAAGAGGCCCGCCCCCTCGGCGAACGCGGCCTCGGCGTCGTCGAGCCGGCCGAGCGCCTGGAAGCCCTCGCCGCGCAGGATGTAGCCGATCGCATAGCCGGGAAACCGCATGAAGAGATCGTTGGCGCGGCGCAGTGCCTCGGGCCAATCCGCCACCTGCTGCGCGACAAAGGCATATTGATGGGCCAGCCACAAATCGTCGGCGAAGAGCGCCGTCGCTTGATCGAGAAGCGCGTCGGCCTGGCCGAACAGCCCGGCCCGCCAATAAGCCTCGCCCGCCTTGCTCCAGCACAGCCTGTCGCCCGGGTGCTCGGCGCGCAGCGCCTCCCACAGGTTGATCGCGAGCGGCCAGTCGCCCGCGTCGCTCGCCGCGTTGGCGGCGGCGATTCTGGCCGACCCGGGATCTCCGGCGATCGATCCGACCATGGTCTGGCGTCCGCTTCGTGCTGTCTCAGGACCAGCCTGCGCGGCGATTCGTTGCGTCCCCCGGCGCGTCCCGTCGGGCAACCCTAGCACGCCGGGCGTCGCGCGGACAACCGAACGAGCACCCGCGCGGCGCTGCACGAGCCCCGAGAAGGGATCGAACTTCCGCGGATTCCGCTATAGGATCGGGGCGCCGGCCGGGGCTGGGGCGGTGTTTCTAGCGGAGGCGAGGACGGCGTTGAGCGAGGCACCGGCACATCATCATCCGCGGCCCGGCAGCGATGAATATAACGAGCATGTGCGCGAGGAGATCGAGCATTACGGCCGCGTCTACCAGGAGGAGAGCGCCCGGCAGACCCTGATGCAGCCGGTGCCGCGCGCCTGGATCGAGGCGGAAACCCGCGCCGCCGCGCTGGTGCGGCAGGCGACCGGCGACGAATTGATGGGGCACCTGCAGGCGCGGCTTGCGGCGCGGCCGAATAGCCGGATGCTGTCGCTCGGCTCGGGTCCCGGCGGCATCGAACTGCATCTCGCGGCGCTCTGCCCGGCCGCCGCGATCCTCTGCATGGACATCAACCCCGACCTCTTGCGGCTCGGCGGCGAACAGGCGCGCCAGCGCGGCCTCGCGGTCGAGTTCGCCGAGGCCGACCTCAACACGGTCGAGCTGCCGGAAGGCGAGTTCGACGTCGTGTTCTGCCACGCCGCGCTGCACCATGTGATCGAATTGGAGCGGCTGCTCGAACAGATCGGCCGGGCGCTGCGGCCGGGCGGCGTCTTCATCACGGTCGACGTCGTGACGCGCAACGGCTACCTGATGTGGCCGGAGACCCGCCAGGTCGTGCACGCGATCTGGCAAGCGCTGCCGTCGCGCTTCCGGCTCAACCACACGGTCTACCCGGCGCCCTTGATCGACGATCAGATCTGGGAGGCCGATACCAGCGCCGGCGGTATGGAATGCATCCGCTCGGAGGAAATTCTGCCGGCGATCGACCGCTCGTTTCGGGCGCTGCACTTTGTTCCCTACTTCAGCATCAGCCGGCGGTTTTTGGACACGATGTATGGGCCGAATTACGATTTGGACAGCCCGCTCGACAAGGCGGTGTTCGACTGGATCTGGCAGATGGACCTGCATTACCTCGCGAGCCGGCGGCTGCGCCCGGAAACCTTCTTTGGGATCTATCGCCCGGCCTAGCCGCGAGCGGGCAGGGAGGGCGCCGGCGGTTGAAGGACCCGCTTGATGGATGATTTGTTCGCCGCCTCCGACGTCAACTCGGTCGGCTATTGGAACCAGCGGTTTTTCGCCGATTGGATCGCCGAGGGCGGCCGCGACCAGACGGTGTTTTTCGCGCAATTATGCTGCCGCGAACTGCCGCGATGGTTCTGCGACGATGTGCGCGCCCGCCGCCTGTCGATTTTCGATTACGGCTGCGCCCTGGGCGACGCGCTGCCGGTGCTGCGCGGCGCCTTCCCCGAGAGCACGCTGCGCGGCGGCGACGTCGCCGAAGCAGGGCTCGGGCTGGCGCGCGCGCTGCATCCGGGCTTCGAGTTTGTCCGCGTCGACGCGGCCGACAATTCGGCCTCCCCGGGCGATGTGGCTTTGGGCGATGTGGTTTACTGCTCGAACACGCTCGAGCATCTCGAGAATTGGCGCGAAATCCTCGAGGCCTTGGGTCGCCAGGCCGCCGAATACCTGGTGATCCTGGTCCCCTTCGAGGAAGACGAGCGGATCGCCGAGCATGTCTGCACCGTCGAATTCGACACCTTGCCGGCGCGGCTCGCCTGCGGCATGCGCCTCCTCCATCTGAGCGTCGTCAACACCGCGCGCACCCCCGAGACCTATTGGGAAGGCCAGCAGCTGATCGCGCTTTACGGCAACGAGCGTGCCGGCGATGCGGCAGGACGTGACGGGCTCGCCGGCGAGGCGATCTGCCACTCCGGTGCGCAGACGATTGCGGTCGATCTGCGACGTGTCGACGCCGCCCTCCTGCCGGCGCTGCTGGCCGGCGCGGCGGCGCTGTCGCGCGACCGGCGGCGGGCGGCGCGCGAGGCGGTCGCGGCCGCCGCCGCCCGGCTGGAAGAGAGCGCCGCGGGCGCGAGCGCGGCCGTGGCGGAGGCCGAGAAACAGCGGGCGCTGGCGGCGCAGCTGGTGCGCCAGCGCGATGCCGCGCAATTGGCCGCCGCCGAGGCGGTGCATGCCGAGCTCGCGCGGATGCGCGACGAGCAGGCCGCGACCGAGCGCCTGTCGCGCGAGCGCGCCGAGAAACTCGACGCCGCCGAACGCGAGCTCGAGCGCATGCGCTCGGTCGCCGCCGGCAGCGAAATGCTCGCCCGGCTGGTCAGCGACGCCAGCGAGCGCATGCGCCTCGCGGGCGAGACCGAAACCGCGCTGCGCGCCAGCATCGCCGGGCTTGCCGGTGAGCTCGCCGGCCTCCGGACGACGCAGCGCGGCGGCCTCGCCCCGCGGCGCGAGGGACCGCTCCGCCGGCAATTGGCGGCGGCAGCGCGACGGGCGGCACGCCGCGCCGCCGGCGCGCGCGACTGGCCGGCGGCGGCGCGCCATTACCGCCGCGCCCTCCACTGGACGCCGGCGTCGCCGGCGATTTGGGTGCAGCTCGGTCATGCGCTCAAGGCAGCGGGCGAGGCTGCCGCGGCGGAGGACGCCTATTCGCGCGCGCTGGCGCTCGACCCCTCGGCCTGCGACACGCATCTGCAGCTGGCTGAACTCTTGAAGGCGCAAGGCCGCTGGGAGGATGCCGCGGCGGCTTACGGGCGCGCCTTGCAGCTCGCTCCCGAGCGCGCCGAGGTGCGCCGCGAGCTCGATGAACTGGTGCCGCATCTGGTGGCCGCCGGCGACCGGGCGCGCGACCGGCGCGATTGGCCGGAGGCGGCGCGCTCGTATCGCCACGCGCTCGACCGGCAGCCGGGGCTGACCGCCATCTGGGTGCAGCTCGGCCATGCGCTGAAGGAACAGGGCGGCTATGGCGAGGCCGAGGCCGCGTACCGCCGCGCCCTGGCGCTCGACCCGACGATCGCCGACACCCACCTGCAGCTCGGCCATCTGCTGAAGCTCACGGCCCGCCGGCCGGAGGCGCTCGTCGCCTACGCCAGCGCTCTGCAACTCGATGCCGAGCTCGGCGATGCGCGCGACGCGCTGCAGGCCTTGCTCGGCCACGCTCCGAGCGACGCGGACCTTGCCGCGCTGCTCGACCCGGCGGCTTCGCGGCAAGCGCTGCCGCCGGGCGCGGGCCAGGCGGCGGGCGACGCGCCCGACACCCCGGCCGAGCGCTACGGGCCGCTATGGGCCGACGCCTCGCGCAAGGCTGGCGGCGGGCGCGATGTGATCTGGCTCGGCGTCATCGACTGGCATTACCGCATCCAGCGGCCGCAGCATCTCGCCAGTCACCTCGCGGATCGCGGCGCCCGGGTGTTTTACATCTCGCTGCTGTTCGAGGCGGCCGACGCGAAGGGCCGCTTCCGCATCCTCGAATCGCCGCATCCCGAAATCTACGAAGTGCGGCTGCGGCTGCGCAGCGACCCGGGCGAGAGCATCTATCGCGGCCTCAGCGCCGCCGCGGTCGCCGAGCTGCAACTGGCGCTCGAGGAACTGGTCGCGGTGCTCGGCGTGGCGGCCCCGGTGGTCGTCGTCGAGCATGCCGCGTGGCGGCCGGTGGCCTGCGGCGTCGCCGGCGCGACGATCGTCTACGACTGCCTCGATTTTGCGATGGGGTTCAGCAACGCGGCCCGGTCGCTGGCGGCGGCCGAGGCCGCGCTGGTGGCCGACGCCGATGTGGTGGTCGCCGCGTCGGCGCCGCTCGCCGAGCATGTCGAGCGCACGCGCCCCAGCGTCCTGGTGCGCAATGCCGCCGATACCGGCCTCTTCGCCGCCGGCTTTACCGAGCGGATGGCGGGGCCGCGCCCGGTCATCGGCTATTTCGGCGCGATCGCCGAGTGGTTCGACATCGCCTGCATCGAGCGCTGCGCAACAGCGCGGCCCGACTGGGAGTTTCGCCTGATCGGCAGCACCGCCGGCTGCGACGTCGCCCGCGCCGCGCGGCTCGCCAATGTGCATTTCCTCGGCGAAAAGCCTTACGCCGAGCTGCCGGCGCTGCTGCGCGAGTTCGACGTCGCGCTGATCCCCTTCGAGTTGAGCGAGCTGACGCGCTGCACCAACCCGGTCAAGCTCTACGAATACATGGCGGCCGGCAAGGCGGTCGTCTCGGTGCCGCTGCCGGAGGTCGCCGCGGCGACCGACATGGTCTACCTCGCCGCCGACGCCGCCGCGTTCGAGGCCGCGATCGCGCGGGCGCTCGCCGAGGACAGCCCGGCGCTGCGGGCGCGGCGCCAGGCCTGGGCGCAGGAGCACAGCTGGGCCAACCGGGCGCGTCAGCTGTCACAGGCGATCGAGGCCGCCGATCCGCTGGTCTCGGTGATCGTCCTGACCCACAACCATTGGAGCTATACGCGCGATTGCCTCGCCTCGGTGCGGCGCTGGAGCGACTACCCCAATCTCGAAATCATCGTCGTCGACAATGGCTCGACCGACGAGACCGCCGATCGGCTGCGCGAACTCGCCGAGGAGGACAGCCGGGTGCGGCTGATCCTCAACCCTGAAAACCTCGGCTTCCCCGGCGGCAACAATGTCGGCCTGCGGGCGGCGCAGGGCGACTACCTGATCCTGTTAAACAACGACACGGTCGTGACGCGCGGCTGGGTGCGCGACCTGATCCGCCCGATGCAGCGCGACCCGCAAATCGGGCTGGTCGGGCCGGTCACCAACAACATCGGCAACGAGCAGAAGGTCAGGGTCGGCTACCGCACGATGCCCGAGATGCACGAATGGGCCCGCCGCTTTGCGCGCCACCGGCTGCGCCGCACGGTGGAGGCGAGCAATCTCGCGTTTTTCTGCGTCGCGCTGCGGCGCCGCGTCATGGACGAGATCGGCCTCCTCGACGAAGCCTACGGGATCGGCTTTTTCGAGGACGACGATTATTGCCGGCGGGCGCGCCAGGCAAACTATCGCCTGGTCATCGCCGACGACGTCTTTGTGCATCACTACCTCTCGGTGTCGTTCGATTCGCTGGGCGGCAAGGCGGCCGAATTGATGGCGCGCAACCGGGCGATCTTCGAGGCGCGCTGGGGCCCGTGGCAGCCGCACCGCTACCGCGAGGAGCCGGGCTTCGGCTGCTGAGGGCGCAGCAGGTGGTGGTGCTCCGGCGCGTAGAGGCGGCTGTCGTCGCCCTCGCCGGCGAGCGCCCGGCCGACCAGGATCAGCGCGGTGCGGGTGAGGCGGGCGCGCTTCGCCTGGTCGCGGATATCGCCGAGCGTGCCGCGGAGCAATAATTCGTCGGGCCAACTGACGCGGTAGGCGACGACCGCCGGGCAATCGCCGCCGTAATAGGGTGTGAGCGCCCGCACGACCGCCGCCAGGTTGGCGATCGACAGGTGGATCGCCAGCGTCGCGCCGCTGGCCGCGAAGCGGTCGAGGCTTTCGCCGTCGGGCATCGCGGAAGCGCGCGTCGCGGTGCGGGTCAGGACGACGCTCTGCGCCACTCCCGGCAGGGTCAGCTCGCGGCGCAGCGCCGCCGCGGCGGCGGCGAAGGCCGGGACCCCGGGGGTCACGTCGTAGGGGATCGCGAGCGCATCGAGCCGGCGCATCTGCTCGCCGATCGCGCCGTAGAGCGAGGGGTCGCCCGAATGGACCCGGGCGATATCGGCGCCCTCCGCGTGCGCCGCGGCGATCTCGGCGACGATCTCGTCGAGCGTCAAGGGCGCGGTATCGACGATCCGGGCGCCGGCGGGCGCCGCCGCGACGAGCGCGCGCGGCACCAGGGAGCCGGCGTAGAGACATACCGGGCAGCGCTCAATGAGGCGCAGCCCGCGCAGCGTGATCAAATCCGGCGCCCCCGGCCCGGCGCCGATGAAGTGCACCGTCATCGCTCGCCGCCAGGCGGTGGCGGATCGGCGAAATAGCCGCGCGGCGTATAGAGGCGCGGCGGATCGCCGGGCAGGAGCCGGGTGCGCCGGCTGCCGACCAGCACCAGGCACAGCATGTCGGCCTGCGCCTCGGCCAGTTCGTCGAGCCGCAGCACATGCCGCGATTCGCCGCCGCGGCCGAGGTTGCGGGCGATCAGGCAGGGCGTCTCGGGCGGCCGCGCGGCGAGCAGCATCGCGGCCGCTTCGGCGAGCCGGTCCGGCCGGCGCGCCGAGCGCGGGTTATAGAGTGCGACGACGAAATCGGCCGCGGCCGCCGCCCTGATGCGGGCAGCGATCGCGGCCCACGGCGTCAACAGGTCGGAGAGCGAGATCGCACAGAAATCGTGCCCGAGCGGCGCCCCGATCCGCGCCGCCGCGGCCTGCATCGCGCTGATCCCGGGCGCGACCGTGATCTCGACCGCCGACCAGTCGCGCCGCCGCTCGCGGTCGACGAGCTCGAAGACCAGCGCCGCGAGGCCGTAAATGCCGGCATCGCCCGAGGAGACGAGCGCCACCGCGCGCCCCTCGGCGGCGAGGTCGAGCGCGCGGCGGGCGCGCTGCGCCTCGGCCCCGATCGCGCTGTCGTGGCGGCGCTTTCCGGCCAGCGCCGGGCCGAGCAGGTCGAGATAGAGGCGGTAGCCGACGACATCCTCGGACGCCGCCACGAGGGCGCTCGCCTCGGGGGTGCGCCACGCGGCGTCGCCCGGGCCGATGCCGACGATGGCGAGGCGGCCGCGCGGCCGGCCGAGCGAGCCTGCGTCGAGCGCCGCCGGCGCGCGCGCGATGGCGCAGGTCGCCCGCCGCGATTGGCGGCGCGGCACGACCAGCTCGCCCTCTGGTCCCGCCGCCGCCAGCGCGGCGCCTTCGGCGACCCCCCAGCAGCCGGTCGCGCGAAAGGCGGCGTCCGAGCGCACGCTCAGCCGAGCGGTCTCGGCGAGCAGGCGCTCGGCCGGGAAAAACCGCGCCGGCACCCCGAGCGCCGCGGCGAGCGCGTGGATCGCCGGCTCGTCCGCCTTCAGCGCGACCGAGACGACAAGGGCGACCGCTGCCGCCGCCAGCCCGGCCGCCGCGAGACTCTCTTGCGCCAGCGCGGCGACCTCCTCGGGCGAACAGAAGCGCTCGCAGCCGATGCCGAGCGCCAGCACCGGCGGATGCAACACCAAGGCGTCGCCGTCGGCCGCGACGGCGCGATCGGTGACGTGGATCGTCCGCGCCGCCGACCGGGCCCAATCGACCGAACCGGCGCGCAGCCAATCGGCCCGGCACACATCATCGAGCAGCGCCACCGGTTCTCCGGCGAGCAATGCGGCGGCGAGCGGCTTGACCCGGTCCGGGTTGGCGAGGCGCCAGCCGGGCGGCGGCTCGTCGAGCGCGAAGCCGAGAAGCAGATCGCCGGCGGTGGTGATCGCCGCCACCCCGCCCAGCGCCGCCGCCAGCGCGCGCGCCAACGCGTTGGCGCCGCGGTGCCCGCCCAATAGCGGCACCGCGACCGCGCCGTCCTCGGCGAGCGCGACGACCGGCGGCTCGGCCCGCTTGTCGTCGACGAAGGGGGCGAGCGCGCGAATCAGGATGCCGGCGGCGCACAGCCCGACAATCGGCCGGCCGGCGAGGAATAATTCGGCGACGAGCGGGACCAAGCGGTCGTAGCCCTCGTCCCGGTCGCCGGGCCGCGCCCGCGGGCCATAAAGCCGGGCGCCGGGCAAGAGATCGCACACCCGGCGGCCGAGCGCGGCGGCGCCCGGTCCCAGCACGACAATCGCGGCGCCCTCGGGCAGCGGGGCGGTGGTCAGGGCGGCCGGGGCGGTCATGCGGCGCGCCCGGTGCGCCACACCAGCGCGGTCGCGAAATAGGGCACGCTCTGCGGGTCGATCGCGGCGAGCGGCGCGACGCGCTCGGCCGCCAGGCTGGCGCGCTCGACGTAGATCGCGCCGTCGAGCAGGCCGAGGCGGTCGAGCACCCGGCGCAATTTCGCGAAATGCCGGCCGAGCTTGATGATCGCCGCCGCGTCGACAGCGCCGAGGCGCGCGGCGAGCGCCGCTTCGGGGAGGCTCGCCGGCACCACCGCGAGGGTCTCGTCGTGCCCGGCGAGCGCCATGCCGGCCGCCGCGGCGCAGGCGGTCAGCGACGAGACGCCGGGGACGATACTGACCTCGTAGCGCCCGGCGAGGCGGCCGAGGATCCCGGCGAAGCTGCCGTAAAACAACGGGTCGCCCTGGCACAGATAGGCGACGTCGCCGCCGCGCTCGAGCGCAGCGGCGAGGCGGCCCGCTGCTGCGTCATAAACCGCTTCCGGCACCGGGCCGGGCCGCATCGGGAAGCCGATCGCGATCTCCTGCTGGCCGCGGTCGAGCCATTGCGCCACGATGCGGCGGGCGAAGCTGTCGCCGTGCTCGGGCGCCGGGTAGGCGACGAACGGCGCGGCGCGCAAGAGGCGCAGCGCCTTCAGCGTCAATAATTCGGGGTCGCCCGGGCCGAGGCCCAGCCCATAGAGCCGCCCGCTCGTCATGTCGGCAGCCTCGCCATCGTCAGCCTCGCCATCGTCAGCCTCGCCACCGTCAGCCCGGCAGCACGGCGTAAAGCGTCAGCACCATCGCCTGGCCATTCGAATAGTCGAGCCCGGCGACGCTGCCGAGCGGGCGCGCGTCGAGGCCGCGGGCGCTCGCGGCGCGGCGAAAGCTGGCGTCGTCGCGGTCGGCGACCAGCGCCTCGCCGCCGTGCAAGAGCGCCAGGGCGGCGGCTTCCGGCGTCGCCAGCCGGACGCTGGTGCCGAGCTGGAACACCAGGCTCGGCTCGCTGTAGCCGACCGCGACCAGCGGCGCGCCGGCGGCGCCCGGATGGCGCGCGACAAGCTCAGCCGCGCCGCGGCTGAGCCACACGCGCTGCAGCCCCGGCAGGACGGCGGCCCCGGCCGGCACCACGAAGGCCAGCGCCAGCGCCGCGATCAGCGCGGCGCCGCGCGACGCCGGCGGCCGCCACCACAGAAGCGCCGCCGCGAGCGCGAGGAGCAAAAAGGCGCCGATGACCCCGGCCGCCCCGGCCACCCCGGCACCCCCAAGCTCACCGCCGAGCCGCAGCGGCAGGCCGATCAGCAGCGCCGCGAGGCCGAGCGTCACCACCAGCCACAACAGCCGCACCAGGCGGTCGAGCCACAGCGTCCAGCCCGCCTCCAGTCGATCGGCGCCGTCGGCCAGCGCGGCGGCGCTCAGCATCGCCAGCGCCGGGTAGAGCGGCAGCACGTAATGCGGCAGCTTGGTCGGCACCAGTTCGAGGAGCAGCCAGGCCGGCACCAGCCAGGCGATGAGGAAGCGCTCGGCCGGGGCCGCACGGCGGCGCCAGGCGCGCACCCCGGTTGGCGCCACCAGCAGCGAACCCGGCCAGAACGTCACCAGCGCGAAGAGCAGGTAGGAGAAGGGCGGCGCGCCATGCGATTCCTGCCCGCCCCGGAGCTTGCTCCACAAATCGCCGCCCAGCGAATCGGCGAGAAAGCGCCCTTCGGTGACGCGCTCGATCGCATAGAGCCAGGGCGCCACCGCGAGGACCAGCAGGGCAAGGCCGGCGAGCGGCCGCAGGCCGCGCAGCCAGCGCAGGTCGCGGTCGACGACGACCAGCGTCGCGGCGGTGACGATTGCGAGGCCCGGCCCGACTGGACCCTTCAGAAAGATCGCGGCGATCTCGCCGCCCCAGAAAACAATCGCGATCCAGGCCGATACCGGCCGGCCGCCGCGAGCGGCGACATAGGCGAGGCCAAGGGCGCCCTGCGCCGCGGTGACCGCCGCCAAGAGGGCCGCGTCGGTCTTGGCGATATGCGCTTCGGCGGCGACCCCGAGCGCGCTCGCCAGCAGCAGCGCCGCGAAAAGGCCGCGCCGCCGCGGCTGCGGCTGGTCGCGAAAGAGCGCAGCGGCGAAGGCGAGCGTCAGCAGCGCGGCGGCGGTGGCGCCGAGCAGCGAGGGCAGGCGATAGGGCCAGATCGCGGTCGCGGCCGGGCTGCTGAAGGCGGCGACCGCGGCGGCCTGCAGCCAATAGATGCCGGCGGGCTTGCGGTTGCGCGCCTCGTCCTGAAAGCGGATGCGCAGGAAATCGCCCGTTTCCAGCATCTGCCGCGTCGCCTGGGCAAAGCGCGCCTCGTCGCGGTCCAGCGGCGGGATCGCGGCGATCCCCGGCAGATAGAGCCCGAGGCAGACGAGGATCAACAGCGCGTAGGGCCGCAGGCAGCGCAGCCCTTCGGGCAAGGGGCGCATCTCAAAGCGGCTTGGTCGCGGCAAGCTGGGTCACGCTCATGAGCGGCCGCCAGGCGTGCCGTCCGCCGAGCGGCTCGCAGCGGCTGATCGCGAGCCGCGAGAGATCGCCGCCGAAGCGCGCCTGCCACTCCAGCACGACGCGCTCGCCTTCGGCGCTGACGACATTGGCGACCAGCCGGCCGCCCGGAGTGAGCGCCGGCCACAGCGCCTCCAGCATTCCCCCCGCCGCGAGGCCGCCGCCGACGAAGATCGCCTCGGGTGGCGGCAGGCCCGCCACCGCCGCCGGCGCGTCGCCGACGACAATCTCCAGGCGCGGCACGCCGAGCGTCGCGGCGTTGCGCGCGATGAGCGCGGCGCGTCGCGGCTCGCGCTCGACCGCGACCGCAGCGCCGCCGCCGGCCCGCAGCCATTCGATCGCGACCGAGCCCGACCCGGCGCCGATGTCCCACAGCGTTTCGCCCGGCATTGGCGCGAGGCGCGCCAGGGTGGCGGCGCGCACCTCGCGCTTGGTCAATTGCCCGTCATGCCGGAATGCATCGTCGGGCAAGCCGGCAAGGCGCGACAGGGGCCGGGCGCCGGGGCCGGGCCGGCACAGTACGGCGATCGTGTTGAGGTCCCCGATCCCGCGCTCGCCCCAATCC
>DATGFP010000031.1:0-28606 GCA_035309005.1 Allostellaceae bacterium | reverse complement strand
GCACGGTATGGCTCGACCGCGGCATCACCCGAACGCTGGACGAGGGCTTCTCGGCATTCGAAGCCTGGCGCGACGCGATCCTCGAACAGGAAGAGGGCGAACAGCACAAGCTCGGTCGCAAGATCGCGATGGAGGAAGACTGGCTGCGTTATGGCGTCACCGCCCGGCGCACCCGCAACCAGCGGCGGCTCGCCGAGCTGCACGCGCTGCGCCGCCGGCGCCGGGAGCATCGCGCGGCGAGCGGAACGGCCCGGCTCGACGCGGCGCAGGCCGATCTGTCGGGCCGGCTGGTCGCGGCGGCGGAGGGCATCTCGAAGGCTTATGGCGAGCGGATGATCGTGCGGAATTTTTCGACGCGGATCATGCGCGGCGACCGGGTCGGCATTGTCGGGCCCAACGGCGCCGGCAAAACCACCTTGCTCAACCTGCTGACCGGCGCGCTCACACCCGATGCCGGCAGTATCCACCTCGGTACGAACCTGGCGCAGGTGACGCTCGACCAGCGCCGCGACAGCCTCGACGCGCAGCAGACCCTGGCCGCGGCGCTGACCGGCGGCAGCGGCGACACGCTGTCGGTGGGCGGTCAGAGCCGGCATGTAATCGGTTACCTGAAGGACTTCCTGTTCCGCCCCGAGCAGGCCCGCACCCCGGTCGGCGTCCTGTCCGGCGGCGAACGCGCGCGGATCACGCTGGCCCGCGCCTTTGCCCGCCCGTCGAACCTCCTGGTGCTCGACGAGCCGACCAACGATCTCGATCTGGAAACGCTCGACCTGTTGCAGGAAAAGCTGGCCGAATACGCCGGCACGGTGCTGCTCGTCAGCCACGACCGCGACTTCCTCGACCGCGTGGTGACGTCGGTCATCGCCGGCGACGGTAACGGACGGTGGACCGAATACGCCGGTGGCTACACCGACATGCTGGCACAGCGGGACGCGGCGCCTCGCGCTGCGCCGCCCAAGCTCCGCGGCACCAGGCAAGCCCGGCCGGCGCCGCGGATGAGCGCATCGCCGGCCGGCCTCGCGCGGCGCATGACGTTCAGCGACCAGCGCGCGTTGCAAGCCCTACCGAACCGGATTGCGGCACTGGAAACGCGGATGGCAGAGCTGAACGCCACCCTGGCCGACCCGGATCTATATACCCGCGATCCGGCACGGTTTGGCGTGACAACGCGGGCGCTCGCCGCCGCGCGCGATGAACTGGCGGCAGCCGAGGAGCAGTGGTTGAGACTGGAGATGTTGCGCGAGGAGATCGCAGGGATCGAGCCAAGGTCTTAAGCTGCCGCAGAGGATTGTATATCCCGGAAATTTCTATAAAAAGATGGGAAATCTCGGCGCGGTGGCTGGCGCATGACGCGATCCATCCCGCTGCCGGCACGGGATCGGAGAACATTGATGGCGACCAAGATCCTGTTCAGTGCCAACGACGGGACGAACGGCACCGAACTCTGGGTTACCGACGGCACCACAACCTCGCGCGTTACTAACATTTACCCCGGCGCCGGCGGCTCGTACCCCCTCTACATTACTTCGCTGGCCGGGACCGGCCTGGCCGTCTTCGCCGCCGACGACGGGACCAACGGCAAGGAGCTGTGGGTCACCGACGGCACCGCCGCCGGCACCAAGATGATCAAAAACATCAACCCGACCACCGGTTCCTATCCGGGCGGCTACGGCCATTGGGGCATCGTGGCGTTCGGCAGCAAAGCGCTGTTCAGCGCCGATAATGGCACCTCGGTCGGAACCGGGTTGTGGATCACCGACGGCACCAGCGCCGGCACCACGCAACTCGCCCTCACCGACACCACTAAAAGCGGCACCGACACCGCATACAACCCGAGCAACATCACCGTGCTCGGCAGCAAGGCGCTGTTCAGCGCTACCGACGCGACCTATGGCAATGAACTGTGGGCGACCGACGGCACCAGCGCCGGCACCCATCGCATCTCCGACATCTATGCCGGCTTCAACAATTCCTACCCGAGCCATATCACGGTGCTCGGCAACGGCAAGGCGGTCTTTCAGGCCAGCGACGGAACCAACAGCATCAGCGGCTCGACGCCCCACGGCGTTGAGCTTTGGGTGACTGACGGCACCGCCGCCGGCACGAAATTGGTCAAGGACATCGATCCCGGACGATACAGCTCGACCCCGGGCGGCATCGCCGTGACCGGCGGCATCGTGGCGCTCGGCGACGCCACCGGCAAGGCGGTGTTCCAGGCCGACGACGGCACTCATGGCATTGAACTGTGGGTGACCGACGGCACCGCCGCCGGCACCATATTGGTTAAGGACATCTATCCAGGGGCGGCCAGTTCGGTGCCCTATGAATTGACGGCGCTGGGCAACGGCAAGGCGGTGTTCCAGGCCGGCGACGCGACGCACGGTTCCGAACTTTGGGTGACCGACGGCACCGCGGCCGGGACGATATTGGTCAAGGACATCGATGCCGGAGCGGGTTCATCCGACCCGCAGGATTTGACGGCGCTGGGTAACGGCAAGGTGCTGTTCCGGGCTTTCGACGGCGCCACATCGCAGCTGTGGGTAACTGACGGCAGCGCCACCGGCACCAAGGAGATCACGATCAACCCGAGCGGTTCGTCCAGCCCAAACTATATAAGCGCGATCGGCAACGGCCAGGCGGTATTCCAGGCCGACGACGGGACGCACGGCATCGAGCTGTGGATCACCGACGGCACCGCCCTCGGCACCAGGCTGGTGTCAAACATCTACCCGGGGGTGGACGGCTCGAACCCGAAAGGCTTCGCGGTATTGCAGCCCCTTGTCGTGCCGCCGCCCACGGTCACCACCGTCGGCGTCGCCGCGGATTTGGGAAGCCAGGGCGACACGCTGACGGTTGCCGGCACCGGCACCACCGGAGATGCGGTGACGCTGCGCGACGGCACGGCCACGATAGGGACGGGCACCGTCGTCTCGGGCAACTGGTCGATCACCACCACGGCCCTTGCCGCCGGAAGCCACACATTGACCGCCACCCAAACGGCTTCGGGCTCAAACGTCAGCGGCCCCTCGGCGGCTCGTCAGTTGACGATTACTCTCGGGACACCGAACGCGGTGACCTTTATCGGCACCGCCGGCGTCGATCGCTTTACCGGCGGTGGCGGTAACGACATTTTCAAGTTCGCCGCCGCGACGCTGACCGCGACGGACACGGTCGCGGGAGGTGGCGGCAGCGATCAATTGCTGATGACGACGGCGGGGACGATTGCCGCCGCCGGGGTCAGTGGGGTCGAGACCTTTGCGCTGGCGGGCGGCGCGGCCAACAGCCTGACGCTTGCCAACGCGAACTTCACCGGCGTCACCAGCAATAAGATTACGGTCGTCGGCGGCGCCGCCGGCAACACCGAGACCGCCGCCGCGCTGGCGGCCACCGACAGTGTCGTCCTCGAGGGCGGCGGCGGCAGCGACGCGTTCGTCTTTTCCGCGGCCAGCCTGACCGCCTCCGATGTCGTGGCCGGCGGCAGCGGCAGCGACACGCTGACGCTGACGACGAACGGCACGATCAATGTCACCGGTGTCCGCGGGGTCGAGACCTACGCGCTCGCCAACACCGGCGCCAACACGCTGGTCATGCTGAGCAGCAACTTCACCGCCGTCACCGGCAGCCTGATCACGGTCAAGGGCGGCAGCGCCGGCAACACGATCCGCGCCGCCTCGCTGCCGGCGACCGACAGCGTCGTGCTCAACGGCGGCGCCGGCAACGATTTCTTCGTGTTCTCCCCAACCAGCCTGACCGCGTCCGATGTCGTAGCCGGGGTCGGCGGCAGCGACCAATTGGTGCTGACCAGCTCCGGCCCGATCAATGTGAGCGGGGTCAGGGCGGTCGAAAGCTACCTCCTGGCGAGCACCGGCGCCAACACGCTGACTCTGGCCAACGGCAACTTCACCAATGTCAACTTCACCACGATCGCGGTGATCGGCGGCAGCGCCGGCAACACGGTCAACGATTCGGCCGTCACCGGCGCCAACAAGCTGGTGTTTACCGGCGGTGCCGGCGCCGACATCGTCAGGGCCGGCGCGGTCGCAACGATCACCGGCAAAGGCGGCAACAACCAGTTCATCTTTTCGGCCGCAGGCACCCACACGATCACCGATTTCGCTGCCTCCACGACCAACGAGATCGCGTTCAGCAATACCGGTTTCGCGCTCGGGCTCACGGGCGCGACCGCGGCACCGCAGGCGTTGCCGCTAGGGTTGATCGGCTCCCTCACCACCGGCGCCTTCACCATGCCGACGCAGCGCTTCGCCTACAACCAGAGCAAGGGACAGCTGCTCTACGACGCTGGTGGCAGCAACACGCCTGGTGCCACCCAACTCGTCGCCACCCTGACGGGCGACCCGGTGCTCACCGCGCCCCACCTCGGCTTCGTCACGTGACAGGCCGGCCGCAGCGGATGGGCCGGAGCACCGCAGTGGCATGAGCGACGCCTCGCGTTACGAGGCCGCGCCGGGCGAGCTTGCGGCGCAAATCGTCAGCGACGGCGATTCGGCGCCGCCTTATGCAATCGCGGCCTCGCCGGGGTTTGCCGCCTGGCTGCACCAACATCACGCCGCCCTGGCAATCACCACCTATCAGATCGGCAAGCTGTTTCTGATCGGCGCGCCGGCGCCGGACCGGCTGAGCGTTGCCGAGCGCACGTTTCAACGCTGTCTCGGGGTCGCCGCGACCGGCACCAGCCTCTATCTCGCCGGCCTCAACAACATCATGCGCTTTGAGAACGTCGTCCCGAGCGGCCAGGAACTCGAAGGCCACGATGCCGTCTATGTGCCGCAGGTTGCCTGGTACACCGGCGATGTTTTTGCCCATGATGTCGGCGTACTCCCCTCCGGTCGGCCGATATTCGTCAACACGCTGTTTTCCTGTCTTGCAACGGTCGACGAGCAATCGAGCTTTCGGCCCTTCTGGCAGCCCCGCTTCGTCACCGCGCTGCGGCCGGAGGACCGCTGCCACCTCAACGGCGTGGCGATGCTCGACGGCGTACCGCGCTTCGCGACCGCCGCCGGGCAAACCGACGCGCCGCGCGCCTGGCGGGAGGGGCGCGCCGGCAACGGCTGCGTCATCGATATCGCCACCGGTGAGCGCGTCGCCGGCGGCCTGACGATGCCGCACTCGCCACGGCTGCACGACGGCAGGCTTTACCTCTGCAATGCCGGGACCGGCGAGTTCGGCGAGATCGAGCTGCAATCCGGCCGCTTCAATGCGATCGCCTTTTGCCCCGGCTTCGCGCGCGGCATCGCGTTCATCGGCGGGCATGCTCTGGTCGGGCTGTCGTTGCCGCGTCAGCACCGCGACTTTTCGGGCCTGCCGCTCGACGAGCGGCTGAAGCGCGAAGGTCGCGAGCCGCGTTGCATGATCCAGGTCATCGAATTGGCGAGCGGCGCCGCGGCGCATTGGCTCGCGCTCGGCGGTGTGGTTCGCGAACTCTACGATATTGCCTGCCTGCCCGGCCGGCGCGCGCCGATGGCAATCGGATTCGCACAGGATCAAATAAACCGGCTGATCCAGCGCGGCCCAACCGCAAGCCTGTCGGAACTGCTGGCGGATTAAGTGTCGCGCTCGGCGTATTCGATCGTTGGAGCGGGCGCTGGGATAGGATTTCGACCCACGACCCCCAACCTTGGCCAGCACGACATTGCCGGGTCTGCGGGATCGTAACCATTCTGCGGAAATTCGACGGACGGCGTCCAATTTGCGTGGGCTCGCGGCGTTACCTTGTAAAGAGATAGAGGGCGGCTCATATTCCAGCAGTCGACTCCCGTGGTTCGTCGGCGTTCCCCAGCTCGCGATAGAGCCCGGACCCGCTTTTCGTTCCGTGTAGAGATTTGACCCGCCACCAATGCTGGATGGCGGTCGTTTTGATTTGAAGGAACGTACGATGGCTAGCGGAACAGTAAAGTGGTTCAACGCCCAAAAGGGCTATGGTTTTATCCAGCCCGATGACGGCACGAAGGACGTATTCGTCCATATTTCTGCCGTTGAGCAAGCAGGATTGACCTCGCTCAACGAGAACCAGAAGCTCACCTACGAGCTTGAACGGGGGCAGCAGGGGAAGACCTCGGCGGTCAACCTGCAAACCGAATAGGGTTCAATTGGCGCGGAGTGCCGCCGGCGACGACGGCGCTCCGCTTGCCTGGAGAAGCACATGGCCACGCATAAATTTTCTGTCGGGCAAACCCTGCACTTTTCGCCTGGTCTTGGCGGAGATAGAAAAGGCAATGGCCGCTACAAGGTCGTGCGACAGCTCCCCGAAACCGGCGGCATATTGCAATACCGGATCAAGAGCGAGACGGACGGGCACGAGCGCGTCGTCCGCGAGGACCAGACCGAGCGCCGGCCGTAGGATCGCCCTGCCCGCTATCAGGGCCCCAGGAACACGGAACTAGGCGTCCCCGTCAGCCGCGCCGCTTGCGGCTTGGCTCATCCCGTCAAGCGCATGCGACCGCGTTCGGTCACTCCGCAGCGATGCGGGCCGCCTCGGCGGGGGTCGCGAAATAGCGACGGCCGCTGGCCCGTTGGTTCTCGTAGATCGAGCCCTGGTGCTCGGCCGGCGGCAGCGGCATCCGCACCGGCAGCGGCACCAGCCGCGGCGCAAGGCTCGGTTCGCCGACAATCAGCTGCTCGTCGAACTTCTCTATGCCTTCCTTGAGCCCGAGCAGCGGCCAGGCATCGGCGGCGCGATACTGGAACAGCAGGAAGCGGCGGGACCGCCCCGAGAAATTGGTCGCAGAACCGTGTACCGCGCGGACGTGGTGGATCGTGATCGAGCCGGCCTTGCCGAGGCACGGCACGGCGCGCGACAGGTCGATGTTGCAGGTTTCCGGGTCCATCGCGCCGCAGAACCGCCCGTCCGGGCCGTGATGGTCGTAGACCGGCCCCTTGTGGCTGCCCGGCACCACCAGCATCGGACCGTTCTCCATGTCGACATCGTCGATCATGATGCCGACCGCGGCGAGGTCCTCGTTGGTGTGCGGGTAAAACGCCCAGTCCTGGTGCCACTCGATCGGCGCGCCAAAGCCGGCCGACTTCATGTTGAGCTTGCCCGTGTCATAGCGCAGGCTGCCCCACAGATCGCTCAGCAACTCGACGACCTTGGGGTTGCGGCTGGCGCGCATGTAGGCCGGATGGATCGCATGCGGCGCCTTCAGCCGGCGCACCCGCGGCTCGGCCGGTGAATGCGTGTCCTCGAGGTCATAAACCGCATCGTTGGCGCTCACCGCCGCCGACGCGGCAACGAACTCGTCGGTCACCCGCCGCAGCTCCGCGATCTCCTTGGCCGAGAAGATGTTCGGGACGACAATGAAGCCGTCGCGATCATAGGCGGCGCGCTGCGCATCCGTGAGCATAGGGCTTTTCCTCCAAGCCGCGCCCCATGCCAAGGAGCGCCGTATCGAAGCACCTCCGGAATTAAAGCACAGGATTGGGCGTCCTGACATGCAAAAAGCCGCGGTTTTCCGCGGCTTTTGGCGTATTCGATCACCGGAGCGGGCGATGGGATTCGAACCCACGACCCCAACCTTGGCAAGGTTGTGCTCTACCCCTGAGCTACGCCCGCTTGCCGCGATCCATATCATGAGGGGGGAGGGGGGTTGCAAGGGTTTGCGCCGGGACTGGCGGCGGAACTGCGGCGGGACTTGTGCGCCTGCGCCGGCCGCCGCATCGTGCCGCCGATGCCGCCCGCCCCCTGCAGTCCCGAGGCGCTGTTCGCGCGCCTCGACAGCCTCGCCATCCAGCACCGCACCCATTGCCATCCGCCGGTTTTTACCGTCGCCGAGGCGGCGGCGCTGCGCGGCCGCCTGCCCGGCGGCCATTGCAAGAGCCTCTTTTTGAAGGACAAGAAGGGCGGGCTGTGGCTCCTCGTCGCGCTCGAGGAGCGCTCGATTGACCTGAAGCGCCTGGCCGCGGCGCTCGGCGCGCCGCGCTTCTCGTTTGCCAGCCCAAAGCTCCTCTGGGAGGTGCTCGGGGTGCGGCCCGGCAGCGTCACGCCGTTCGCGCTGGTCAACGACGCCGCCCAGCTTGTGAGCGTGGTGCTCGACCAGGGCATGCTGGAGCTGGACCCGCTCAACTACCACCCGCTGCGCAACGACCGCACCACCGCGATCGCGCCCGGCGACCTGTTGCGCTTCATCGCGGCCTGCGGGCATCGGCCGCGCATCGTCCAACCGGCGGCCATTGGCGCCCGCCGCCGCAGCGCCCTGAAAACCGCTGCTGCGGCGCCCGCGGCGCTTGTCATCGGCCTCGCCCGCCGCCATGTTTTGGGCAGCATCTCCGGGGAGCATACCCTATGGCGAACGAACCTCTGATCGGCGGCGGCGGCGCCGCGGCCGGGGCGGCGGCGGTGGCCATCAAGGACGTCAGCACCGCCGATTTCATGGCCGAGGTCGTCGACGCCTCGTTCGACCAGCCGGTCATCGTCGATTTCTGGGCGCCGTGGTGCGGCCCCTGCAAGCAATTGGGGCCGATCCTCGAAAAGGTGGTGCGCGCCGCCAACGGCGCGGTGCGCATGGTCAAGCTCAACATCGACGACAACCCCGAGATCGCGCAGCAGATGCGCATCCAGTCGATCCCGGCGGTCTATGCCTTCAAGGATGGGCGGCCGGTCGACGGCTTTGTCGGGGCGCAGCCGGAAAGCCAGGTGAAGCAATTCGTCCAGCGCCTCGGCGGCGCGGCGGCCGGGCCGTCGCCGGTCGAGCAGGCGATGCAAATGGCGAAGGAAGCGGCGCAGGCCGGCGACCACAACACCGCCGGCGCGCTCTATGCCCAGGTGCTGCAGCGCGAGCCTGAGAGCGCCGAGGCGCTGGCGGGCCTCGCGCGGGCGATGATCGGGCGCGGCGAACTCGAGCAGGCGCGCGAGGTGCTCGGCCAGGCGACGGCCGAGGTCGCGCGGCACGCCGAGATCGCCGCGGCGCACTCCGCCCTCGAACTCGCCGAGCAGGGGCAGAAGGCCATGGGGTCGGCCGGCAAGCTGCAGGCGCGCCTCGCGCAGAACGCCGACGATCACGAGGCGCGGCTCGAACTGGCGACGGCACTGTTTGGCGCCGGCCAGCGCGAGGCGGCGATCGACGAGCTCTTGACCCTTTTCAAGCGCGACCGCAACTGGGACGACCAGGCGGCGCGCCGGCAGCTCGTCAAGTTTTTCGAGGTCATGGGGCCGACCGATCCCTTGACCTTGAGCGCGCGGCGGCGCCTCTCGTCGCTGATGTTTTCCTGAGGGCGGCGCGATGCGGATGCTGACGGCATGAGCGACCGGCCGAGCACGCGGGAGCCCATAGTGCTGCCGCAGGTGCTGCCGATCTTCCCGTTGACCGGGGTCTTGCTGCTGCCGCGCGGGCGGCTGCCGCTCAACATCTTCGAGCCGCGCTATCTGGCGATGACCAGCGATGCGCTGGGCGGCGAGCGCCTCATCGGCATGGTGCAGCCGAGCGAGCCGCAAAACGACGGCCGCGGCGGCGGCGGCATCAGCCCGGCGCTCTATCCGGTCGGTTGCGCCGGCCGCCTGACCCAGTTCAGCGAAACCGACGACGGGCGCTACCTGATCACGCTGACCGGCGTTTCGCGCTTTCGCATCGTCGAGGAATTGCCGCTGCTGTCGGGCTATCGCCGCGTCGTCCCCGACTGGCTGCCGTTCGCCGACGACCGGCGGCGGCCGGAGGATTTCGCGTTCGACCGCGAGCGGCTGCTGCGCGGCCTCAGGGGCTATTTCGCGCAGCGCAAGATCGAAGCCGATTTCGAGGCGATCGAGAAGGCGCCGGGCGAGTACCTGGTGACTTCGCTCGCGATGGCCTGCCCGTTCGCGCCGAGCGAGAAGCAGGCGTTGCTCGAAGCTTCCGATCTCGACGCCCGCGCCGAACTCTTGACCGCGCTCGTCGAGATGGCGGCGATCGAGTCGCCGCGCGAGGACAACGGCGGCGCCGGCACGCGCCACTGAGGGTAGCGGGAAGCGGCAGGAGGCGGTATGGACGAGCCCTCCGACATCGACCCGAAGCTGCTGGAAATCCTGGTCTGCCCCTTGACCAAGGGGCCGCTGCGTTACGACCGCGCGGCGCAGGAATTGGTCAGCGAGGAAGCCGGCCTCGCCTATCCGATCCGCGACGGCATCCCGATCATGCTGGTCGACGAGGCGCGCCCGCTCGGCGACGACGAGAAGCGGGCAAAAGGCCCGCCCCAGCCGTGAGGCCCACTAGCTTGAGGCATGGCCGGTGAGCGACCGCGGGCCGTGGCCCACCGAACTGCGGCTGAGACGCGCCGAGAAGCGCCTCGACATCACCTTCGACGACGGCAGGCAGTTCAGCCTGCCGGCCGAGTATCTCCGGGTCGAAAGCCCGTCCGCCGAATTGCAGGGCCACGGGGCGGGCGAAAAGGCGATCATCGGCGAGCGCGCCCACGTCGGCATCCTCGCGCTGGAGCCGGTCGGTAATTACGCGGTGCGCATCAAATTCGACGACCTGCACGACACCGGCCTTTTTTCCTGGGACTACCTCTACCAGCTCGGCGTCGAATACGACAAACGCTGGCCCACTTACCTCACCGCCCTCGCCGCCCGCGGCCTCAGCCGCGAACCCCGCCGCGGGTGAAGGGGTGGCCGCCCTGGCGCGCGACGATCCGGTCCTCAAACGCTTCCGTGAAGCGCTTGATGCGCTGTACGGCAAGCGGATCGAGCGCGTCGTGCTGTATGGCTCCCGCGCGCGTGGCGATCACCGGGCCGATTCCGATTACGACGTCGCCGTATTTCTGCGGGACTTTGCCGACCGTTGGCAGGAGGTTCACCGCATCATTCCGATCGTCACGGAGATCCTCTACGACGACGAGGCCTTTATCCACGCTCTGCCCTATCGCGCCGGGGCCTATCGGGATCGCACCTCGCTAATGCGGGAGATTCGCCGTGATGGCGTCGATCTGTGACGCCGGAGGCCGCCGGTCATCTTGAGAAGGCGCGTCATTGCCTCACCCGTGCGCGCGTCATCCTTGCTGCCGAGGTTCCCGATGTTGCGGCGCGCGAAGCCTACCTTGCCGCCTTCCATGCGGCGCAGGCGTTGATCGCCGAGCGCACCGGCAAGGCCGCCAAGACGCATAAGGGCGTGCACGTGCAATTTGCCCGGCTGACCCGTCAGGAGCCGCGGGTCGATTTGCAGCTGCGGCAATTCCTGCCGCAATCCTACGACATCAAGTCGATTGCCGATTACGGGCTGGGTTCGAGTGACGACGTGCCCGTGGCGCAAGCCGTGGCAGCGATCGAAACCGCGGCGCGTTTTGTCGAATGCATCGGCGATCTTCTGGCGTGAGGGGTTCTTTCTACCGGCTCGACCTGGAGACGACCACCGCTGGCCTGCCTAACTCGCCGCTCCCGCTTGGACCTTCTATAAGGGTTCGCCGCGAGCCAGCCTGGGGCGGTCGCCGATGGTGCCCATCGCGTGGCGCATCAGCAGGCGCTTCAGGGGCGGCAGGCGGTGGACCGCGGCGAGGCCGAGGTCGCGGGCGAGGCGGAGGGGCGGGATCGTGTTGGAGAACAGGCGGTTGAGGCCGTCGGTGACGGCGGCCAGCAGCAGCGCGTCGGGACGGCGGCGGCGCTGGTATTCTTCCAAGAGCGCCCCGTCGCCGATGTCGAGGCCGCGCCGGCGCTGGTCGATGATCAGTTCGGCGAGGAGTGCGACGTCGCGGATGCCGAGGTTGAGCCCCTGTCCGGCGATCGGGTGGATGACATGCGCCGCCTCGCCAATGAGCGCCAGGCGGCGCGCCCAGTAGCGCTCGGCCTGCAGCAGCGCGAGCGGATAGCTCCAGCGCGGCCCGATCGGCTCGATGGGGCCGAGAAAGCCGCCGAAGCGGACGCCGAGTTCGGCCGCGAAGGCCGCCTCGGGCAGCGCCAGCAGGGCCGGCGCGAGGTTGGCATCCTCGGTCCACACGATGGAAGACCTGTTCCCGGTCATCGGCAGGATCGCGAAGGGGCCGGCGGGGAGGAAATGCTCGATCGCGATGCCGGCGTGCGGCCGTGCGTGCGCGACGGTCGTCACGATGCCGGTCTGCCGGTAGCGCCATTCGAGGGCGCCGATCCCGGCCGCCCGGCGCAATGGCGAGCGGCCGCCGTCGGCGGCGGCGACGAGGCGCGCGCGCAACCGTTCGGCGCCGTCGAGCCGCGCGACGGCGCCGCCTTCCCCGGCATCGACCCCGAGGATCCGGCGCGGCGCCATCAGCCGCAGCGTCGGCAACTCGCCAGCGCGCTCGAGGAGGGCGCGGCGCAGCACCCGATTCTCGACGATGTAGCCGAGCGGCGTGGCGCCGGCCAGGTCGGCGCTGTCGTAATGCAGGAAGAGCGGCGATTCGTCGTCGGCGACGCGGATCTCGCGGATCGGCTCGGCCTCGCCGGCGATCCGCGGCCACAGCCCGATGCCGCCCAAGACCAGGCGCGAGCCGTAGGCGATCGCCGAGGTGCGGCCGTCGAAGCCTTCGCCCGCCATCGCCGCCGGGTCCTGCGGGTCGACGACCGCGACCTGGAGCCCGGCGCCGGCGCAGGCGACGCCGAGCAACAGCCCGGCAAGCCCGGCGCCCGCGATCACCAGCTCGGCATCATCCGCCATCGGGGCCATGGGGGAAGGATGGCGATCGTCCATGGCCAAGTCCAGCCCGACCCCGCGCTTCCGCGACCGGCGGCATTGGCGTAAGCTCGCGGCGATATTTTCGTGCCCAGGATGGTCGCGTGCCGCTCAACCCGCAGTTCGACGATCTGTCGGATTATCCGTTCGAGGCGTTGCGCACGCTGCTCAACCCGGTGGCGCCCAGGGTCAACGACGCGCCGATCGTGATGTCGGTCGGCGAGCCGCAGCACCAGCCCCCTGCCCTGTTGACCGAAACGCTCGCGGCGCATGCCGACGAATGGAACAAGTATCCGCCGATGGCCGGCACGCCCGAGTTGCGCCAGGCGATCGGCCAATGGCTGACGCGGCGCTACCGCCTCGGCGGCGGCGCGCTCGACCCCGAGCGCCACGTCCTCAACCTCGCCGGCACCAAGGAGGGGCTCTATCTCCTCGCCAGCCTCGTCGTACCGCGCCGCAAGGGCGGCGGCCGGCCGGTCGTGCTGGTGCCCAACCCCTATTACCTCGTCTACAACGGCGCCGCGACGATGGCCGGGGCTGACGCGGTCTTTCTCGACGCGACGCGGGCCAACAATTTCATGCCCGACCTTGGCGCCATCCCGCGCACGGTGCTGGAGCGCACCGCGCTCTTCTACCTGTGCTCGCCGGCCAACCCGCAGGGCACCGTCGCCAGCCTCGACTACCTGAAGCAGGCGGTGACGCTGGCGCGGCTCTACGATTTCGTGCTGGCGGTCGACGAGTGCTACGCCGAGATCTACGACCGCGCGGCGCCGCCCGGCGCGCTCGAAGCCTGCGCCGCGCTGGGCCAGGGCGCCGGCAACGGGTTGTTCGACCGGGTCGTCGTGTTCCATTCCTTGTCCAAGCGCTCGAGCGCGGCGGGGCTGCGTTCCGGCTTTGTCGCCGGCGATCCGCGCCTGATCGGCCATTTTAAGCATTTGCGCGATTATGGCGGCTGCCAGGTGCCGCTGCCGGTGCAGGCGGCCGCGGCGGCGCTGTGGCGCGACGAGGCGCATGTCGAGGAAAATCGCGCGCTTTATCGTCGCAAATTCGATATCGCCGAGCAGGCGATCGGCGACCGCTTCGGCTTCTACCGCCCGGATGGCGGCTTTTTCCTGTGGCTCGACGTCGGCGACGGCGAGGCGGCGGCGCTCAAGCTGTGGCGCGACGCGGCGATCCGCGTGCTGCCCGGCGGCTATACGGCGCGCGCCGCGCACGGCCGCGACAATCCGGGCCGGCAGTATATTCGCCTGGCGATCGTGCATGACGAGGCGACGCTCGCCGCCGCCTTCGCGCGGATCCGCCAGGTGTTGTAACGGCGCGCGGGCGGCTGCCGGCTGGGGGGCCGGCGCCCGCGCGCAGCTTAAGGGTGGGGGACCACGAGATGCCGAGATCGGCGCAATTGTCGGCGAGCGGCTTTGGCCGCGTTTATTGGCGGCAGCGCTGGCACGGCTGGAGCGACCTCGCGGCCAGCGCCGGCCGTCGGCTCTACTGGGTGCTGGGCGCGGCGCTGGTGATCGCCAGCCTGCTTCTGGTGCTGGCGCTGTTGACGTTCGACCCGGGCGATGCTTCGCTCGACACCGCCGCCGACACGCCGGCGCGCAACTTTCTCGGCCGCGACGGGGCAGTCATCGCCGACCTCCTGATCCAGACGATCGGGCTGGCGTCCTACCTGATCCCGGCGGCGACGCTCGGTTGGGCCTTTCGGCTCTTGCTGCAGCGGCCGCTACGGCGCGCCTTTCGCCGCGTGATGCTGCTGCTCGGCGCGCTGGTGCTGGGCGCCGCCGCCTGCGCCATCCTGCGGCCGGAGCTGGCGCTGCCGGCCGGCGCGGGCGGCGCCATCGGCGCGGCGCTGCAGGGGCTCGTTTTGCGCGCCGGCTTGCCCGCGCTGGCCTTGCCGCTGGCGATGGGCGAGGCGGCGCTCGTTGCGCTGCTGCTGTTGGCGAGCGTCGGCCTGTCGCCCGGCGACTGGCGCGACATCGGCCGCGGCGCCGGCCGGGTGGCGCGCGTCTCCGGCCGCGGCACGCTGGCGGCCGCGGCGCTCGGCGGGCGCCTCATCGACCGCTGGCAACAGCGCCGCGAGCTGCGCGACATGGCCGCCGCCCGCTCGGCGCCCGCGAACGGCGGTCGAGAGCCGCGCGCCCGCTCGGTCGTGACGCCGCTCACCGGCCGCCGCGAGCCGCTGCTCGGCCGCGCCGCCGCGCCGGCCACGCCCGAAATCGCCGACGCCGCCGCTCCGGCGACTACCACCGGGCGCCTCGTCCGCCTGGTGGTGCCGCGGGCAAAGCCGGCCGCGCCCGGCCGCCGCGCCGAGCAGGAATTGCAGCCCGGCCTCGACCTCGCCCCCGAGCGCGAGCCGCTGCTGCCGCCGCTTGCGCTATTGACCAAGCCGCCGGAGGTCAAAACCGCCTCGGTCGACGAGGAGGCGCTCGCCAAGAACGCCCGCATGCTCGAGGCGGTGCTCGAGGATTACGGCGTGCGCGGCCAGATTGTCCAGGTCCGCCCCGGCCCGGTCGTGACGCTCTACGAACTGGAACCGGCGCCCGGCATCAAGGCCTCGCGCGTCATCGGCCTCGCCGACGACATCGCCCGCTCGATGAGCGCGATATCGGTGCGCGTCGCGGTGGTGCCCGGCCGCACCGTGATCGGCATCGAGCTCCCCAACCAGAAGGCCGAGACGGTGTTCCTGCGCGAGCTTCTGGACTCACCGGCCTATGAAAAGCACGCCGGCCGCCTCGTCCTCGGCCTCGGCAAGGACATCAGCGGCGAGCCGGTCATCGCCGACCTCGCGCGCATGCCGCATCTATTGATCGCCGGCACCACCGGCTCGGGCAAATCGGTCGGCATCAACACGATGATCCTCTCGATCCTCTACCGGATGCCGCCGGAGCGCTGCAAATTCATCATGGTCGATCCGAAGATGCTGGAGCTCTCGGTCTATGACGGCATCCCGCACCTGTTGGCGCCGGTCGTCACCGACCCGAAAAAGGCGGTGCTCGCGCTGAAATGGACCGTGCGCGAGATGGAGAGCCGCTACCAGAAAATGTCGAAGCTCGGCGTCCGCAACATCGACGGCTTCAACACCCGCCTGCGCGAGGCCGCCGACAAGGGCGAAAGCCTGATCCGCAAGGTGCAGACCGGCTTTGACCCGGAATCGGGGCAGCCGATCTTCGAGGAACAGCCGTTCGACGCCACCGAGCTGCCGCTGATTATCGTCGTGGTCGACGAGATGGCCGACCTCATGCTGGTCGCCGGCAAGGAGATCGAGGCCGCCGTGCAGCGCCTGGCGCAGATGGCGCGGGCCGCCGGCATCCACATCATCACCGCGACGCAGCGCCCCTCGGTCGACGTCATCACCGGCACGATCAAGGCCAATTTCCCGACCCGTATCAGCTTCCAGGTGACCAGCAAGATCGACAGCCGCACCATTCTGGGCGAAGGCGGCGCCGAGCAGCTCCTGGGCCGCGGCGACATGCTCTATATGGCCGGCGGCGGCCGCGTCACGCGCGTCCACGGCCCCTTCGTCACCGACGAAGAGGTCGAGCGCGTCGTCTCGCACCTCAAATCGCGCGCCGAACCCGATTACATCGACGACATCACCGAGGATGACGGTCCCGCCGACCCCTATGCCGGCGACGACGAGGGCGGCTCCGGCGACGGCCTCTACGACCAGGCCGTGGCCCTCGTCTGCCGCGAGCGCAAGGCCTCGACGAGCTTTGTCCAGCGTCACTTGCAGATCGGCTACAACCGCGCCGCCCGCCTGATCGAGCGCATGGAAGCCGAAAGCGTCGTCAGCCAGGCCAACCACGTCGGCAAACGCGAAGTGCTGGCTCCGCCGGGGCGGTGAGCGGTGCACTGACCGTCCCGCAAAAAAATCACGTCATATCGGGGCACCGCAGGCGTAGGGCGGAAAAGCGCAGCGCCTTCCGCCAAGTTCGGCCCGCTGCACCGCGTCTGGGTGGCGGATGACGCTCCGCTTATCCGCCCTACCGGGTGGCGCGGGTTACTTGGTCTGGAAGGTGTAGTTGCAGCTGGGGGAGGCGATGGTGGCGGTGGCGCTCAAGCCTTGGATGCGGCCGGTCATCCGGATGAGGCCGCTGGGAACGCGGGCGGCGGCGGTGAAATTGCCTTTTGCGTCGATCCGGCCGCGCAGCGTGGTGGCGAAGCGCGGTACGTAGGCAAAGCTGACTTCGCCGCGCGCGACGTTCAGCGGATAGACCGCGGCCAGGGGCGGCGGGGTGCAGTCGCCGCTGACGGTCCGGGTCAGGGTCAATTCGCCGACGTATTGGCCGTCGAACGCGGCGGCGCCCTGCGCCCATGCGGTCGTCGCGACGGCCGCACCGAAGAGCAGGCCCACTCCCAGCCATCGCAGCATGTCGCGCGTCCCGATCCGGAGTTCGCCTTGCAGGTTAGCCGAGCGTTACATCCGGCGCGCCGCCGGCGCAAGCCGTCCCCAGCGAACGGCGGCGCGAAATCGGCCGCGGAGACGGCCGCGGCGACAAAAGCGAGCCGGGCGCCGGGCTTCTTGACTTTTAGAGAATATTGCTATATATTACGCATTGAACCGATCCGGATTGCCACCGGCCAGTCGGTTGGAGAGGGAATGCATGCCTGCTGATTCCCAGCTATTACAGGCTTACAGGATGCGCAGTGCGGCGATTTGGCAGGCGCTGTTGAAGCGATCCGGCTGGCGCATCGCCGGCCTTGCGCCATCCCGCGTCAATGCGGATAGAGCAATTACATCGACGCCAAGGCGAGGCGCTAAGCCGCATTGCAGCGGCCCGCGGTGGGACTATTTGGATTGAGGCTGCGCTTGTCGGCCGCGATGAGGGAAAGGGCGCCCGTTGACGATCATTGCGCAATGCTGCCGCGCGTCGCTCGCAGTGCTGGTGCTCGCGCTTGGCACGGTGGTTGCGGCGGCCGCGCCGGTGCCGGCGGCGCTGACCCCGCAGGACACGCTGGAATTGCAGCGGATCGCGGTCTATCTCAACGGTATCCGCACGATGAGCGCGCAGTTTCAGCAGGTCGCCAATAACGGCGGGCGCAGCAGCGGGCGCGTGTGGGTGGCGCGGCCGGGGCGAATGCGGTTCGAATACGATCCGCCCAGCCCGATTACTCTCCTGGCCGACGCGACCTCGGTCTATTACTGGGACAAGGAATTGAACCAGACGTCGAAATACGATCTGCGCTCGACCCCCGCCTGGTTCTTCCTGCGCGATCCGATCAATTTCGGGTCGGACGTCGTCGTCACCCGCTTCGATCATCCGGGGCCGGCGGTGCGCGTCACGGTGGTCGAGACGGCGCAGCCCGACGCCGGCTCGCTGACGCTGGTCTTTACCGAAAATCCACTGGCGCTGAGGCAATGGATTGTCGTTGATCAGCAGGGCAAGACGACGACCGTCAACCTGTCCGATTTGCAATTCGGTATGGCGCTCGATCCCCGGCTGTTTCAATATCAATATCTCTTCAGCGGCGCGAACCGCTGAGAGTAATAGAAAAGCGAGCCCTTGATGTCTGGTCGCAGCGTTCCGTTCATTGGCATCCCGTGTTGCGTTCGCATGATCCACGAGCGCCCGTTCCACACCGCGAGCGAGCGCTATTCGGATGCGTTGATCGAGGCGGCCGGGTGCATGCCGGTGCTGATCCCGGCGATCGGCGCAAAAACCGATTGCGCGGCGCTGCTCGACCGGCTCGACGGGCTGCTCATTACCGGCAGCCCGAGTAATGTCGAGCCTTACCACTACGGCGGCCGGCCGAGCCAGGAAGGCACGCTGCACGACCCCGACCGCGACGCGACGACGTTGCCGCTGATCCGCGAGGCGGTGCGCCGCGACTTGCCGGTGTTGGCGATCTGCCGCGGCATCCAGGAGCTCAACGTCGCGCTTGGCGGCACGCTGCATCAGCGCATCTTCGAGATGCCCGAGCGTTTCAACCACCGCCGGCGGCGCGGGGCGATGACGCTCGACCAGCGCTACGGCCCCGCCCACAGCGTCGCGCTGACGCCGGAGGGGAGGCTGACGCAGCTGGCCGGCGGTGCCGCCGAAATCATGGTCAACTCGCTGCACGGCCAGGGGATCGATCGGCCGGCCGCCGATCTCGTCGTCGAGGCGGTGGCGCCGGACGGGCAGATCGAGGGGGTCAGCCTGCCAGGTGCGCGATTCGTCGTCGGCGTGCAGTGGCACCCGGAATACAAGGCGCTGGAAAACCCGTTCTCGCGCGCGCTGTTCACGGCGTTCGCGCAAGCCTGCCATGCAACCGTAGCGGGATCTGCGACAAACCGCCGCGCAGCGTAACGGGAATAAGCTTAAGTTCCCGATTCGTGCATGCTTTTTCAGAAAGCTCGCATGCACGAATCGCATTTCGCCGCGGCCGGGCCATCCCCATCTTCTGTTTCCAGAAGCGGAGAGGGTGCCAAAGCCCTCTTGTAACCGACCCCGTTTCCCCTGCGGGTTCGGGTTTCCCCCAAGCGCTTCTGACAGAGAAGGCGCCCGGTCCTCCCCCCCGACCGGGCGCCGCTTTGTTTGCAGCGGCACCCTCTTGCGGCGGCCGCCGCCCACCGCCAAGCTGACAAATCGATCGAACCTGGCGGGTGGCGGTGCGCCTCATTACCTGGAACATCAACTCGGTGCGGCTGCGCGTCGAGCTCGTCCGCCGGCTGCTCTCCGAACAGCAGCCCGAAATATTGTGCTTGCAGGAGACCAAGACGCCGGACGAGCTGTTCCCGCGCGAGGCCTTCGAGGATCTTGGCTACCGCCATATGCTGGTGCACGGCATGAAGGGCTATAACGGCGTCGCAATCCTGTCGCGCCTGCCGTTCGCCGCCACCGCGACGCGGGCATGGTGCGCCCGGACCGATTGCCGCCACGCCGTCGTCGAGCTGCCCGGCGGCATCGAATTGCACAACATCTACGTGCCGGCCGGCGGCGACGTGCCCGACCCCGAGGCCAACCCGAAATTCGCCCACAAGCTGCAGTTTCTCGACGAGCTGACGGCATGGTTCGCCGCCGAGCGCGATGCCGGGCGCAAGATGATCGCGGTCGGCGATCTCAACATCGCGCCGCTCGAAACCGACGTGTGGTCGCACAAGCAATTGCTCGGCGTCGTCAGCCATACCCCGGTTGAGGTCGCACGCCTCGCGGCGCTGCAGCAGGCCGGCGGGTTTGTCGACGCGGTGCGGCATTTCGTGCCGCCGGACCAGCGTCTCTACACCTGGTGGAGCTACCGCAACCGCGACTGGGCGGCGAGCGACCGCGGCCGCCGGCTCGACCACGTTTGGGTGACGCCGCCGCTGGTCGGCGGGCTGACGGCGGCGCGGGTCCACCGCGACAGCCGCAGCTGGGACAGGGCATCGGACCACGTGCCGGTGACGCTCGAATTGGGCGGCTGACGGCCCCGGAATATGCTCTAAAGGAGCCGTGATCGCCTGAGGGAGGCAGCATCATGCCGTACGGCGGCAACGACTGGCTGGCGCTGACCGAAGAAGCCGCGCTCGAGCCGGACATCGCAATCTGCGATCCGCACCATCATTTCTGGGATTTTCGCACGGCGCGCGTGCCCTATCAGCGCTACCTGCTGCACGAATTGATGGCCGATCTCGGCCGCGGCCACAACGTGCGCTCGACCGTCTTCATCGAGGCGCGCGCGATGTACCGGCCCGCGGGGCCGGCCGAGCTGCGACCGGTCGGCGAGGTCGAGTTCGTCCAGGGGTTGGCGGCGGCGAGCGCCAGCGGGCTTTATGGCCCCTGCCGCGCCGCGGCGGCGATCGTCGGACATGCCGATCTCAAACTAGGTGATCGCGTGGAAGTGGTACTGCAGGCGCTGCAAGCGGCCAGCCCCAACCGCTTCCGCGGCATCCGCCACACCGTCACCTGGGACCCGCACCCCGACGTCGAGAACCGCGAAAGTGAGGGTGTGCTGGCCAGCGCCGGATATCGCGCCGGAGCGCGGGTGCTGGCGCGGATGGGGCTGTCGCTCGACACCGGCGTGTGCTTTCCGCAATTGCCCGAGCTGGCGGAATTCGCCCGCGCCGTGCCCGACCTGACGATTGTGCTCAATCACCTCGGCGGCCTCAACCGGAGCGGCCCCTTCGCCGGCAAGGACGATGAGGTGCTGGCCGTCTGGCGCAGCGGCATCGCCGCGGTCGCGCAATACCCGAACGTCAACCTCAAGCTCGGCGGCATCGGCATGCCTCGCATGGGGTTCGACTGGTACACCCGCGATACGCCGATCGGCTCCGAGGAATTGGCGGCCGCGATGGCGCCGTTGATGAGCTATTGCGTTGAGAAATTCGGCCCCAATCGCTGCATGTTCGAAAGCAATTTCCCGGTCGACAAGGTGTCGTTCTCCCACCCGGTCCTGTTCAACGCCTTCAAGCGCTTTTCCAAGCAATATTCCGCCTCCGAACGGGCGGCGTTGTTCCATAACACGGCGGCGCGCGCCTACCGGATCGGCAACGACTGACCAGGCCCGTCATGGCGAGCCTGCGAAATTACGGCGAGACAAAACCCGTCCGATACGGTGATATCGGCGGCACCGCGCTGCGAGGACCCAAGCGATGATCACGAAATTCGACAGCTCCTACTACGGCACCGCCGACATGGAGAACCTCGGCTACAAGGGCACGCCGATCAACGATCGGTGCTATCCGCAGGAGCAGTTTGCCAAGGCGCTGCGCAAGGTGGTGACCTACGCCAAGTGCATGGACGAGCGCGGCTTCAACACGTTCTGGATGGCGGAGCATCATTTCCAGCCCGAGGGGACGGAGCTGATCCCGAACCTGCTGATGATGGCGATGCACCTCTGCGGCGTGACGAAGAACCTGAAGATCGGCTGCGGCTTTAACGTCGTGCCGATGTGGCATCCACTGCGGCTCGCCGAAGACTACGCAATGGCTGACATCCTGACCGGCGGGCGGGTGATTTTCGGCGTCGCCCGCGGCTACCACACCCGCGAGGTCGAGAGCTTCGGCCGGCCGCTGATCGACCAGGCGGCGAACCGCGAGGATTTCGAGGAAGGCGTCGACGTCATCTTCAAGGCCTTCGAGGGCAAGCCGTTCTCGCACAAGGGAAAGTACTACACGATCCCGCCGGAGGTGCCGTATCGCGGCTATACGCTGAAGGAGATTACGTTGGTCCCGGCGCCCGAACGCCGGCCGGTCGAATGCTGGCAACCGATACAATCGGGCTCGGAGCGCGCCTTCGACTTCATGGCGAAGCACGGCATCAGCGGCGTCATTGGTGGCGGCTCGGCGGAGGGCGGCGCGGTTGACCGCCATATGGAAGGCTTCCGCCAAGCCTATGCCCGTCGCGGCGTGCAGTTGCAACCCGGTGAGCGGCTCGCGCTCGGCTACCAGTTCCACATCGCGGCGAGTCGCGAGCAGGCGATCCGCGAAGCCGCGCCGCATTACGAGGAGAACATGAAGATGTTCGGCGAATTGCGCCTCGTGCGCGCGCTCAGCGACGAGCAGATCGCGGCGATGCGCGACCCGGTGCTGGCCGGCACCGTCAAGCTGCCGACGATCGAGGACGCGGTGAAGGCGGGCGGCTTCCTCGCCGGCACCCCAGCCGACATCATCGAGCAGCTGAAGGCGGTAGAGAAGCGCTACCCCGGCCTCGATCGGGTGATCTGCGCGACGCCGCTCGGCACCCCGCTCGACATCCAGCTGGAAGACCTCGACCGCTTCTCGAAGGAGGTCATGCCGGCGTTCCGCAGCGCCAAGATCGCCGCCGCCGCCGAATAGCCGAGCGCCCCAGCCGGGGCAGCGGCAGGCGAAAGGCGCGTTGGCTGTCGTAATTTTGACACTCGTCAAAATGTCGCTTGACGGACCTGCGCTTGCCGACTATTCGATGATCGTCGAAGAGGCAAGGGCATCGGCATGGATCAAACGCGTGCGATCGCAGCGCTTGGCGCACTGGCGCAGGAAACCCGCCTCGCGCTGTTTCGTCTGCTGGTGACCTGCGGGCCCGAGGGCTTGCCGGCCGGCACCATCGCGCTGCGCCTTGGGGTCGTGCCGTCGTCCCTGTCCTTCCATCTGCAGCAGCTGGTGCACGCCGGCCTGATCACGCAGCGCCGATTGAGCCGGCAGCTGATCTATTCGGCCGAGTACGGCACGATGAACGCCCTGCTGGTTTATCTGACCGAAAACTGCTGCGGCCGCGAGGCGGCCTGCCCGCCCTTATGCGACGCCGCCGCCGGCTGCGCCGACGCCACCGCGAAACCTTCTGCCGCATAGGAGGCGGGCAATGGACAATGCGCAGATCAAGGACATGGTGCGGGCCCGCTATGGCCGCATCGCGGCGGCCCGCGAGGCGAGCTGCTGCGAGCCGGCGACGACAGCGTGCTGCGGCCCCGAGGCCACCGAAGATTTCGACGCGAAGGCGCGGCGCATAGGCTATTCCGCGGCGGAGCTCGCGGCGGTGCCCGACGGCGCGAACCTTGGGCTCGGCTGCGGCAACCCGCAAGCCATTGCCGCGATGCAGCCGGGAGAGACCGTCGTCGACCTCGGCAGCGGCGCTGGGTTCGACTGCTTTCTGGCGGCGCAGCAGGTCGGCGCGAGCGGTCGCGTGATCGGCGTCGACATGACCCATGAGATGCTGAAAAAGGCGCGCGACAACGCGGCCGCGATTGGCGCCGCCAACGTCGAATTCCGCCTCGGCGAACTCGAACACCTGCCGATCGCCGACAATACGGCGCAGGTCGTGATCTCGAACTGCGTGATTAACCTCGTCCCCGACAAGGAGCAGGTGTTTCGCGAGGCGTTTCGCGTGTTGCAGCCGGGCGGCCGGCTGGCGGTCTCGGACGTCATCAATACCGCGCCGCTACCGGCGGAATTGGCCGCCGATCCCAGCCTCTTGTGCGGCTGCGTCGCGGGCGCCGCATCGGCCGAACGCATCGCCGCATCGCTCGCCGCCGCCGGGTTTGTCGACGTCCGGGTCACCCCGAAACCGGCCAGCCGAGCATTTATCGCGACCTGGGCGCCGGGACGCGGCATCGAGGATCACGTCGTCTCGGCGATCGTCGAAGCGCGCAAGCCCTGAGGCCGGCGGGCCGTCATGAACGACGCGCGAACCTACAATGTCCTCTTTCTCTGCACCGGCAACTCGGCCCGCAGCATCCTCGCCGAGGCGCTGATCGAGCATTGGGGAAGGCGCCGCTTCACGGGCTACAGCGCCGGCAGTTTTCCCAAGGGCAGCGTGCATCCGCTGGCGGTCGAGCTCTTGGCAAGGCTCGGCCTGCGCACGGACGGGCTGCGCAGCAAAAGCTGGGATGAATTCGCCCGGCCCGGCGCACCGGTGATGGATTTCGTTTTCACGGTCTGCGATCAGGCGGCCAGCGAAATCTGCCCGATCTGGCCGGGCAACCCGCTCACGGCGCATTGGGGCGTGCCGGACCCGGCGGCGGTCGACGGGCCCGAGATCGTGCGCCGCAACGCATTCCGCGACGCGCTGCGGGCTCTCGAAAGCCGCATCAAGCTGTTCGCGGCGTTGCCGATCGACAAGCTCGAGCAGCTGGCGATCGAACGGCGCATCGCGGAAATCGGCCGCCTCCCGGCCACCCTTGAACCGGCCCCGTGAGCGTCTTCGCAGCGGCCAGCCGGCCGGCGGCGCTGAGCCGGCCGGTCGTGCGGGCAGCGCTGATCGAGCTGATGGCGACCGCCTTCCTGCTGATCGCGGTCGTTGGTTCCGGCATCATGGCCGAGCGGTTGTGCGCCGGAAATACCGGCCTCGCGCTGCTGGCCAACGCGATCGCGACCGGCGGCGCGCTGGTCGCGCTGATCCTGGCCTTCGGGCCGCAGTCGGGCGCGCACATGAACCCGGTCGTGACCCTGGCCGCCGCCTTGACCGAGGGCCTGCGCTGGCATGCCGTCCCGGCCTATATCGCCGCACAGATCGTCGGCGGCATCCTCGGCGTGTGGCTCGCCCACATCATGTTCGACCTGCCGCTGTGGCAGCTTTCGCAGCACGTCCGCGCCGGCCCGCCGCAATGGATCGCCGAGGTAGTGGCGACCTTCGGCCTCCTGATGATCATCTGGGGCTGCCGGGCGCACCGCGAGCCGGTGACGGCGTTCGCGGTCGGCGCCTACATCACCGGCGCCTACTGGTTCACCGCCTCGACCTCCTTTGCCAACCCGGCGGTAACGATCGCGCGGGCGCTGACCGACACCTTCGCCGGCATCCGGCCGGTCGACGCCCCGGAATTCATCATCGCGCAATTCGTCGGCCTCGGGCTGGCGCTGCCCTTGCTGCGCCACGCGCCGCCACCCGGGGCGGCGCAATGACGGCCTGAGGCCACGCCCGATCGGCGGCCGCGGCTGTTCAGCTCGCGGCGGCGAGCTTGTCCTGCGTCTTCGTCTCGAAGTCGCTGGCGTCGTGGCGCTCGTGCAGCTGGTTCGCCGGGTCGCCGGAGAGGCGGTTGACCATGCGCCCGCGCTTCACGGCCGGCCGCGCGTAGACCGTGTCCACCCAGCGCTGAACGTTCTTGTACTCGTGGACGGCGAGGAACTCGGTCGCCCCGTATTGGTCGAACCGCGCCAGCCCGCCATACCATGGGAAGATCGCCATGTCGGCGATCGTGTAGAGGGGTCCCGCGACATACTCGCTCTCCGCCAGCCGGCGATCGAGCACGTCGAGCAGGCGCTTCGTCTCCATCGTGAAGCGGTCGATCGCGTATTCGATCTTGACGTTGGCGTAGGCGTAGAAATGGCCGAAGCCGCCGCCGACGTACGGCGTGCTGCCCATCTGCCACATCAGCCACGACAGGCATTCCGCACGCGCCGCGGTCTCGGTCGGGAGGAATTCCCCGAATTTCTCGGCCAAGTAAATCAGGATGGCGCCGGTTTCGAACACCCGGATCGGCGTGCGGCCGCTGCGGTCGAGCATCGCCGGGATCTTGGAGTTCGGGTTGATCGCGACAAAGCCGCTGCCGAACTGGTCTCCCTCGCCGATCTTGATCAGCCAAGCGTCGTACTCGGCGCCCTTATGGCCTTTCGCCAGCAGCTCTTCCAGCATGATCGTGACCTTGACGCCGTTCGGCGTGCCGAGCGAATAGAGCTGCAGCGGGTGGCGGCCGACCGGCAACGCCTTCTCGTGCGTCGCACCGGCGATCGGGCGGTTGATGTTGTCGAAGCGGCCGCCGGTCCGCTTCTGCCAGGTCCAGACCTTGGGCGGGGCGTAGTCGGGTGTATCGGTCATTCGTCAAGCTCCAGGCGTTTGGGGGGACGCGCGGACGCCGCGCGCAATCGCTTCATCCTACACAATAATCCGGCCGTCGAGCAGGCGCCGCAAGCTGGCTTAAGCGGCGCCCGATCGGAAAGTGGCGGAAGAGGCAGGAGTCGAACCTACCGAAGACGCCTGCGCGCCCTCCAACGGGTTTGAAGCCCGCGCGCCCCACCGGGAGCGGTACTCTTCCACGGCGCAGAATGCCGCGGTCCGGGCGGCGGCGAAAGGGCGTTCAGCGCTGCCGGCCGGCGCGCCGCTTCAGCTTCATCTCGATCATCGCCAGGACGTTGCCGGCGCCATGGCGACGGCACAGCACGGCCAGCGACTTCGGGTCGAGCGGCTCCGGCGCATAATTGATCGCATCGCGCAAGGCGGCGGGCAGTTCGTCGAACACCGCCATCAATTCGCGCAGCAGGGCGCCGCGGTCGGCCATCGCGCGGCGCGCCGACGCCGCTGCGAACTCAGGCAAAGCCCGGCCGGCGCTTGCTCGCGCCCGCCACCAGCGGCCGCAGCGCGCCGGCCGCGGCAACGCCAAGCCCCAGCCCCAAGACGATCGCGGCCGGCCGCACCCCGAGCGTCAGCGACCAGTTGGCGGCGATGACCCGCGCCGGGTCGGCGTGGTAGGCGAAGGCGAAATAGGCCGCTTCACCAAGCGCCGTCAGCACCGCCGCCGCGACGCCGAGGCCGAGTATCCACCCGAGCGGCAGGCGGCCGCGCACCGCGAGCCGCCGCGCCAGCAGACGGTAGCCCATCAGCCAGGCGTAGATCCCGGCCATGATCGTCGGCTCCCACAGATCGAGCTTCGACTGCATGCAGTAATGGATCACTGCCAGGAGGGCGATCAGGTAGACGAGGCGATGCAACCGTTGCCAGCTTCGACCGAGCCGGCGGACCATGCCGTCGGTCGAGGTCGCCGCCAGCGTCGCGAGCCCGACGAGCGCGGCGAAGCCGATCGTCAGGTAGATCCGCCGCACGATCTCGCCCGCGACATGCGCCAGATCGAACATCTGGTCGGCGGTGTAGAGCGTCAGGTGAAAGGCGGCGTAGCAGAACGCCGCGACCCCGACCATGCGGCGCACCAGGATCAGCCGCGGCCATTGCAGGATCGCCCGCAACGGCGTGATCGCCAGCGCGATGAAGACGAGGCGGATCGTCCACAGGCCGATCTGGTGGATCGCCTCGGTGGTCGGCCGCGCTCCCAGCCAGCCCATCGCGAAGGCGGTCATGACCCACGCCGCGGGGCCGCACAGCAGGGCCAACACGGCGAGCTTCAGCGGCGAGGTATGGCCGCTGTAATCCTTCCACGGATACAATCGTCGCTCCGCATGCCGCAGGGCTACAAGGCTATAGGGCTACATCGGCGGCTTGACGCCATCCTTCTCCGCCGTAACGCGGGCCGCCGTCAAGCTGCCGTCGGGCTTTTTGATGGCGATCATGAAGACCGCGGCGCCGGGTTTCAGCAGGCCTGCGTCGCCCGGCACATAGGCGACAACCGGGACATCGGGGCCGACGACGATTGCCGCCTCGCTGCCCTTATACGCGACGTTCAGCACCTGCCCGTCATTGGTGGCCGCGATCCCAGAGACGACGGCATTGGTCATCAGGGCGTTCGGCACGAGGTCGGTCGGGGTCTGTCCCTCGATCCTGGCGCGCAAATTTGCCGGCAGGAAATGGACCTCGAGCGCATGGAGCTTGCCGTCGGTTCCCTTGACCGAGGTCGAGGCGATGAAATCGCCGGCCTTGATGTCGGATAGGCTCTTCTTGGCCACCCCGGACACCGTGAAATCGGGCGCCAGCGTAACCGTCATCGATTGCCCATCGCGCGATTTGACGAGCAGCGTGTTGCCGTCGAGCTTCTCGACCGTGCCGCGGATCCGCACCCGAGCGTCGGCGGGCGGGTTCTGCGCCAGCGCCGGGCCGACAACCAGCGCCAAAAAGGTCGCGGCAATCACCAATCTTCCGATCATTTCCAGCCCCCTGTTCGTTGTATTCGGCGACAGATGGCGTTGCCGGCGCGGTTTTTCCGCTCACATTCGGGTGAGCCTGGCGCTAATTTGCCGTTGCCCCGACCCCGCCCGCGGGAACACCCGTGTTCGCCACCCCGCGCTAAAAGATTGGACCAGCAAGAGATCGGAACGGACAGATGAGCGAGCGCCAGGACAATACCGCGATCGACTGGAAGGAGCACGGCGTCAAGGTGATCCCGGGCGACCAGCTCGACACCAACACGCCGCAGACGCCGGGCATGAACCGCGCCGCGGCGATCAATTTCGCCCGCGTCGGCGCGCAGAAGATCTGGGCCGGCACGGTCCACATCCACGCCAACGCCAAAACCGGCGCGCATCACCACGGGGCGCTAGAAAGCGTCATCTACGTCTTGAAGGGCCGTGCCCGGATGCGTTGGGGCAACAAACTCGAATTCGTCGCCGAGGCCGGGCCGGGCGACTTCATCTTCGTGCCGCCCTACGTGCCGCACCAGGAGATCAACGCCTCCTCCAGCGAGACATTGGAATGCGTGCTGGTGCGCAGCGACAACGAGGCGGTCGTCGTCAATCTCGACATCGAGCCGGTCGAAAAGCCGGAAGCGGTGCGCTGGATCGACCCCGTCCACAAGCACGGGTGAGAGGCTAGCGGCCGCGCAGCACCGGTTTGCGGCGCTCGCGCCAGGCCTGGTGCGCCTCCTTCTTGTCCTCGGTCAATTCCAGCGCCATGAAGCGGTAGAGGTCGGCGTTGGCGGCTTCGCGCAACGACCCGTCCATGCCGAAGGCGACCGCCTCCTTGGCGAGCCGG
>DATGFP010000030.1:0-14893 GCA_035309005.1 Allostellaceae bacterium | reverse complement strand
AACCAGGCAGAGGATCGGGCCCTTCATCTTCTTCATGCGTTGCTGGACGGCGAGATACTCGAGGATGCGCTCTTTGACCTTTTCGAGACCGAAATGGTCGGCGTTGAGCACGCGCTCGGCGCCGTTAATGTCGCGCTTGATCTTGCTGCGCTTCTGCCACGGGATCGACAGCAACCAATCGAGATAATTGCGGACAACGGTCGCTTCCGCGGACATCGGGCTCATGCTGCGCAGCTTTTTGAGCTCCGCCATAGCCTTGTCGTGGCCCTCCTTGGTGAACTTGGTCTTGTTGATGCGATCCTCGAGTTCGGCCATCTCGTCCTTGCCGTCCTCGCCTTCGCCCAACTCCTTCTGGATCGCCTTCAGCTGCTCGTTCAGGTAGTACTCGCGCTGGGTCTTCTCCATCTGGCGCTTGACGCGGTTGCGGATGCGCTTCTCGACCTGCAGGACGCCGATCTCGCCCTCCATGTAGCCGAACACCCGCTCGAGCCGCTCGAACACGGTCTCGGTCTCGAGCAATTCCTGCTTCTCCGGGATCTTCAGCGTCAGGTGCGAGGCAACCGTGTCGGCGAGCTTGCCGGGCTCCTCGATCTGGTTGATCGAGACCAGCACCTCCGGCGGTATCTTCTTGTTGAGCTTGATGTACTGCTCGAACTGGGCGACCACGGTGCGCGACAGCGCCTCGATCTCCTGGTGCGTCCCCTGCTTCTCGCCGATGACCTCGGCGTGCGCCTGGAAGAACGCCTCGTTCTCGGCAAAGCGGGTGATGCGGGCGCGCTGGCCGCCCTCTACCAGCACCTTGACCGTGCCGTCCGGCAGCTTCAGCAATTGCAGCACGGTGCCGATCGTGCCGACGGTGTAGATGTCGGAGGTCGACGGATCGTCCTGCGCCGCATTCTTTTGGGTGACGAGGAGGATCTGCTTATCGTCCTTCATCACGTCCTCGAGCGCCCGCACCGATTTCTCGCGGCCGACAAACAGCGGCACGATCATATGCGGGAACACCACGATGTCACGGAGTGGCAGGACCGGATAAAGCGCAGCGCGCGCGGTTTCGAACATGAGCCCTCTTTTGCCAGAGGCCGCTCGCCGATGGTGGCGGACGGTCGGTCGATAGGCGTTGTCTAGTTTGGCGTCCTGGGGCCGGCCGTCAAGGTCCGAACCAGGATGCCGCAGGCGAGCGGCCGGCGCCCGCCTTGTCAGCCAGCCCCATCAGGTGACCGCGTCAGCCGGCCCGGCTAGGCGCCGGTGCCAACGTCGCCCCGGCGGTCGGAATAAATGTGCAAGGGCTTCGCCCGCCCCTCGACCACTTCGCGGTTGATCACGATCTCGCTGACCCCGGCAAGGCTCGGCAGCTCGAACATCGAATCGAGCAGGATCCCCTCCATGATCGAGCGCAGCCCGCGCGCCCCGGTCTTGCGGGCGATCGCCTTCTGGGCGATGCCGCGCAGCGAATCCTCGGTCAGTTCGAGGCGAACGTCCTCCATCTCGAAGAGCCGCTGATACTGCTTGACCAGCGCGTTCTTCGGCTTGGTCAGGATGTCGACGAGCGCGTTCTCGTCGAGATCGTCGAGCGTCGCCACCACCGGCAAGCGGCCGACAAACTCGGGGATCAGGCCGAATTTGAGCAGATCCTCGGGTTCGAGGTCCTTCAGGATCTCGCCGGTCTTGCGCTCGTCGGGGCCGCGCACCTCGGCGCCGAAGCCGATCGAGGTGCCCTGGCGGCGCTGCGCGATGATCTTCTCCAGCCCGGAAAAGGCGCCGCCGCAGACGAACAGGATGTTGGTGGTGTCGACCTGGAGGAATTCCTGCTGCGGGTGCTTGCGCCCGCCCTGCGGCGGCACCGAGGCGATCGTGCCCTCCATGATTTTGAGGAGCGCCTGCTGCACCCCCTCGCCCGAGACATCGCGGGTGATCGAGGGGTTGTCGGATTTGCGCGAGATCTTGTCCACTTCGTCGATGTAGACGATGCCGCGCTGCGCCCGCTCGACGTTGTAATCGGCCGATTGCAGCAGCTTCAGGATGATGTTCTCGACATCCTCGCCGACGTAGCCCGCTTCGGTCAGCGTCGTCGCGTCGGCCATCGTGAACGGCACGTCGATGATGCGCGCCAGGGTCTGCGCCAAGAGGGTCTTGCCCGACCCGGTCGGACCGACGAGCAGGATGTTCGATTTGGCGAGCTCGACGTCGTTGTTCTTCGAGCTATGCGCCAAACGTTTGTAATGGTTGTGGACCGCCACCGACAGCACGCGCTTGGCGTGATCCTGGCCGATCACATAGTCGTCGAGCACGCGGCAGATGTCGCGCGGCCCCGGCACCCCATCGCGCGACTTGACCAACGTCGTCTTGTGCTCCTCACGGATGATATCCATGCAGAGCTCGACGCATTCGTCGCAGATGAAGACGGTGGGACCCGCAATCAGCTTCCTGACCTCGTGCTGGCTTTTGCCGCAGAACGAGCAGTAGAGCGTGTTTTTCGAGTCGCTCCCGCTGGACTTCGTCATCACCACTCCATCACCGGGTCGGGCGGGGCAACCAGCCCGACGCACCGGCCTCGCCGTCAAGCCGCCGGCAAATGGCGGCCACCGGCCGCCAACCCCAGAGCCAAGCCAATACGCCGCCAGAATTGGCCATCAAAGTATATGTCGTCCTGACGGATCAACAACCAGTTAAATCGGATGTCTCCCCTCCGGCTCGCTTGCTGCCGAGGGCGCCGGGCCGGTGCGCCGCGTCAGCTGCGAAAACCGCGTTCCTCCTCGCGGGTCGGCCGCGTCTCGACCACTTCGTCAATGAGGCCGAACTCCTTCGCCTCGGAGGGCGTCAGGAACTTGTCGCGCTCGACCGCGGCCGAGATGACTTCGAGCGGTTGCCCGGTGTGGCGCACGTAGATTTCGTTGAGTCGCGCCCGCAGCCTGAGGATTTCCCGCGCCTGGATCTCGATGTCGGTGGCCTGGCCCTGGGTCCCGCCCGAGGGCTGGTGGATCATGATGCCGGAGTTCGGCAGCGAGAAACGCTTGCCGTGGGCGCCGGCGCACAGGAGGAGCGAGCCCATCGAGGCGGCCTGGCCGATGCATACGGTCGAGACCGGCGAGCGGATGTATTGCATCGTGTCGTAGATCGCGAGGCCGGAGGTCACCACCCCGCCCGGCGAATTGATGTAGAACGCGATGTCCTTGCTCGGGTTCTCCGATTCGAGGAACAGCAGCTGGGCGCATATGAGACTTGCAACCGCGTCATGCACCGGCCCGACCAGAAAGATGATGCGCTCCTTCAGAAGGCGCGAATAGATGTCGTAGGCGCGCTCGCCGCGGTTGGTCTGCTCGACCACCATCGGCACCAAATTGTTCATGTAGATTTCCGAATAATCGGCCATTGCCCTCTCCTTCAACCGCCGCGCCGGAACCGGCGCGCGGGGGTTCACCCTGCCGTCGCAGCAGCCTCGCCCGCGTCATCCGCGTCGCCCACTTCGCCCTGGGCGGCGGCCTCGGCGATCAGCTCCTGCGGGGTCACCTTGCGCTCGCCGGGCTTTGCCAGCTCGACGATGAAGTCGACCACCTTTTCCTCGTAGATCGGAGCGCGCAAATTGTTCAGCGCGTCCGGGTTCTTGCGGTAGTAATCGACAACCTGGCGCTCGTACCCGGGATGACGCCGCGCTTCCTGGGTCAGCGCCTGATTGAGTTCCTCCTGACTTACCGTAATATTGGCGTTGCGGCCAACTTCGGCAAGCAGCAGGCCGAGGCGAACGCGCCGCTCGGCGACCCGGAGAAATTCGTTGCGCGCGGTCTCGTCGTCGGGCGCGCCGGCCGGTTCGCTGTCGGAAGCGCCTTCGAGCGCGGTTTCCTCGGGCGCAACGATTGCCGCCGCGTCGATCGGCTCCTCGGCCGAGCCGGGATGCGACACCGCATGATGCCCCGAGGTCGCAGCCTCCGGCGCGTGCGCCGGCGCCTGCGGGTGAGCGGCCTCGGCGCCGGCCGGCGCGCGTTCCGACGCGCCCTCCAGCGCAGTCTCCTCGGGCGCCACTAGCGCGCCGGCGGCGATCGGCCCCTCGACAGCTCCCGGCGCCGACGCCTGGGTCGAGGTGAGCTGCCGGCGCTGCTCCTTTTCGCCCTCGTACTGCGCCCAGATCGAGTTGAACTCGACCTCGACCATGCCCGGCGGCACTGGGAAATCGTAGCGCTCGGCGAGCTTGTCGAGCAGCGTCCGCTTCAGCCGCTGGCGGGCGACGCCGTCGTAGTCGCGCTGCATCCGCTGGCGGATCTCCTGGCGCAGCTCGGCGAGGGTTTCGAGCCCGACCGCCTCGGCCAGCGTGTCATCGATCGCCGCGGGGAGGCGCTGGCGCACCTCCTTTACGGCGACCTCGAACACCCCCTCCTTGCCGGCGAAGTCCGGGTTGCCGTATTCCGCCGGGAAGGTGACCTGCACCTTGCGCTGGTCGCCGGCCGCGGCGCCGACCAGCTGGTCGCTGAAGCCGGGCAGCAGCCCCTCGGCGCCGAGCTCGATCTGGCGCGCCTCGGCGCGGCTGCCCGGGATCTCCGCGTCGCCGACGCGGCCGACGACATCGGCGACGATGATGTCGTTGGCTTCGGCCGGGCGCTCGACCGGCTCCGATTTGCGCTGCGCCTCGGCGATGCGCTCGACGGCCCGGTCGATATCCTCCTCCGGCACCTCGGCGACCAGCTTTTCCAAGTCCAGCGCGGCGAAATCGGGCTCGGGCATGTCGGGCAGCACTTCGAGCGACATCTTGTATTCGAGGTCGGCGCCCTCGGCGGCCGCGACGATTTCGACCCGCGGCGGCAGCGCCGGCCGCAGATTGTGCTCGCTGATCGCCTTGGCCGAGCTGTCCTGCACCGCGCTCTCCAGCACCTCGCCGCGCACCGAGGGGCCAAAGCGCTTGCGCAAGAGCGGCATCGGCACCTTGCCGGGGCGGAAGCCGGGGATCCGCACCGCCTGCCCGATCTCGCCCAGGCGGCGGGTGACCTGGTCCTCGACATCGCTCGCCGGGACGATGATCTTGAACTCGCGCTTCAGCCCGTCGACGCTGGTTTCTGTCACGTTCATCGCAGAATGCTCACTTCCGTTTGGTCAAATCGCCATCGCCGGCGCATCGGCGCCCTGGTGCGGGCGGGGGGATTTGAACCCCCACGATTTTCATCGCTGGAACCTAAATCCAGTGCGTCTGCCAGTTCCGCCACGCCCGCGCGGCCGCCCGTCGGCGGCGTCATTAACATAGTCCCGGGACCGAACCTAGCGGGCCGAACCTAGCGGGCCGGCGCAGGAGGCTCACGAAGCGCGCGCCAGGCCGCGCACGGCGGACGACGCGGCGACCCGGCCGTCGTCGCGATAGGCCTCGTGGTTGGCTTCGATGTCGCCGAGCCGATAGAGGTAATTGACCATGATGCCGGCGGATTGCTGCAGGCCCTTCTCGGAGACGTCGCCCAGCCAGTTGAGCCGCTCGACCCGGGCGCCGTTGCTGAGGTGGAAATGCGCCACCGGGTCGAGGGCGCGGCCCGAGGGCGCGCGCTCCTGCAGCAGATAGCGCGCGGCGAGCCGCAGCAGCGGCTCGCGCAGCGCCGCCGCGACACGCGCGTCGGCCTGCCAGTCGGGCCGTTCGACGAGACGCGCCAGAAACCTCTCGGCGCCATCCTCGCCGAGATCGCCGCCGAGCCCGCGCAAGGCTCGCGCCTCCGCCGCTGGCAGCAGCCCGCCGCGCTCGGCCTGCGCCGCGAGCCAGGCGCGAAAGCCCGGGAGCGGCGACAGCGTCGCGAAGGATTTGAGGCGCGGCAATTCGCTCGCCAGCGCGTCCACTACCCGCTTGATCAGAAAATCGCCGAAGCTGATCCCGACGAGGCCCTTCTGGCAGTTCGAGATCGAATAGAAGATCGCGGCGTCGGCGGCTTGCGGGTTGCCGACCGGCGCCGCCTCGTCGAGCAGCGCGTGGACATCGCCGGCGATGCCGGTCACCAGCGCGACCTCGACGAATATCAGCGGCTCATCCGGCATGCGCGGGTGGAAGAAGGCGAAGCAGCGGCGGTCTGCCTCGAGCCGGTTTTTCAGGTCGGTCCAGCCCTGGATCTCGTGCACCGCCTCGTAGGCGATCAGCTTTTCGAGCAGCGCCGCCGGCGAATCCCAGGTAATCCGCCGCAATTCGAGAAAGCCGATGTCGAACCAGTTGGCCAGGAGATCGCGCAAATCGTCGGCGAGGCCGCGCAGCGCCGGGTCGCCGCCATTGCCGATGATCGCGATCAGCTCGGCGCGACGGTCGACGAGAAATTTGACGCCCTCCGGCAGCGCATTGAACTGTCGTAGCAGGGTGACCCTGGGCGCGGTCAGCGCGGCGCGCAGGGCGCGTTCGGCAGCGCTGCGGGCCGCCGGGTCAGCCGCCGCGGCGACCAGCGCACAGCAATCGTCGACGACGGCATGGTCAGTATCGAATTCCTCGGCGAGGAGGCGCAGGAAGCGCTCGCGGCCAGCCGGGCTCAGCGCCAGGTAACTGCGCCCGAGTTCGGCCGCCCGCGCCCGGGCGGTGACTTCGCCGCCGCGCCCGTCGAGGCAGCTCAGCATCTGCTGGCGCAGCCGAATGACGTCGTCCTCGGGCAGGTCGGGCCGCGGCGCGCCGGAGAGCACCCCGCGCGCCGACAGCGCGATCTCGCGCCACGCGCTGCGCAGATTGGCGAGCGTCCGGTCGAAGACGCCGTCGAAAAAATGGACGGGAGCGCGCTCGCTCATCGGCTGTCCGCGATTGTTCTGTGCCACGGGGGAGTTTACCACGCTCGTGCCGGCGGCAACGCACGGTTGTGCAACGCCGCGAGCACCAGCGGCAGCGCCTCGATCAGATCTTCGGCGACGAGCCCGGGACCGAAGCGGCGCGCCGCCTCGGCGTGCAGCCACGCCGCGGCCGCCGCCGCTTCGAATTCCGGCATGCCCTGCGCCACCAGCCCGAGCACGATGCCGGCGAGCACATCGCCCGAGCCGGCGGTCGCCAGTTCGGGCGGCGCTCCCTGGTTGATCGCGGCGCGTCCGTCGGGTCCGGCGATCACCGTGTCGCTGCCCTTGAGCAGCACCACCGCGCCGCTGGTGGCGGCGGCGCGCCGGGCGCGCTCGAGCTTGCTACCTTGCGTATCGAAGATCCGGGCAAATTCGCCTTCATGCGGCGTCAACACCGCGGTCGGGGTTTTCGGCGCACGCAGCGCTGCGAAAAGCGCCGGCGGATCGTCGGCGAATACGCTCAGCGCGTCGGCGTCGAGCACCGCTCGCTTGCCGGCGGCAAGCGCCGCCAGCACATTCTCGCGCGTCTCGGGGAGAACGCCGGCGCCGGGGCCGATCAGCGCGGCGTTGCGCCGCGGGTCGGCGAGGAGCCCGCGCCATGCGTCGCCGCCGGCGACCGGCTGGACGATGACCCCGGTCAGCGCCGCGGCATAGACCGCGAAGGCGGCCTGCGGCGCCGCCACGGTGACAAGCCCGGCGCCGCTGCGCGCCGCTGCGCGGGCCGCCAGCCGCGCCGCCCCGGTCATCACCGCGCCGCCGGCGACCAGCGCATGGCCGCGGCTATATTTGTGGCCCGCGACGCCGGGGCTGGGGAAGACGCTTTGCCACCACTCGGGATCGTTGGCCGCGACGCGGGGCCGCACGAGGCCGAGCACCGCGGCCGTGATGCCGATCGGCGCGAGCAGCGTCTCGCCGCAATATTCCCGGCCCGGCAGCAGCAGGTGCCCCGGCTTGCGACGGAAAAACGTCACGGTCAGCGCCGCCTGCGGGGCGATGCCGCGCACCGCGCCGCTAGCGCCGTCGATGCCGCTCGGCACGTCGACCGCGACGACCGGCAGGCGGCGCGCCGCCAGCGCGGCGATGACCTCGAAGGCGAGCCCCTCGATCGGCCGCGCCAGACCGGCGCCGAACAGCGCGTCGACGACCAGCGCCGCGCCCTCCAGGCTCGCGGCGCCGAGCGGCTCGACCGGACCCGGCCAGCCGCCGGCGGCGGTCGCCGCATCGCCCCGCAACGCCTGGCGTTCGCCGAGTAGCGACAGCCGCACCGGCCAGCCGCGCTCGGCGAGGATGCGGGCCGCGACAAACCCGTCGCCGCCATTGTTGCCGGGGCCACACAGCACCGCGATCGGCCGCACCGGCCAGCGCCGCCCCACCGCGTCGGCGACGGCCCGCCCGGCGTTCTCCATCAGCGCCATGCCGGCGACGCCGCCGGCGATCGTCAGCCGGTCGGCCTCCGCCATCTCGGCGGGCGCCAGCAAGGCGTGCCGACGCCAGGCTTCCGCGGGCTCATCCATGCGGGCAAAAGTGGGGTGCCGCGACCGCCGGAAAAAGGCGCCGCGCCGCCGGCCGGCCGCCTTGACGCTGCCCCGGCGATTCGCTACCTCCAGCCAGGACGGCGGGTGTAGCTCAGGTGGTTAGAGCGCCAGATTGTGGATCTGGATGTCGTGGGTTCAAGTCCCATCACTCGCCCCATTCTTTCTTTCCTCGCCGCCAGAGTTCAGTCGACAGGCCGCCCTGAACCGGCCGCGGCAGCGGCGCAACATCTACGACAGCGCGGACCAGCCAGATGCCGGACGCCCCCTCAGCCTTGCAGCTGGTGCTGACCGCCGACCCGGCGTTCGTCGCGATCGTCCGGCTGTCGTTGACGGTGAGCCTGTCGGCGGCCTGCCTCGCCGGCCTGATCGGCGTGCCATTCGGCGCCCTGATCGCGCTCGTCCGCTTCCCCGGCCGCGAAGCCGCGATCGTCGTCCTCAACGCACTGATGGGGCTGCCGCCGGTGGTCGTCGGCCTGACGGCCTACCTCGCGCTGTCGCGCTCGGGGCCGCTCGGCGGCTGGGGGCTCCTATTCACGCCGCAGGCGATGGTTCTCGCGCAGATCGTGCTGGTGGCCCCGATCGTCGCCGCGCTGGCGCGGCAGACCATCGAGGATCTGTGGGTCGAATATCGCGACGAGTTGACCGCGATGAACATCGGTCCCCTTGGCCGGATGGCGACGCTGATCTGGGATGCCCGCTTCAGCCTGGTAACCGCGCTGCTCGCCGGGTTCGGCCGGGCCGCCGCGGAGGTCGGCGCGATCATCATCGTCGGCGGCAACATCGAGGGCTTCACCCGCACGATGACGACGGCGATCGCGCTGGAGACCTCGAAAGGCGACCTGCCGCTCGCCATCGGCCTCGGCCTCGTGTTGATCGCGATCGTCATCGTCGTCAACGCGCTCGCTTGGGCCGCGCGGCGCGCCGGCGAACGCCTCGCGGGCTGAGCGAAGTGGACGCGCTGGCCCCCGATTTCCCACTCAGCTTCGGCGAGGTCATCTTCGACGAGGTCAGCGTCGCGGTCGGCGCGGTGACCATCCTCGATCGGATTACGCTTACCCTGGCGCCGGGGCCGCCGACCGTGGTGCTCGGGCCGAACGGCGCCGGCAAGACGACATTGCTGCACGCCGCGATGGGCCTCATTGGGCCGACCGGCGGGCGGATCGTCTGGGGCGCGCACGACAACCCGCACGCGACGCGGCGCGCCATCGTGCTGCAGCGCCCGGCCATGCTGCGCCGCAGCGTCGGCGGCAACATCCGCTATGCGCTGCGGGCGGCCGGCATCGCACGACCCCACCGCCAGGCGGCGGTCGCGGCGCTCTTGGCGATGGTCGGCCTCGGCGATCTCGTCAAGCGGCCGGCGAGGCGTCTTTCGGCTGGCGAGCAGCAGCGCCTGGCGCTGGCCCGCGCGCTGGCCGGCGAGCCGGCGGTGCTGTTTCTCGACGAACCGACCGCCAGCCTCGACCCCGGCGCCGCCCAGGCGGTCGAGGCGGTGATCGCCGCGGTCAGCCGGCGCGGCGTCAAGGTGGTGCTGTCGACGCACGATCTGGGCGAAGCGCGGCGGCTCGCCGGCGACGTGGTGCTGCTCAACCGCGGCCGGATTGTCGAGACCGGAACCGCGGAGGCCTTCTTCGAGCGGCCGCAAACAACCGAGGCGCGCCGCTTTATCGCCGGCAAGCTGCTCGTCTGACCGCGCCCGAAGACGGAGGAAAATACATGTTCGCCCGCCGCTCGATGCTGGCTCTGGCCGCGTTTCTTTTGCTCGCGACGCCGGCGCTCGCCCAGGACAAATCGATCGTCGTCGCCTCGACCACCTCGACCCGCGATTCCGGGCTGTTCGGCCACATCCTGCCGCTCTTCAAGGCGGCGAGCGGGATCGAGGTCAAGGTGGTCGCGCTCGGCACCGGTCAGGCGCTCGACACCGCGCGGCGGGGCGACGCCGATGTCGTCTTCGTACACGCCAAGGCGGCCGAGGAAAAGTTTCTGGCGGAAGGCTACGGCGTCAAACGCTATCCGGTCATGTACAACGATTTCGTGCTGATCGGCCCAAAAAGCGACCCGGCCGGGATCAAGGGCGAACACGATATCGTCGCCGCGCTCAGGACCATCAAGGCGAAGGCCGTGCCGTTCATTTCGCGCGGCGACCGGTCCGGCACCAACATGGCCGAGCTGCGGCTGTGGCAGGCCGCCGGCATCGACATCGCGAAGGACGAAGGCCCCTGGTACAAGGCGATCGGTCAGGGCATGGGGGCGGCGCTCAACACCGCGTCGGCCGCCGAGGCCTATGTGCTGTCCGACCGCGGCACCTGGCTGTCGTTCAAGAACAAGGGCGACCTCGCGATCGTTGTCCAGGGCGACAAGCGCCTCTTCAACCAGTATGGCGTGATGCTGGTCAACCCGAAGAAGCACCCGGAAGTCAAAACCGAATTGGGCCAGCAATTCATCGACTGGCTGATTTCGCCCGCCGGACAGCACGCCATCGCCGCCTACAAGATCAACGGCGAACAGCTGTTCTACCCCGACGCCGACGATCCGAACGCGTGAGGGTGCCGTAACATCGGCAGCCAGCGGAAGCGGGGGGTCGGGGTTGCGCCGGCGCCGCGAAGTCGCGATGATGGCCGGCAGCGGCAGCGCATATCGCGTTTCGGACCAGCAAAGGGAGGGCAAGGATGGCCTACGAAGGGATGATTGCGGAGACGATCTCGATCCGCGGCGACAAGAACGAGCCGATTTCGGCCTATGTCGCGCGGCCGTTGGGGCCGGGCCCGTTCCCCGGCATGGTGCTGCTGCATCACGCGCCGGGCTGGGACGAATGGTACCGCGAGACGACCCGCAAGTTCGCCCATCACGGCTACGCGACGATCAGCCATAACCTCTATCACCGCGCCGGCGAAGGCAAAGCCGACGACGTCGCGGCCAAGGTGCGCGCCGAGGGCGGGGTTCCCGATGCGCAGGTCATCGGCGACACCGAGGGGGCGGTGCAATGGCTGCGCGCGCAGCCCTGGAGCAACGGCAAGGTCGGCGTCTTCGGGACCTGCTCGGGCGGCCGCCAGACCTTCCTCTTCGCCTGCCACACCAAGAGCATCAACGCCGCCTGCGAATTGTGGGGTGGCCGGGTGGTGATGAGCAAGGAAGAGCTCAACCCGAAGCAGCCGACTTCCCCGATCGAGTTCACCAACAGCCTCTCTTGCCCGCTCTTGGGCCTCTTCGGCAACGAGGACCGCTCGCCGACCCCCGAGCAGGTCAACGAGCACGAGGCCGAATTGAAGAAGCACGGCAAGAACTACGAGTTCCACCGCTACGACGGCGCCGGCCATGGCTTCTTCTATTACGACCGGCCGGCCTACCGCATCGAGCAGGCGCTCGACGGCTGGAAGAAGGTGTTCGCGTTCCTCGAGAAGCACCTGTCGGCATAAGCGCCGGGGGCGGCCGCGAGATGTGTACCTCGATCGTCGAGATCGTCAGCGCGGCCGGCGCCGGCAAGAGCGGTGACGGGTGGATCGACCTGACCCATTCGGTGGTGTCGTATGACCACCCGCACCATGCCGTCTTGGAGGAGGCGATCACGATCGATTTCGTCAACGCCGCGCTCGGGCCGGAGGCGCGGGTCGCCGTCGAATTGACGCTGGAGGCGGCCAAGGAGCTAAGCGGCGCGCTGCTGCGGGCGATAGCGGCGGCCGAGATCGAGGAAAGCGCCCGCCACAGGGGATAGGCCACAGAGGCCACGGCGGATAGGGCAGCCAGGCTCATGCAGATCGTCGACGCGCAGATCCACACCTGGGGATCGGGCCTGCCGAGCAACCAGTCGCACCGCCAGGTGACACATTTCACCCCGGCGGAAGCGATTGCGTTGATGGACGAAGGCGGGGTCGACGCCGCGGTCATTCATCCGCCGGGCTGGGACCCGAATTCGACCGCGATGGCTCTGAAGGCGGTCACGGACTATCCCGGCCGCTTCGCGATCATGGGCGCCTTGCCGCTCGACCGGCCGCAATCGCGCACCCGCATCGCCACCTGGCGCCAGCAGCCGGGCATGCTCGGCCTGCGCTACGGGTTCCTCACCGATCCGATGCGGCGCTGGCTGGCCGACGGCACGCTCGATTGGCTGTGGGCGGCGGCCGAGGCGGCCGGCGTGCCGATCGCCATGCTGGCGACCGACTCGCTGGCGGAGATCGGCGGCATCGCCGAGCGCCACCCCGGCCTCAAGCTGACGATCGACCATCTCGGCGGCCGCGGCGGCACCTCGACGCTGCGAGACGCCGCGGCGATGACCCACATGCCGGCGCTGCTGGCCCTGGCAAAGCACCCCAACGTCGCGGTCAAGGCGACCGGCGTGCCGCATTATTCGGGCGAAGCCTATCCGTTTCCGGCGCTGCATCCTTATCTGCGGCAGGTCTTCGACGCGTTCGGCCCCGACCGCATGTTCTGGGGCACCGACATCACCAAGATGCCGTGCTCGTGGCGGCAATGCGTCACGATGTTCACCGAGGAGCTGCCGTGGCTCCAGGGCCGCGACCGCGACCTCGTGATGGGCGAGGCGCTGTGCGCCTGGTGGGGCTGGGACCGCGCCGCGTGAGGTCCGCCGCGGCTGCATCGTGATCCGGCGGGACCGGGGCGGTTGGAGCCTCAGGGCGTTTCCGCGCGCTCGTTGAACGCACCGCAGTCGCATTCGATGACGCAGTTGAGGATCTGCGCCAAGTTGACATTTTGCAGAACGACGGCGCCGCAATTACCGCATTCGAACGTTAGCGGCCCGCTGGAGCTGATCGGTTGGCCGCGCGCGACCCGCAAAATTACGCGCCGTCCCGCTCGAGCCTGAACCTCTGAGATGACTTTCAACCGAGCCACAACGGTTCTCCAGCCCTGGTCCTCCGTCGAGGCGAGCGATGCCGCAAAAACACGCAGTTTGCCGTGAGCCCGCCGGCGGGCAGCGTTCGACACGCATTCCCCCGACCCCCATCAATCTCTGATTGTGAGCCCGTTCAAGGAGCGCTGTCGGTAACATACATTACCGGCGCGGCGCGTGCGCGCTTTTTACTGGTATGTCTTGGGCAGGTGAAAGGCGATGCGGCTGCGGACCAGCTGATAGCATTCGCAGGAGGCCGCGACGAGGCCCGGCCGATTGACGATCGTGACTTGCTGTCGGCCGCGCTCGATCAAACCGTGTCGTTCCAACTCCCGGGCCGCATTGGTGATCGATGGCCTCTGGACCCCCAGCATTTCGGCGAGCAGGCTTTGACTGATCCGCAGGACGTCGTCGTCGCAGCGATCGCGCATCATCAACAGCCAACGCGCCAGCCGCTGCCTGAGGCTGTGCGCCCCATTGCACGCGACCGACACCAGAACCTGTTCGAGAAAGGCCTGGGCGTAAGCGTACATGAGGCTTCGGAAGGCCGGCATCGCCTCGACGGCGCGGGTGAAGACCGCGCGGGACATCCTGGTGGCGCCTCCCGGGATCTGAACGAGCAGCCGGACGGAGGACGTCGTCGCGCCGAAGATGGCTTGCACCGAGGTACAACCCTCCCGGCCGATCGTCGCCGCCTCGATGATGCTGCCGTCGGCGTAAACCGCGACGACCGAAACGACGCCGCTGTCGGGAAAGAAAACATGGTCGAGCGGACTATCGGCGTCCATCAGGACCTGCGAGCGTTCGCAGCGAATTTGTTCGAGCTCCGGCATCAGCTGCCGCAGGTCGACGGCCGGCAGGGCAAGTAAAAGACGATTGCGCGGCCAATTTGATCGATCGCTCATCCCGAGCGAATGCACCGGGACGAGCGATCGCAACAAGGTTCGGGTTATACCTAGCGAGCGTCAACAAGGGCGGAAAAGCGCAGCGCGTTCCACATGAGCACGCCCGTAGGGCCGTTTTCAGAGGGCGCCCGCGATATCGGTTTGGGCGAAATCGCCGCCGACATAGAGCAGGCGGCAGGCATGTTCCTTTGCCACATCGTAAGCGAAGCAGTCGCCGAAATTGAGCGCGGCCGGGTGTAGCCCTCGTCCCCATTGCTCATAAGTTTGGCCGATCCGTCGCGCTGAAACAATCAGCGCCTCGGCCACGGTGCCGGCGGAAATCAGGATCTCGTCCTCGACCGCGAGCACCCTCTTGCAGGCATCCGCATCCGGTTCCTTGAGCAGAATTGCCATCAATGCCGATGTATCGACCGCGATCATCCGGGCAGGCCGTCATCCCCGTAAAGAAAATCCTGGCTGCGCGCGGCGCTTGGCCCCGGACTGGGCTTGGCCGAAGCTTGCACCTCTTCCAGCAGCGCCCGGCGGGCTTTTCGGTCCGGTGTCGCCTTGACCGGAACCAGCCGCGCCGCCGGATGGCCATGCCGGGTCAGAATGACCTCGTCGCCATTTTCCGCGCGACGCACCAGTTCGGTCAGTTGCGCCTTGGCGTCGGTGACCGAGATGCGCAATGGACTGCTCCGCCGATCGTTGCGTCCCTCGATAAATTAGGTTCCAGACTCAATCATAACCACCAGATAACGATGGCGGCGAGGGTCACCGCGGCGGCGAAGTTGGCGGCGAGCTTGTCGTAGCGGGTGGCGATGCGGCGCCAGTCTTTGAGGCGGCAGAACATGCGCTCGATCAGG
>DATGFP010000029.1:0-6054 GCA_035309005.1 Allostellaceae bacterium | reverse complement strand
CTTGGCGACCGTCACCCGCTTCGCCTCATCGTCGTAGGCGAGGTTGTCGGTGAAAGTGCCGCCGACATCGGAGGCGACGCGCAGATGGGGTTGGGCCATCGCTACCAGCTGCAATTTCGCAGCCGCTACCCTAAGCGCCGTCCGCCGTCATTGCCATATCCGGCAATGCCGGATCGAGCCGCACGAAGCGGTAGCCGAGAACCGCGGCAAAGTGAGAAACTGGCGGCAAAACCGAGCGAGGTGATCCGATGGCAGAGAACAGCGCCGGCCGCGCCCACGTGATTACCGGCGGGTTTCCGCCCGGCGCGATGGGCGGGCACGACCACGATTACGCCCGCCTGCGGCTGTTGACGCTGCTCGCCGAGCGCGACGTGCCGGCCTCGGTCGCCAACGATTTCGCCGACCTTGAGAAATGGCTGCCGACCAGCCGCCTTCTCGTGACCTACGTCGCCGGCCCCTATCCCGACGCCGCGCAATGCCGCGCGCTGCGCGGCTGGCTGGAGGCGGGCGGCCATTGGCTGGCGCTACACGGCACCAGCGGCGGCCGCGCCGAGCGAGTCGAGGGGGTGCGCATGCGCCGCACCGTCAAGACCGAGCACCACGCGCTGCTCGGCAGCCGCTTTCTGACGCATCCGCCGATCTGCGCGTTTCGCGTCGAGGTGACGGACGCTAACTCGCCGCTGACGCAGGGGCTCGGCGCGTCGTTCGTCGTCGCGGACGAACCCTACTTCATCGAACTGCAGGACCCCGGCGCGACGCGGATCCTGCTGACCGCGGATTATGGCGCGGCAGGCGAGTGGCCGACGGTCCGCGCGCTCTATGGCGCCGACACCTCGCTCCTCGCCGATGGGCGCAGCCGCGTCGTCGGCTACAGCCGCGCGGTGGGCGAGGGTGGCGTCGCGTATTTCGGCCTCGGCCACTGCCACAACCCGGCGATCCGCGCCGGCCGCGCGCCTGACCCCACCGACACGACGCCCGCCACCTTTCGCGCCCCCTGGGAGAGCGATGGCTTCACGACGCTGCTGCGCAACGCGATCGCCTGGGGGGTGGGCCCATGAAGCTCGCCATGAAGCTCGGCGTCGCGCTGCCGATCGTCGATATCGGCGGCGAGCCTGGCGCGATCCGCGATTTCGTGCAGGCGGCCGAGGCGATCGGCTACCAGGGGATCGCGGCGCCCGACCACGTGCTCGGCGTCAACGTCGCGAGCCGGCCCGAGTGGACGCAGGGCCGCGCCCGCTCGACCGACCTCTACCACGACCCCTTCGTGCTGTTCGGCTTCCTCGCCGGCTGCACGAAAATCGAAGATTTCTCGACCCAGGTGTTGATCCTGCCGCAGCGCCAGAGCGTGCTGGTCGCCAAGCAAGCGGCCTCGCTCGACGTGCTCTCGGGCGGCCGCTTCCGGCTCGGCATCGGGGTCGGCTGGAACGAGGTCGAGTTCACCGGCCTCAACGAGAATTTCCACAACCGCGGCCGCCGCTCCGAGGAGCAGGTCGAAGTGATGCAGGCGCTGTGGGCCGCGCCGCACGTCGATTTCACCGGCAAGTGGCACCGAGTCGAGGATGTCGGGATCAACCCGCGCCCGGCCTCGGGGCGGGTGCCGTTGTGGTACGGCGGCCACGCCGAGGCGACCTTAAGGCGGGTCGTCAAATACGGCGACGGCTGGATGCCGCTCGCCTACGGCCCGGGCGAGGAAGCCCGCGCCGCGTTCGCAAAGCTGCGCGGCATGGCCGAGGCGGCCGGGCGCGACCCGGCGACGATCGGCATCGACACCCGCGTCTCGGCCGCCGGCAGCGAAGCCGACTGGCGCACCGATGTCGGTTTCTGGAAATCCTGCGGCGTCACCCATTTGACGCTGGCCAACTACTACCAGAGCGGCCATCTGCGCCGCATCGACGGCCGCACCCTCGCCGACCACATCGCCGCGATGCAGCGCTACCATCACGCCGTCGCCGATCTCTTGTAGGGCGGAACAGCGGAGCGCCTTCCGCCAGCAACTATCGGCGTCGAGGATCGGCGGAAGACGCTGCGCTCTTCTGCCCTACGCTTAGGAGAAGCCCATGGCGCCGCGTGTCGATCCGGTCGTATCCGACGAAGCCCTGCCGGCGCGGGCCGATGTGGTGATCGTCGGCGGCGGCATTATCGGCGCCAGCGCGGCGCTGTTCCTCGCCGAGAAGGGCGTCTCGGTGACGCTTCTTGAGAAGGGCCACATCGCCGGCGAGCAGTCGAGCCGCAACTGGGGCTGGTGCCGCAAGATGGCGCGCGACCCGCGCGAATTGCCGCTGGTCATCGAGAGCCTGCGGCTGTGGCAGGGGATGAACGAGCGGGTCGAGGCCGAGACCGGCTTTCGCACCTGCGGCATCATGTATTTGGGCGAGAGCGCCGCCGAGGTCGAGCGCTTCGCCGGCTGGCTCGACTACGCGCGCGAGTACCAGCTCGACACCCGCCTCATCGACGGCGCCGAGGTGGCGCGGCTGTTGCCCGGCTCGGCCAAAGGCTGGGCCGGCGCGCTCTATACGCCGAGCGACGGCAAGGCCGAGCCGCAGCTGGCGGCGCCGGCGATCGCCGCGGCGGCGCGCCGGCATGGCGCGACGATCCTGCAGGGCTGCGCGGCGCGCGGCGTCGAGACCGCGGGCGGCCGGGTCGCCGCGATCGTCACCGAGAAGGGCCGCATCGCCTGCGGCGCCGTCGTGCTGGCGGGGGGCGCGTGGTCGCGGCTCTTCTGCGGCAATCTCGGCATCGACCTGCCGCAATTGAAGGTGCTGGGTTCGGTGATGCGCACCGCCCCGGTCGACGGCGGCCCGGAAATCTCGGCTTCTGGCGGGCTCTTCGGCTATCGGAAGCGCATGGACGGCGGCTACACCGTCGCCACCTTGGGCGTGCGCACGATCGACCTGGTGCCCGATAATTTCCGCCTGCTGCCGCAATACCTGCCGGCGGCGCGGCTGCACTGGCAGAAATTGCGCTTTCGGGTCGGCGCGCGCTTTGCCGAGGAATGGCGCACGCCGCGCAAATGGGCGCTCGACGCGCCGTCGCCGTTCGAGGCGGTGCGGGTGCTCGATCCGGCAGCCGACCCCTACGTCGTCGAGCGCGCCCGCGCCAGCATGGCCGAAGCCTTTCCTGCCTTCCGGAATCTCGCGGTGGCGCAAAGCTGGGGCGGCATGATCGACGTGATGCCCGACGCGATCCCGGTGATTTCCGCGGTCGACAGCCTGCCCGGCTTCTTCATCGCGACCGGCTTTTCGGGCCACGGCTTCGGCATCGGCCCGGGAGCGGGGCGCCTCGTTGCCGACATGGTTGCGGGCGGCCCGACGATCGTCGACCCGGCGCCGTTCCGCCTGTCGCGCTTCACCGACGGCTCCAACCCGCGGCCGCATCCGCTGGCGAGCTGAGATTTACCGGATCAGTCGCCGGCGGCGGGGCGGCTGGCGCCGAGGCTGTGGCCGATGACAGCGTAGAGCGGCTGGCCGCCGCCCGGCGGGGTGCGGTCGAGGCAGCGGATGTCGGCCCAGTTGCCGGCTTCGGCAAAGCATTGCGCGACGAGGCACAGATGGCCCGCCTCGTCCAACAGGCACCAGCAGGCGATCGGCCGGGTCGCGACGCAGCGGTTGGAAAAGCTGACGATCAACGGCGCCCCCGGCTTCAGCACCCGCGCGAGGTCGCGGATCACCTCGCCCGGCCGCGCCAGGTGCTGGATCGCGGCGCAGATCGTCGCGCCGTCGAATTCGCCGGTGGCAAACGGCAGGACCGGGTTGGCGTTGAGGTTCTGCACCCGAAATTCGTCGAGAAACGGGTTTTCCGCCAGCGCCTGGCGGTCGGTGCCGATGCCGACGACGCGGCGATAGGGCGCTTCCGGCGGCAGGTGCGGCAGCCAGCCCGACATGACGTCGAGGATCGCGCCGCCCGGCGGCAGCATCTCGCGGTAGAGATCGGTGACGGCGGCGATCGCGGCGCCGTCGATCTGCCCGAACGGCGCCTCGCGCCCCCGAAGAGACTCACCGAGCGGATCGCCGAGCGGCTCGACCAGCGGCTCGAGCAACGGCTTCACCACGGCCAAGGCGGCCGCCTGCAATCGCGCCGTTGTCGGGTCACTGCCCATGCCGGCTCAGATAGGGACCGGCGCCGGGGGCCTCAAGACTTGCACGGCGCAAAGATTGGCAAAGCGCGAAGACTTGCGCTTTCTTTGCCACATCTATTGGCCGGATCAGCGCAGAACCCATCGAAGCTCGATCACCCCCATCTCGTCATCCCCGGGCTTGTCCCGGGGATCCACGTGGATGGCCGGGACAAGCCCGGCCATGACGAGTAGGGGCGATTCAACCCGAACGGACAATGCTTTAGTTGGCCAGCGCGCGCTCGGGGGTCGTCAGCGCGAGGCCGAGATCGTGCGCCACGGCGGGATGGGTCAGGAGGCCGCGGCAGGTATTGAGCCCGTTACGCAGGTGCGGATCGTCGGACAGCGCCCGCCGCCAGCCGCGATCGGCGATCGCCAGCACAAACGGCAGCGTCGCGTTGTTGAGCGCCTCGGCGGAGGTGCGCGCCACCGCCCCCGGCATGTTGGTGACGCAGTAATGCACCACCCCCTCGTCGACATAGGTCGGCGCGGCGTGGGTCGTCGGGCGGCTGGTTTCGATGCAGCCGCCCTGGTCGATCGAGATGTCGACGATGACCGAACCCGGCTTCATCGCGCGCACCAGCTCGCGGCTGACGAGCTTTGGCGCCGCCGCGCCCGGCACCAGGACCGCACCGATCAGGAGGTCGGCGGCGACGACCTCGCGCTCGATCGTCTCGACGGTCGAGAACAATGTGTGCAATTGCGAGCCGAACTGCAGGTCGAGTTCGTAGAGCCGCGGCAATGAGCGGTCGATCACCGTGACGTAGGCTTCCATCCCCATCGCGACGCGCGCCGCGTTGGTGCCCGAGACGCCGCCGCCGAGGATCACCACCTTGGCCGCCGCCACCCCGGGCACGCCGCCCAGGAGGATGCCCTTGCCGCCCTGCTCTTTCTCCAGGCAGTGGGCGCCGACCTGGATCGACATGCGGCCGGCGACCTCGCTCATCGGCGCCAGAAGCGGCAGGCCGCCCGCCTTGTCGGTGACGGTTTCGTAGGCGATCCCGACGACGCCGGCGCGCAACAGCCCCTCGGTCAGCGCGCGCTCGGCGGCGAGATGCAGGTAAGTGAAGAGTATCTGGTCCTCGCGCAGCGCCGGGATCTCCGCGGGCTGCGGCTCCTTGACCTTGACGATCAATTCGGCGGCGGCGAAGACGTCGGCGGCCCGCACCAGGATCTCGGCCCCGGCGGCTTCATAAGCCGCGTCGTCGAAGCCGATGCCGGCCCCGGCGCCGCTCTCGACCACGACCTTGTGCCCGTGATGCGCCAATTCGCGCACGCTGCCGGGGACCAGCCCGACCCGGTACTCGTGGGTCTTCACCTCTTTCGGAACCCCGATCAGCATCGCTCTTCCCCAATCCGCCCGGACGCGCCTGCGGCCGGCGCGACGCGGCGCACTTTAAGGAATTGCTAACCGTGGCGGAACATCGTCGCGCTCGTCCCCACCCCGGACGGCAGGGCCGATGTATATCCTCGTTACCGCCCTCCTGTGCTACCTCGCGATCGGCGCGGCGTGCTTCGCCCATCCGGCGAGCCCGGCGCTGCCCGGCGATTTCCACTGGCGCCGCCAGCTCGGAATCTTCCGCGCGACGCTGCCCGACGTCTTGTGCTGGCCGGCGCGGCTGTGGTTGTCCGGCCGGGGCGGCGAGGGCGACCGGTAGGTCCTCAGAGGGCTACCCGACCAAAATTGGATTGTCATTCCCGCGCACGCGGGAATCCAGGGGCAACCATTCTGTCGCTTGCTCTGGACCCCCGCTTGCGCGGGGGCGACGGGGACAATGTTTCGATCCCATCGGATCACGGTTTAGGTTCCAGACTCAATTCATAACCACCAGATAACGATGGCGGCGAGGGTCACCGCGGCGGCGAAGTTGGCGGCGAGCTTGTCGTAGCGGGTGGCGATGCGGCGCCAGTCTTTGAGGCGGCAGAACATGCGCTCGATCAGG
>DATGFP010000028.1:0-16347 GCA_035309005.1 Allostellaceae bacterium | reverse complement strand
GGATCCGGCCCAGCGCGCCTGGATCCAGGAACGCATCGAATCCGTCCTGAACACCACGGAGTTCACCGAACGGGGAAAACGCGCCATCCTCGAGCGCCTCACCGTCGCCGAGGTCTTCGAGCGCTTCCTCGACCGCAAATACACCGGCACCAAGCGGTTCGGGCTGGATGGCGGCGAGACGCTGATCCCGGCCATGGAACAGATCGTCAAGCGCGGCAGCCAGCTCGGCGTCACCGAGGTGGTGCTGGGCATGACCCATCGCGGCCGGCTCAACGTGCTGGCCAATTTCATGGGCAAGCCCTACGCCGCGATCTTCTCCGAGTTCCAGGGCCACGCCGCCAACCCCGAGGACGTGCACGGCTCGGGCGACGTCAAATACCATCTCGGCACCTCGACCGACCGCGAGGTCGGCGGCCGCACCGTGCATCTGTCATTGGCGGCCAACCCGTCGCATCTCGAAGCGGTCAACCCGGTGGTGCTCGGCAAGGTGCGCTCGAAGCAGCATCAGCGCGGCGATAGCGAGCGCCGCGAGGTCGTCGGCATCCTGATGCACGGCGACGCCGCCTTCGCCGGCCAGGGGCTGGTGGCCGAGTCGCTCGAGCTGTCTGACCTGCGCGGCTACCGCACCGGCGGCACCGTGCACATCATCGTCAACAACCAGATCGGGTTTACCACGGCGCCGTCCTACGCGCGCTCCAGCCCCTACCCGTCCGACATCGCCAAGGGCATCCAGGCGCCGATCTTTCATGTCAACGGCGACGACCCGGAAGCCGTCGTCGCGGTGGCGCGCGCCGCGATCGAATACCGCCAAGAGTTCAAGAAGGATGTCGTCGTCGACCTCTTCTGCTACCGCCGCCACGGCCACAACGAGGGCGACGAGCCGGCCTTCACCCAGCCGCTCATGTACCGCACGATCGCCGGCCACAAGACGACCCGCCAGCTCTACGCCGAGCGCCTGGTCGCCGAGGGCGTGCTCGCCGAGGCCGATGTCGCGGCGCTGGCGAGTAGCTTCATCGCCAACCTCGAAAGCCAGTTTGCCGCCGCCGAGAACTACCGGCCGAACAAGGCCGACTGGCTGGAGGGCGCCTGGGCCGGGTTTGAGCCCGCGTCCGACGACGACCGGCGCGGCGACACCGCGCTGCCGATCGAGTTCCTGCGCGAGGTCGGGCACGGCCTCGTCACGGTGCCCGCGGGCTTTCATCTCAACCGTAAGGTCGCCCGCCAGCTCGAAGCGAAGCGCGAGGCACTGGAATCGGGCGAGGGCATCGACTGGGCGACCGCGGAAGCATTGGCGATCGGCACGCTGTGCGCCGAGGGGACGCATGTGCGCATGTCGGGCCAGGACAGCGGCCGCGGCACCTTTTCGCACCGCCACGCGGTCCTGGTCGACCAGGAGAGCGAGGAGCGCTACGTCCCGATCAACCATGTCCGCGCCGGGCAGGAACGCTTCGACATCATCGACAGCCCGTTGTCGGAAGCCGCGGTGGTCGGTTTCGAATACGGCTACAGCTTGGCCGACCCGAAGACGCTGGTGATCTGGGAGGCGCAATTCGGCGATTTCGCCAACGGCGCGCAAGTCATCATCGACCAGTTTCTCTCGTCCGGCGAAGCCAAGTGGCTGCGCATGAGCGGCCTCGTGCTGCTGTTGCCGCACGGCTACGAGGGCCAGGGGCCGGAGCATTCCTCGGCCCGCCTCGAGCGCTACCTGCAGCTCTGCGCCGAAGACAACATGCAGGTGTGCAACCTGACGAATGCGGCCAATTATTTCCACGCGCTGCGCCGCCAGATCCGCCGCAAATTTCGCAAGCCCTTGGTCGTCGTCACGCCGAAATCGCTGCTGCGGGCGAGGGAAGTGGCCTCGCCCCTGGCCGCGATGGGGCCGGGCACGACGTTCCACCGCATCATCGGCGAGAGCGCGGCGATCGCGGCCGACGACAAGGTGCGGCGTGTCGTCCTGTGCAGCGGCAAGGTGTATTTCGATCTCGCCAAGGCGCGCGCCGAAAGCGGCGGCGACCGCGTGGCGCTCGTTCGCGTCGAGCAGCTCTACCCGTTCCCGTTCGCGACGCTGGGGAAAATGCTGCAGCGCTACCGCAACGCCGAGATCGTGTGGTGCCAGGAGGAGCCGCAGAACATGGGCGCCTGGAATTTCGTCGACCGCCGCATCGAGCAGGTGCTGGCCGGCATCGACATCGCCGCCAAGCGGCCGCGCTTTGTCGGCCGCGCCGAGGCCGCCTCGCCCGCGACCGGCCTCTTCAAGCGCCACGCGCAGGAGCAGGCGCAGCTCGTCGGCGCCGCGCTGGCGGCCTGAGGGGAAACGATGGCGGCCGAAATCAGGGTTCCCACACTTGGCGAATCGGTCAGCGAGGCGACCGTCGCGCGCTGGCTGAAGCAGCCGGGCGATGTGGTCGCGCGCGACGAGCCGGTCGTTGAACTGGAAACCGACAAGGTGACGCTGGAGGTGCCGGCGCCGGCGGCGGGCATCCTCGGCGCGATCCAGGCGGCCGAGGGGGCGAACGTGCCGGTCGGCGCGGTGCTTGGCACGATCGCCGAGGGCGCGGACCCCCACCCCAACCCTCTCCCGCCTGCGGGGGAGGGGGTTTCCCCGACGCGCTCGCCCGCGTCGCCTCCCCCGCAAGCGGGGGAGGGCAGGGTGGGGGCCGCGCTGGAGCGCGCCGGCCCGGCCGTCCGCAAGCTGGTCGCCGAGAGCGGCGTCGCGGTGGCGAGCCTCACCGCCACCGGCCCCGGCGGGCGCCTGACCAAGGCCGACCTGCTGCCGGCCGAGCCGCCGCCGCTGCGCGAGATCGCGCGACCTCCCGACGCGCCTCCCGAGGCGCCTCCCGAGGCGCCTCCCGCACCTCCCCGCGAGGCTCCCGCCGCGCCGCCCGCCGCCGCGGCGCGCGAGACGCGGGTGCGCATGACGCGGCTGCGCCGCCGCATCGCCGAGCGCCTGAAAGAAGCGCAGCAATCGGCCGCGATGCTGACCACCTTCAACGAAATCGACATGTCGGCGGCGATTGGGTTGCGCGAGCGCTGGCGCGACGCCTTCGAGAAAAAGCACGGGGTGCGGCTCGGCTTCATGTCGATCTTCGTCAAGGCGGCGATCGTCGGCTTGCAGGAATTGCCGGCGGTCAACGCCGAGATTGACGGCGACGACATCGTCTACAAAAACCATTACGACATCGGCGTCGCGGTCGGCACCGCAGCCGGCCTCGTCGTGCCGGTGGTGCGCGACGCGGACGCGAAAAGCTTCGCCGCAATCGAAAAGGAGATCGCCGCGCTCGGGGCCAAGGCGCGCGACGGCAAATTGACGATCGCCGAGCTCTCGGGCGGCACCTTCACGATCTCCAATGGCGGGGTCTACGGCTCGCTTTTGTCGACGCCGATCCTCAACCCGCCGCAATCGGCGATCCTTGGCATGCACAAGATCGAGCGCCGCCCGGTGGCGATCGGCGACAAGATCGAAATCCGCCCGATGATGTACGTCGCGCTGACCTACGACCACCGCATCATCGACGGAAGCGAGGCGGTGACCTTCCTCGTGCGCCTCAAGGAATGCGTCGAGGATCCGACGCGCCTGCTGCTCGAAATCTAGGGGAACGACGCTTGGCTGCCCCTTCCACGATCCCCCATCGCGGTCATGGCCGGGCTTGTCCCGGCCATCCACGTCTTTCTGCTGCGACAAGGCCCGTGGATGCCCGGGACAAGCCCGGGCATGACGACAGGTTTTGGGCTGGGTGATCGCGATGGCCGAGCACTTTGATGTCGTGGTGATCGGCGGTGGGCCGGGCGGCTATGTCGCGGCGATCCGCGCGGCGCAGCTCGGCATGCGCGTCGCCTGCGTCGAGGCGCGCGCGGCGCTCGGCGGCACCTGCCTCAATATCGGCTGCATACCGTCGAAGGCGCTCCTGCAATCCTCGGAGAAATTCGCCGAGGCGCGCCATGGCCTCGCCGAGCACGGCGTCACCCTCGGCGAAATCGGCCTCGACCTCGCGGCGATGATGGCGCGCAAGGACAAGGTTGTGACGGCGCTGACCCGCGGCGTCGAATTCCTCTTCCGCAAGAACAAGGTCGAGTGGCTGAAGGGCCGGGCGCGCATCGCCGCGCCCGGCCGGGTCGCGCTCGACGGCGGGCCGGAGGTCGAGGCCGGCGCGATCGTCATCGCCACCGGCTCCGAAAGCATCCCGCTGCCCGGCCTCGCGGTCGACGAAACCCGCATCCTCTCCTCGACCGGCGCCTTGGCGCTGGCGCGCGTGCCCGAGCGTCTGGCGGTGATCGGCGGCGGCTATATCGGGTTGGAGCTCGGCTCGGTATGGGCGCGGCTCGGCGCCAAGGTCACCGTCATCGAATACCTCGACCGCATCCTGCCCAACATGGACCGCGAGCTCGGCCCCGCCTTGCAGCGCGTGCTGGCCCGCTCCGGCATCGCCTTCAAGCTCGCGACCAAAGTCGTCAGCGGCAGCCTGGGAAACGACGGTGTGACCCTGGAGCTGGAGCCGGCGGCGGGCGGCGCGCGCGACAGCCTCGCGGCCGACATCGTGCTCGTCGCGATCGGCCGGCGGCCGTACACGCAAGGCCTCGGCCTCGACGAATTGGGGGTCGCGCGCGACGCCGCCGGGCGGATCGCGGTCGACGCCGATTTCGCCACCAACATCGCCGGCATCTACGCGATCGGCGACGCGATCGCCGGCCCGATGCTGGCGCACAAGGCCTCGGAAGACGGTGTCGCGGTGATTGAGCGGCTGGCCGGGCAGAAGACCGCGGTCGACTACGACCGCGTCCCCTCGGTGGTCTACACCGCCCCCGAACTCGCCGCGGTCGGCAAGACCGAAGAGGAGCTGAAGGCGGCCGGCACCCCATACCGCGTCGGCAAATTCCCGTTCAGCGCCAACCCGCGCGCCCGCGCCAACGGCGACACCGAGGGATTCGTCAAGGTGCTGGCCGAGGCCGCGAGCGACCGCGTGCTCGGCGTCCACATCATTGGCCCCGACGCCGGCACGCTGATCGCCGAAGCGACGCTGGCCTTAGAATTCGGCGCGTCGGCGGAAGACATCGCCCGCACCTGCCACGCCCACCCGACGCTCCCCGAAGCGCTCAAGGAAGCCGCCCTCGCCGTCGCCGGAAGGGCGATCCACATTTGACGCGATGGGGCTTGAGTTATTCCGAAGTTACCCTAGTTTATCTAAACGAGATAAACTTAGGTAAACTTGCTATAAATGGACCCTCGGCTCAACCCTTATGCGCCTGGCGCCGGGACGCCACCTCCGGAGTTGGCGGGACGTGACGAGCTCATCGAGCGCAGCGCCGTGGCGCTTGACCGAATTCGTGCAGGCCGTGTAGCGCGCAGCTTTGTTCTGTATGGCCTCCGAGGCGTCGGGAAAACGGTGTTGCTGAACCGAATTCAAAGAGACGCTGACGCGCGTGGCTTTGCGACCGCAAAAATGGAGGCGCCAGAGGATCGGTCGTTGCCAGCCCTGCTGGCGCCCAATCTTCGGGCGCTGCTGCTCAGACTCAGCCGGGGCGAGAGGGTCAGAACTGCGACAAACCAAGCCTTCAAGGCATTGGCGGGCTTCGCAAGGGCTTTGAAGGTTAAATACCAGGATCTCGAACTTGGCTTGGACATTCAACCCGAACCCGGATTGGCCGATAGCGGAGACCTTGAAACTGACCTGGCCGCACTTTTGATCGCGGTTGGCGAAGCCGCCGCGGAGCGTGGTACTGCAGCCGCTCTGTTCATCGACGAGATCCAATACGTGGCGGAGGAGCAATTAGCAGCCCTGATAAGCGGGTTCCATCATGCAAATCAGGCCCAAGTGCCGATCACAATGGTAGCCGCCGGATTACCGCAAATCGTTGGGCAAACGGGCAAGGCGAAGTCATACGCCGAGCGTTTATTCGAGTTTGCGCCAGTAGATCGGCTGGATGTAGCCGCAGCTCGCGCGGCCCTGTGCGTGCCCGCCGAGAAGGAGAACGTCACGTTCGAGGAGGCGGCGATCGCCGAGATCCTCCGACAGACGCTCGGCTACCCGTATTTCCTGCAAGAATGGGGCAAGCACAGTTGGGACATGGCCGATGCATCGCCGATTGCCCCCGAGGATGCAGTACAAGCCACCGCGCGAGCGCTTGCGGAACTTGATGCCAGTTTTTTTCGAGTCCGCTTTGACAGGCTCACGCCGTCGGAAAAGCGCTATCTGCGCGCGATGGCCGATCTGGGTCCCGGGCCGCACCGATCTGGCGACATTGCCGAACGCTCACAGCGGAAGGTCACGACGGTCGCGCCTATCCGAAACTCCCTAATTGCGAAGGGAATGATCTACAGCCCGGCGCATGGCGATACCGCTTTCACCGTCCCTCTTTTCGATGGCTTCATGAAGCGCACGATGCCTGCGCTATAGAGTCGGAGCCGGTATTCTTGGGCCGAACGCCCCGATTCACCGCGCCCGGGGGTGGGCGGCGTCGTAGACGGCGAAGAGGCGCTCGGTGTCGACCGCGGTGTAGCGCTGGGTGGTCGAGAGGCTGGCGTGACCCAATAGTTCCTGGATCGCGCGCAAATCGCCGCCGCCGCCCAGCAGGTGCGTCGCGAAGCTGTGGCGCAGCGCGTGCGGGGTCGCGGTCTCAGGTAGCCCGAGGGCGCCGCGCAGCTGCTCCATCTGGCGCTGGACGAGGCGCGGGTTGAGCGGCCCGCCGCGCGCCCCGACAAAGAGCGGCCCGTCGGCGGCGAGCGCATAGGGGCAGGCGGCGAGGTAATCCGCCACCGCCTGGCGCACCGCCGGCAGCACCGGCACGAGGCGCTCCTTGTTGCCCTTGCCGGTGATCCTGATCTCGTCGCCGAGCGGCGCCGCGCCCCGCGTCAGGCCGAGCGCTTCCGAAATCCGCAGGCCGCAGCCGTAAAGCAGCGTTAATACGGCGATGTCGCGTCTGGCCTGCCAGGCGCTTTCCGTCAGCATCGCCGGCGCCTCGATGATCTCGCCGGCGTCGGCGACCGAGAGCGCCTTCGGCACGCTGGTCGGCAATTTGGGCGCCCGCAGCACCACTAGCGCCGGGCTCGTCGCGAGGCCGCGGCGCTCGAGAAAGCGCACAAAGCCGCACACCACCGAGAGGCCGCGCGCCAGCGCGGCGCGCTCGACGCTCGCGGCACGATGGGCGAGCCAGGCGCGGTAATCGGCGGGCAGCAGCCGCGCAAAGCTGGCGAGCGCCGGCGGCTCGCCGAAATGCCCGGTCAGGAAATCGAGGAATCCGGCGAGGTCGCGGCCGTAGGCGGCGACCGTGTGCGCCGAGGCGCGCCGCTCGCCTTCGAGCCACGACGTCCATGAACCGATCGCGGCGCGCAGATCGTCGGCGGCGGCAAACCGCGCCAGCGGGACCGCCTGCGGCAGGGTGGGGAAGGGCCGCGCCGCCTCGCCCCGCCCTAGGCGCGCGGGTTGAGCCATTGCGCGATGGTGACGCCGAGCGCCCGGGCGAGGAAGGTCAGGAGCTCGCTCGCCAGCCCGGGGTGGAAGCGGCCGGGCTGGCGCGTGCCGATGCACAACACCCCGACCGGGGCGCCGCGGCCGAAGGCCAGGCGCAGCAGCGCCTGCGAGCGGACGAGCCCGGCGGCGCTGCCGAACAGCGCCGGCTCGCCCGGCGTGTTGGCGCGCAGCAGGATGCTGCGCTCGGCGCCGAGCAGCGCGTCGATGGCGCCCGCCTTCAACAGGTGAATCCCCTGCAGGCTGAGCCGGCTCGCCGGCACCGCGGTGCTCTCGACCCCGAGCGCCACGACATCGACGTCGAGCAAGACCGCGAGGTCGGTCGTCACGGTCTGCAGCAGCTGCTCGAAGCTGCGCGCCGCGAGGACCGCCAGCACCGCCTTGTGCACCCGGCCCTGGCTTGCCAGAGTGCCGCGGCTGGCGGCGATCAGCGTGCGGTGCTCGAGATTGAGCCGCGCCAGGTCGGCGCGCAGGCGCTCGATCTGGAAATGCTGGAAATCGAAGACATCCTCGCCGATCTCGCGGGTAGGCGCGCGCAGCAGGCGCAGCGCTTCGGGATGGCGATCGAGGAAATCGGGATGGCGGCGCAGATAGGCGACGACGTCGCGCCCGCCGATCTCGCCCGGCGCCTCGGCCGCCGGGGCGGCGGCGCGCGCATCGTGCGGCTTGTCGCGCGGCCAGTCCACCACGGCCGCTACCTTGCGCGGGCCGCAGCGGGCGGGCGCGGGCAGCTCAGAGCGAAAAGCGGCGTGACCATCCAACAGCACCTGACAGCGAAACCCCGGCCGGCGACCCCTGGCGCGCATCCTTACCGCGACGGGCCGGCCTGGCGGGGAGTGTAGCGGTGCCCGACAGCCCTGCCAACAGCGCCGGGGAGATTGCCGGGGAAACCGAAGCGGAGGCCGGCGTCGCGCGGCCGCTGCCGGTGCTGCTGCCGCTGCCGCTGCCCGGGCCGCTCGACTACCGGGGGCCAGAGGCGGTGGCTATTCCGGCGCCCGGCAGCTTCGTGCGGGTGACGCTGGGCTCGCGCCGCGCGATCGGCGTCGTGTGGGACGGCGAGCCGGAGGGCGAGGTCGCGGCCGAGCGGCTGAAGCCGATCCTCGAAATCCTGCCGACGCCGCCGCTCGGCGCCGAACTGCGCCGCTTTATCGAACGCGTCGCCAGCTACACGCTGGCGCCGCCGGGGGCGGTGCTGCGCATGGCGATGAGCGTCGAGGAGGCGCTGGCGCCGCCGCCGCCGCGGCGGGTCTGCGCGATCACCGAGGCGGGCCTCGCCGCGCTCGCCGAATCGCCGGCGCCCGCTAAACTGACGCCGGCGCGCCGGCGGGTCCTCGAAGGGCTGCGCGACGGCCTCGCGTGCTCGCTCGCCGAGGCGGCGCGGCGGGCCGGCTGCGGCGGCGCGGTGGTGCGCGCGCTGGTCGCCCTCGGGCAGGTCGCGGAACGGTGGCTGCCCGGCGAATCGCCGGCGCCGCCGGCGGGCGAGTGGGACGCGCCCGGGCCGCCCTTATCGGGGGACCAGGCGGCGGCGGCGGCGCGCCTCGTCGGCCGCACCGCGGCCGGCGGCTTCAGCGTCACGGTGCTCGACGGGGTCACCGGCGCCGGCAAGACCGAGACCTATTTCGCGGCGATCGCGGCGGCGCTCACAGCCGGCCGTCAGGTGCTGGTGCTGCTGCCGGAGATCGCGCTCGGGGCGCAATGGCTCGAGCGCTTCCGCCGGCGCTTCGGGACGCTGCCGGCCGAGTGGCATTCCGAAGTCTCGCAGAGCGCCCGGCGCGACACCTGGCGGGCGGTCGCTTCGGGGCGCGCCCGCATCGTCGTCGGGGCGCGCTCGGCGCTCTTCCTGCCGTTCGCCGAATTGGGGCTGATAATCGTCGACGAGGAGCACGACCCCTCCTTCAAGCAGGAGGACGGGGTTTGCTACCAGGCGCGCGACATGGCGGTGCTGCGCGCGTCCTTGGCGCAGATCCCGATCGTCCTGGTATCGGCGACCCCGTCCCTCGAAACCGTCGTCAACGTCGCGCGCGGCCGCTACCAGCTGGTCACGCTGCCGCGCCGCCATGCCGAGGCGGCGCTGCCGCGCGTCACGCTCATCGACATGCGCGGCACACGGCTCGCGCCCGGTCGGTTTCTCTCAGCACCGCTAGTCCAAGCAGTCACCGAGACTCTGGCGGCCGGCGAGCAGGCGCTGCTGTTCCTCAACCGGCGGGGCTATGCGCCGCTGACGCTCTGCCGCGCCTGCGGCTACCGGCTGCAATGCCCGAGCTGCACCGCCTGGCTGGTCGAGCATCGCTTTACCGGGCGCCTCCAATGCCATCATTGCGGCTACGCGGCGGCTCTGCCGCGGCTCTGCCCCGAATGCCTGACGGCGGGCAATCTGGTGCCGTGCGGGCCGGGGGTCGAGCGCTTGGGCGAAGAGGTCGCGGCGCTCTTTCCCGGGGCGCGCACCGCCCTCATGGTCAGCGACCTCCTGTCCGGGCCGCGCGCCGCGGCGGCGCTCGCCGAGGCGATGACGGCGCACCGCATCGACGTATTGATCGGCACCCAGATCGTCGCCAAGGGGCATCATTTCCCGATGCTGACGCTGGTCGGCGTGGTCGACGCCGATCTCGGGCTGGCGGGCGGCGATTTGCGCGCCGCCGAGCGCACCTACCAGCTGTTGCACCAGGTCGCCGGGCGGGCCGGCCGCGAGGCGCGCCCGGGCCGGGCGCTGCTGCAGACCTACATGCCGGAGCAGCCGGTGATGCAGGCCTTGGCGAGCGGCGACCGCGACGGCTTTCTCGCCGCCGAAGCGGAAGCCCGCCGCGCCGCCGGGCTGCCGCCGTTCGGCCGGCTCGCGGCGCTGATCGTCAGTGCGGGCGACCCCGAGGCGGCCGATTTCGCCGCCCGGGCCTTGTCGCGCGCCGCGCCGCAGCTGCCCGGATTGAGCGTCCTCGGCCCGGCCCCGGCGCCGCTCGCGGTGCTGCGCAGCCGGCACCGGCGGCGCTTTCTCGTCAAGGCCGAGCGCGGGGTCAACCTGCAGCAGGCGCTGCGCGACTGGCTGGCGCGGGTGCGCATCGGCGGCGCGGCGCGCCTGCAGGTCGACATCGACCCCTACAGCTTCCTATGAGCCCAGCTTCTTATGATCCGGGCTGCGCTTGCAGCGGCCGGAAGCGGCGATAGGCATAGCCGAGGCCGACCAGCGCGCCGCCCAGCCCGAGGAACGACAGCGCCCGCAAGACGCCGCTGAGCGCCGCCATGTCGGACAAAAACACCTTGGCGACGACGAGGCCGATTCCGAGCAGCCCGGCCTGGCGCAGCCAGCGGCTGCGGCGCAGCAGCCCGAGCCCGAGCGCGGCCCCGGCGAAGACGAGCCAGGCGGCCGAATAGGCGTACCACTCGCCCTCGCCGCTATTGGCGAAGAGCTCGACCCGGCCCTGGAAGATGTGGCGGATCTCCAGCGTGATCCAGGCGAAGGCGAAGAGCGCCGCAAGCACGCGCGCCGTCGTGTACAGAAGCGGCCGCGCTGGGCTGCGCCAGGCGACCAGTGCGTAGACCGCCGCCGGCACCGCATCGGCGAAGAGCAGCGCGTCGAAGATCGCCAGCGATCCGACCTCGGTCCCGAACAAGAGCATCAGCGGCTGCCAGCAGATCTCGATCAGCGTCGCGGCGCCGACCAGGAGGCCGCCCATCCACAGGAGCACCGGGCGCCGCCGCCGCTCGCCGAGCGCCACGAGCGCGGTCGCGAAAACCATCCACAGGGCGATGAGCGCCGCGCCGGTGGTGAAATCGTCGAGCGGCTCGCTGGTCAGCCGGCCGTAGACCGCGTGGACCAGTTCGAGCGACAGGAGCGCCAGCGCGAAGAGCACGCTGCCGCCCTCCAAGAGCCACACCAGCGCGTCGTCCTTGTCGCTGCCGAACTGGCGGGTCGCCACGATGAACGCCGCCGCCGGCACCCCGTACCCGTAGAGCAGCCAGTTGAAGATTGGCGTCTCGCCGAGCGGGTAATCGAGCACGTAGGGGTTGAAGAGCAGCCGCACCAGCACGGCGGCGGCGATCGCGAAGGCGACCGGACGCAGCGCCGCCACGCGCAGCCGGGCGTTGACCCAGCCGATCGCCGGCAGGTGCAGCGCCAGCGCCACCGTCAGCCACGCGTCCCCCAGCGCCAGCGTCGCGGCGAAGATCGTGCTGCCGAGGACGCCGATCGCATAGGCGGCGAGCGCGATCTCTAGTTCGCCGCCGGGCTTGCTGTCGGACCCCGCTGCATCGCGGCGCGCGGCGATTGCGGCGGCGGCGGCCAGCTCGATCCCGGCCAGCGCCAGGGCGGCGAGGGTCCACGCGACATCGAGCTCGAATCTCTGCAGCCGCCAATAGCCGATGACGAGGATCGCCAGCGGCGTCGCGGCCGACAGCGCCGCCCAGCGGCCGGGCCGCGCGACGCGCGTCAGCAGGAAAAACGGCGCAACCCCGAGGAGGAGCGTGAAGAGGCTCGCAGCGGTGATAAAATCGGCGACATGGTCGGGCTGCAGCCGGAAGACCTGCAGGCTGAGGTCGCCGGCCGGCGGCGGCAGGCTCCAGCTTGCCAGCAGCGCCAGCGCCAGCGCGCCGGCGGCCGCGATGACGTCGTCGAGGGCGCTGTCGCGGTAGGCCAGCGCCACCATGCCGAGCATCGCCGCGAGCGCCGCCGCGACGCTGGTCGCGCCAAACCCGTCGGCGTGCGCTACGATGAGGAGCCCCAATGCGATGGCCCACAGCGCGGCGCGCGTCACCGCCCGGACCATCTCGCTCTCGGCGATTCCGGCGAGGAAGCCGACCCGCTCGACGCCGCGCCGCAACACGACAAAGAGCGCGAACACCACCAGCAGGTAGCCCGCCACCACCGGCGTCTCCGGGCGGCTCGCGGCGGCCAGCCACGCCGGCACCCACAGCATCGCGCCGGCCAAGGACAGCCAGGCCAGCCACCACCAGGCGCGGTGCCGCAATACCGCCAGCGCGCCGGCGGTGACGAATGCGAGATAGCCGAACAGCGGCAACGCGTGCGGCGCCTCGCTGGCGACCAGCAGCGGCACGGTATAGGCGCCAACCAGCCCCAGCGCCGCGACGAGCGGCCCCATGCGCAGCGATTGCGCCACCGCCGCGCCGGCGGTGACGGCGAGCAGCGCGAAGGCGACCCCGGCCGGCAGCAGGTGATAGAGCGCGTAGGCCGCGTAAAGGCTGGCGAACACGGTCGCCGCGCCGGCCGCCGCCAGCGCCGCCGGCACATACGACATCGCGGCGGCTTTGCCTTCAGTTTCGTCCTCGGCCGGGGCGGCGAGTTCGCGGCGGCGCAGCCGTTCGGCGCCGACCGATAGCGCGATCCCGAGCACAACGCCGAGGCACACCCGCGCGGTCGCGGTCAACAGCCCGTAATCGATCGACAGCTTGACCAGAAAGGCGCCGCCAAGCGCGATTGTCGCGCCGCCGAGCCAGACTAGCCAGTTCTCGACCAGGATCTGCTCCCAGCCGCGCGCCGGCGGCACGGGCGGGGCGCTGACCGGAGGTTCTACTACCGCCGCAACCTCGACCGGCGCTTCGACCGGTTCGTCCACGGGAAGTTCTTCTGCTACGAGTTCGTCCGCGACCAGCGGCGCCGGCGCAGCGGCCACCGGCGCGGCTGCTCGCTCGACCGGTTCGCCGAGCGGGACCAGGCGGCGCTCGAAGGTCGCGAAGCGTGTGGCGAGGCCGGCGAATTCGCGGCGCAGCCGGCGGGCTTCGCGCAGCGCCTTGACGGCGAGCACAAAGGCCGCGACGACCAGCACGAAGGGGAAAAACCCGTCCCACAGCATGGCGATGACCTCCCCGATGCCCTCCCGGGCTTGCGTAACGCGTGCGGCGACTATATAATGAGTGAACGTTCATTCACAAGAGTTATTTGATGGCCCGTTCGACCCACGCCAAGGCTTCGGTGGAGCGCGCCGCCCTCGAGCTTTTCGCCGCCAACGGCATCGACGGCGTCTCGATCGGCGAGATCGCCGCAGCGGCCGGGGTGTCGCAAGGCGCGCTCTACCGCCATTACCCGAGCAAGGGCGACCTCGCCTGGAGCCTCTTCTCGTCAGCTTACCTGCGGGCCGGCGCCGACCTCGACCGGATCCGCGCCGAATTTCCCGATTTTCCCGCCCGCACCGCCGCGATGGTCGGGCATTTCTGCGCCCTCTTCGACAAGGACCCGGCGCTCTTCCGCTTCATGCTGATCGAGCAGCACGGCCTCCTGCCGCGGGTGCGGCCGGAGCAGCGCACCCCGGTCGCGGCGATCGCCGACGCCGTCGCCGCCGCGGTCGCCACGGGCGAGATCGCGCCGATCGAGCCCAACGCCGCCGCCGCGATCATCATCGGCATCGTGCTGCAGAGCGCGGTTTTCCACATCTACGGCCGGCTGCACGGCTCGCTCGCCGCCCGCGCGCCGGGCCTCGCGCGCGCCGCGCTGGCCGCGGTCGAAGCGCTGGCGCAGCCGCCGCTCCATCGTTAACGTATTGAAATCGCGCACCTCTGGCGGAACGCGCCGGGGTTGCGCAACGCCGGCCAACTGTGTTACCAACCGCGCGGACCTCGCGGGACCCGGTGGCCCCGAGCGCGCGAATTGCGCCCGAGCTCTCCCAACGCAACGAGTTGTCGCGACCGTTCTCCGCCGGCGCACTGATTGGGGACCGATTTTCCTTGGCTTCCGAAGCGACGGGCGAAGCCGGCCTCGCCGGGCGTTATGCGGCGGCGCTGTTCGAATTGGCCGACGAGCGCCACACCCTCGACGGCGTCGCCGGCGATCTGCGCGAATTGCGCGCGATGCTGCACGCCAGCAGCGATCTCGTGCGCCTGCTGCGCAGCCCGGTCCTGTCGCGCGACGCGCAGGGCAAGGCGATCGCCGCGGTCGCCGAGGGCGCCGGGCTGTCGCCGCTGACCCGCGATTTCCTCGGTGTCGTCGCGCGTAACCGCCGCCTCTTCGCGGTGCCGGCGATGATCGAGGCGTACCTGCAAAAGCTCGCGGCGCGGCGCGGCGAGGTCACCGCCGAGGTGACCGTCGCGCGCCCCTTGAACGAGGCGCGGCAGGCCGCCCTCCTCGAACAATTGCGCCGCGCCGTCGGCGCCCGCGTCGCGGTCGACATCCGGGTCGATCCGCGGCTTTTGGGCGGGATGATCGTCAAGGTCGGATCGCGCATGGTCGATGCGTCGCTCAACAGCCGGCTGCAGCGCCTGCGGCTGGCGATGAAGGCTGCGGGTTGATGGCATAATGTCGTCATTCCCGCGACAGCGGGAATCCAGGGGCCAAGGGTGTCGGAGGTTGCCCTGGACCCCCGCGTCCGCGGGGGTGACGCTGAGATAGGAAGGGTAGAAATGGAAATCCGTGCGGCGGAAATCTCGGCGATCCTGAAGCAGCAGATCGTCGGTTTCGGCAGCGAAGCCGATGTCGCCGAGGTCGGCCAGGTATTGTCGGTCGGCGACGGCATCGCCCGCGTCTATGGGCTCGACAAGGTCCAGGCCGGCGGGATGGTCGAGTTCCCCAACGGGATGAAGGGCATGGCCCTCAATCTCGAAAGCGACAATGTCGGCGTCGTGATCTTCGGCGAGGATAGCGGCATCGGCGAGGGCGACACGGTGAAGCGCACCGGCGCCATTGTCGACGTGCCGGTCGGGCGCGGCCTTCTGGGGCGCGTCGTCGACGGGCTCGGCAACCCGATCGACGGCAAGGGCCCCTTGACCGACGTCACGCGCTCGCGCGTCGAAGTCAAGGCGCCCGGCATCATCCCGAGGAAATCGGTGCACGAGCCGGTGCAGACCGGCCTCAAGGCGATCGACGCCCTGGTGCCGATCGGCCGCGGCCAGCGCGAACTGATCATCGGCGACCGCCAGACCGGCAAGACCGCTCTCGCCATCGACACCATCCTCAACCAGCGCCAGGTCAACGCCGGCGACGACGAAGCGAAAAAGCTTTATTGCATCTATGTCGCAATCGGCCAGAAGCGCTCGACCGTCGCGCAGATCGTCAAGACGCTGCAGGATTACGGCGCGCTCGACTATTCGATCGTCGTCGCCGCGACCGCCTCCGAGCCGGCCCCCTTGCAGTTTCTCGCGCCCTACACCGGCTGCGCGATGGGCGAATACTTCCGCGACAACGGCATGCACGCGCTGATGATCTACGACGATCTGTCGAAGCAGGCGGTCGCCTATCGCCAGATGTCCTTATTGCTGCGCCGCCCGCCGGGCCGCGAAGCCTACCCCGGCGACGTCTTCTACCTGCATTCGCGGCTTCTGGAGCGCGCCGCCAAGATGAACGACGAGCACGGCTCGGGTTCGCTGACCGCACTGCCGGTGATCGAGACGCAGGCCGGCGACGTCTCGGCCTATATCCCGACCAACGTCATCTCGATCACCGACGGGCAGATTTTTCTCGAAACCGACCTGTTCTATCGCGGCATCCGCCCGGCCATCAATGTCGGCCTCTCGGTCAGCCGGGTGGGCTCGGCGGCGCAGATCCGGGCGATGAAGCAGGTCGCCGGGCGCATCAAATTGGAGCTCGCGCAATACCGCGAGATGGCGGCGTTTTCGCAGTTCGCCTCCGACCTCGACGCGGCGACGCAGCGCCTCCTCGCGCGCGGCTCGCGCCTCACCGAACTCCTGAAGCAGCCGCAATTCTCGCCGGTGCCGGTGGAAGAGCAGGTCGTCGGGATCTTCGCCGGGACGCGCGGCTATCTCGACCGGGTCGGGGTCGACGATGTCGGCCGCTTCGAAGCCTTGATGCTCGGCGATCTGCGCGCCAAGCACCCGGATCTGCTGGCGGCGATCCGCAACGAACGCGAGATCTCGGACGCGACCGAGAAGGGGCTCGCCCAGTTCCTCGACGACTTCGCCCGGACCTTTGCGTGACGCCGATGCCGGC
>DATGFP010000027.1:0-15245 GCA_035309005.1 Allostellaceae bacterium | reverse complement strand
GCCGGTTGCCGCCGCCCACCACCAATGCTTCGGCAAAACTCGCCGGCTTGCTCTCGCGCCGCATCACCACCCCCAACCATGCCCCTGGCCAAGTGAATCATGACCCGTCACTTATGCAAAGGTCCCGCGCAGGCCGGGACCCATTTAGCCGACGCGCCCGCGTCTGAACCATGGGCCCGGCCTTCGCCGGGATGGTAAGGATGATGCGCTGGCGCAATAGGCTGATCTATCCGCGGCGCGGCGATCTGCTCGCTATTCTTTTCGGCATCGCATTCCTTGTCGGTCTCGGAGTGCTGGCGACCACAGGTCGCATGGTGCAGCTATGGAATTTCGGATTTGGACCGAATTGGCGTTGCGCGTGGCAGGCGAACAGCGAACCGGCGTGCTTCAAGGACCCGGGAAAAGCAGCAAAGCCAGCCTCGCATTGACTTCCCAGCCTCCCCCTGTTATATGCAGTGCAGCATGACCGAAGCGCGTGACGAGCTGCGACTTATGATCCCGGCGTCCTAGGGGCGCCGCCGGAAGCTCGCTCGTTCCCTCTGGGAACCATTTTCCCGCGTTTGGTGATTTTCATGGCTTCGATGGTTCGGCTTTGCTGCTGCGTCACGTGGCGTTCGGGTCGCGCGCGGCGACTTAGCACCGGCCGGGGGAATTAGGCCCGCCGGCCCCGCCGCCAATCGACCATCGCTGCGACCGCCGCACTCAAATTCCGCCGGCGGTCCCTATCCGGAGCTCCGCTATGTCCACGATGCCGATCCACAAATACCGTGCCTTCGCGCCGATAAACCTGCCCGACCGGCAATGGCCGTCGCGAACCATCACCAAGCCGCCGGTCTGGTGCTCGGTCGATCTGCGCGATGGCAACCAGGCCCTCGTCGAGCCGATGGGCCCGGAGCGCAAGCGGCGCATGTTCGAGATGCTGGTCAAGCTCGGCTTCAAGGAGATCGAGATCGGCTTCCCGGCCGCCTCGGAGACCGATTTCGCCTTCGTGCGCGAACTGGTCGAGGAGGATCTGATCCCCGACGACGTGACGATCCAGGTGTTGACCCAGGCCCGCCCCGAGCTGATCGCGCGCAGCTTCGATTCGATCCGCGGCGCCAGGCGCGCGATCATGCACCTCTATAATTCGACCTCGACCCTGCAGCGCCGCGTCGTCTTCGGCCTCGACGAAGCCGGCATCACCGACATCGCGGTGACCGGCGCGCGGCAGATCCGCGACCTCGCCGCGCAGATGCCGGAAACCGAGGTGATCTATCAGTATTCGCCCGAGAGCTTCACCGGCACCGAACTGCCCTACGCGGTCGAGATCTGCGAAGCCGTGATGGATGTCTGGCAGCCGACGCCGCGGAAAAAAATCATCCTCAATCTGCCGGCGACGGTCGAAATGGCGACCCCCAACGTCTACGCCGACCAGATCGAATGGTTCGGCCGCAACATTCGCGACCGCGACTCGATCGTCCTCAGCCTCCATCCGCACAACGACCGCGGCACCGGGGTCGCCGCCGCCGAACTGGCGGTGATGGCCGGCGCCGACCGGGTCGAGGGCACGCTCTTCGGCAACGGCGAGCGCACCGGCAATGTCGATGTGATGACGCTGGCCTTGAACCTCTTCAGCCAGGGGATCGACCCGGGCCTCGAGATCCACGACATCGACGAGATCGTCCGCACCGTCGAATACTGCAACCAGCTGCCGGTGCACCCGCGCCACCCCTATGCCGGCGAACTGGTCTATACGGCCTTCTCCGGCTCGCACCAGGATGCGATCAAGAAGGGCTTCGAGGCGCTGGAGAAGCGCAACGACGCTTTGTTCGAGGTGCCCTACCTGCCGATCGACCCCAAGGATCTCGGGCGCACCTATGAAGCGGTGATCCGGGTCAATTCGCAGTCCGGCAAGGGCGGCGTCGCCTATCTGCTGAAGGAGGATCACGGGCTCGATTTGCCGCGCGGCCTGCAGATCGAGTTTTCCCGGATCGTGCAGGAGGTCACCGACCGCACCGGCAAGGAGATGACCAGCGCCGACATCTGGTCCCTGTTCCAGGACACTTATCTCGGCCGCCGCGGCATCCGCCTCGTCGATTACAGCCTGTTGCCCGAGCCGCGCCCCGGCGAACGCCGCATCGTCGCGACGATCGCGACCGAGGGCGGCGAGCGCGAGATCGAGGGCGTCGGCAACGGGCCGATCGCCGCCTTTGTGGATGCGCTGGGGAAGGGTTGCGGCGTCGCCTTGACCGTTCTCGACTACCACGAGAACGCGGTCGGCGCCGGCGCCGACGCGCAGGCCGCCGCCTATGTGCAGATCAAGAGCGGCGGCGCCAAGGGCGGCGAGGACACGCTGTTCGGCGTCGGCATGGACAGCGACATCGTCACCGCGTCCCTGAAGGCGGTCGCCAGCGCCGCCACCAGGGCCATGCCGCGCCCCTGATCCTCGCGCCGCAGGGCGACCGGTCACGGCACCCCGGTCGCCCGGCGGAGAACTGGATCGCGCGACCGCCGTTAATCGCCGATCTTATGTCCAAAGCTGTGTTGGAACCCGGGGAGGCTCCGATGGTCGCCATCAAATCGGTCGTGCATTTCAGCATCCCGGTCAGCGATGTCGGGCGCAGCACGCGGTTTTACACCGAGATCGTCGGCTGCCGGCATCTGGCGACCGTGGCGGCCGGCACGATGGCGTTTCTCGACGCCGCCGGCACCTGCTTGATCCTGGTCAAGCGCGAGCCGCCGATCAATGCGCGGCCCGAGGGCCACGGCGGCGTGCACCACTCGTTCGCGGTCGAGGATTACGCCGGCGCGCTCGACCATCTGCGCGCGCGGGGCGTCGAAATCACCTTCGAGAAGACCGCCAGGGCGGCGTCGTCAACGGCCCGCGTGCCTATTTCCACGACCCCGACGGCACCGTGCTGGAATTCATCGACCTGACGAGCTACGCCGGCGCGTCGTCATAGCCGGATCGGGATTGCTTCGCGTCGCCCGCAATGACGCTACTGAACGGGATCGTCATTGCGAGGCGCGCGGCGACGAAGCAATCTCGCGCGAACCGCAGGCGAAACCCGGGGAGGACAGCATGGCAAAGCCCTACATCATCGCGCTCGAGGAGCATTACCAGGACGCAGAATTGAAGGCGCTGGGCGGCCCCGGCGCCGGTTCCGACATCGTCGAGCGGCTCGACGATCTGGGCGCCTTGCGCCTCCGGGAGATGGACGAAGCCGGCATCGATCTGCAAGTCTTGTCGCACTCGATCCCGGGCTTGCAGGGGGTCGATGCGGCGACCGGGGTGCCGTTGGCGCGCCGCGTCAACGACCGGCTGCACGAAGCGGTCCTGGCGCATCCCGACCGCTTCGCCGCGTTCGCCGCGCTGCCGACCGCCGACCCACGCGCCGCCGCCGACGAATTGGAGCGCACCGTCACCAAGCTCGGCTTCAAGGGCGCCATGATCAACGGGCTGACCCAGGGCGTCTTTCACGACGACAAGCGGTTCTGGCCGATCTGGGAGCGCGCCGCCGCGCTCGACGTGCCGATCTACATTCACCCGGCCTTGCCGCAGCAGGCGGTGACGCAAGCCTATTACCAGGATTATGCGCAGTCCCATCCCGGCATTCTGCGCGCCGCCTGGGGCTTCACGGTCGAGACCGCGACGCAGGGCATCCGCTTTGTGCTGTCGGGGGTTTTCGACGCCCACCCCGGCCTCAAGGTGATCCTCGGGCACATGGGCGAGGGGCTGCCGTTCTATCTGTGGCGGATCAGCTACGGGCTGCGCGCCAGCATGAGCGAGAAGACGTTCCGCGACGTCTTCTGCGAGCATTTCTGGATCACCACCAGCGGCTTCTTCTCCGACCCGGCCCTCTTATGCTGCACGATGGAGATGGGCATCGACCGCATCCTCTTCTCGGTCGACTACCCGTTCGCCGACAACCCGCCCGGCACCGAATGGCTGAAGACACTGCCGCTCTCGGCCGAGGACACCCAGAAGCTGCTCAACGGCAACGCCCGCCGCCTGTTAAAATTATAAAAAATACTGTCATCCCGGCGCAGGCCGGGACCCTCGGGCCGCCGCTCCACTGATCGAACCATGGGTCCCGGCCTGCGCTGGGATGACGATCATGCTGCCGGCTTCGCCCCCGGGAGGAACCAGCCGCGGCGCGCGGGCGTTGGCTGGCCGCCACCCTCAGGCATCGGCCGGCGATCCGGAGCCCTTATGCAGACCGTCAAATACCGCCTGTTCGAGCCGCGCCTCGCGCCGCGGCGCACCAAGCTCGACGTGCCGGGCTGGGCCGGCAAGCCCGAACCGCGCCGCGACGGCTCGCACGAATACGCCTGGCATTGCATGCCCTTCGTCGAGGGCGCGCAATACGGCATCGAACTGTTCTACCCCTACGACAACCAACTGCATGTGACGAAACGCCAGGGCCGCGTGGTCCTCGAAAGCGACTGGGGCCCCGATCCCGAAACCGGCATCAACTGGCCGCCGTTCCGCCCGTTCGGCGAAGACTATTACAGCTACCAGCTGCTGCTCGACCTCAAGGTCGGCGACGACATGGCGGTGCGCACCGAGCCGCACCCGCGCTATTACACCTCGCCCGAAGACGACGTGCCGCTCGCGGTGCCGGCGCTCTTGCGCACCAGCTGGTGGCCGATGATCTCGTTTGTGATCTTCAAGGCGCCACCCGAGGGCCGCGCCCATATCTTTCGGCCGGGCGAACCCTTCATGCAGATCATTTTTCTGCCGGCCGAAGCGCAGTTCGAACTGGTGGCGATGGACGAAGAGGAAGCGGCCGAGCGCGAATTGCGCGACCGCCGCATCCATGCCAGCCGCGAGACGCTGGGCAAGGATTCGAGCTGGACATCCTCGACCAACACCGTGTTCGACGCGACCTACCGCAACATCCTGCGCGCCGCCCGCGCCAAGGCGAAGGAGACCGGTGCCTGAACCTCAGGCGCCGGTCCGCTCGCCACCCGGCTAAGCGTTTCATTCCCGCGCACGCGGGAATCCAGGGGCAACCAACTGTCGCTTGCTCTGGCCCCCCGCTTGCGCGGGGGTGACGAATATGACGGAACAGGACCCAGCTGTCTGAGCCGCCCGGCTAGCGATAGTACCACCAGGTGCGGCGGTGATGGTGATGATGGTGGTGGTGGTGATGATGGTAGTAGCGGCCGTAATACTGGGCGAGCTTGACGCCCGGCTGCGGGGCTTGCGAGCGCGCCGCGTCGTCGGCCTTCAGTAGCGCGCCGGCGTCGGCGATCGGCGCCAGCAGGTCGGCATAGGAGGAAGCCTGCAAGGCCTCCGAGGCGTTGGGCGCCGGGGTCGCGGCTTGCGCCGAGCCGAGGGTGGCCAGCCCGGCAACCGCCCCGAGCAACGCGGCTATTCTCTTATCCATATAATGCTCCTTTGGATATCGCACGGCGAACACGCCGAAGTTGACGCTTCGCGATCCACCTTTTAACGCGATAAAGGAATTCGCGGTTCCGCTCTGGGAAATAGACCGCGGAAATCTGGAAATCTGCAGGTGATAATTAATCAGGCCATGCAACCTGCAGCCATTTCAGAGATTGTACGCTGCCTAAATACACACGGATGCATGCCTCACTCTTGCCGCATCGGGCGCCCGGCTTCGGCTTCGTAGCGGATTTCCAGGACCTCGATCGCCTCGATGCCGTTGGGGGTGCGCAGATCGACGATGTCGCCCTCGCGGGCTTTCAACAGCGCCCGGGCGATCGGCGAGACCCAGCTGACCTGGCGGCGGTCGAGGTCGGCTTCGTCGATGCCGACGATCGTCACGGTCTGCTCCGCGCCGTGCGGATCGGCGTAGGTCACGGTGGCGCCGAAAAACACCTGGTCGCGCCGCGTCTGGCGGGCCGGGTCGACCACTTCGGCCGCCTCCAGGCGCTTCGTCAAAAAGCGGATGCGGCGGTCGATCTCGCGCAGCCGCTGCTTGCCGTAGAGGTAGTCGCCATTTTCCGAGCGGTCGCCGTTGCCGGCGGCCCAGGCGACGATCTCCACGGTCTTCGGCCGCTCGTCGCGCACCAACTGGCGCAACTCGTCCTGCATGCGGCGGTGGCCCAATGGCGTCATGTAGTTGCGCACCCCGGCGGGCAGCGCCGGCACATCCTCTTCCGGCAGCTCGGCATCGGCGCCGTCGTCGCTTTCCTTGACGAATGCCTTGCTCATCACACCACCTTCAGGGCGCGCAGCGCGGCGATCTCGACCGCCCGATAGCCGAGGCTCGCGAGGATCTCGTCGGTGTGCTCACCCAAGAGCGGCGCCGGGCGGCGATAGGTGCCGGGCGTCTCCGACAACTCGATCGGGGTCGGCGCCAAGGGCACGGTTTGGCCGAGCGCCGGATGGTCGCGCTCTTCGAGCAGGTGCGCGGCGCGGATATGCTCGTCGTCGAGCGCCTGTTGCGGCGAATAGACCCGGCCGGCGACGATGCTGGCATTTTCGAGTTCGGCGAGGGCCGCCTCGCAACTCCGCGCGGCGCACCATTCGGCCATGCGCGCCGAGATGATCTCGCCGTTGTCGCCGCGCGCCTGGTCGTCGGCGAAACGCGGGTCGGCGAGCCAATGCTCTTCCCCGATCATGCGGCACCAGCGGCGGAACATCGGCTCGCCGATCACGGTCGCGACGATCCAGCCGTCGCTGGTGCGGAAATAATCGGCCGGGGCCGAGTTGAAGCCGCGGTTTTCGGTCGCGACGCGGTCGACCCCGGTCAGCGCCTGCTCGATCAGGAGGGAATTGGCGAAGGCGATCGCGGTGCGCAGGAGCGCCCCTTCGACCTTCTGGCCGCGCCCCGATTTACCGCGCTCCAGGAGCGCCGCCAGCGTGCCGAAGGCCGAAAGGCACGCGGTGCCGAAATCGACCCACGGCACCTTCAGCGCGATCGGCTGCTCGGGCGTGCCGGAGAGATAGACGGCGCCCGACATCGCCTGGCCGATGCCGTCGAAGCCGTGCTTGTGCGAGAGCGGCCCGCCGGCGCCAAACCCGGTCACCGTCGTCAGGATGATGTCGGGCTTGATGGCGCGCAGGCTGTCGAGGTCGAGGGCGAGCGCGCGCAGCACCGCCGGCGGCAAATTGGCGACGACGACGTCGGCGGTCGCGACGAGCTTTTGCACGATCTCGCGGCCCTGCGGCGCGGCGGGGTCCAAGGTCATGCCGCGCTTGTTGCGGTTCATCGCCAGGAACATCGCGCCGCCGCCCGACCTCGGTCCCGTGGCGGATGCGGCGCCGACCGGGATGAAAAAGCGGTCCTCGCCGCCGCCCAGCCGCTCGATGCGGATGACCTCGGCGCCGAGGTCGCCCAACAGCGCGGCGCAAAACGGCCCCGCGATGTAGCGCCCGAAATCGAGAACGCGAACGCCGTCAAGCACACCCGGCAACTGTCCCTCCCGCCGACTAAATGCAGCCGTCATTGCGAGCGAAGCGAAGCAATCTCGCGCCGAGGAGCCCCTGCCGGAGCTAGATTGCGTCGTCGCTGCGCTCCTCGCAATGACAAAGCCGGAGGTGTCGTCAGACCCGGGACCAATCGAATTCGGCGCCGGGATCGGCGAGGAGCGGCGGGCCGCAGATCGTCGCGACATAGCCGTGCGGCACGCCGGCGGGCTCGACACGGTAGCGCGGCGCCAGGATCGGCGCCAAGCCGGCAGGGACCGATGCGAGGTGGCGCTCGATCAGCCTGCCGACCTCGCGCGAGAACGCGCCGGTCTGCCGCTCGATATAAATGACGCGCAGCGCGCCCGGGCGCTCCGGCTCGCGCGCGAGGCGCTCGGCCAGCCAGGCGTCGACGCATTCGATCCCGGCAAACGGGTCGCCGCCCGCCGGATCGCGGCCGTAGAGCCCGTCGAAGACATGCAATTCGTCGGGCGGCCGGCGGGCGCCGGCGATGGCATCGAGCGCCGGCATGCCGCCCCCCGAATGCGCCGTCAGGATCAGGCGGTCGACCGCCAGCGCGCGGCCCGCGGCAAAGCGCTCGACGGCGTAATCGACGAGGCGGTCGAGGCCGCCATCGAGCAGCCCCGGAAAATCGTACCAGGTGTGGCGCAGCCAGTTGCCGCGCGGCAAGAGCGCCAGCGTCGGGCGGGTGCGGCCCGCGAGATCGAGGCCGCTGCGCCCGACCTTCTCGGCCAATGGCATCGCGCCGCCCTGCTGCGAGAAGCCGTGCAAATGCACGACGACGTCGATCGCGGCAGCCTCCGGCGGCACCCCGTTCCAGCGCAGGAACAAATCGGGCTGGGTCCCGGCGTGGCCGCGCAGCGCCGGCGTCTCGGCGAGATAGGCTTCGCCCGCTGCGCTGCCGTAGGGCGGGCTCATGCCAATTGGATCATGCCGGGGCGAACAGGCGCTCCTTGGCCGCCTCGGCGGTCGGCGTCGCGGGCTGCGGCACGCCGGTGCCGACAAAGGCCGGGTCGCGCTGCAGGGTCGGCAGCACCCGGTCGGCGAAGAGGCGCATGTTTACTTCGGCCTCCTCGTGCGGCATCGCACCGAACGAGTATTCGGTGACCAAGTGGTCGAGCCCGGTCAGGCGCTGCAATTCGGCGATCTTGTCGAGGCAGTCCTTGGGCGTTCCGACGATCTGGATCGAGACGTAGAAATCGGTGGCCTTCTGCCGGGTTTCGGCGCTCTCGCCGATCTTGGCGTAGGTCCGCGCCATCTTGCCGTAGCTTTCGTAACCCTTGACGGTCGCGAGATGGCCGTCGGAGAAGTGGTAGTGGTCGTCGATCGACTGCCATTTCTGGGCGAGATAGCGGAAGGCGCGCTCATGCGCCTCGTCGCGGCTCTCGGCAACGCACACATTGGTCAAGATGATCGGCGGGCGCGGCTGGTGCCCGGCGGCGAGCGCGATCTCGCGGTAGCGGCCGATATCCTCGGCCGCCTTCGGCCACTCGTTCTGCATCACCATCAGGACGCCGAAGCCGAGCTTGGCCATGATCTCGGCCGAGTCCGGGCTGACGGCCGAAGCGTAGAAGCGCCGCTCGGGATGTGAGATCGGGCGCGGCCGGATCGCGGTGCGTGCGATCTGGAAGAATTCGCCGTCGTGCTCGAAGCTTTCGCCGCTGAGCGCCTGGACGATCACCTGCGCCGCCTCGACAAAGCGCGGCCGCGCCTCCCCCATCGGCACGCGGAAGCCCTCGTATTCGACGCTCGCGGCGCCACGCCCGAAGCCGAAGAGGCAGCGTCCGCCGCACAGGATGTCGAGCAGCGCGATCTCCTCGGCGACCCGCACGGGATCGTGCCACGGCAGCACGATGACCGAGGTGCCGAGCATGATGCGGCGGGTGCGGCCGGCGAAGTAGGAGAGCAACTGGAGCGGCGCCGGCGACATCGCGTAGCCGGTGAAATGGTGCTCGAGCGCGAACAATGAGTCGAAGCCGAGGGGCTCGGCCAGATCGCCCATCGCGAGATGCTCGCCGACCACGGAGGAATCCGAGCGGCCGGCCTGGCACAGCATGTTGAGCGCGATCCCGACCTTCATGGCGATCCTCCATCCCATCATCTCGCGGAACGATCCGCCGATGCGGCGGCGGCGTCAACCGCCCCTGGCGGGCTCCCGACGCGGCGGGCGAGGCCGCGGCGGCGGCGCGGCCGGCTCCGCCCGGCGGCGCGCCGGCCCGCCGTCGCGAGCGGCGGCCTCCTCCTTGCGCGGCGGGGCGGCGGCGGGATCGCCGGCGGCCAGCTTCACAAAGCTGAGGCCGAGCAGGCGCAGATCGTCGCCCAGGCCGAGCGCTTTCGGCGCGGCGGCGTCCGGCAAGGCGAACGAGAGACGATGGATGCGCTGGGCCAGGAGGTCGCGCGCGACGGTGAAGGCGATCTCGATGGGCGCCCGCACCGGCTGGTAGTGCACGAAGAGGCCGTTGAGAAACACCCAGCAGTTCTGCTGCGCGATCTGCCCGTCGGCGAGAAACGGAAAGACCTCGACACTGAAGCGCAGATCGTGGCGCAGCGGCGCCAGGCGGAAGGTCAGGCCGGCGACCGAGGCTTCGCTCCAGGTGCTGATGTCGTCGGGGACCGGGGAAAATCCGATCGGGCTGTAGTCCTTCAGATTGCCGGCCGCGCCGAAATCGATGCCGCTCTCCAAACTCAGCACCTGCACCGGCCACCCCTTCCGCTGCCTCGACAAATCCCCCGGCGCAGACCCGCGTTCCGCCCACGCGAATGCTAGCATGCGCCAGGCGCCGCAACCAGCCGGAGCGCCGCCGCCGGTGGGGCAATTTGGGTGACCCAGTACCCGCCGATGTCGCGGCTGCGACCGCCTTGATATGCGAAACCCGTTCGGATACACCCGCAGCGCAACGCCGGAAGCCTTCAGCCCCGCGAGCCACAACCCGAGAGGGCGTGCCCATGCCGGTGTTCCAGAAGGATAACGTCAGCATCCTCTTCGTGCATGTTCCGAAGGCCGGGGGCACCACCATCGAGCACTTCTTCCGCCAGCAGAACTGGCAGGTCTCGTTTTTTGACGGCGGCGAGGTAAAACCGTCGATCAATCCGCTGACCTGGTGCTCGCCGCAGCACTTTCATGCCGAGATCTTGCACAAGATCTTCAACGTCAAGCGCTTTACCTATTGCTTTGCGATCGTGCGCGAGCCGATCAGCCGGATCAAAAGCGAGGTGCGCTGGCGCATGCAGTATTTCAACGCCCAGATCGAGCCGGACCATTGGATCGACCAGGCGCTGAAGGCCTTCCCGCGCAACCCCTTCATCCACGACAATCACATCCGGCCGCAGAGCGAATTTCTGTTCGACGGGCTGGAGGTGCATTACCTCGAAGACGGGCTCGACCGGGTGATCGACCATCTTGTGGAAAAATTCGGCGATCACCTGCGCCGCCCGCCGCCGCTGGCGCCGATGATGGCCTCGGGCGGCAACATCGCGGTGAATTTGTCGGCCGAGCGGCTCTATCAACTCGCCGAGTTCTATGCCGCCGATTACCGCGATTTGCGCTACCCGCAATGAAGATCAGTTTCTTCTCCGATATTTTTAACACCGGAGAGCAGGGCGCCCGCTCGCGGCCGGATCTGGTGTTCGCCGACATCGACGAATACAATCGGGAACTGGCCAAGCGCTATGTCGGCTTTCGCAGCCAGCGCTCGGCGTTTCTCGGCTGGTACGAGCTGCGCGACGTCGCGGTCGCCGACCATTGGGGGATTGTTTACGACCCCGAGAGCCGCGTCACTCCGGTATTGCTGCCGGGCTTCGGCTGGCAGCGCGAGCATCTCGAATACGCCGCCAACAAAGGCAACATCACGATCGAGGAAAACCTGCCGGCCAACGTCGCGGTCGGCCCGGTCATCCGCAGCCATGTCGGGCCGACCGAGATCATCGAAACCGAGCCCCTGTACCTGTTGTCGTGGCCGGGGGCCTTGACCTTCGGGCACTGGATCACCGACGTCATCGGCCGCATCGAGCTGTCGCGCCGGCACGCCGGCGAGCGGCCCTGCCGCTATCTTTCGGCCGGGCCGTTTCACCCGTGGATGCAGCGCTTTTTCGGGCTCTACGGCATCACGCAGGACCGCCTGCTGCTGCTCGATAAATCGGTCACCTATCGGTGCAGCGAACTGATCGTGCCGACGATCATGTGCCACATGTCGGGCGGCACCCTGCCGGTCGAGTTTCTGAAGCCGGTGTTCGCCGCGCATCGCGGCGCGATCGCCCCCTGGCTGCCGGCGAAAAACCCGCAGGATGTGGTGTTCCTGCGCCACACGCGGATGACCTCGGCGGCCGATCGCGAGCTGACCAACATCGCCGAGCTGACCGCGCTGATCGAGGGCATGGGCGGCGTCGTGATCGACCCACTGAAGACCCCGCCGGGCGAGGTCGTCAGCGCGATCGATGGGGCGCGCGTGGTGGTCGGGCAGGATTCCTCGGCCCTCCACAATGTCGCCTTCGCCAAGCCGGTCGGCCTCTTGGTGATCGAGAGCCAGCCGCGCGTCAATTTGCTGCACGCTTCGCTGCAGGAAATCACCGGCGGCCGCATCTCCTATTTTCGCGCCGGCCAGAGCGAGCACGGCTGGACCGTCGATGTCGCCAGGCTGGCCGAGCATCTCGAGCGGTTCCGCCAATTGCTGGCGTAAACCGGCGGCAGGCTGCTTATTGCGCCGCCGCCGGGGTGCGCACGTGCTCGGGGCGGAAGCCGAGGCCGACCAGCCGGGCCGGCAGGCGCGGCAGCAGCGGCAGGCGGCTCAAGAAACGCAGCAGCCACGGCACCGCGATCGGCTCGTCGGAGCCGAGCACCGGGTCGATGATCCGCTGCTGCACCGCGACCTGCACCGCCTGGGTCGCCCGCGTCGGGAACGTGCGGCGGCGCTGCACCGCGGCGAGATGCGCGTCGGACAGCACGCCCTCCTTGAGCGGCCGGGCCAGAATATTAGCGGCGGCGACGGCGTCCTGGATCGCCAGATTGATGCCGACCCCGCCGATCGGCGACATCGCGTGCGCGCTGTCGCCGATGCACAGGAGCCCGGGGCGCCACCAGCGCTCCAGGCGGTCGACCGCGACGGTCAACAGCTTGACGTCGTCCCACTCGCGCAGCGCCGCGACCCGGTCCGCTAGAAACGGCGCGATCCTGACGATGTCGGCGCGGAACGCGTCGAGCCCCTTCGCGCGCACCGCCGCGAAGCCATCCTTGCGGATCACGAAGGCGCATTGCCAGTAGTCGCCGCGGTCGAGCATCACCAGCAGCTTGCCGTAATTGATCCGGCCGCCGCTGTCGACCGGATCGCCCGGGTGCTTCGCGAGGCGCAGCCAGAGGACGTCGATCGGCGCCCCGAGATTGACGACCGCGAGCCCGGCGCGCTCACGCACGAGCGAATGGCGGCCGTCGGCGCCAATGACGAGGTCCGCGCGGACCTCGAAGGGGCCCTCCGGCGCGTCGCCGCGAACCCCGACGACGCGGCCCTCTTCTTCGATGAGGCCGGTAATTTCGGCCTCCATCCGCAGGTTGAAAGCGGCAAAGCGGCGCCCGGCCTCGGCGAGGAAATCGAGAAACTCCCATTGCGGCATCAGCGCGACGAATTTGCAGCGCACCGGCAGGTGGGTGAAATCGGCGAGGGTGATCTCGCGGTCGCCGACGAGGCCGCGCAACTGGCGGATTTCCTGGTGCGGCCGAGCGAGGAAGGCATCGAGCAGGCCGAGCTCGTGGATGACCTCCAAGGTCGAGGGGTGGACCGTGTCGCCGCGGAAGTCGCGCAGGAAGTCGGCGTGCTTTTCCAGCACCAAGATTTCGACCCCGGCGCGCGCCAGGAGAAAGCCGAGCATGATCCCGGCCGGGCCGCCGCCGGCGATGGCGCAGGTGACGCGGGCGGGCGGCGGCTCGGTCATCGCGGCTCCTGGGCATCGCGGCGGCTCGGGCATCGCGGCTCCTCGAGGATCTAGCGCAATGCGGAATGGGCGGCGGCTTCGGCCGTTCTAATCAGCGAACCCGGGGATGCGGAAACCAACCGGGTGCGTATATCTCTCCCCCAGATGCGAGTGGAGCCGGTCATGTCAATCCCCTCAACGCCCCGCTGGCTGCGGCGCCCGCTACTTGCCGCCACGATCCTGGCCGGCGGGCTCCTGGCCGCCGGCGGCGCGGCGAATTCGGCGAAGGCGCAATATTACCCCTACTACCCCTACTACGCGCCCTATTCGGCCTATTGTAACCCCTATTACTACCCCTATGGCTGCGGCGGCGCGTACGCCTACCCGTTTTACGGCTACGGCTACGGCTATCCCTATGCCGGATGGTGGGGCGGCGGTTGGGGCGGCTATCGCGGCGGCTGGGGTGGCGGCTATCGCGGCGGCTGGGGTGGCGGCTATCGTGGCGGCTGGGGCGGCGGCGGGTTCCACGGCGGCGGCGGGTTCCACGGCGGCGGCGGTCATGGCGGCGGCGGGCACGGCGGCGGCGGGCACCACTGAGCTGCCGCGGGTCAGCCCGCCGGCAGCTCCGCCGGCGCTGACAGCTTCGCCGGCATTGGCGATAGCGTCTCCGAGCGGGGATCGTGCGCCCGTAAATTGCTGACGGCGCGGTCGCGCTCGCCGACCGCGTAGCAATAGACGCAGCCGTGCGGACAGGTGTCGTAGGCGCCGATGTCGCGCGAGCGGGCGCAGCGGCAGCCCGGCCGGTTGCCGGCCTCGCGCGCCACGACCGGCCGACCGGCGACATCGCCGAGCCGCCCGGCGTCGACGCAGCGCGCCTCGCCCATTCCCGGTGCCAACAGCTCGGGCTGGCTGCACAGCGTCGGCGCCATTCCCGCTTCCCGGGCGATCGCGGCGAGCTCTAGGAGCAGCGCGCGCTTTTCGTCGTCCGGCGGGTCGCGCCAGGCGAAGGTGTGGCGGCGGGCGGCGCGCTCCAGGTTGCGCCGGGTCTTGCGGTAGGGCTGCATGAAGGACAGCACCACCTCGTCGACCGTGCCCTCGAGCGCCCGCGCCAGCTGAGCAAACCCCGCGCGGTGCGCCGCGGCGTCGAGCCCGGCGGCGAAGACCACCGGGTCATAGCGCCACACCGCGGCGCGCGGCCCGAAGCGACGCCGTACCTCGTGCAACTGGGCGACCGCCTCGGCGGTGTCGATGACCGAGCTTTCGAGCGGGCGAGGATAGCCGGTCAGGGTGAACTGCACGACAAACGGCGCCCGCCGCCGCACCGCGTCGAGATGCGGCAAGAGCGGCCGCAGGTTGCGGGTCCAGAACACAAACCCGTCGACCGCCTCCGGGCGCAGCGACACCTCGTAGGCGGGGCCGCCATAGGGGCTGGCGACGCGGCAAAACCCGGCCGCCAGCCGGCCCATGAACCACTCGGCGTAGAAGGCCGGGATATCGGTGCGATAGCTCGCCGAGACGATCATCCCCAAAGGCTCTCCAAAGGCCCATCGCCAGGGCCGCACCGCGTCGGCCGGCGGTTGATAGGCGCGCAACGCTTCACATATATACCCGGTGCCACCGCCAGGGTGCGGCGGCATTTCCGGGGGATCGGGACGGTGCTTTCCCGGGCCGACCGGTCCTGCTTTTGACAAGAGGTCCCCATGAGCAAGGTTATCGGCATCGATCTCGGCACGACCAATTCCTGTGTCGCCGTGATGGAGGGCAAGAGCGCCAAGGTCATTGAAAACGCCGAAGGCGGCCGCACCACGCCATCAATGGTCGCGTTCACCGAAAGCGGTGAGCGACTGGTCGGCCAGGCGGCGAAGCGGCAGGCGGTGACCAACCCCGAGAACACGTTTTTTGCGATCAAGCGTCTGATCGGGCGCCGCATGGGCGATCCGATGGTCGAGAAGGACAAGGATCT
>DATGFP010000026.1:0-8945 GCA_035309005.1 Allostellaceae bacterium | reverse complement strand
GGCGCGAGGCCCAGTCGATCGCGTTTTTCAGGACGCCGGGGATGCTGTGGTTGAACTCCGGCGCGCACATGACGAGGCCGTCCGCCGCCTCGATGTCGGCGAGCAGCCGCTTGACCGGCGGCGGCCGCAAATCGCCCTCGAAATCCTGGTTGTAGAGCGGCACCGGCGCCAAATCGTAGAGCCGCAGATCGGCGCGGCCGGCGAATTTCTCCCGCAGCGTCTCGATCACCGCGTTCGAATAAGAGCCGGCGCGCAGACTGCCCGACATTGCGATCAGCACCGGCATTTGGTCCGACATGAACAGCGCATCCCCCATCGCAAGCGTTGCGGCCCGTCATAACGAAAGCCGCTCGCCATTGGCAACCATCTCCCGCAGGATGCCGCGATGCTCGAACTGCGCCCCAATTGCGAATGCTGCGACCGCGACCTGCCGCCCGATTCGGCCGATGCGCGGATTTGCACCTATGAGTGCACGTTCTGCCGCGACTGCGTCGAGGGCGTGCTGGGCGGACGGTGCCCCAATTGCGGCGGCAATTTTGCGCCGCGCCCGATCCGGCCGCCGGCTTCTCTGCTGCGCCATCCCGCCTCGACGGTGCGCGTTTATAAGCCCCAGGGCTGCGGCCGGAGCTGAGCGATGCCGCTCGGCCCCTCGCGCCGCGGGCTCGTCCCGCCGTTTATCGCGATGGACGTGCTGCGCGCCGCGAACGCGCGCGAGGCATCGGGGCACTCGGTCATCCACCTCGAAGTCGGCCAGCCCGGCACCCCGGCGCCCGCGGCGGTGCTGGAGGCGGCGCGCGCCGCCCTTGGCGCGGACCGCATCGGCTACACCGACGCCCTCGGCATCGCGCCATTGCGCGAGAGCATCGCCCGGCATTACCGCACGCAATATGGCATCGCGGTCGATCCCGCCGAGATCGTCGTGACGACCGGCTCGTCGGCGGCCTTTCAGCTCGCCTTCATCGCCGCCTTCGAGCCGGGGCAGCGGGTCGCGCTGGCGGCGCCGGGCTACCCGGCCTACCGCAACATCCTTTCGGCGCTCGGCCTCGAACCGGTGCTGATCGAAGTCGGCGAGAACGCGCATTACCAGCCCAACCCCGAACTCCTCGCCGCGGCGGGCGACATCGCGGGCCTCATCGTCGCGAGCCCGGCCAACCCGACCGGCACCATGATCGCGCCCGCCGATCTGGCGCGCCTCGCCGCCTGGTGCCATGAGCGCGGCGTGCGCCTGGTCTCCGACGAAATCTATCACGGCATCACCTACGAGAGCGCGCCGCAGACCGCCCGCGCCTTCGGCCAAGAGGCGATCATCGTCAACTCGTTCTCGAAATATTACAGCATGACCGGCTGGCGGCTCGGCTGGATGGTGGTGCCGCCCGACCTCGCCCGCTCGGTCGAATGCCTGGCGCAGAATTTCTACATCTCGCCGCCCTCCCTGTCGCAGCTCGCTGCGCTGCCGGTGTTCGGCTGCCGCGCCGAATTGGACGGCCATGTCGCGCGCTACCGCGCCAACCGCGACGTGCTTGTCGCGACGCTGCGGCAAGCGGGCCTTAGCCGCTTTGCCCCGGCCGAGGGCGCCTTCTATCTCTATGTCGACGTATCGAGCGTGACCCAGGACAGCGAAGCCTTCTGCCGCCGCATGCTGGCCGAAACCGGGGTCGCGACAACGCCGGGGCGCGATTTCGACCCCACTCACGGCGACAATTGGCTGCGCCTCTCCTTCGCCGGCTCGACCGCCGACATCGCCGAAGCCGCAAGCCGCCTCGCCCTCTGGCTGCCGCGCGCCGGCTGAGAAACACAAAAAGCACCGTCTTCCCGGCGCAGGCCGGGACCCACCCATCAGCGCTGCGAGCGGTTGAAAAATGGGTCCCGGCCTGCGCCGGGAAGACGGATTAGATGGTGCAGGCTAAATGGTCTTGGTGCGTCACCATCCACCATTCATCACCGCCGCGCGGCGCTGCGGCTTTGCGACCAGGCGTTGGGGTCGGTGAGGAAGCTCTCGATCGCGGCGTACTGGCCGGGGGCGAAGCGGCCGAGCCGCTCGGCGGTCTGCGCCACGTCCCACCAGGTGGCGAGCGCCAAGAGGGTGATGCCCTCGGCCGCCAGGCTCGTCTCGATCTGCGGGAAGATGCCGTAGTTGAAAATGACGAAGGCGTGCTCGACGCGGCCGCCGGCCTGGCGGATCGCGCGCACGAAATTGAGTTTCGAGGTGCCTTCGCTGGCGAGGTCCTCGACCAGCAGCACGCGCGCTTCGTCCCTCAGTTCGCCCTCGATCTGGGCGTTGCGGCCGAAGCCCTTGGGCTGCTTCCTGACGTAAAGCATCGGTAACGACAGCCGGTCGGCGATCCACGCGGCGAACGGGATGCCGGCCGTTTCGCCGCCGGCGATCGCGTCCAGCGACTCGAACCCGGTATGGCGCTCGATCAATTCGGCGGCGAGGTCCATCAGCTTTTTGCGGGCGCGCGGAAACGAAATCAGCCGCCGGCAATCGATGTAGACCGGCGAGCGCAGGCCCGAGGTAAAGGTGAACGGGTCGTCCGGGCGGAACAGCACCGATTGGGTTTCGAGGAGGATGCGGGCGGTTATGTCCGCGGCATCGGTTTCGCTCGGCGAGCGGGCGGGGTGCGGGATGTTCGACATGGCGCATCTTCGGCCAAAGCGGCGCGGCTTGACAATCGAAGATGATGAGAACAAAAAGGCAACATATGAAAGGCGATGGTGTTCTCAAAATATGCCCCGCGTCACCAGCCTCAGCGCGCTTCGCGAACGCATCCGGCGGTTGGAGCAGCCCGTCCGGCACGGCGTGCTGCCGTTCGGGGTCGACGCGATCGACGATGCCCTGCCGGGCGGCGGGCTCGCGCTCGGCGCGGTGCACGAGATTTTGGGCGTCGGCGGCGACGAGGAAGACGCCGCCACCGCTTCCGGGTTTGTCGCCGGCCTCCTGGCGCGGCTCGGTGCCGAGCCGGTGCTGTGGTGCCTCAAGCGGGCGGATCTATATGGGCCGGGGCTGCTCGCGCACGGCCTCGACCCGGGCCGCCTCGTGTTGGTCAGGGCGGCGCGCGACGACGACATCCTGTGGGCCGTCGAGGAAGGGCTGCGCGCCCCCGATCTTGCCGCCGCAGTCGGCGAGATCGGCCGCCTGCCGATGGTCGCCGGGCGCCGCTTGCAGCTCGCCGCCGAGCGCTCCGGCGTCACCCTTTTCCTGCTGCGCCGCTGGCGCAACGCCGCCGTGGCGGCGGCCGAGCGCGGGCGGCCGAGCGCCGCCGTCACCCGCTGGCGGGTCAGCGCGCTGCCCTCAGCGCCCCCATTCCAACAGCCTCCTCTTCCCCGGTGGGGGAGAGGAGGCGAACATTACGGCGATGCGAGGGGTTGGGAACTGGGGATCGGCCGGCCGCGCTGGCGAATGGAATTGCTGCGGGTGCGCGGCGGCGCGCCGGGAGCCTGGGATGTGGAGGTCGCCGATGCGACGGGTCATGTATCTCTTTCTGCCGGATTGGCCGATCGACCGGCTGCGCCGGCTGAACAAGCGGCGCCTCGGGCCGGTGCCGGGCCCCTCAGCCGGCGCGCCGGCTGACGAGCGGCCGTTCGCGACGGTCGCGGCTGCGGCGGGGCGGCGCCTCGTCGCGGCGGTCAACCCGGCGGCGGCGGCGGCCGGGCTCGCTCCGGGCATGCCGCTCGCCGATGCCTTGTCCTTCCTGCCGAGCCTGGCGACCGCCGCGGCCGACCCCGAAGCCGATGGCGCGGCGCTCCACCGGCTCGCCGAATGGTGCACCCGCTACAGCCCGTGGACCGCGCCGGATGGCGCCGACGGGGTCAAGATCGAGATTACCGGCTCGGCCCATCTGTGGGGTGGCGAGGCGCCGCTCGCCGCCGATCTGGCGCGCCGCCTGCAGCGCCAGGGCGTGGCGCCCCGCATCGCGATCGCCGGCGGCCTCGGCGCCGCCTGGGCCCTGGCGCGGTTTGCCGCCGGCGCCGGCGAGCCGGCACTGCCGGCGCCGGGTGCGGAGCGCGATGCGCTGGCGCCGCTGCCGGTCGAGGCGTTGCGGCTCGATCCGGCGATGGCCGCCGGGCTGCGCCGGGTCGGGCTCAGGCGGGTCGGCGAACTCTACCCGATGCCGCGCGCCGCGCTCGCCCGCCGCTTTGGCGAAGCGGTCGCGCGCCGCCTCGACCTGGCGCTCGGGTATGCGCCGGAGCCGCTGTCGCCGTTGGCCGAGGCGCCGGCGCGGCGGGTGCGGCTCAGCTTCGCCGAGCCGGTCGCCGACCCGGCCGATTTTCTCCGCGCCATCGAGCGGCTCACGCACGATCTGGTGGAACGCCTGGTGCGCGAGGGGATGGGCGCGCGCCGCCTCGACCTCGCGTTTCACCGGGTTGACGGCAAGGTCGAGCATATCCGCCTCGGCACCGCTCGGCCGAGCCGCGACCCCCGGCACCTCGCCGGCCTCCTCGCGGCCAGGCTCGACACGGTCGATCCCGGGCTCGGGGTCGAGGACATGATCCTGGCGCTCTACGCCGCCGAGAAACTGCCGGCGGAGCAGCTTCCGTTCGATCCTCTTCCCCCGCCCAAAAAGAACCCTCTCCCCCCGGGGGGAGAGGGAAGGGTGAGGGGGGCTGCTCCGGCATCGCCCCAGTTGCCCCCTCACCCCAACCCTCTCCCCCCGGGGGGGAGAGGGGGCGATCATGTTGCGGGCGGCATCGCGCCGCTGCTCGACCGCCTCGGCGCCCGCCTCGGGCTGGATGCGCTGAGCCGACTCGAACCGCGTGCCAGCCACATTCCGGAGCGCGCATCGGTCAATGTGCCGGCCGGCGTCAACCCCCACCCCAACCCTCCCCCGCTTGCGGGGGAGGGGGTTCATGGCGCCATCGCCGCGCTGAGCTCGCTCCCCCGCATTGCCCCCACCCTGACTTTCCCCCGCATGCGGGGGAGGGAAGGGTGGGGGCGGGTTGGGGTGGGGGTAAACGCCAAACCTCCTCGCCCCATCAGGCTGTTCGTGCCGCCCGAGCCGATCGCGGCGGCCTGGCTGTTGCCCGACGACCCGCCCTTCCATTTTATCTGGCGCCGTCGCCCCTACCGGGTGCGGCGCGCCGCCGGCCCCGAGCGCATCGCCGAGGAATGGTGGACCGCAGAAGGTTCCGCTTCGGTCGACGCCATTCGCGATTACTACCGCGTCGAGGACGCGGCCGGGCGGTGCTTTTGGCTGTTCCGCGCCGGCTTGCCGGGTTCCGGTCCAAGTGGCGGGCCGCCGCCGCGCTGGTTCATGCACGGCGTTTTCGCCTGAGGCGTGCGGTGCCCGAGCTTTCCCCCAAAGCCTTCGGCCGGCTTCCCCGCACCATCGGCACCGGCGGCACCGGCGGCGACGCGCCGCGCGGCAAGGAGCGGATTGCGGTGACCGGCGGCAGCGGCGGCGGCCCTGGCCCCGGTTACGCCGAACTACAGGCCACCAGCAATTTTTCGTTCCTGCGCGGCGCCTCGCACCCGGACGAACTGGTGGCGATGGCGGCTTTGCTCGGCCACCGGGCGATCGCGATCACCGATAGGAACAGCGTCGCCGGGCTGGTGCGGGCGCACCAGGCGGCAAAGACCGCCGGCATTCGCCTCGTCGTCGGCGTCCGGCTCGACCTCGCCGACGGCGCGAGCCTCCTCGCCTACCCGCAGGGCCGCGCCGCCTATGGCCGCCTGACGCGCCTTCTGACGCTGGGCAAACGGCGCGCGCCGAAGGGCGAATGCCATCTCGAATACAGCGACGTGGCGGCGCATGGCGACGGACAGATTCTCGTCGTATTGCCACCGGAGGATGACGGCGAAGTCGCCGGGTTCGCCGCCCAGGTCGCGGCGGATTTTGCCGGACGCGCCTATTTCGCGGCGCATCACCTCTATCGCGGCGACGATGCGCAGCGCCTCGCCCGCCTCGCGAGCGTCGCCGCCGAGACTGGGCTGCCGCTCGTCGCGCTGGGCGATGTGCTCTATCACGCCCCCGAGCGCCGCCCGCTGCAGGATGTGCTGACCTGCATCCGCGAGCATTGCACGATCGATCAGGCCGGGTTTCGTCTCGCCGCCCATGCCGAGCGCCACTTGAAGCCGCCCGCCGAGATGGCGCGCCTCTTCCGCGGCTACGAGGACGCGCTCGCCCGCGGCATCGAGATCGCCGGACGCTGCCATTTCAGCCTCGACGAATTGCGCTACGAATATCCCGAGGAGCCGGTGCCTCCACAAAGCAAGATGGCCGGCATGACGCCGCAGCAGCGCCTCGCCGCCCTCGCCTGGGAAGGTGCCGCCGCGCGCTTTTCGCGAATCTCGGATGATGGCTGCGTCACGGACCTTGCGTCCTTCGAGACGCGCCCCCGGATTAATTTCGGGGGCGCTCCTCAGGATGACGGGGTTTTTGATGGCATGAAAAGCAGTCGTCATCCTGAGGAGGCTGCGAAGCAGCCGTCTCGAAGGACGCAAAGCGTTGATCCATCCGGCATCCCCGCCAAGATCCGCGACCTGATCACCCACGAGCTGGCGCTGATCGAGCAGCTCGGCTTTGCGCGTTATTTCCTGACCGTGCACGACATTGTCGCGTTCGCCAGGAGCCGCGGCATCCTGTGCCAGGGGCGCGGCTCCGCGGCCAATTCGGTGGTGTGCTACTGCCTCGGCATCACCGCGGTCGATCCCGCGCGCATCGACGTTTTGTTCGAGCGCTTCATCAGCGCGGCGCGCGGCGAGCCGCCCGACATCGACGTCGATTTCGAGCACGAGCGGCGCGAGGAGGTGATCCAGTACATCTACGAGAAATACGGCCGCGACCGCGCCGGCCTCGCCGCAACCGTCATCTGCTACCGTGCCCGCGGCGCGATCCGCGAGGTCGGCAAGGCGATGGGGCTCTCGGGCGATGTTGTCGCCGCGCTCGCCGGCATGGTGTGGGGCTGGTCGCCAGCTAATCAAGAAGATGGGGCGATTGCCGAGAAACGGGTGCGCGAGGCCGGGCTCGATCCCGCCGACCGCAATCTGCGCCTGGCGCTCGATTTGGCCTCCCAGCTGATCGGCTTTCCGCGGCACCTGTCGCAGCATGTCGGCGGGTTTGTGATCACCCGCGGGCCCTTGTCCGAACTGGTGCCGATCGCCAACGCGGCGATGGCCGACCGCACCGTCATCGAATGGGACAAGGACGACCTGGACGCGCTCGGCATCTTGAAAATCGACATTCTGGCGCTCGGCATGCTGACCTGCGTCCGCCGCGCCTTCGCTTTGATCGAACAACATTACGGACGCGCCTACGACCTCGCCACGATCCCGGCCGAGCGGCCCGAGGTCTACGAGATGCTGAGCCGGGCGGATTCCCTCGGCGTCTTCCAGGTCGAGAGCCGGGCGCAAATGACGATGCTGCCGCGCCTCAAGCCCCGCGAGTTTTACGATCTGGTGATCGAGGTCGCGATCGTGCGCCCCGGACCGATCCAGGGTGACATGGTGCACCCCTATCTGCGTCGCCGCACCGGCAAGGAGAGCGTCGAATATCCCTCCGAGGCGCTGCGCCAAGTGCTGCAGAAGACGCTCGGGGTGCCGCTCTTCCAGGAGCAGGCGATGAAGATCGCGATCGTCGGCGCCGGCTTCGCGCCCGAGGAGGCCGACCGGCTGCGCCGCGCGATGGCGACCTTCAAGCGCAATGGCGAGATCCACCTGTTCCGCGAGAAATTCATCGCCGGCATGCTGGGAAACGGCTATGCGGCCGAGTTCGCGACCCGCTGCTTCGACCAGATCGAGGGGTTCGGCACCTACGGCTTCCCAGAAAGCCACGCCGCGAGTTTCGCGCTGTTGGTTTACGTCTCGGCCTGGATCAAATGCGTCCACCCCGATGTTTTCGCCTGCGCCCTCCTGAACAGCCAGCCGATGGGGTTCTACGCCCCGGCGCAGATCGTCCGCGACGCCAAGGAGCACGGCGTCGAGGTCTGCCCGGTCGATGTGAATTACAGCGACTGGGACTGCACGCTGGAGCCGCCTGCCCACTCCACCATGCTTCGCATGGTCCCCCTCCCCCGCTTCACGGGGGAGGAACCACGGCGGATCCTCCCCCGTGAAGCGGGGGAGGTGGCGAGCGCAGCGAGCCGGAGGGGGCAGGCAAAGCAGGCGCTGCGGCTCGGGCTGCGCCAGGTGCGGGGTTTTGCCGAAGCCGATGCCGAGCGTCTGGTCAAGGCGCGCGGCGAGGGCTACCGCGACCCGCACGATTTGTGGCGCAGGAGCGGGCTTGGGCGCGCCGCATTGGAACGCCTCGCCGCGGCCGACGCCTTGCGCTCGCTCGATCAGGCCAATGGGGGGCTCGACCGCCGCCGCGGGCTGTGGGCGCTGAAGGCGCTCGGCGAGGCGCCGCTGCCGCTCTTCGCCACAAAAGAACCCTCTCCCCCCACCCAAAAATACCCCCTCTCCCCCACTGGGGGAGAGGGTTGGGGTGAGGGGGCGGGACGGCGAACGTCGCAGCGGCCCCCCTCACCCTGCCCTCTCCCCCCGATGGAGCAAGCGGATCCTTCCTTAGATGAGGGAGAGCGGGTTGCCGCATCCCTCTTGCCGGCGATGCCATTGGGCGAGCATGTCGTCGAGGATTACAGGACGACCGGCCTGACGCTGAAGCGCCACCCGCTCGCCTTCCTGCGCGCCGAACTTAAGCGCGAGGGGCTCGTCGCCGCCCGTGACCTCGCCACCCTGCCGGTCGGGCGGCGCCTCCAGATCGCCGGGCTCGTGCTGATCCGCCAGCGGCCGGGCAGCGCCAACGGCGTTGTTTTCATCACCCTCGAAGATGAGACCGGCATCGCCAATCTGATCGTCTGGCCGGCGGTGCTCGAGCGCTTTCGCCGCGCCACGCTCGGCGCGACATTGCTCTATTGCCGCGGCCGCCTGCAGCGTGAGGAAAGCGTCATTCATCTCGTCGCCGAGGATCTCCGTGATTGGACCGCACGCCTCGCCTCACTGCGCGAGC
>DATGFP010000025.1:0-45861 GCA_035309005.1 Allostellaceae bacterium | reverse complement strand
ACCGACCGCTTGCGCCCTGCCTGAGCAGAAAAACTCCGTCCCGATCACCCCCAAATCGCAATCCGACAGCCTCCTGCTGCCCAAACACCGACCCCGACAGGCCTCTTCTACCCGGTGAAACCCTTATGCAAAGGTCCCGCGAAAGCGGGCATCCAGGGCGGCCCACGCGATGCCTGCCGCTCCAGAGCAAGCGACGGTTGGTTGCCCTGGATTCCCGCGTGCGCGGGAATGACGGTTCTATTTGGCCGGGTAACGCTCTAGCCTTGGCAGGGCCGGAGTTCGTGCATAGTTAACAAGACATTACTTACAATTTTAGAAAATTCCGGCGCGATAGCTGGAATTGGACGCATTCTTGTTAAAAAAGCCGCAACCTTTTCTTAGGAGGATTTGCCGCGGTCAACGGTGTTCAGAGACAGAAGATGTTTGCCAACCCGCTGCAGCGCATGAACAAGGACCGGGGCGGCTCGGTCGCGATCCTGGTCGCGGTGATGGTGACCATGCTGATCGGCTTTACTTCGCTCGCGGCCGAAGTGTCGATGGCGCTGGCGACCCAGCGCAAGATGCAGGCCGCCGCCGACAGCGCGGCGATCTCGGCCGCCAACGCGCAGTTCGTGTCGACCGGCAGCTCGTCAAATTGCGGCAGCAACTGCAGCGAAGAGGGTTATGCGATCGCCCGGCTCGACGGCTTCACCAGCAGCACGCAAAGCTGCAGCGGCAATGACACGGTCTACGTCGTCTCGCCGCCGTGCGACGGCCCCAACGCCGGCAATGCGACCTATGTCGAGGCGCTGATCAAGAAGCCCTTTACGCTGCAGCTGGCGCACGTGCTCTTTCCCGGCAATTTCGTGCTGCACGGCCGCGCCGTCGCCCACATTTCGAGCACCAGCAGCCCGCCTTGCGCGGTCGCGCTCGACCCCTCGGGCAAGGACACGATCACGATATCCGGCGGCACCACGACCTCGTTTGTCAATTGCGGCCTGGCGGCGGATTCGAACGATCCCAACGCGGTCGAAACCAAGGGCTCCGGCTCGCTCCTCAGCGTCACCAGCCTCTTGACCAGCGGCAGCCCGGGCTACAACGCCGGCGCCGGCACGATCGACGCCGGCAGCTCGGGCAACCCGTGCAGCGCGGCCAACCCGTCCTGCCTGAGCTCCTCCCCCCCGGCGCTCAACCCCTATACCAACCTGCCCAGTGCGTCCTGCTCCGGCAGCAACAGCATACCGCAAGGCAATTCGACGACCGCGAGCCCGGGCTGCTACAAGGACCTCAAGCTCGCCGGCGGCGGCGGCGGCTGCAGCCTGACGCTGAGCGCCGGGACCTATTACTTCAGCGGCAATGTGACGGTGAACTCCGGCTGCACGCTGACCGGGACATCCGGGGTCACGATCGTCCTCACGGGCTCCAACAGCAACGTCAGCATCGCGGGTGGCTCGACGGTCAATTTGACGGCGCAGTCGACCGGCACCTACGCCGGGGTGGTGTTCTATTCGCAGTCTTCGACCACGCAATCGGTGCTGGGCTCCTCCAACATGACGCTGGCCGGCTCGATCGTCTTTCCCAATGCGCTGGTCAAGTTCGCCGGCAACACCAACGGCACCAACCCCAATACGCCGTGCACGACCGTCATCGCGTGGCAATTGCAGTTCACCGGCGGTTCCGCCCTGCAGTGGGGCTGCACCACGGCGAGCGGCGTCAAGCCGATCGTCGAACCCGCGACATTGAGCGAATAAAGGGGGGTGACAATGCCACGGGTGTCACGCATGCCGAGAATGGTCGCGCTGATCCGGGCGCTGCTGCGGGCGCAGCCGCGGGGCCTGGCGGCGGTGGAGTTCGGGCTCGCCGCGCCGTTCCTGATCCTGATGCTGGTCGGGCTGGTCGATTTCGGGATGGGATTTTATTCGGCGCTGCAAGTGCAGGGCGCAGCCTCGGCCGGGGCGGAATACGCCACGATGCACAGCTGGGACTGCACCGGGATGGAGAGCGCCGTCAGCAGCGCCAGCGCGATCAACGGGGTCTCCGGCACCGCCCAGCCGCCGCAGGAAGTCTGCGGCTGCACGATCAGCGGCACCTTTTCCAACCCGACCAGCGGGGCGCTGACGCTCGCCACCTGCCCGTCGAGCCCGACCGCGAGCTGCGGCAGCAGCAGTTCGGTCTGCTCGGACGGCAGCACCGCCGGGACCTACGCCAAGGTCCAGGCGCAATACAGCTACACCCCGATGCTGCCCTACCCGTGGACGAAATCGCCGGTAACCCTCGCCGGCACCGCCTACCGCCGCATCCAGTAACCCTTGCCGCGGTTCAGCGGGCGCGCGGGCGGGCGCCGGCGAAGCGTTCGAGGACGCGCTCGGCGACGCGCGGGCTGACGAAATGCTTTACGTCGCCGCCAAGCGCGCCGATTTCCTTGACAAAGCGGGATGAAATGAACTGGTAGCGGTCGCTGGCCATCAGGAACACGGTTTCGATGTTCGGGTTGAGCCGCGCGTTCATCCCGGCCATCTGGAACTCGTACTCGAAATCGGACACCGCGCGCAGCCCGCGGATGATGACGCTGGCGCCGACCGATTGGGCGAAATGCATCAGGAGCGTATCGAACGGGCGCACCTCGAAGCGCTCGGCGGCGCCGTTTTCCAGGTGCTGCATCTCGTCGCGCACGATCTCGACCCGCTCGTCGGTCGAGAATAGCGGACCCTTGGCGTCGTTGCGCGCGACCCCGATCACCAAATGGTCGACGACGTGCAGCGCGCGCCGGATGATGTCCGAATGGCCGTTGGTGATCGGATCGAAGGTGCCGGGATAGATCCCCACGCGCCGCGTCATTCCTCGTCCCCCTCGCTGTCGGTGTCTCCCGGCTCGCCGGGCTCGCCATTCTCCATTGGGCCATTCTCCATTGGACCATTCTCCTCGGCGCCGTTCTCGTCGGCTTCCGGCAGGCGCGCCACCGAGACGACGCGCTCGCCGTCGCCGAGCCGGAAGATCACGACGCCCTGGCTGCCGCGCCGCGCGATGCGGATGTCGTCGACCGGGCAGCGGATCACCATGCCGCCGTCGGTCACCAGCATGATCTGGTCGTTGGCCCCGACCGGGAACACCGCGACGACCGCGTCGCGCCGGCGGGTCAATTCCATGTTGTTGATGCCCTGGCCGCCGCGGCCGGTGATGCGGTAGCCGTAGGCCGAGCTGCGCACCCCGAAGCCCTTCTCGGTGACGCTGAGGAGAAACTCCTCGCGTGCCGCGAGCGCGACGAACTGCTCCTCGGCGAGCGTCGCCTCGCCGCCGGCTTCGGCCTCCTCGGCGTCGCCGGCGACTTCCTCTTCGCCGTTCTGCCGGCGGCGCTCGGTGGCGAGCTTGAGGTAGGCGCCGCGGGTCTCCGGCGCGACCTCCTCGTGGCGCACGATCGACATCGAGATCACCAGATCGTCGCGCAGCAGCTTGATGCCGCGCACGCCCACCGAGCTGCGCCCGGTGAAGACCCGCACATCGGCCGCCGGAAAGCGGATCGCCTTGCCATTGCGCGTCGCCAGCATCACGTCGTTCGCGTCGGTGCAGGTGGCGACCGCGATCAGCCGGTCGTCGGCGTCCTCGCCCTCGAATTTCATCGCGATCTTGCCGTTCGCGCGCACGTCGCCGAAATCGGACAGCTGGTTGCGCCTGACATAACCGTTGGCGGTGGCGAACATCACGGTCAAATCGGCCCAGCTCGCTTCATCTTCGGGCAGCGGCATGATCGTCGAGATCGTCTCGCCCGGGGTCAGCGGCAACAGGTTGACCATCGGCCGGCCGCGCGCCTGCGGCGTGCCGAGCGGCAGCTTGTAGACCTTCAGCTTGTAGACCCGGCCGGTGGTGGTGAAGAACAGCACCGGCGACAAGGTCGAGGCGACGAAAACTTCGCTGAGGAAATCCTCGTCGCGGATCGCCATGCCGGCGCGGCCGCGGCCGCCGCGGCGCTGCGCCCGGTAGGTCGAGAGCGGCACCCGCTTGATGTAGCCCGAGTGGCTGACCGTGACGACCATGTCCTCGCGCTGGATCAGGGCTTCGATGTCGGCCTCGAACTCGACGTCCTCGATCGCGGTGCGCCGCGGGTTGGCGAACTGCGCCTTGATCGCCAGGAGCTCGCCGCGGAGCACTTCGATCAGGCGGGTGCGCGAGCGCAGGATCTCGAGGTGGCCGCCGATCTCGGCCACCAGCTCATTGAGTTCGTCGGAAATTTTCTCGCGCTCGAGGCCGGTCAGGCGCTGCAGGCGCAGATCGAGGATCGCGCGGGCCTGTTCGTCCGAAAGCTGGTAGGTGCCGTCGTCGGCAAGCCCCCTGCCCGCCTCGCTGACCAGCGCGACCAGCGGCGCGATGTCGCCGGCCGGCCAGCGTTGGCCGATGAGGCCGGCGCGCGCGGCCGCCGGGTCGGGGGCGGCGCGAATGAGCGCGATGATCTCGTCGATGTTGGCGACCGCGACCAGGAGGCTCACCAGGATGTGCGCCCGCTGGCGCGCCTTGTTGAGCAAAAACGTGGTGCGGCGTGTGATGACCTCCTCGCGGAACGCGATAAACGCGACGATGACGTCGCGCAAGGTCATCTGCTCGGGCCGGCCGGCGTTGAGCGCCAGCATGTTGACGCCGAAGCTGGTTTGCAGCGCGGTGTGGCGGTAGAGCTGGTTGAGGACGATCTCGGGGTCGGCGTCGCGCTTCAGTTCGATGACCAGGCGCACGCCGTCGCGGTCGGTCTCGTCGCGCATGTCGGCGATGCCCTCGACGAGCTTTTCGCGGGCGCATTCGGCGATGCGCTTCTGCAGGGTCTCGCCGTTGACCTGATACGGCATCTCGGTGAAGACGATCGCGTCGCGTTCCTTCCTGATCTCCTCGATGTGCGACTTGGCGCGCAACACGATCGCGCCGCGGCCGGTCTGGTAGGCGGCGTTGGTGCCGGCGCGGCCGATGATGATGCCGCCGGTTGGGAAATCCGGCGCCGGGACGTGCTCCATCAACTCGGCGACGGTGATCGCCGGGTTGTCGAGATAGGCGCAGCAGGCGTCGATGACTTCGCCCAGATTGTGCGGCGGGATGTTGGTCGCCATGCCGACCGCGATGCCCTGCGCGCCATTGACCAAGAGGTTCGGGAAGCCCGCCGGCAGGACCGTGGGCTCGGTATCGAGCTCGTCGTAATTGGGCTGGAAATCGACGGTCTCCTTGTCGAGGTCGTCGAGCAGCGAATCGGCGACGCGGGCGAGCCGCGCCTCGGTGTAGCGCGAGGCCGCCGGCCGGTCGCCGTCCGCCGAGCCGAAATTGCCCTGGCCGTCTATGAGCGGCAGGCGCATCGAGAAATCCTGCGCCATCCGCACCATCGCATCGTAGATCGCCAGCTCGCCATGCGGATGGTACTTGCCCATCACGTCGCCGGTGATGCGGGCCGATTTGAGATAGCGGCGGTTCCACACATTGCCGTTGATCCGCATCGAATAAAGGATGCGGCGATGCACCGGTTTGAGGCCGTCGCGGACGTCGGGCAGCGCCCGGGCGACGATCACGCTCATCGCGTAATCGAGGTAGGAGCGCCGCATCTCCTCTTCGATGGTGATCGACGAGATGTCGCCGGAGGGCGGTGCGGGCGGAGCGGGAGGCGAGGCGGTTACGGCCAAGGGCTGACTTCTGCGCTATGGGAGACACTTCGCCCGGCGGCCGATCGGTGGCCGATCGGGCGCGGGCGACGGGCGCGAAATTACCCCATATCGCAGATGCGAACAAACCCTTCGCGGAGCGCCCTTGTGCGCCGGCGCAGGGGGGCTGGCGTGGCGGCCGGCGGATCAGTCGGCGGGCGAGGCCGCGAGCAGCGGCTGCGGGTCGAAGGCGGTGAAATCGCGGCTGCAAAGGACGAGATAGGCCGAGGCGCGGCATAGGCTGCCGGGCTGGGCGGCGGCGGCCTGCAACGCGGCGAAGCCGGGGAACTCGGCGAAGAACACCGCCAGCTCGCCGGGCGCCGGGCGCTCGAAGGCGGCGGCGGCTTCGGCTTCGGCCGGGCAATCGGGCGCGCCGCGGCCGGCATAGACCGTGTTGGTGGCGACGCCCGCCTCGCCCGCCAGCAATTGCAGCTCGACCGCGACCTGGCGGCTCCAGGTCCAGGTGAAAGGCGGCTTGTCGAGGCAGGCGAACGATGGGAAGACGCGGATCGCGTGGTGCCGCGCGATCGCCCGGCGCCACGCCCCGGCATCGATCAGCGGCGGCACCGCGGCGGCCGCGCTGGCCGAAACCGCCGCTCGGAGCGGCGCGGCGTCGAGCCACTGCAAGAACGCGGCAACGAGCAGAACGGCGGCGCCGGCGCGAGGATGGCGCGCGGCGGCGGCGACGATCGCGGTCGCGGCGAGCGCGTAGAGCGCCGGCCAGCAGAAGCGCCCGCTCGAGCGAAAGACGCCGAGGAGGTGGAGGAGCGGCGCCGGCAGCGGGACCGTGCCGAGGTTCCAGCCGCCGAGGTAGACGGTATTGGACACCGCCAGCGCAAGAAATCCGAGGAGGACGCACCAGAGGCACGCATGGCGCCGCCAGCTGCCGGCGATGCGCCTGCGCCAGTCCCGCAGCACCGCGAGCGAGGAGCGCTGCGTCGAGCGCGCCGCCAGCAGGGCCAGCAGCAGAAGGCCGGCGCCGAGATAGCTGAAGCCCTCGTATTGCCCGCCGGTCGCGTCGAGCACGAACGCGCGGCGCCCCGGGAAGAGGCCGCTCATCTGCGGGCTGAACGGCGACAGGAGGTTCAGCGAATAATGGCCGAAGCCGGCTTCGTCGATCGACCCGCGCGGCTCGAAATAGCCCGACAGCAGCATTACCGTAACGACGACCACCGCCAACCCGAGCAGCACCGCGGCGCCGGCGCGCGGCGCCAGGCTGCGGTCGAGCATCGCCTGCACCAGCGCGGCTGCGACCACCGCGCCGACCATCACGAAGATGTAGGGGTTGGTCCACAGCGCCAGCACCAGCAGCGCCGCCGCCGCCGCGAATTGCCAGAGGGCGCCGCGCCGCGCGCCCTTGCACGCGACATAAAATATCAGCGCCAGCACGATCTCGAAATGCGCCATCAGGGCCGGCTGGCCCCAGCGGTAGAGCAAGGGCGGCATGCTGAGGCCGATCAGGGTCGCCGCGAGCGCCGCCGCGAGGCTCCGCTGGCCGAGTCGCGATACCAGCGCGGTCAGCGACATGCCGAGGAGGATGAAGCAGGCGGCGATCCACCAGCCGAACAGGTTGAGGGCGTCGCCGGTGGCGCGGTAAATCAGGCGGCCGAGCAGCGCGAGGACCGGGATGCTGTCGGTAAAGATGATCGCGATGCCGCGCGGCATGCCGAACTCGTCGACCTGAAAGAGCGGCAGATGCCACGCGCCGCGCAGGAAGAAATAATAGCCGCTGAGCGCGGTCGAGACGTCGGCGCCGACCGCGCCGCGCACATCGCGCGAGTTGAGCCAGAAGCCGGTCCGGCCGCCGAGGAAGGCGAAACCGAACAGCCACAGGCAATAGGCCGCCCCGATCAGAAAGCTCAGCGCCAGCATGAGGCCCAGGGGCCGGTCGCGATCGAGCGCGGCGGCGACGGCGGTAAGGCTGGAACTCATGCCATCCACCACCCTGTCCACCACCCCGGGGAGCGCCGGAAACGGCAGCTTTAGCGCTACGCCCGGGCAATTACGATAGGTTTAAGATAGGATGCATCGTCGGCAACTCGCGCAGCCGCCAACGCCGACAATGAACCGGGAGCGGGCCTTGAGCGAGAGCATCATCGCTGAGCCGATGCTGTATACGAACAACGGCTCTGACGCCTGCATTGTATGGTTTGGCGGCATCCGCGAACCTTTTATCAATCCTGCCTTTTTGAAAACCTACCCGAACGCGGTGTTCGATGGGCTGTTTCTGACCGATGCCCGGGCCGATTGGTATATGGCCGGGTTCAGCGGCATCGCCGAGGATTTTGCGTCGTCCGTCGAGTGGCTGCGGAAATTCATCGCCGATCACCGATATCGACGGATTTTTCTTTCCGGCCAAAGCTCCGGGGCCTACGCGGCGCTCAGAGTAGCGCGCCACATCCGGCCAACCGCCGTCATCGCGTTTGCGCCGCAGACCCGCAACCTCGTCGACAACCGGGGGATAATGCAGCCGTGGGTGAATGTCGAAGACTTGGGGCTGCTGTATTCCGACTGGGAAAACGATTTCCCCATCTACATCCACGTTTCACGATCGGAAGATGCACACAAGGAACAGTTTTTCTGGGACGATTGGAATCAAATCAAGCCTTTTCTGACGATTGATAACGTAACCATAATCAGGCATCCATTCGATTATCATGCCGTAGGGATCCATCTTTATCAGAAGGATATTTTTTATAAGACGCTATTGCTGACTGCGCTGTTGTATTGTGATTAAAGCACGGGCACGACGGCGCGGGCGGGCGCGCCGGCGGGGCCGGCGCCCGGCGGCAGGCCGCAGCGCAGGATATTCGCGAACGCGGCGGCCGGCACCGGCCGGCTGAAATAATAGCCTTGCGCCTCGTCGCAGTGCCGCGCCCGCAGAAATTCCAGCTCCTCCAGCGTTTCGACGCCCTCGGCGACGACCCGCAGGCTGAGGCTGCGCGCCATCGCGATGATCGCGGTCACCAGCGGCTCGTCGCCCCGATGCGTCGTGATGCGGCGGACAAACGACTGGTCGATCTTGAGGGCGTCGACCGGAAAATTGCGCAGGTAGCTAAGGCTCGAATAGCCGGTGCCGAAATCGTCGATCGCGACGCGCACCCCGCCGTCGCGCAGCGCCCGGAGAATGGCGGCCGCGGATTCGGCGTGCTTCATCAAAACGCTCTCGGTCAGCTCGATCTCGAGCGATCCGGGATCGAGGCCGGCCTCACGCAGCACCGCGAACAGGTTTTCCAGGAAGTTCTCGGCGCGGAACTCGACCGCCGAGATGTTGATCGCGATCGGCGTCACCGGCAGGCCGGCGTCGCGCCAGGCGCGGGTCTGCGCGCAGGCTTCGCGCAGCACCCAATTGCCGATCGGCAGAATGAGGCCGCAATCCTCGGCGACCGGAATGAAGATGGCCGGCGGCACCGCGCCGCGCGTCGGATGGGTCCAGCGCAATAAGGCTTCGGCGCCGGTGATCGCGCCGCTTTTGAGATCGATCTTGGGCTGGTAGTGCAGCGCGAATTCATGGCCCTTCAATGCGTCGCGCAGCCCCTCCTCGATGAACAGCCGCTGCACCGCGCGCACATTCATCGCCGGGGTGAAGAACTGGTAGCCCTGGCGGCCGTTCTCCTTGGCCTGATACATCGCGGTGTCGGCGTTCTTGATCAGCGTCGCGGCGTCGAGCGCGTCGTCCGGGTAGACGCTGACGCCGATGCTGGTAGTGACGTGCAGCTCGCGCTGATCGATCGTGTGAACCTCGGCCACCGCCGCCAAACAGCGCCGCGTTGTGACCGCGATATCTTCGACGCGCTGGATCTCCGACAGCAGCACGATGAATTCGTCGCCGCCCTGCCGGCTGACCGTGTCGGATTCGCGGACGCAATCCTTCAGGCGTTGGGCGATCGACTGCAGCAGCTTGTCGCCGATCGGATGGCCCAGCGAATCGTTGATGTGCTTGAAGCCGTCGAGGTCGAGAAACAGCACCGCGACCTTGCCTTGGTGGCGGTGCCCGAGCGCGATCGCCTGGCCGAGCCGGTCGTTCAGCAGCATCCGGTTGGGCAGCCCGGTCAGGAAGTCGTGCTCGGCGGTATGGGTGATCGCGCGCGCGGTCGTCGCGTCGCGGTAGATCTGACGGATCAGGTAGGCGGCGAGGCCGCTCAGCAGCAAGGTGGCGCCGAGCGCCATCGCGACGACCATCGCGGCGAGCGTGCGCCAGCCGGCGAACTCGTGGTCGAGGTCGAGCCCGACCGTGACGACGAGCGGATAGCTGCCGACGCGGCCATAGGTAAACACCCGGGTGATGCCATCGATCACGCTGCTCCGCACGAACCAGCCGAGGCCATTCGGCGCGATGACGGCCGGTCGCGGCCCCCCCGCGATCGAGGCACCGATGCCTTTTGTCCCATCCCGACTGTCGGCGGCGAAACGGGCGCGGACGACATTGTCGAGCCCGGCCAGCGTCATCGTGCCGTGCGGCCCCAGATCGATCGATTTGGGGAGCGTCGTCAGCGCTATCGGCGGGATCAGCACGACGATGACGCCGAGGAACGTACCGTCCGGCGCCTCGACGCGACGTGAAATCGGCAAGAGGGGGACGCCTACTAAGAGGCGGCCTCGGATGGTCTGGCCGATGAACAAGCTCTGAAAATTTCCCTCCATTTGAACACGGAAATGAGCGCGGTCGCCAAGGTCTGTCGCGGGCGGGTGGCGCTCTATGGTCGTCGATCTGAGCTTGCCGTCGGGGCCGATGATGCTGACCTGCGCGATCCCATGAGAAGTTGCAAGGTTTTCCTGGCCCCAGTCGTATAGGTTGAAGCCCTCGCCGTCGCGCCGCATCCGCGCCGCGATCAGCTTGGTTTCGCCGTCGACCCCGCGCAGGATCGTTGCGATCTCCTCGCGGAAGGCGATCGTCAGATTGCGGCTCTGCGAACTGGCGGCGACCAGCGCGGTATGCCGCGAGGTGACGAGCGAGAAGCCGACCAGGACCCAGATCGCGACGATCACGATGCCGATGACCAGGACGATGTTCCGGATGTTGCTCCGGATTGTGTAGCGCCCGGTCGTTGCGAAAATGCTCGGTGCCAAGATTTTTCCCGGGGGAGTGGGCTCAGCCCACCCGCGGCGAGGACAGCGCCGGGGCCGGGCAAACCGCAACCGCCGGTTTGGCGACGCCGGTTCTGAGCAAATTCGCGAACTCGTCGGCCGGCACCGCCCGGCTGAAATAATAGCCCTGCGCCTCGTCGCACCGGTGCGCCCGCAGAAACGCCAGCTCTTCGGGCCGTTCGACGCCTTCGGCGATGACCCGCAGGTTGAGGCTGCGGGCCATCGCGATCACCGCCGTGACGATCGCGGTATCCTCGCCCACCGTGCTGATCTGGCGGACGAACGACTGGTCGATCTTCAAGGCGTCGACCGGAAACTTGCGCAGGTAGCTGAGGCTCGAATAGCCGGTGCCGAAATCGTCGATCGCGACCTTGACGCCCTTCTCGCGTAGCGCGCGCAGGATCGAGGCCGCCGATTCGGCGTGCCGCATCAGGACGCTCTCGGTCAGCTCGAGCTCGAGGAGTGTCGGGTCGAGGCCGGTTTCGCGCAGGATCGCAAACAGGTTTTGCAGAAAGTTCTCGCTGCGGAACTCCACCGCCGAGGCGTTGACCGCGATCGTCGTCGGCGGCAGGCCGGCCTCGGCCCAGGCGCAGGCCTGCCGGCAGGCTTCACGGAAAACCCAGGCGCCGATCGGCAGGATGAGGCCGCAATCTTCGGCGACCGGGATGAACTGCGCCGGCGGGACGGGCCCGCGCGTCGAGTGGGTCCAGCGCAGCAATGCCTCGGCGCCGATGATGGCGCCGGTCTTGAGATCGACTTTCGGCTGGTAGTGCAGCGCGAATTCGTTCTGTTTCAGGGCGCGCCGCAGGCCCTCCTCGATCGCTTGCCGCTCGACCGCCCGGACATTCATCGCCGGCGTGAAGAATTGAAAGCTCTGCCGGCCGTTTTCCTTGGCGTGATACATCGCGGTGTCGGCGTTCTTGATCAGCGTCTCGGCGTCGAGGCCGTCATCGGGATAGATGCTGATGCCGATGCTGGTGGTGATGTGCAGATCGTACTGGTCGAAGGCGTGCACATCGGCGACGGCGCGCAGGATGCGCCGGGCGGTGACCTCGGCATCCTGCCAGCGCTCGGCATCGGACAGCAGCACGACGAATTCGTCGCCGCCCTGCCGGCTCACCGTATCGGAGGTGCGCACGCAATCGACGAGGCGGCGGGCGACCGATTGCAGCAGCCTGTCGCCGATCGGGTGGCCCAGCGAATCGTTGACGTGCTTGAAGCCGTCGAGATCGAGAAACAGCACCGCGATCTTGTTGTCGTGGCGCGGCGCCAGCGCGATCGCCTGGTCGACCCGGTCGCTCAGCACCATGCGGTTGGGCAGCCCCGTCAGGAAATCGTGCTCGGCCGAGTGGGTGATCTCGCGCGCCATCTCGCGCGCCGCGCTGACGTCGCGGAAGACGACGACCGCGCCGCTCGCCCGCCCGTCGCGGTCGTGGATCGGGGAAGCGGAATCCTCGATCGGCACCTCGCCCCCGTCGCGCCGTACCAGGATGCAGTTGGACGGCAGGTAGACCGTGTGGTTTTCGGCCACCGCGAGGTCCATCCGGTTGGGCGTGGTGACCCGGCTGGTTGCGTCGATGACGTGGAAAACCTCGGCCATCGGCCGCTTGTTGGCGTCGTTCCACGACCAGCCGGTGATCTTTTCGGCGACGACGTTGAGGAAGGTGATGTCGCCCGCCAGGTCGGTGCAGATCACCGCGTCGCCGATGCAGTTGAGGGTCGCTTGCGCGCGTTCCTTTTCGGCGTAGAGCGAGGCTTCCATCAGCTTGCGCTCGATCGCGTAGCGCAGCGCCCGCAACAGGCCGCGCGTCTCGATCTGGCCCTTGATCAGGTAATCCTCGGCCCCTTCGTGCAGGGCTTGGGCGCCGAGCGATTCGTCGTCCATGCCGGTCAGCACCACCAGCGGGATGTGCGGCGCGGCGGCGTGCGCCCGCCTGACCGCTTCGAGGCCGTGCACATCCGGCAGCCCGAGGTCGAGCAGCACAACATCGGCGCCGCGCGCCAGCAGATGCGTCTCGGCCTCGCTGATGCACCCGACATGCGTCACTTCAATGTCACGCGAGCCGGCTTCATTGAACATCTCGCGCAAGAGACGCGCGTCGCCAGCGTTGTCCTCGACCAGCAGCACCCGCTTCAGCGACGCCTGGTTCATGCTCCGGGCAGCTGCATCGGCAGTTTCGCCTTGGTCAGCCAGAAATCGTTGATGCTCTTGACCAGGCTCTCGAAGGCGTCCAGCTGCACCGGCTTACTGAGGTAGCAATTGGCCCGCAGCCGATAGCTTTTGACGATGTCGGCCTCGGCGACCGAGGTCGTCAGGATGATCGTCGGGATGGTCTTCAGGCTGTCGTCCTCCTTGATCCGGGCCAGCACCTCGCGCCCGTCCATTCTCGGCAGGTTGAGATCGAGCAGGATGAAATCCGGCCGCGGCGCCTGGGCGTGCGCCCCCTCGCGCCGCAGGAACGCCATCGCCTCGACGCCGTCGGTGGCGACATGCAGCTGGATCTGCTCGTTGGCCTCGCGGAAGGCTTCCCGCGTCAGGCGGACGTCGCCCGGGCTGTCTTCGACCAGCAGAACCGTCATCGCCGTATCTCCTCTGCTGGTTTTCATGAGGTCGCGCTGCCGGCGGCCAGGGAAAAGCGGAAGGTCGAGCCTTGGCCCGGTTGCGACTCGACCGAGATGTCGCCGCCGTGCCGCTCGACGATCTTCTTGCAGATCGCCAGGCCGATGCCGGTGCCGGCGAATTCTTCGCGCTTGTGCAATCGCTGGAACATGCCGAAAATCCTTTCGAAGTACTGGGGATCGATTCCGAGCCCGTTATCCTTGACCGAGAATATCCATTGCTTGCCGCCGTCGCGGGCGGCCGAGACGTGGACGCGCGGAATCCCCGGGCTCTGGTATTTGATCGCGTTGCCGATGAGGTTCTGGAAGAGCTGGATCAGCTGCCCCTCGTCGGCCAGGACGCCGGGCAGCGCGTCGTGGGTGACCTGCGCGCCGCTGTCGGCGATCGCGTCGTGCAGGTTGTGCAGCGCATCGCGCAGCGCCTCCTCGCTGGAGGCGTCCCTCATGTCGTTTTCCTTGGTGCCGACCCGCGAATAGGCCAGCAGGTCCTGGATCAGCCGCTGCATGCGGGAGGCGCCATCGACCGCGAAGGCGATGAACTCGTCGGCGTCGGAATCGAGCTTGCCCTTGTAGCGCCGCGACAAAAGCTGGGTGTAGCTCGCCACCATCCGCAGCGGCTCCTGCAAATCGTGCGAGGCGATGTAGGCGAATTGCCCCAGTTCCTCGTTCGAGCGGCTGAGTTCCTCGACGTTGCGCGCGAGCTCGCGTTCGGCGGCCCGGCGCACGCTGATGTCGCGGATCGCCGCGGTCACCAGGATGCTGGGCGCGCTGCCGAGCGGGCTCAGCATCAATTCGATCGGAAACTCGGAGGCATCCTTGCGCTTGCCGATGAGCTCGATGCCGGTGCCGATCTGCTGCGCCAGCGCGTCCTCGGCCGAGCGCAAACCGTCGGCGACGAGGCGCTCGGCGAACCCCTTGGGGATGATGTTGGTGACCTGTTGCCCCAATAGTTCGTCGCGGCGGTAGCCGAATTGTTTCTCGGCCTGCAAATTTAGCAGGACGATTTCGCCCTTTTGGTTGACCACCACCATCGCGTCCGGCGCCGCTTCCAGAAGGCCGCGGTAGCGGCCCTCCATCTGCGCCAGATATTTTTCCGCCGCCTTGCGCACGCTGATGTTGCGAATGGCCGCGGTCACCAATACCCCCTCGGCGCTGGCGAGCGGGCTCAGCATCAATTCGATCGGAAACTCGCTGGCGTCCTTGCGCTTGCCGGTCAGTTCGATGCCGGTGCCGATCTGCTGCGCCAGCGCGTCTTCGGCCGAGCGCAGATCGTCGGCCACCAGCCGCTCGGCGAAGCCTTCGGGGATGATGGCGGTGACCTTTTGCCCGAGCAGTTCGTCGCGCGGATAGCCGAACTGCTTCTCGGCCTGCGCGTTCAAGAGCACGATGTCGCCCTGCTGGTTGACCACCACCATCGCATCGGGGGCGGCCTCCAGAAGGCCGCGATAGCGGCCCTCCATCTGCGCCAGATGCGTCTCGGCCGCCTTGCGCACGCCGATGTTGCGAATGGCCGCGGTCACCAGCACGCCCTCGGCGCTGGCGAGCGGGCTCAGCATCAATTCGATCGGAAACTCGGAGCCGTCCTTGCGCTTGCCGATCAGCTCGATGCCGGTGCCGATCTGCTGCGCCAGCGCGTCTTCGGCCGAGCGCAAATCGTCAGCCACCAGCCGCTCGGCGAAGCCCTCGGGGATGATCGCGGTGACCTGCTGGCCGAGCAGTTCGTCGCGCTTGTAGCCGAACTGCTTCTCGGCCTGGACATTCAGGAGGACGATGTCGCCCCGCTGGTTGACCACGACCATCGCGTCGGGCGCAGCTTCCAGCAACCCACGGTAGCGCCCCTCCATCTGCGCCAGATGGGTCGCGGCCGCCTGGCGCGCGCCCTTGTTGCGAATGGCCGCCGTCGCCAAGCCGGGAGCGCGCAGCAATTTCATGTTGTTACCGAGGGTTTGACGTGTTGGCTGGGGCATGCAGGGGGAAAATCTCGAATGTCCGCGGGCCGCTGGCGAGCGCGCCCGAGGCCGATCCGATACCCATGCATGCGGAAACGGTAGCTTCGGAAACTACCTATAAGGGTAATTTATCCGATTAAACCGCAAATGGCGCGTCGCGCAGCTGCGATCAGGACGCTATTCTCGCGGCGTTGCGGCATCCAAGGCCGGCCCATCCTCGCAAAAGCGGCGCACCAGGAGCCGGGTCAGGAGGTAAAAGAGCAGGCCGTGCACCAAAAGCGCCGCCAGCGCCGCCCAGCTCAGCTGGATTTCGGCGCGGCGGGCCAAGACGTCGCTGGCGCCGACCGCCAGCCAGTTCATCGCGGCGTGCGCCCCGATCGTCAGCTCGAGCCGCTCGTCGCGCAGCGTCACCACCGAGTAGATCGCCGACAGCGTGAAGAGGTAGGGGATCGTCAAGGAGCCGTAGGCGTTGAAGTGCATCGCGCCGAACGCGAGGCCGACGCCGGCGGCGATGACAGCGCGGTTGCGCACGATGCGGCCGAGCGCTTGCGTCAGGTAGCCGCGAAACAGCATCTCTTCGCTCGCCGCCTGCAGCGGGATCAGCAGCATGACCAGCGCGAGGCCGGGGAGCGGCAGCGTCGAGGGGACGCGCAGCGGGGTCCCGCTCGTCAGGTGGGTCAGGTAGAGCAGCACCGCGACCAGCACGCCCTCGACCCCGGCGCCGATCGCCAGGCGGCGCCAGTCGAGCCGCAGATCGGTCGCGACCAGCGACAGCCAGGGCCGCCGGTGAAGGCGCGCGACGCCCCACGCCAGCGTCAGCCCGGCGACGACGACCGCGCCGAATGCCGTGACGACGATCCCGGTCGTGCCGACCGCCGGCGACACCCAATGCTGCGTGGCGGCGAAGAGCAGCGTCCCCAGCACCGCCCCGAGGGACGCCATCGGCGCGAGGATGACGCAGAGCAGGGTGAGAAGGTAGCTGCGCACCCGGTTGTTGCCGAGCGCCGCCAGATCGATGAATTTCCAGCCGTAGCCCGGCAGCTGCATCGGCACGGGGCCCGTCAGCCGGCGAGGCTGCGAGCCGGCTCGACGCCGGCCGCCTGGGGCGCCATGCCCGCACTCACCAGCCGCAGCACCGCCGGATAATCGGTTTTCCCCGAGCCGAGCAGCGGCAAGAGGGCCGCCGCCACGATGTCGCGCGGGATTGCGAGCTCGGGCAGGCCGCCCCGGTGCGCCGCCTCGACCAGCGCCTCGCGGGTCACCGCCGGCGCCTCGCTGACCAGGACCAAGCGCTCGCCGCGGCGCGCGTCGGGCAGCGCGACGACGGCATGGCGGTACTGCGGATAGGCCGCCGTCGCGATACGCTCGACGATTGCGAGCGACACCATCTCGCCGGCGATCTTGGCGAAGCGCTTGGCGCGGCCGGCGATCGTCACAAAGCCCTCGTCGTCGAGCCGCACGATGTCGCCGGTGTCGTGCCAGCCCTCTTCGGGCGGCGCCAGGACGCCCGGCGCCTCGGGCCGCAGGTAGCCGGCCATCACGTTGGGGCCGCGCAGCAACAGGCGGCCGCCCTCATCGATCCCCTCGACCGCTTCGAGCCGGTGCTCGATCAGCGGCAGCAGGCGGCCGACCGTGCCGGCCTTGAAATGCATCGGCGTGTTGACCGCGACGACCGGCGAGCACTCGGTGACGCCGTAGCCTTCGAGGATGCGCTTGCCGAAGCGCTCGGCCCACACCTGGCGGGTCTCCTCGCGCACCGGCTCGGCGCCGGCGAAGACATAGCGCAGCGCGTAGAAATCATACGAATTGGCGGCGCGCGCGTAGCCGGCGAGGAAGGTGTCGGTGCCGAAGAGGATCGTCGCGCCGATGCCGTAGGCCAGCTCCGGCACGATCCGGTAATGCAAGGGCGAGGGATAGAGGAAGGTCCGCACGCCGGACAATACCGGCAACAGAAAGCCGCCGGTGAGCCCGAAGCTGTGGAACATCGGCAGCACGTTGAGGAGGCTGTCGGCCGGGCTGAAATCGACCCGCGCGGCGAGCTGGCGGCAATTGGCCAAGAGGTTGGCGTGGCTGAGCACAACCCCCTTGGGCGCCCCTTCCGAGCCCGAGGTGAAGAGGATCGCGGCGGCGTCGGATCCGAGGATGCCGCGCCGGCGGTATCGCGCGGCCGCGAAGCGCGACGCCACCAGGCCATACAGTTTGTCGCCGAGGCCGAGCCCGGCCTGCAGATCCTCGAGCCAGACAATCTCGACCGCTTCGGCGAGCGCGGCGGCCAGCGCGTCGAGCCGGGCCAATTCGATAAAGCGCCGCGACGAGAGGACGATTCGTAGCTGTGCGGTGCGGCAGGCCGAGATCACATTGTCGGCGCCGCCGGTGTGGTTGAGCATGGCGGGGACGCGGCCGGTTGCCTGGAGCGCGAAAAACGCCAGCGCCGCCCCGAGCGAGTTCGGCACCATCAGGCCGACCGCCTCGCCCGGCTTGGTCATGCGCTCGATCCGCCGCCCGAGAACCAGGCTGGCGGCGACGACGCGGTCGTAGCCGATCGGCCCGGCAAGCGGATCGGCGAGGATCGGATGCCTGCCGCCATGCGCCGCGCGCGCCGCGAGCAAGGCGCCCCAGAGGCTCGCGCTGTGGGGCCGGCGCGCCATCGTCTCCGACATCGCGTCGTAGAGCATGAGCCCGGCGCGGTGCCGCCGCACCCGGCCGCGCAATTGCGGCGGGATCGCGAGGCGGCGCGGCTCGTAGAGGGTGATCCGCACCTTGGGGAACCAGCGCCGCCGCAGCCGGCCGCCGAGCCGGCTGAACGGCGTCGCCTCGACGCCGTCGATCCGCACCGGCAGGATCGCCGCCTCGGCCTTGTCGGCGATCAGCGCCGGGCCGTCATAGATTTTCATCAGCGCGCCGCCCGTGACGTTGAGGCGGCCCTCGGGAAAGATCACGCATTGACGGCCGGCCTGCACCGCCTTGATCAGCGCCTTGGTGGCGAACGGGCGGGTCGGGTCCATCGCGTAGATTTCGGCCCCGGCGAGGAGCGGGCGGACCCACCAGCGGGCGGCCTGCGCGGTGTCGATCGCGAACATCGGATAGCCCGGCAGGAAGGCCGCGATCAGCGGCCCGTCGAGGTAGGAGACGTGGTTCGGCACGATGACCAGCCGCTCGGGCGCCGCGGCGAGGTGTTCGAGGCCTTTGACCTCGACGCGGTAGGCGAGACGCAGCGCGATGCGCGCCAGCATGCGCAGGGTGTCCTGCGGCAGGAGGCGGCAGATCCACAGCGCGACGCCGAAATTGACGATCGCGATCGTCAAATAGAGGTCGGGGGTGTGGAAGCCGGCGGCGAGCAAGGCCGCGGTCGCGCCGGCGGCGGCGCTCATGTAGAGCGCGTTCATGATGTTGCCGGCGGCGATCACGCGGGCCCGCGCCGCTTCCTCGCTGCGGCGCTGGATGATCGCGTAGAGCGGCACGACGAACACCCCGCCGCTGACCGCGATCAGCGTCAGGTCGAGGAAGATGCGGATGCCAATGGGGCGCATGAGAAAGCCGGCGATGCCGAGCAGCGGGCCGCCGGCGGGGGCGACCGCACCCTCGCTCGCCAGCGCGAGGTCGAGCGAGAAGGCCGCCATGCCCAAGGCTGCCAGCGGCACGTAGCGGGCGCTGACTTCGCCCCCCATCAGCCGGCCGCACAGCACCGAGCCGGCCCCGACCCCAATCGAGAAGGCGGCGAGAAAGAGCGTCACGACGCCGCTGCCGGCGCCCAGCGTCTCTTTCGCGAAAGAGGGGATCTGCGTCAGGAAGACCGCGCCGACCAGCCAGAACCACGAAGCGCCGAGGATCGCCAGCCAGACGTCGCGGCGCTGGCGCGCCTGGCCGAGGATGCCGAGCGTCGCGGCCAAGAGGTTGCGGCTCAGGCGCAGCCCGGGCGAGGGCGCCGGCGCGCGCGGCAGGAAGAAGCTCGCCCCCAGGCCGAGCCCGGCGCAGAGGGCGAGGAGGAGGCTCGCGGCGGCGGTGCCGTGGTCGACCGCGACCGCGATGCCGCCGGCGATCGTGCCGAAGAGGATCGCGAGAAAGGTGCCCCCTTCAAGGAGCGCGTTGCCGTTGACCAATTCCCCCGGCGCCAAATGCTGCGGCAGCAGCGAATAGCGCACCGGGCTCGAAAACGTCGCCTGGGCGCCGAGCGCGAAGAGCGCGAGGAGGCAGAGCGCCAGGCTGTCGAAGAGCAGCGCCGCGATCGCCGCCAGCACGGTCGCCAGTTCGGCGGCCTTCAGCACCTGCAGGAGGCGCGAGCGCTCGAAGCGGTCGGCCAATTCACCGGCGGTCGCCGAGAACAGAAAGAACGGCGCGATCAGCGCGCCGCCGGCGATCGCCGCGAGCGCCCCCGGGGCGAACGGGCTGTGCAGCGCCGTACTATAGGTCACCAGCATGATGAAGGCGCTCTTGAAGAGATTGTCCTCGAAGGCGCCGAGCGTCTGCGTCGCGAACAGCGGCAGGAAGCGGCGCGCGGCCAGGAGGCGGAGCTGGTTGTTCATGCTGTCCCTCGCGGGTCTGCGGCGCTCGCTGCCATGGATGTCGTTGCGGTAATGAATGAACGTTCACTCACTATATCACTGCCCCAACGCTGCCGCAACACCCCTTTTATTTCCTTGCCGAGACATCCCCGACGCCGAATGATCGCGCGCCGCGACGACCCGCGGTCGCCTCTAACATTCTCGCGCCCCGAGCGATAAGGACAGGTTTATGAGAGCAATGACACGCAACTTCGCATATGGCGCCGGCGCCCTCGCGGCGCTGTGGTTGAGCGCGCCCGCGTCGGCCCAGACAGCCTACGACGACATGGCGTGCCGGCAATATGCCGACGCCCAGGTCGCGCCGATGCGCAGCCAGGCGAGCAGCCAGGCCTTCGGCAGCACGCTGCTCGGCGCCGGGCTCGGAGCGGCGATCGGCGGCGCGGTCGGCGGCGGTCGCGGCGCCGGGATCGGCGCGGCCTCGGGCGCGCTCGCCGGCACGGTCGGCGGCGCCGCCAACGCGCAGAACGCCAACGGCTACATCGCGCAGCAATACAGCGCCTATTATTACCAGTGCATGCAGGCCCGCGCGGCCCCGCCGCCGCCCCCCGGCTACTCGCCGCAGCGCTGAGGGCGCGACCCTAAAGTTGGGCGGACCATCTCTTTCCCCCATTTCCGTCATGCCGGCGCAGGCCGGGACCCATGCGTCAAACGGCGCAACGGCTGAACAATGGGTCCCGGCCTGCGCCGGGATGACGGAAATGGGGTTGCTTGAGCGGCAAGGCCTCGCGATTCGGGCGCTAATAGAGCCCGGGCACGAGGCGCCAGGTGCGGCGGCGGTAGGCGTCGTATTCGGCGCCGAACTGCGCGGCGAGGAGGCGCTCCTCGGCGGCGATGCGGGCGAGGACCGGCGGGATCGACAGCGCCGCGAGGATGACGCCCAGCGCCGAGCGGAACGCGAGGCCCCAGCCCAGCGCGTTGACCAGCATGCCCAAATAGCTCGGGTGGCGGATCGTGCGGTAGAGGCCGCCCGTGACGAGGGTATGGCCGGGCTGGATCGCGACGAGGCCGCTGAAGCGCCGCCCCAGCACGAAGACCGGCCACAGGCGCAGCACGCCGCCGGCGACGAAGAGGGCGAGCCCGAGCCAGCGCACACCCTCGCCGTCGAGCGTCCACAATTCGTGCGCGTCGCACCACGCCGGCAGGTAGGCGGCGGCCAGGCCGATCGCGACAAACGCGACAAGGACCCAGCGGTTGTCGCGGTCCTCGCGCTCGCCGGAACTGAGGTTGCCCTCGGAGAAGATCGCGAAGCCGCACATTACCCCGACCGCGACCGCCAGCCCGCTCAGCGCCGGGTCGGAGAAGAACGCGGCAAACCCGCCGCGCCCGAGGATCGCCAGGCCGAGACAGATTGCGGTCCCGGCGATCTCGACGAAGGCCAGCCGGCTGAGCCGCAGCCGGGTCAGCCCCAAACCTCGCGCGCCACCTCGACGACGAGGCGCAATTTCGCCTTCTCTTCCTCGATCGACAGCGCGTTGCCGTCGACGGTCGAGGAAAAGCCGCATTGCGGGCTGAGGCACAGCTGGTCCAGCGGCACGTAGCGCGCCGCCTCGTCGATGCGGCGCTTCAGTTCGTCCTTCGCTTCGAGCGCGGCGCGCTTGGAGGTGACGAGGCCGAGGACGATTTTCGTCGGCCCCTTCGGCACGAAGCGCAGGGGCGCGAAGCCGCCCGAGCGCGCATCGTCGTATTCGAGGAAGAAGCCGTCGACCTTGAGTTCGCCGAAGAGGGCCTCGGCGACGTGGTCGTAGCCGCCCTCGGCCATCCATGACGAGCGGAAATTGCCGCGGCACATATGCGTGCAGACGGTCATGCCGGGGGGCTTATTGGCCAACGCCTGGTTGATCAGGCGGATGTTGGTCAGGTGCTGCGTCGCGCCGTCGCCGCCGATCGAGGTGACGTAAGCGCGCTGCGCCGGATCGTTCAGATAGGCGAGGCTGGTGTCGTCCAGTTGCAGATAGGTGCAGCCGAGCGCGGCGAGGCCGGCGATCTCCTGGGCGTAGACCTGGGCGAGGTCGTGCCAGAATTCGTCCATCGCCGGATAGGCGCCCTCGTCGATCGCGGCGCGGCCGCCGCGGTAATGCAGCATCGAGGGCGAGGGGATCGTCAATTTTGGCGTGGTGCCGGCCGGCGCCACCGATTTGAGGTAGGCAAAATCCTCGCCGAAGATCGTGCGGTCGAGCCTGAGCCGGCCCGCGACCCGGTGCGCCGCCGGGGAGAATTCGAGCGTGCCCGCTGCGTTCCTGAACTGGATGTTGAGCACCCGCTCGGTCTTCGCGACGCCGCCCAGCTGGTAGAGAAAATCCATGTGCCACGAACCGCGGCGAAATTCCCCGTCGGTGACGCCTTGAAGGCCCAATTCGGCCTGCATCCGCGCGGCCTCGGCGATCGCGCGATCCTCGACCCGGCGCAATTCCTCGGCCGAGCTGCGCCCCGCCTGATGCTCGCCCCGCGCGCGCAGCAACGCCGCCGGCCGCAGCAGGCTCCCGACATGATCGGCGCGGAAAGGTGGCCCCGAAACATCGCTCATCGCCGCTCCTCACCGAGTAGGGCGGAAAAGCGCAGCGCCTTCCGCCACGACGGTTCGCCGCAAGACGGCGGAAGACGCTTCGCTCTTCCGCCCTACGGGCTATTCGCGTACTTTAATCCAATCATCTATAGGTTGCTCCCGTTGTGCCGGCGGGGGAACAAACGAAAATGCGAGTTTGACCCCACATCTATCGCAGACATGAACACGGTATCTGGCTTGCAACTGTGGAGTAGCTTGTAGTATGCCCTTTACACCCTTATCATAACAGCCGGAACAGAGATTATGCGCAGGATACTCTCCATTATTTTCCTCTGATTTAAGATAATATACAAGAACTCCTGGCTCGTATCTCACAAGTTTATACCGATTCTTCTCTACTTCCCACGCCTTAAGTCGATCAATTTCTTTTTCAAGATCGTCTATCTTCTTAACCAACATAGTCTGTTCTGATTGAGCTGAGAACAAAGCGGACTGCGCTGCCGCGATCTGCTGGTTCAGTTCAACCGTCTTTTCCAAGAGCTTTGCAGAGTCCCGAAGGCCCATCAACGTCTGCGCGATCTCGCTCGCGGAGCGGACGGCCTGAAAGCCCTGCGCGAGCGCCAACAAGTCCACCATTGAAATTTGCTCCGAGCGGGTGGTGCCGGGTCAAAACGGAATTTCGTCGTCGAGATCGTTGGCGGTGCTGCGGCCGCGGGCGCCGCCCATCGGAGCGGCGGCGGCGCGGGGGGGTGCGGCGTAGCTGCCGGGGTCGGATTCCTCGTAGCCGCCTTCGCTCGCGCCGCCGGCGGCGCCGCGGCCGCCGCTGGCGCCGTCCAGCATCGTCAGTTCGCCGCGGAAGCGCTGCAGCACGACTTCGGTCGAATAGCGTTCCTGGTTTTGCTGGTCGGTCCACTTCCTCGTCTGCAGCGCGCCCTCGACATAGATTTTCGAGCCCTTGCGCAGGTATTTCTCGGCGATCTCGACGAGCCGCTCGTTGAAAATCACGACGCGGTGCCACTCGGTGCGCTCCTTGCGCTCGCCCGAGACGCGGTCGCGCCAGCTTTCGCTGGTCGCCAGGTTGAGGTTGGCGATGCGGGTGCCGTCGCCGGTCGAGCGGATTTCGGGGTCGCGGCCGAGATTGCCGACGAGGATCACCTTGTTGACGCTGCCTGCCATGGGGTCACCGCGTGCTTAGGGCGTGGGAGATCGCATCTTATCATGTTCGCAGAATGTTCCTAGCGGGATGTCACCCCGCGCGAGTTCATTCTACCGGCACGAAGATGCAGTTGCGCACCTTGGCGCCGACCGCTTTCGAGAGGTGCCCCTTGCCGGTGGTGTCCTCGACCAGGATGACCTCGCCGGCGCCGATGATGCGCGCTTCCCCGTCGCTGGCGGTGATCTGGACGCCGGCGTCGAGGTTGATGATGTATTGCCGGCGCGGCGCCGGGTGCCAGTCGAGGTCGTAATCGGGCTGCACCTCGCGGAAGATGATGCCGGTGGCGGGCAGGCGCTTCGAAAGTTTGCCGGCGCGGCCCTCCTCGGCCCATTCGACCTCGATGTCGCGGAAATGCGATTGGCCGCTGGCGTCGGTATAGAGGTTGTGGATGCGCATCGCGCCGCCTCCCGGGGGTTTGGTTAAGGAGCGGCGATTGTAGCGGCGCCGGCGCCTCGCGCGCCAGCGCCGCGAGACGCTATCCGCTACCGTATCCGGTAATAGTAGGGGCCGCCTTGGTATTGCGGGTAGATGTCGGGCGGCGGCGGCGGGTAGGCCCGCGCGTTTTCCGCGTCGACGTACCCCGGGTAGGGGCCGGCGAGCGCCGGGATCAGGATCCATCCGGCGGTGCTGAGGATGTCCGAGGCGAGGCAGCCCGGCCACGACAGCGCCGAGGAGGTGCACCATTGCGATGCCCAATAATCGGGCTGCGCGTTGGCCGCCGATAGGGGCGCCGCGGCGACGGCGGCAAGGGCGAGGACCGGCAGCGCAATTCGCGGGATTCGGGAGATGGGCATGGGGGGCTCCAGGGGTTGGACGCGCGCGCAGATTAGGCCGGCAAGCGGCGAAATGCGACCCCCCGCGGCTTGCTTCTCGGGGCGGTTATTCGCAACCCGGCGTTGCGGGCGCCCGGGCGGCGGCTGACACGACGCCACCGCCCCTCCCGACGCGCGCTCAGTAGCCGTAATAATACGGCCGCGGCCCGTAATAGTAGGGCGGCGGCGGATAGTAGGCCGCCGGCGGTCCGTAATAATATGGCCGGTAGAACGGCCGGAACGGCGCTGTCGCGATCGCCGCGGCGGTGCCGACCACCGCCGCCCCGGCGACAAACGGCCAGAACAGCGGGAAGCCGCGGTGCCAGCGCGCCTGCGCCGGGGTCAGCGGCAGCGCGGCGAGCGCCGCGATCAGCGCGACCGAAAGGGCAATCCGCTTCGACAACATCGCTTCCTTCTCCATCCAGTGGCGGGGCCGCAGCCTAATACACCGCGAGCGTTGCATTCTAGGCGGCATGCGCGCCAGGCATCCCCACACCCATCCCCGCACCCCATACGGGCGAAGCTTGGCAGGCCCCCGGATACGCCGGTTGCGCCGCGCCGGGCGGCCGATAATGATGCCGCCGGGAAGGCTCGAGCGGGGTCGGTCGCGATGGAATTCGGCAGCTTCATGGAGTTTCCGCCACTTGCCGGCGGCGGTGAGAGCGCCGCCTTCGACCAGGCATTGAACGAATGCGAGATGGCCGAGCGCGTCGGGCTCGACGCGGTGTGGCTCGCCGAACTGCACGGCGCGCCGGAGCGCTCGGTGATGTCGGCGCCGATGATGGTGGCGAGCGCGATCGCGGCGCGCACCAGCCGGATCAAGATCGGCCTCGCGGTGCAGGTGCTGCCGCTGTCGCACCCGCTGCGCCTCGCCGAGGAGGCCGCGACGATCGACCAGATCAGCCACGGAAGGCTGATCTACGGCATCGGGCGCAGCGGCGTCGTGCGGACCTACGAGGATTACGGCATCGACTACGGCGAGAGCCGCGAGCGCTTCGCCGAGACGCTGGAAATCTTGCAGCTGGCGTGGACCCGGCCGAGTTTTTCCTATTCAGGCAAGTATCACAGCTTCGACAACGTCGCGGCGACGCCAAAGCCCTACCAGAAGCCCTATCCCGAACTGCGCATGGCGGCGGCGACGCCGGAAACCTTCCCGCAGATCGGGCGGCTGGGCCTACCGATTTTTGTCGCGGTGCGGCAGGGGCCGTTTTCGCAATTGGCCGAGAGCATCAAATCCTACCGCGCGGCCTACGCAGCGGCCGGGCATGAGGGGCGCGGCCGGGTGTTCCTGCGGGTCCCGGCCTATCTCGCCGAAACCCGCGCGCAGGCGCGGGCCGAGGCGAAAGAGAGCCTGATGAGCTTTTTCGCCTACCAGGCCGAACTGGGCCGCGATTCGGCGCGCCGCGCCGGGGGCGAAGTTGCACTGCAGCGGCTGCGCCGGGTCGAGCGGCTGGAGGCCCTGACCTATGAGGAAGCACTCGCGACCCAGGTATTGATCGACGAGCCGCACGGCTTCGCGGCCCGGCTGCGCGAGGTCGACGCCGAGATCGGCCTCGACGGCATCCTCGCCGAACTCAATTGCGGCGGCAAGATCCCGCAGCCCCGCGTCCTCAACGCCCTGAAGCTCCTATGCGAGGAGGTGAAGCCGCAATTTCATTGAGGCAGCGGCGCCGCCGGTAGGGCGGAAAAGCGTAGCGCCTTCCGCCGCCGTCCGATCTTGCGCATCCTGACCTAAACTGCGGAGAGTGCCGCGCGAATGGCGGAAGGCACTGCGTTTTTCCGCCCTACGGCCGCTGCACTGTTAAGCCACGCGCGGCATGATAAGCGCAGCGCCTTCCGCCGCCGCCCGAACTTGGGCATGCTGTGGCGATGCCGGACTACCGCCGCAACCGGATTTCGGGAGCAACCTACTTTTTCACGGTAAATCTGTTCGACCGCAGTTCCGCTCTGCTGGTGACGCAGATCGAGGCGCTGCGCGAGGCGGTGCGTCAGGTGCGCCGGCGCTCGCCCTTCGCAATCGACGCCTGGGTCGTCTTGCCCGACCACATGCACTGCCTGTGGACTTTGCCGCCGGACGATTGCGATTTTTCCGGTCGCTGGCGGGCGCTCAAGAAGGCGTTCTCGAAATCATTGCCCGATACCGAGCCCCGATCGCCCGTCATGATCCGCCGCGGCGAGCGCGGCATCTGGCAGCGCCGCTATTGGGAGCACACGATCCGCGACGAGCGGGACTATGCGGCCCATATGGACTACATCCACTTCAACCCGGTAAAGCACGGCTTGGTGGAAGGGTCGGAGGAATGGCCATTCTCCAGCTTTCGCCGCTGCGTCGCGGCGCAGCTATACCCGGCGGATTGGCTGGGGAGTGACGCTGCGTCCTTCGAAACGGGCGAGCGGCGTTGACATAACACCCCGGAAACAGCGGCGCAAGGTTCGAGGAAGAGGCGTGGGGAGGGCGGAAAAGCGTAGCGCCTTCCGCCAGCGATCTTCGGCGTGCTGCGACAATCCCCGACGATGACGTAAAAACGGGGAGGCTCCAGCGCAAATGGCGGAAGGCGCTGCGCTTTTCCGCCCTACGGGGGCCGCTGTGCTAGGCGACGATCGACAGCGGCTCGCGGTGATCGGCGGGGGCGGCGGCGGGGTCGGGGAAGAGGAGTTCTTCGTAGAGGTCGATCGTGCGGGCGCACATCGTGTCGCGCGTATAGCCGGCCGCGACGTGCGAGCGGGCGCGCAGCGCGAAGGCGGCGCGCTCGGCCGGGTCGAGCCCGAGCGCCGTGGCGATCGCGGCGGCGAGCGAGGCGCGGTCGCCCGGCGGCACCAGCCAGCCGGTGCTGCCCGGCAGGATCGTCTCGCGGGCGCCGCCGTGGTCGGTCGCGACGACCGGGCGGCCCATCGCCTGCGCCTCGACGATGACCCGGCCGAACCCCTCGGGGTCGGTCGAGGCGGAAACCACGACATCGGCCAGCATGTAGGCCGCCGGCATGTCGCCGCATTCCTCCACGATGCGGAAGAGGCCGATGACGCCGGCCCGCCCGATCGCCGCCTCCAATTCGCGGCGGAAGCCCGGGCGCTGCTCGGCGCCGACCAACAGGCAGCACAGATCGCGGCGGCGCAGGCGGGCGATCGCCTCGACGAAATCGAGCCCGCCCTTCCACCTCGTCAGGCGCCCCGGCAGCATCACGATTGTCGCGTCGTCGGGCACCCGCCAGCGCGTCGCCAGGGCGGCGATCCGCTCGCCGCTGACGCGGCGCGGGTCGAACGAGGCGAGGTCGACCCCGCGCGGGATGACGCGCAGCCGGTCGCGCTCGACACCGTACTCGCGGGCGGCATGCTCGCCGACGAATTGCGAGATCGCGATGACCCGCTCGCCCTTCGCCATCACCGAATTATACCAGCGCTTCAGCGGCAGGTCGGCCGGGTAGGCGGCGTGAAAGGTGGTGACGAAGCGCCGCCGCGTCGCGCGCGCCGCCGACCAGGCGCTCCACGCCGGGGCGCGGCTGCGGGCGTGCACGATGTCGATCTTGTAGCGCCGGATGAGGTCGACGAGCGCGGCCGCGTTGCGCCGCATCACCAGCGGGTTTTTCGACGCCAGCGGCAGCTTGAGGTGCACCGCGCCGACCCGCGCCAGCTGGTGCTCCATCGGGCCGCCGGCGGAGGCGACGTAGGCGCTCCAGCCGGCAGCGACAAGCGCCGCCGCGAGGTCGACCGTGCCGCGCTCGACGCCGCCCGAGACGAGGCTCGGGATAACCTGCAAGACCGCCGGCGGGCGGCCTTCTGCGGGCAGGCCCGCGATGCTATCGTCACGTATCATCCGCTTGTCGCCAGAATACGATGCCTGTCTCCGCCAGCGCCTCGGCGCACGAGTCCACAGCCGCGGCGGGCGGCGGAATCTTAACACGCGCCGACGGCGCGACAATCGCTTACCACCGCCTCCACGGCCGCCGCCGGGGAAGGGGGCCGGGGATCCTCTTCCTCGGCGGCTTCCGCTCCGCAATGACCGGCACCAAGGCGTTGTTTTTAGAGGATTATTGCCGCCAGCGCGGGCGCGCCTTCGTGCGTTTCGACTATTTCGGGCACGGCGCCTCGGACGGCGATGTCGCGCACGGCACGATCGGGCGCTGGCGGGACGATGCGATTTGCGTCATCGATTCGTTAACGGCAGGGCCGCAGATCCTGGTCGGATCGAGCATGGGCGGCTGGATCATGCTGCTGGCGGCGCTGGCGCGACCGGCGCGGATCGCGGCGCTGGTCGGCGTCGCCCCGGCGCCCGACTTCACCCACGAGCTTCTGTGGCCGCGCCTCAGCCCGGCGCAGCGCCGCGAGGTCACACGGCGCGGCGCGATCGTGCTGCAGTCGGAATTCGACCCCGCCGGCTACCTCTATACCAAGACGCTGATCGAGGACGGCAAGCGGCACCTGCTGCTCGGCGCGCCGATCGCGATTGACGTGCCGGTGCGCCTGCTGCACGGGCTCGCCGACGCCTCGGTGCCGTGGCAACTGAGCCTGCGCCTCGCCGAGCGGCTCACCAGCGGCGATGTCGCGGTGACCCTGGTCAAGGACGGCGACCACCGCCTCTCCGCCCCCGCCGACCTCGCCCGCCTCGCGCAAACGTTAGACGCACTCGACGCGCTATGATCCCGGTGGTGGTGGGGCGGCGGGTTGCGGCGGGGGCTCGGGGGCGGCGATGTCGCGGGTTTCGAGCGGGCCGGGCGGCGTGCCGAAGGTCAGGCGGATGCGGTAATGCGCCCAGTCGCGGCGGTAGGCGACCGGGTCGGGCAGCGCGATATCGGCGGTCGAGACGGTCGCCAGCAGCTGCTCGCGGCTCTGCACGGCGGCGCCGGCTAGCACGCTCGGGCCGGCCAGGGACGGCATCGCGCTGCTGCCCGAGACCGGCTCCTGCCAGAGGTTGCCGGCGGTCCACTGGCCGGTCGCGTAGCCCGGCGAGGCCGCGACGTTGATGTAGCTGGCCGGCGTCGGGGCGCCGCCCGGGGCAACCAGCTCGGCGGCGCGCAGCGGCAGGCGCTCGACCGCGTTGACGACGATCGTGTCGACAATGCCGCCGCGCGGGAAGCTCGCGACGAGCTGCGCGCTCGGGGAGTTCGGGCCTTGGGTATCCGGGCCGGGCGGCAAGGCGGCGCTGTCGCAGGCGGCGAGGCCGAGCGGCGGCAGCAGAAGCAGGAGCGGCAACACGCGGCGCATCGCATCCCCGTCGGAGATCCCCGTCGGAGGTCACCGGCGGGCTCTCTTTCTATGTCATCGCCGACCGCCCGGCGCAATCGTGCGCAATCGCGGGCGCCGTGACAGCGGCGCCGCCGGTGTGCACAATTCGCCGCGATAATCGTCCGAGGAGAGCCAAGATGAATGACGGCGCCACGCTGCGCACCGCCGATATCGGCCCGGTCGAGGACCGCTTTTTCACGCTGCGCGATTTTCGCCTCGCCAACGGCAGCGTGATGCCGGAGGCGACGATCGCCTACGAGACCTACGGGCGCCTCGCGCCGCCCGATGGGCCAAATGGCGGCACAAACGCCGTGCTGGTGACGCACGGCTATACCGGCAGCCACCACGCCGCCGGGCGCAACCCGGCGAATGGCGGGCTGCCCGGCTCGTGGGACGGCCTGATCGGCCCGGGCAAGGCGATCGACACCGATAAGCTCTTTGTCGTCGCCAGCAACATGCTGGGCTCGTCCTACGGCTCGACCAACGCGGCGAGCCGCAACCCGGCGACCGGCGAGCCCTATGGCCCCGATTTCCCGGCGATCGGCGTGCGCGACATCGTCGCGGCGCAAAAGGCGCTGCTGCAATCGCTCGGCGTCCAGCACCTGGTCGCGGTCGCCGGTCCCTCCTACGGCGGCTACCAGGCGTTCCAGTGGGCCGTCGCCTATCCGGATTTCATCGACGCGATCGTGCCGGTCAACACCGCGCCATGGGCCTCGGCCAATACCGACAAGCAGCTCGCCGAGGTGACGGCGCGGCTCGCCACCGACCCCGAATGGCATGGCGGGCGCTACTATGGCAAAGGCGGGGCCAAGGCGGCGCTGACCGAAATTCGCATCGAGACGCTGAAGCGCTACGGGATCGACGCCAATTTGACGCCGCGCTATCCCGACGCGATAGAGCGCGAGGCGGCGATCCGGGCGCAGGCCGCCACCTGGGCGAAGAACTGGGACGCCAATTCGCTGATCATCCTGCGCCGCGCGCTCCTCGGCTTCGACACGCGGCCGGACTTTGCCAAGATCAAGGCGCGCGTCCTCTATATCCTGTGCCGCAGCGACGCGCTCTTTCCGCCGAAGATCGCGCCGGCGGTGATCGCGGCGCTCGGCGCGGCCGGGGTCGAGGCGCGCTATTTCGAGCTCGACAGCGATCTCGGGCATTCCTCCAGCGGCCCCGAGCACGCCAAATGGTCGCCCGTCCTGCGCGAGTTCCTGGCGCCCCTCGTCGCCCGGGTGGCCTGAGCCGCCGCAACATCTCCCGTCACCCCCGCGCAAGCGGGGGTCCAGAACAAGCGGCAGACTGGTTGCCCCAGGATTCCCGCGTGCGCGGGAATGACGATTCGCGCTAACGCGCCGCGGCGTGGCGACTGCCGAGAAATTCGAGGGCGGCGTTGAGCTGGGCGTCTTTCGCGGTGCCGATGATCTTGGGATTGATCGGGTGGTCGGCCGCCGGGGTCGGCGTCGCGGCCGCCGGGACGCTCTTCGGCGCCAGCGCCCCGGTCGGCTTCAGCGTCCCGAACAGATCGCTCTCGTAGGTGATGACGGCGTTCGCCACCTGCTGGTCCTTGGGCAGTTCGACGACCCGGTCGGGGGTGATGCCGTGGCCCTGGATCGAGCGGCCGGACGGCGTGTAATAGAGCGCCGTCGTCAGGCGCAGCGCGCCGCGGCGGCCTTCAAGCGGGATGATGCTCTGGACCGATCCCTTGCCGAAGCTGTGGGTGCCGATCAGCGTCGCGCGCTTGTCGTCCTGCAGCGCGCCGGCGACGATCTCGGCAGCCGACGCCGAAGCGCCGTTGATCAGCACCGCCATCGGCACGCCGCGGATCAAATCGCCCTTGGGCGGCGCGTTGTAGGCGCGGTTTTCGTCATGTTCGCGGCCCTTGGTGGTGACCACCCCGCCGCCATCGAGAAAATCGCCGGCAACCTCGACCGCCGCGTCGAGGAGGCCGCCGGCGTCGTTGCGCAGATCGAGGACGAAGCCCGACAGATGCCCGCCCGCCTGCCGGCGCAGCTGGGCGATCGCGGCGCGCAGCTCGGCCGGCGTATTCTCGTCGAAGGTGCTGATCCGGGCATAGCCGATGCCGCCCGGGTGCAGCGCGGACTTGACCGAATCGACATGGATGATCGCCCGGGTGATCGCGAGCGCGAATTCCGGCCGGTTGGCCCGCGCGATCGTCAGCACGACGGGCGTCCCCGGGCTGCCGCGCAGGCGCCGCACGACATCGCTGATATCCATGCCGACGATCGGCTGCCCGTCCGCTTTCAGGATGCGGTCGCCGGGCTCGATGCCGGCGGTGGCCGCCGGGGTGCCGTCGATCGCGGCGATCACCTGCGGCACCCCCTGCTCGACCGAAATCTCGATGCCGACGCCGCCGAACTGGCCGCTCGTCGTCGCCATCAGCTCGCGGTATTCGCGCTCGGTCATGTAGTCGGAATGCGGATCGAGCTTGTTCAGCATGCCCTTGAGGGCGCCGTCGACGAGCTTGTCGGGCTTGACCGGCACGACGTAACTCTGCTCGACCTGCTGCATCGCGTCCTGCATCAGGCCGAGTTCGCTGCCGCTGAGCGGCGGGTCCCCGCCCCCGGGGCTGCACGCGCCGAGCGCCAGCGCCAGCCCCAGCGCGCCGCCGCCGAAGAACAGCAGCGCCTGGCGCGAGCGGGAAACCATCATGCCTCGCGGTCCGGTTGCCGCTCGGGATGGGCGGCGGCGAAAGCGTCGAGCTGCATGCAAGTCTTGAATATCCTGGTTATCGTCGGGTAGGGCGCGAGATCGAGCGCGTAGCGCTCGGCATTGACGATCTGCGGCGCCAGCGCGATGTCGGCGAGGCCCGGCTCATCGCCGTGGCAGAAGGCGCCGGTCCGCTTGTCCGCGGCCACCAGCGCTTCGAAGGCGGCGAAGCCCTCGGCGATCCAATGGTTGTACCAGCGCCCAAGCGCGGCCTCGTCATGCCCCAGCTCGCGATGCAGATAGCGCAGCACGCGCAGATTGTTGAGCGGATGAATGTCGCAGGCGACGATCGCGGCGAGCGCGCGGACCCGCGCCCGGCCGGCCGCGTCCGGCGGCAGGAGCGGCGGCTCGGGGTGCCGCTCGTCGAGGTATTCGATGATCGGCAGCGACTGGATCAGCCGCTCGCCATCGATTTCGAGCGCCGGCACCAGGCCCTGCGGGTTGACGCCGCGAAACTCCGGGCCGCTCTGCTCGCCGCGGCGCAGATGGATGAAGGCCGCGTCGTAATCGAGCTTTTTCAGATTGAGCGCGATGCGCACGCGGAAGGCGGCGGAGGAGCGAAAAAACCCGTAGAGCTTCATGGCGCCCCCAGGGTACTCCGCCGCCGCCGCCGCGGGAAGAGCACGCTGCCGGGCGCTCCGGGAGGGCTTGCGCCGGCGCGCGTTCGGGCGCATTCGGATCGGCATTCAACGAGGCAGCGGCGCGGGGGGCGGCAGTGGCCGGGAGATCGCCGATAATCTGGGTGCTCGCCTGCCTGGCGGCGCTGGCTGCTGGCGGCCCGACCCGGGCGCAGGACACCGCGGCGCAGGAGAGCGCGCACCGCCGCGCCGTGCTGGCGACACTGCCGCAAGACGCCGCGAAGCGCGTCTTCGGCCGCGCCACCAGCCCCGCCCCGGGGCCGGCCCAGGCGATCGGCGGCTACACGCGCGGCTGCCTCGCCGGTGGCGTCGAACTGCCGGCGGACGGGCCCGACTGGCAGGTCATGCGGCCGTCGCGCGGGCGCGCCTGGGGGCATCCGCTGCTGGTGGCCTTCCTCGAGCGCCTCGCCGCGACCGCCGCGCAACAGGCGGACTGGCCGGGCTTGCTGATCGGCGACATGGCGCAGCCGCGCGGCGGGCCGATGCTGACCGGGCACGCCTCGCACCAGCTCGGGATCGAGGCCGACATCTGGCTGACCCCGATGCCCGACCGCCGGCTCAGCCCGGCCGAGCGCGACGAGATGCCGGCGCTCGATCTGGTGCGGCCGGACGGCTACGATATCGACCCCAAGGTGTGGCGGCCGGCCGACCGCGAACTCCTCGAAACCGCGGCGAAGAGCCCGGGCGTCGCGCGGATTTTCGTCAACCCGGCGATCAAGCGCGCGTTATGCCGCGAGGCGGGGGCCGATCGCGGCTGGCTGCGGCTGATCCGGCCGTGGTGGGAGCACCGGCGGCACTTCCACCTGCGCCTTTCCTGTCCGACCGGCGACCACGAATGCGCCAACCAGGCGCCGCCGCCGCCCGGCGACGGCTGCAACGAACTCGCCTGGTGGTTCACCCCGCAGGCGCTGCACCCCAAACCCGGGCCGCCGGCGCCGCCGCTGCGCGTGTCGCAGCTGCCGCCCGCCTGCGCCGCGCTGGTCGAGCGGTAGTCGCGAACCCGAGGCTCATACCGCCCGAGCACAAAACAAGAGTTCTGCACAGGTACTCATGCGTACTTAGTGAGCAGGTCGAGGCGTTCGTCCTCTGTGAACTCAATCGCGAGCCTGCCGAGCGTCCGCTGCCCTTTTGCGATCGCCAATACACCGATGATGCTCGCGACCAGGATCGAATCCTTGGCTGTGCTCAACTCCCGCAAGCCGATGTCGGGCAGGCAAATCCACGCGGACTGATAGAAGTCCCGAAGATCAGACGGGAGTGGAGGATTGTCGGCACTGTCGCGCGCGAGCTCGATGGTGGCGGCGAGGGCGTAAGTGTTCCAATCTGGAAAGCCGCGACGCTCGTGAATCCTGACCAAGTGAGGTACGGCGGCGAAGGACGCGTCACCGACATCGCCTTGATGATGTAATTCGTTCCAGAGTTCGTCCCAAGCCCCGGCCATGTTCTCACTCCGTTCGAGCAAGCGCAGCGCCTTCCTAGGATCGTAAGGGATGCGGTAGCCGCCAAGGAGGCCAGTCCATCGCTCGGCGGTCAAATCAAGTGCGGTGCTGCTCATCCCGACAGCCTCGTTACCTCACCAATTCTATTGCGGCAGCTTTTCGAGCTTCGTTCCGGATGATTGTTGGTCGGGTGGAGTATGGCCTTTGGGCAGAAATTAGGGTTTTTGCACGGGTTTCCCGATTTGGATTCTAAACAGGTTAATCGGTGCGGAAGTCCGGTGCAAATTACCGGACTCCAAGCAAATTCGCTCACCCGCGCAGACAGCTGATTAGGGCGGAATCCATTGAAGTGGGATCACTCTCATTTCGTCATCCCCGGGCTTGTCCCGGGGATCCACGTGGATGGCCGGGACAAGCCCGGCCATGACGAGTAGGGGGCGGATCAATCCGATCGGACGCTGCTCGGGGTTTTGACCCTGGGGCAACGCGGCGCGGGTTTAGTGCAGGCGGGGCGCTTTGAGGAGGAGGGTGCGGTCGGCGGAGGGGATGCGCACGCGCATCGTCTCCTTGTCGCGCACGACCTGCAGCACGACTTCGCTGCCGGCCGGGCCGCTCGCCCAGACGCGCCGCCAGAACGCGGCGAGGCTCGCCACCGGCTCGTCGCGCACCGCGAGGATGCGGTCGCCCGGCTTGAGCCCGGTTTTGCTCGCCGGACCGCGCTCCGAGAGGCCGGCGACGATGATCGCGTCCTCGACCTCGGCGGCGTAGAGGCCGAGCCACGGCCGCGGCGGCCGGTTGGGGCGGCCGTAGGTCAGGATGTCGTCGAGCACGGTCGGCAACAGGTCGATCGGCACCACCATGTTGACGTCGCGCCGGCGCTCGCGGCCGTCCGAGCGCTGGACGTGCAGGGAGCCGATGCCGACGAGGCTGCCGGCGGCGCCGATCAGCGCCGAGCCGCCCCAGAACGGATGCGCCGGCGCGGTGAAGATCGCGCGGTCGAGCACGTATTCCCAATAGCCGGCGAATTCCTGGCGGGCGACGACGGTCGCGGCGACCGCGTGGCGGCGACCGCCCTCGGCCGCCAGCACCACCTTGTCGCCGGCGCCGACGCGAATTCCGCTGCCGATCTCAAGCGGCGGGATGTTGAGGCGGCCGAGCGCCTGGACGAGGCCGAAGCCGGTCTCCTGGTCGTAGCCCAGGACGTGGCCGGGCACCGCGCCGCCGACCCCCGAGGTCAGCCAGATCGACTCGGCCTCGGTGATCAGATAGCCGATCGTCAGCACCAGGCCGCTGTCGCGGATCAGAACCGCGCTGCCGGCCCGCTCGGTGCCGAGCGTCCCGGCGGTAAAGGCATCCTCCGGGACGTTCGCCTGCAAGCCCAGCACGCCCGATAGCGCGCGGTCGAGGTCGAAGGCGTAATCCTCCGGCTTCGGCTGGAACTCGGTCGGTATTTCCCAATCCATGGATCGCGGCATGGTTCACGGCTCGCTGCTGACGGGTCGCATATAGTAACGCCTCGCGGCGCGGCGAGAGTGCGCCGGGGCTGTGCCCTTTGTCAAAAGCTTGCCCCGCGATTAACGCTTTTGCGCCGGCAAGCGGGCGAATAGCGCGGGATTCGCCGGTTGACAAGCGGCCCCGATCCGACTATCTCGGCAGCACTCTCCCCCAGAGAGTGCCAAACCTAATTTCGTCCCCAATTTTGTCTAGAGTGCGCAAGGAGGTTCATATGGGATTCCGTCCGTTGCATGACCGCGTGGTCATCCGGCGCATCGAAGCGGAGGAAAAGACCTCGGGCGGCATCATCATCCCCGACACGGCGAAGGAAAAGCCGATGGAAGGCGAGGTGATCGCGGTAGGACCCGGGGCTCGCGGCGAAGACGGCAAGGTACAGCCGCTCGACGTCAAGGCCGGCGACCGGGTGCTGTTCGGCAAGTGGTCGGGCACCGAAGTCAAGCTCGACAACGAGGACCTGATCATCATGAAGGAATCGGACATCATGGGGATCATCGAAGCCTCGGCCGCCCGCAAGGCCGCGTAAGGGAGAAAGAGAAATGGCTGCCAAGGAAGTAAAATTTCATGCCGACGCGCGCGACCGCATGCTGCGCGGCGTCGATATTCTGGCCAATGCCGTCAAGGTGACGCTGGGGCCGAAGGGCCGCAACGTCGTGCTCGACAAATCGTTCGGCGCGCCGCGCATCACCAAGGACGGCGTCACCGTCGCCAAGGAGATCGAGCTCGCCGACAAGTTTGAAAACATGGGCGCGCAGATGGTCAAGGAGGTCGCGTCCAAAACCAGCGACCAGGCCGGCGACGGCACCACGACCGCGACCGTGCTGGCGCAGGCGATCGTCCGCGAGGGCGCCAAGGCGGTGGCCGCCGGATTGAACCCGATGGATCTGAAGCGCGGCATCGACATCGCGGTCGACGCGGTGGTCACTGACGTCAAGTCGCGCTCGAAGAAGATCGCGACCAACGAGGAGATCGCTCAGGTCGGCACGATCTCGGCCAATGGCGAGCGCAGCATCGGCGAGATGATCGCGCAGGCGATGCAGCGGGTCGGCAACGAGGGCGTCATCACGGTCGAGGAGGCGAAGAGCCTCGAAACCGAGCTCGACGTCGTCGAGGGCATGCAGTTCGACCGCGGCTATCTCTCGCCGTACTTTGTTACCAACGCCGAGAAGATGATCGCCGAACTCGACAACCCCTACATCCTGATCCACGAGAAGAAGCTGTCGGGGCTGCAGGCGATGCTGCCGGTGCTGGAATCGGTGGTGCAGAGCTCGCGGCCGCTCTTGATCGTCGCCGAGGATGTCGAGGGCGAGGCGCTCGCTACCCTCGTCGTCAACAAGCTGCGCGGCGGCCTCAAGGTCGCGGCGGTCAAGGCGCCGGGCTTTGGCGACCGCCGGAAGGCGATGCTCGAAGACATCGCGATCCTGACGGGCGGCCAGGTGATCAGCGAAGACCTCGGCATCAAGCTTGAAAACGTCACGCTCGACATGCTCGGCTCATCGAAGAAGATCCGCGTCGAGAAGGAGAACACGACGATCATCGACGGCTCGGGCAAGAAGGCCGACATCGAGGGCCGCTGCACCCAGATTCGCCAGCAGATCGAGGAGACGACGAGCGATTACGACCGCGAAAAGCTGCAGGAGCGGCTGGCGAAGCTGGCCGGCGGCGTCGCGATCATCCGGGTCGGCGGCGCCACCGAGATCGAGGTCAAGGAGCGCAAGGACCTCGTCGACGACGCGATGCACGCGACCCGCGCGGCGGTCGAGGAAGGCGTCGTGCCGGGCGGCGGGACCGCGCTGATCTACGCGATCAAGGCGCTCGACAAGCTGACCCCGGCCAACCCGGACCAGAAGGTCGGCATCGACATCGTGCGCAAGGCACTGTCCTCGCCCGCTCGGCAGATCGCCGAGAATTCCGGCACCGACGGCTCGATCATCGTCGGCAAGCTGTTGGACAGCAAGGACCCCAACTACGGCTACGACGCGCAGAAGGGCGAGTTTACCGACATGATCCAGGCCGGCATCATCGATCCGACCAAGGTCGTGCGGCACGCCCTGCAGGACGCCGCGTCGGTCGCGGGGCTCCTCGTCACCACCGAAGCGATGGTCGCCGAGAAGCCCGAGCCCAAGTCGGCGATGCCGGCGATGCCGCCGGGCGGCGGCATGGGCGGGATGGACTTCTAGGCCCGCTCGCCCCCGCACGCATCGCCAAAAGATGGCCGCCCGCCCGCGGAGACCCCGCCGGCGGGCGGTTCTTTTTGCGCGAAGGTGTGGGCCCGCGAGAGGCTCCCGCGCCGGCGGCGCAACCCTGCTCTGCAATCCCGGTTTGGCCTGATGTGCGCTGCGGCGAATCCTTGTCAGGCGGCGAAGGGCCACCCATACTGCGGCTGATGCGTCGCCAACCGATAGATCCCGTCTTCGCGGTCGCGCCCGAGCCGCCCTTGCGCCTGTGCGACCACCCCGGCTGCGCCGGGGGCGGCGATTTCCGCGCGCCGCGATCGCGGCTCGAACTCGAGCGCTACTACTGGTTCTGTCTCGAACATGTGCGGGCCTACAACAGCGCGTGGAATTATTACGCCGGGATGAGCGACGCCGAAGTCGAGGCGGAAATCCGGCGCGACACGGTGTGGCAGCGCCCGACCTGGAAGCTCGGCGACCGCCACGGCCCGGGGCCGCGGGTGCGCGATCCGTTCGACCTCTATCGCAACGGCGCGGCCGGGCGCGAGGGTGGCCGCGCCAACGGCAACGGCAACGGCCAGGCGCGCGATCGGGGCGATGCGGCGGCACGCGCCGCCTCGGCGCGCGACCAGGCGCTGGCGGTGTTCGATCTCGAACCGCCATTGACCCAGCTGCGCCTCAAGGCGCGCTACAAGCTGCTGGTCAAGGAGCACCATCCGGACGCCCATGGCGGCGACAAGGCCGCCGAGGAGAAGCTGAAGATCATCAACCAGGCCTATGCGACCCTGAAAGCCAGCTACTTCCACTGAGCCATCCCAGGATCGCCGGCCCATTCCCTCCCAGCAGCACCAGAAAGCGCCAAAAGCAATGCCAACCGTTCAGCAAGCGGCATCCGTTCCGACTCCGCAGGGCCTGCCGGACATCAAGATTTCGGTGCGCCAGACCTTCGGCATCGACAGCGATCTCGAAGTGCCGGCGTTCAGCCAGCCGAGCGAGCATGTGCCGGATTTCGACGATGCCTACCGCTTCGATCACGACACGACGCTGGCGATCCTCGCCGGGTTTGCCTTCAACCGGCGGGTGATGATCTGCGGCTACCACGGCACCGGCAAATCGACCCATGTCGAGCAGGTCGCCGCGCGGCTCAACTGGCCGTGCATCCGGGTCAACCTCGACAGCCACATCAGCCGCATCGATCTCGTCGGCAAGGATGCGATCGTCTTGCGCGACAACAAGCAGGTGACCGAGTTCCGCGAGGGCATCCTGCCGTGGGCGCTGCAGCACCCGGTGGCGCTGTGCTTCGACGAATACGACGCCGGGCGCCCCGATGTCATGTTCGTGATCCAGCGCGTGCTCGAGGTCGAGGGCAAGCTGACCCTCTTGGACCAGAACCGCGTCATCCGGCCGCATGCCGGCTTCCGCCTGTTCTCGACCGCCAATACCGTCGGGCTCGGCGACACCAGCGGCCTCTACCACGGCACGCAGCAGATCAACCAGGGCCAGATGGACCGCTGGAACATCGTCGCGACCTTGAACTACCTGCCGCACGACGCCGAAGTCGAGATCGTGCTGGCCAAGGTGCCGAGCTACAACGACGACGAGGGGCGCCGCCGCGTCAGCGCCATGGTGGCGCTCGCCGATCTGACCCGCAGCGGCTTCATCAACGGCGACATCTCGACCGTCATGTCGCCGCGCACGGTGATGACCTGGGCCGAGAACGCCCGCATCTTCAACGATCTGGCATTCGCCTTCCGGCTCACCTTCCTCAACAAGTGCGACGAGATGGAGCGCCCGACCGTCGCGGAATATTACCAGCGCTGCTTCGGCAGCGAACTGCCCGAGACCGGCGTCAACGCGACCTTGATGTAGGATGCAGCGGGCGGTTTCCTCAATCATTCGTCACCCCCGCGCAAGCGGGGGCCCAGGGCGAGCGACGGCTTGGCCGCCCTGGATTCCCGCTGTCGCGGGAATGACGAGAATAGGCCGTCGAGTGAGCTGAAGCATGACGCAGGCGTTTTCGCCGACCGAGATCTTCAAGCGCGCGACCGCCTCGACGCTGCGGGCGATCGCCGAGCAGGACGACGTCAATGTCGGCTTCGGGCCGGAGCCGCCCGGCCTTTCCGGCAAACGGGTCAAATTGCCCAACCCGGCGCGCGACCTGCCGCCCGACGAGGTCGCCCAATTGCGCGGCGCCGCCGACAGCATGGCGCTGCGCCTGCGCTACCACAACGACGCGGTGCATTCGAAGCGGATGCCGGGGAGCGCCCTGGCGCGCAGCATGTTCGAGGCGCTGGAGCAGGCGCGGGTCGAGGCGCTGGGGACGCGCCGCATGGTCGGGGTCGGGCAAAACATGGCGGCGATGCTCGACGAGCAATACCGCCGCCAGGGTTTCGAGCGCATCACCGAGCGCACCGAGGGGACGCTCGCCGAAGCGGTGCGGCTATTGGCCCGCGAAGCCCTGACCCACGAGCCGCCGCCGCCGGCGGCGCGCGGCGTCGTCGATCTGTGGCGCCCCTGGCTCGAAGGCAAGATCGCCCGCGACATCAGCGAACTCGACCGCGCGATTGACGACCAGGACACCTATGCCCGCGCCACCCGCCGGCTGATCCAGGACCTCGACATCGATTTGGGCGAGATCGACGACTCCTCTTCCGACGACAGCCAGGGCGGCGAAGAAGCCGAGGGCGAGAACGAGAGCGAGGGCGGCGAGAGCGCCAGCGCCGGGGCGCAGCCCTCGATGGACGGCTCACCCTCCGACAGCGCCGAAGCCGAGGGCGAGGAAGACGGCGAAGCCGACGCCGACGGCGAGATGATGCCGGGCGCCAGCGACGACGATCCCGGCCGCCCGGGCCGGCCCGGGACCCAGCCGCGCGGCCGGCCCGACGAGAACGCGATCTACCGCGCCTTCAGCACCACCGCCGACGAGGTCGTCGAAGCCGACAAATTATGCGACGCCGACGAATTGGGCCGGCTGCGCCACCTGCTCGACCAGCAATTGTCGCACCTGCAGAGCGTCATCGCGCGGCTCGCCAACCGGCTGCAGCGCCGCCTCCTCGCCAAGCAGACGCGCGCCTGGGAGTTCGACCTCGAAGAGGGCATCCTCGACGCGGCGCGCCTGTCGCGGGTCATCACCAATCCGGTCCTGCCGCTCTCCTACAAGCAGGAGCAGGAGATGGAGTTCCGCGACACCGTCGTGTCGCTGCTGATCGACAATTCGGGCTCGATGCGCGGGCGGCCGATCACCGTGGCGGCGATGAGCGCCGACATCCTGGCGCGCACGCTGGAGCGCTGCGGCGTCAAGGTCGAGATCCTCGGGTTCACGACGCGCGCATGGAAGGGCGGCCAGGCGCGCGAGAAGTGGATCGCCGCCGGCAAGCCCGCCAACCCGGGCCGCCTCAACGATTTGCGCCACATCGTCTACAAGCCGGCCGACGCGCCGTGGCGCCGCGCCCGGCGCAACCTCGGGCTGATGCTGCGCGAGGGCATCCTGAAAGAAAACATCGACGGCGAAGCCCTGATGTGGGCCCACAACCGGCTATTGGGCCGCCCCGAGGAGCGCCGCATCCTGATGGTGATTTCGGACGGCGCGCCGGTCGACGATTCAACCCTCTCGGTCAACCCCGGCAACTACCTCGAAAAGCACCTGCGCGAGGTGATCCGCGAGATCGAGCGCATCGGCTCGGTTGAACTGACGGCGATCGGCATCGGCCACGACGTCACGCGCTATTACCGCCGCGCCGTGACGATCGTCGACGCCGAGCAACTTGGCGGCGTCATGCTCGAACGCCTCGCCGATTTGTTCGAGGAAGAAGGCTCCGGCAAAACCCGCGTCAAAAGCCGCCGCGCCGCTTAATCGGCAGCGGCCTTGCTGCTCCCTTCAGCGCAGTATATTCACCTTTTGTTCTTGACATTCGCGGCCTGACCGTGTATATGCGCTCTCGCACGACCAGGGTCGAGCGATGCTCTTATCGGAACGTCTGCGCAATTATAGCGACGATCTGAATTGGACATCATGCGTCTTCGAAGCCATTCTGAACCCAGCTTTTCCGCAGATGAATTCCGGGATCGGATCGTTTATTGGCCACTCTTCATTGTCCTTCTGGTCTCAGCCGTTCTTGTCATCTGCCGTGCATCGCCAATAGGCCCAGATTTTGCGTACGTATTGATCGGTACACCGTTGCTGCTGCTGGTCTTGATCATCGCTGCGGTGCCGGCGGCCATGAGGATACCGAGGCTTGCGCGAGGCGGCCGGTGGCAATGCGCGGCTTCTTATGCCGTGTTACCATCCGTAGTGCTCGTAAACATCGTTGGTCCGCTGGCGTACCTCCGGGCTTGCGACATGGTCGGTGACCTCATTCATTTTGAAATAATGAGGGACACCTATATCGCTTCGATAGAACATCTGCCAGACGGTCATACACCCAAGCTTGTTGTGTTCAATTGGGGTGGGATGATCTGGTCATCAGCCGGCGTCATCTATGATCAAAGCGATGAGGTCACACTTCCGCCGGAACAGCAATCACCGGCTTGGCTTAAGCGGGCAGGCAAGACTGAGCTTGGCTGTGGCGACTATTCAGTGACCTCGGTGGGGGGACATTTCTATTTGGCGGCGTTCCCCTGTTAACCAAACGCTACATTTCCCGCCGCGCCTTGAGGGCGGCGGTCAGGGTGCCTTCGTCGAGGTAGTCGAGTTCGCCGCCGATCGGGACGCCCTGCGCGAGGCGCGACATCCGCGCGCCGGTCGGGGCGGCGCGCTCGGCGATGTAATGCGCGGTCGTCTGGCCCTCGACCGTCGCGTTGAGCGCCAGGATCAGCTCGATCTCGGGGCCGAGCCGAGCGAGCAGCCGGGCGATGTTGAGTTCCTCCGGGCCGACCCCGTCCAACGCCGACAGCGTGCCGCCCAGCACGTGGTAGCGGCCGCGAAAGGCGCCGCTGCGTTCGAGCGCCCAGAGATCGGCGAGGTCCTCGACGACGCAGATCGCGCTGGCGTCGCGCTCGGGGTCGCGGCAGATCGCGCACGGGTCGGCGGTGTCGAGATTGCCGCAGGTCGCGCACGGCCGCACCGCCGCCGCCGCGGCGCCCAAGGCCGCCGCCAAGGGCTGCATCACCTGCTCGCGGCGCTTCAACAGGAAGAGGGCGGCGCGCCGCGCCGAGCGCGGCCCGAGCCCCGGCAGCCGCGCCAACAATTGGATCAGCGTATCGAGCTCGGACATCGAGGCGCGACGCGAAATCCCCTCTCCACCCTTCAGGGGGGAGAGGGAGGGGCCCAGCGCGCAGCGCTGGGAGGGTGAGGTGGGTTACCGCGAGCCGCCCCCTCACCCCAACCCTCTCCCCCGATGGGGGAGAGGGGGTGCGACTCTGCTGGTTTCAACACCGGCCTAAAACGGCAGTTTCATGCCGCCGGGGAGCGCCAGACCGCCGGTCAGTTTCTGCATCTCGGATTCGGTATAGGCGTTGACCTTGTGCTTGGCGTCGTTGAACGCGGCGACGATCAAATCTTCCAGCACCTCGGTCTCGGCCGGGTCGACCGCCGCCTTGTCGATCTTCAGGCGTTTGACTTCGCTCTTGCCGTTCAGCGTCAGCTGCACCATGCCGCCGCCCGAGACGCCGGTCATCTCGACGGCTTCGAGCTGCGCCTGCATCTCGGCCATCTTGGTCTGCATCGCCTGGGCCTGTTTCATCAGCTGGCCGAGATTCTTCATGGGGTCTCCTCTCCCGCGTTGGTCGCGTCATCGCCCGAAACGTCCGCCATTGGGTCGTCCGCCACCGGGTCGACCCCGGGCTCGGCCGCCGCGAAGCGCTCGCGCACCGCGGCGATCGTGGCGCCCGGGAAATACTCCAGCACCGCCCGCACCAACGGGTGCGCCGCGACCTCGTTCCTGAGCTCGCCGGCGCGCCGCGCCTCCTCTTCCGCGAGGGTCGGCGCGCCCTCCGCCTGCGACACCGATACGACCCAGCGCCGGCCAGTCCACTCGCCCAAGAGCTGGCCGAGCCGGTTAGCAAGGTCGCGCGGCGCGGCCTCCGCCGGGCGGAACTCGATTCGTCCCGGCTCGAAGGCGACGAGATGGACCTGCGAATAGAGCTGCGAGCGAATGAGCGCCTCGCGCCGTTCATCGAACAGCGCGACGACCTCGGCGAAATTTTGCGGCATCGCGTCGAGCGCGGCGGTCGGCGGGGCGCGCGGCGCCGGCTGCGGCGCCGCGGCGGCGATGACCGCCTCGATGCGGCGGGCGCTCGGCGGCGCCGCGGCGCCGGGCGGCGGCGCGGCGTTCGCCAGCGGCGCGGCCGGCGCGGCCAGGCTCACCGGCCCCGCCGCCGCCAGCGCGCGCACCAGATCGGCCGGCACCGGCAGGTCGGCGACATAGGCGAGGCGCACCAGCACCATCGCGGCGGCCTGCGTCGGGCTCGGCGCCGCCTGCACCTCTTCCAGGCCCTTCAGCAGCATCTGCCAGGCGCGCGCCAGCACCGGCATCGCGAGCGCGGCGGCGAGCGGCCGGGCGCGCTCGCGCTCGCCCTCTTCCAGCGGGTCGCCGGCGCCGGCATCGGGCGCCAGCTTGAGGCGGGTCACGAAATGCGCCAGATCGAGCAATTCCTGCAGCACCATCAGCGGATCGGCGCCGCCCTGGTGCAGGCCGTCGAGGCGGTCGAGCGCGCCCGCCGCGTCGCCCTTCAGCACGGTCTCGAACAGGTCGAAGACGAGGCCGCGGTCGGCGACGCCCAGCATGTCGCGCACCGCGGCTGCTTCGATCATGCCCTCGGACATCGCGATCGCCTGGTCGAGCAGCGAGAGGCCGTCGCGCACCGAGCCGTCGGCGGCGCGCGCGATCAGGCCGAGCGCCGCCGGCTCGGCCGCGATCCCCTCCGCGTCGGCGATCCGCCGGTAATGCTCGACGAGCAGCTCGATCGGCACGCGGCGCAGCGAAAAGCGCTGGCAGCGCGACAACACCGTGACCGGCACCCGGTGCACCTCGGTTGTCGCGAAGATGAAGACGACGTCGGGCGGCGGCTCCTCGAGCGTCTTCAACAAGGCGTTGAAGGCGTTCTTCGACAGCATGTGCACTTCGTCGATGATGTAGACCTTGTAGCGCGCCGAGACCGGGCGGTAGCGCACCCCCTCGGTCAGGTCGCGGATGTCGTCGACGCCGGTGCGCGAGGCGGCGTCCATCTCGATGACGTCGACGTGGCGGTCCTCGGCGATCGCCCGGCAATGGTCGCAGACGCCGCACGGCGTGACGGTCGGGCCGCCGGTGCCGTCCGGCCCGACGCAGTTGAGCGCCCGGGCGATGATCCGCGCCGTCGTCGTCTTGCCGACCCCGCGCACCCCGGTGAGGATAAACGCGTGCGCCACGCGGCCGCTGGCGATCGCGTTGGCCAGGGTGCGCACCATCGCCTCTTGGCCGATCAGCTCGGCGAAGGTTTGCGGCCGGTATTTGCGGGCCAGCACGCGATAGTGGGTCGCGGCGTCGGTCATCCCAGGCGGCCTAGCGCGATGCGTTGAATTAGGGGTGGGAGACCGAACAAACGACCCAGGCCGGAACTCGTTACGGCTGCTTCCTTCCGGACCTGACCGGGTTGGCGAGGGACCTGTCCGCCGCCGACCTCCCGATGGCACTATATCAGGTGCCGGCGCGGGCGAAGCAAGTTTCGCAACCTGGATGACGGTCTTCGCGTCTTTCGAGGCGCCGCTGGGCGCGTCTCGAAGGACGCTAGATGCCTATGCAGCCGGCGCGGTTTCGCTCGGCACCGAAACGACGCTACAAACG
>DATGFP010000024.1:0-3772 GCA_035309005.1 Allostellaceae bacterium | reverse complement strand
TGGAGAACGCCGTCTATCCGCTGCCGCCGCGTTCGATGCTATCGTGCGGCCGAGCTCCCGATAACGGTTGAGAAGAATGGCCTGGGATCCTGCGCAATACCTCAAATTCGCCGGGCCGCGGCTGCGCCCGGCGATCGACCTGCTCGGGCACATCGAGTCCGAGGCGCCGAAGCTCGTCTACGACCTCGGCTGCGGTGCCGGCAACGTCACGCGGTTCATCGCCGAGCGCTGGCCGGCGGCGCGGATCGTCGGCATCGACGGCTCGGCCGAGATGCTGGCCAAGGCCCGGACCGAGTTGCCGCAGATCGACTGGCAGCAGGCCGATCTCGCGGCCTGGCTGCCGCCGCAACCGCCGGACATCATCTATTCGAACGCGGCGTTGCATTGGATCGAGGATCACGCGCCAGTCTTTGTCGCGCTGTTCGACAGCCTGGCGCCGGGCGGCGCCTTCGCGGTGCAGATCCCGCGCAATTTCGGCGCGCCATCGCACACCTCGATGGGCGAGGCGGCGCGGATGGGGCCGTGGCGCATGATTCTGGAGCCGATGCTGCGCCCGGCGCCGGTCGCCGAGCCGGCGTTCTACTACAACCTCCTGGCGCCGCTCGCCGCCAGGCTCGACATGTGGGAGACCGAATACCTGCAGGTGCTCGAGGGCGAGCATGCGGTCAAGGAATACACCAAATCGACCTGGCTCTCGCCGCTTCTCGCGGCGCTCGACGAACCCGAGCGTAGCCGGTTCGAGGCCGCCTACACGGCGCTGGTGGACGCGGCCTACCCACGCCGCGCCGACGGCAAGACGCTGTTTCCATTCCGCCGATTGTTCATGATCGCCACCGCGCCATAACGCCCGCCGCGGGTGGACTGTGGCTGCAAAAAAGCTCGGGGCCGGCCACTCGTCGCGGCCGGCCCCGGTTTACCGTCGGCTAGTGCGCTTAGTTCGGGCGCGGCCCGGTGCCGCTGCTGGTGTACGGATGCATCGCGACGTTCGCATCATAATCCGCCGGCTGCTGGCTCTTCGCGGTGCCGTAAAAGCCGCTGCCGGGATTGGGGCCGATGTATTGCGGCGACGGCGTTACCGGCTGCTGCTGCGCAACCGTGCCGCCGTAGAAGCCGCTGCCGGGGTTCGGGCCGGGATAGCTAGCCGACGGCCCGACCGGCGCGGGGGCCGTCGCCGGGGCGGCACCCGGGGGCAGCGACGCGACGCTGCCGCTTTGCGCGTGCGCGGCAACCGCCGCGACAGCCAACAGGCCTAAACCCAGCAGGCTCGATTTCGTGAAACTGGACATAGAGCTTCTCCGAGGTTTCTGAGGGAGCGAGGACAGCACCTTATGGGAAGGTGCTGTGACCTAAAGGATGCAATGCTGCAAATGAATTTTTGCTAAGATGGAGATGAATTTTTAGCATCCATGAAGGCTGGCGGAGGCCGTGAGCGATGTCGCGCGCTAAAAAACCCAGCAGGCCAGGGCGCTGGGCCGGGTTTCCGTTGTGCGGCGCAGCAAGGGGTCGCCTGAGCTATGCGCCAAGCCCCGGGGCGCCATGCGGCGGCCGCGGAGCTTTATTGCCGCCGGGCCGCCTCTCATGGCCGACCCGGCGACCTGCGGAGGCGCCGCTGTTAGTTTGGCCGGGGGCCGGGGTACGCCGGCGACGGCTCCACCGGGTGGGTCTGCTGCTCTTGGGCATACCATCCCCGCCCGGGGTCCGGTCCCATGTACTTCGGGGATTGGGTGATCGTCGAGTTCGCGACGCCCGGGATCGAATTATGCGAACTCGGGCGCGGCCCTTCGTCGGTCGGCGGCAGGCTGGCGATGCTGGGACCGGGGACGGCGACGCCCGACACCGCTTGAGCATGGGCGCTGAGCGCGATGGCGGCCACCAGTCCGAGGCCGAGGATGGCGGGTTTGAGGAGCGACATGGTTTCTCCGTGGTTGGATGTAGGCCGGCCTTCGGCGCTACCGCACTGCAACATAGGGGCGGGCGATAATGATGCAAGTGAAAAGATCGACCATAAGAAATGAATGACGTACATTTTGAGGCGCTCGACCTGAACCTGCTGCGGGTCTTCGAGGCGCTCAGCGAGGAACGCAGCGCGACCCGCGCGGGCGCCCGCCTCGGTCTGACCCAATCGGCGATCAGCCATGCGTTGAACCGCCTGCGTTACGTGATGAAGGACGAGTTGTTCGTGCGCGGTCCGGACGGCATGCAGCCGACCGAGCGGGCCGCCGAGATCGCACCGCGCCTGCGCCAAGGCCTGATGCAACTTCAGATGGCGCTGGCGCCGAGCGAGTTCGTGGCGCAAAGCACCGACCGCCGCTTTTCGATAACCTGTACCGAATACGCCGGCGCGGTGCTGCTGCCGCCGCTTATCGCGCGGCTCAGGAGCGAGGCGCCGCATGCTTCGCTAAGCGTGCTGCCGAGCAATCTCGGGGTCGCCGAAAGCCTGCGCAGCGGGCGCGCCGACCTGGCGATCGGCAGCTTTAAGCGGATACCGGACTGGTTTGCCGGCGAGCCATTGTGGGTCGAGACCCGCGTTTGGGTGCTCAGCGAGGACCATCCCGCCGCCCGCGAGGAGCTGACGCTGGAGCGGCTCGCCGCGTTGCCGCACCTCGTCGTCACCGCGACCGGCGAGGACGAGCACGCGATCGACGGCTACGTCGTCGACCACGGGCTGGAACGGCTGGTGACGCGCTCCGATGCCGGCGTGCTGCAGGGCGCCTTGGCGTCCCGCGGGCTGCGCCGGACCGTCGCGGTCACGACGCCGCACTTCACCGCGGCGCTGGCCGCGGTGACCCGGTCGGATATCGCGGCGCTGCTGCCGCGGCGCGTCGCGACCGCCTTCATGGGGCCTTATCGGCTCGTGCTGTTTGAGCCGCCCTACCCCTCGCCGCCGTTCGAGCTCATGTCGCTCTGGCACCGCGAGAATGGCGACCAGCCGGCCATCGCCTGGATGCGCCGCCTGCTGCGCGAGGTCGCGGCGGAGCTGTGAGGCAAGGCCTCTGTCGTTTCAGCCCAGCCGGCCGCGCGCCAGCGCGGCGCCGGCGGCGAGCGCGGCGAGCTTAGCCGCCGCGAGGTCGCGGCCGAGCGGCGCCATGCCGCAATTGGTGCAGGGATAGAGCCGCGCCGCCGGCACATGGCGCAGCGCCGCTGCGATCGTCGCGGCGACCTCTTCAGGCGTTTCAACCACCGCGCTCGCCACGTCGACCGCCCCCAGCAGCACGTCCTTCTCGCCCAGCAGCCCCAGCAACTCGTGCGGTACGCGCGAGCCGGCGCATTCGAGCGAAACCTGGTCGATCCGGCTCGCGGCCAGCGCCGGGAAGATCCGCTCGTATTGCCGCCATTCGGCGCCGAGGCCGCTCTTCCATTCGATGTTGGCGGGGATGCCGTAGCCGTAGCAGATGTGCACCGCGGTTGTGCAGCTGAGGCCCTCGATCGCCCGGTGCAACGCGGCGATCCCCCAGTCGAGGACTTCGTCGAGATAGACGTTGAACGCCGGCTCGTCGAACTGGATCACGTCGACCCCGATCGCGGCCAATTCGCGCGCCTCCTCGTTGAGGAGTTCGGCGAAGGCCATCGCCATCCGCGCGCGCTCGCCATAATGGGCGTCGGCAACCGTATCGACGATCGTCATCGGCCCGGGCAAGGTGAATTTGAGGCGGCGCTTGGTGTGGCGGCGCGCGATCGTCGCTTCGGTCGCATGCACCGGCCGTTGGCGCCGCAGCCTCCCGGTGACGGTCGGGACCAGGGCCTGATAACGGTTGTTGCGGATCCCCATCGT